>CAWEAL010000010.1:0-156487 GCA_963807035.1 uncultured Chloroflexia bacterium | reverse complement strand
GTCGTCCTCACGGACGTTGTTGACAAACGAGAGTCTCCCCACAGGGTTCGGGTTGTCGAAGCTCGAACCGCAAGGAGACTCTCGTGGCGCATCGTACGGCTCGCCTCAATCTGTTCGGCCGTCAGCTGCTGGTGACCCGGGTCCTCGTTGAGGGCTGGACGGTCTCGAGCGCGGCTCGGGCGCAGGGGATCAGCCGGGCAACCGGGCACAAGTGGGTCCGACGGTTCCGCGCCGAGGGCGTGGCTGGCTTGGCGGACCGAACCTCCCGACCCCATCGCTCGCCCCGGCGCACGTCGGCTGCCGAGGTCGCCCGGATCGTGGCCGCCCGGTCCGAGCTGCGCTGGGGTCCGGACCGCCTGGGGCCGCTCCTCGGCCGGCCGGTCTCAACCGTCGCCGCGGTGATCCGCCGAGCTGGCTTGCCCCGCCTGGCGGACATCGACCGCCCGACGGGTCTGCCCGTCCGCCGCTACGAGGTCTGCCACCCGGGTGCCCTCGTCCACCAGGACCACAAGAAGCTCGGCCGGATCCCCGACGGAGGCGGTCATCGGGCCCTGGGCCGGGCCACCGCCCCGCACTCCCACCGGGCCGGCCCCGGCTACGACCACTTCGAGGTGATCGTCGACGATCGCAGTCGGCGGAGCGTCGTGGTCCACGTGCCCGACGAGACCGGCGCAAGTGCGGCCAGCGCACTGGGGCAGGCGCTGGCGATCTTCGCCGCCGAGGGGATCTGCGTCGAGCGGGTCCTGACCGACAACGGCCTCGCCTATCGCTCGAACGCCTATCGGGCCGTCGTCGGCGAGCGACGCCACAGCCGGACCCGGCCGTATCGGCCCCAGACCAACGGTGCGTCAGAGTTCGGCAGCGCCCCAGTGAGGGGTGCGATGGTTCGCTCGGTGGGTTGGGTGGCCCCGACTAACGGAGCCGCGCCTCGGCGCTGGCCAGCTTTGCAAGTGCCCCCGCCCCCCGCAGCGAAGCGGGCCAGGCGTGGCCTCATAGGAGCGTGGCTCTGACTCAACGCACTGCTGCCCGCCTGACCCGCGCCCATGCTACTGGAGGTCAAGGCGATGGCGGCGATCGGGGTCGATACCCACAAGCTGAACCTGGCGGCGTGTGCCGTCGACGAGCGCGGCGCGGTGGTGGCCGAGGCGAGCTTCGCCAACGACCCGGCTGGCCACGCCGCATTCGCCAGCTGGGCCGTCGCGACGGTGCCCGGCGCGGTGGTCGGCATCGAGGGCTCAGCGACGTATGGCGCGGCGCTGGTGCGCAGCCTGGGACCGGCCTGGCCGGTCTGCGAGGTGCCCCCGCACCTCACGCGCCGCGAGCGGATCCGCACCCGTCGTCCCGGCAAGAGCGATCCCGGCGACGCCCTGGCCATCGCCCGGGTGACGTTGCGCGAGCACGAGCTGCCGCCGCCTCGGCGTGCCGACGCTTCCCGCGAGCTGCAGCTGTTGGTCGAGGCGCGCGACGATCTGGTGGGCGAAGCCACCCGGATGCGCAACCGGCTGCACGCCGACCTGCTGGTGTTGCTGCCTGGCGAGCAGAGCGTCGCTGGGCGTCTGGTCGGCCCACGCCGGCTGGCACTTGTGGCGGCCCGCCTGCGGCGCCGCCCTGAACTGCAGGCCGAGCTGGCACGCTCACGGCTGGCAGCGCTGCGCCGGCTCGACGTCGAGATCGCGGCCCTCGAGGCGCGAATCGCGGGGCGCGTGGCGGGCCACCCGCTGCTGGCCATCCCCGGGGTGGGCCCACTGGTGGCTGCGAAGGTCCTCGGCGAGATCGGTGACGTGAGCCGCCTGCGCACCGCAGACGGCTTCGCCGCCCTGGCCGGCGTGGCCCCCATCCCGGCCAGCTCTGGCCAGACGCAGCGCATGCGGCTTAACCGTGGCGGCAACCGGCAGCTCAACCGGGCCCTCTTCACGATCGCCATGGTCCAAGCGCGCCACTATCCGCCGGCCCAGACGTTTATGGCCCGGAAACGGAGTGAGGGCAAGAACGGACGAGAGGCGCTGCGCTGCCTGAAGCGCCATTTGGCCCGCGTCGTCTTCCATGCACTGTGCCGGGGCGCCGCGGAGGTCACCCTCACCGCTTGACAAGATAGGAGCTTGCAAGGCTGAGCGGTTCATCGGGACGCTCGTCCGCGAATGGGCCTATGCCCGAACGTATCGCTCGAACGCCGAGCGCCTGGCGGCACTACCGGGCTTCGTCGACTTCTACAATCAGCGCCGCCCGCACACCGCGCTCGGCGGACTCTCACCCGCGGCCGTTGTCAACAACGTCCGTGGAGATCACAGCTAGCCCCGCATCCGAACTCCGCCCGGATCGACCAGGACGTCGGCCGCGATGACCGCCGGAGCGCGCTGCCCGAAGACATCGACCTGGAGGCCCGTGCCAGCGGGCAGCTCCGACGGGAGGTAGACCGTGCCGATCGTGGCGGCGACCGTCGGGCCGTAGGCCGTGCTGCGCAGCCGTCCGATCACCGAACCGTCGAGCCGGACCGCTTCACCGCCGTAGACCGGCTGGTACTCCGTGCCACCGATCAGCACCGTCGCCAGCCGGCGGGCCGGCCCGTCGGGCTCGGCGTCGCGCCGGGCGATCAGGGCATCGCGGCCGACGAAGGGGCCCTTGTCCCAGCGTACGAACGCGCCGAGGCCTGCTTCGAGCGGGGTCTCGAGCATCGTCAGGTCGGTGCCGAAGTAGCGATAGCCCTTCTCCAGCCGGAGCGACATCGAGGGCCCGGTAGCCGAACGGCTCGAGCCCGTCTGCAGCGCCCGCCTCGACGAGGCGGTCCCAGACCTGGACGGCCCAGCGCGGCTCGACGTACAGCTCCCAGCCGAGCTCGCCGACGTAGCTGATCCGCTGGCGAGCACCGGCGGCGCACGCCGATCCGGATCTCGCGTCGCGCGGCGGAACCGGCAGCGCCGCGTCCGAGACGTCGTCGTCGCTGACCGCCGCGAGGATCGCCGCGCGCCCGCGGGCCCCAGAGCCCGATCACGGCGACGTCGTCGCTCTCGTCGCGCAGGCTCGACCGGCGGGTCGTCCGGCCGCGACGGTGAGCCGCGCAGCCAGCCGAGGTCGGCCGCCACGTAGCCCGCGCCGGTCACGACCCGGAACCGCTCATCGGCCAGGCGGCGTGACCGTGACGTCGGCGACGATCCCGCCGCGCTCGTCGAGGAACTGGCGTGTAGACCACGGCTGCCGACCGGCCGGTCGATCCGGTTGCCGCAGACGCGCTCGAGCAGCGCCAGCGCGCCCGGTCCCTCGACCGCGATCTTGCCGAACGAGCTGAGGTCGATGATCCCGACCCGCTCGCGGAACGCCGCGATGCTCGGCGGCGACCCGCTCGAACCACGGTGGCCGGGTCCAGCCGAAGCGCGCGCTGGTCCTCGCCGGCGCGCCGCCACGGCCGCCCGGGCGTGAAGTAGTCGGCCCGCTCCCAGCCGTTCTTCGTGCCGAACACCGCGCCGAGCTCCTCGAGCCGTCCGTGCAGCGCGCGACAGCCGCCGCGGCCGGCCGGCCTGGTCGCAGTCGTAGCGGGTAGCGCAGCCGGTAGTAGTACCGGTACGTCCTCGCGGGCCAGGCCGGCCGCGAACGGCCGGGTCGCGGTACGTGTCGGCCGAAGCGCCACGGCCCGGTACGGGCCGACGTCGACCTCGGCGTCGCCGCTCGGTCATCCAGCTCGGCGAGCGCCCGCCCGATCCCGCCGGCGCCGCCGAAGCCGTTGAGCGACAGGCCGGCGGCGACCCAGAAGCCGCCGCACGCCCGGCATCGGGCCGAGCAGCGGGTTCGCCGTCCGGGGTCATCGCGTCCGGATGGCAGACGAGCCGGATCACCCCGGCATCGTCGAGGAACGGGAAGCGCCGGATCGCGCCGGCCATCAGCGGCGCGAAGCGCTCGATGTCGGCCGGCACGCGATGCGCGCGCCGTGCTCCCACGGCACGCCGTCCTCCCAGCGCGCCGACCGGGTTCGGCTCGTAGCCGCCGAACAGCATGCCGCCGCTCTCGCTCTTGCCGTAGACGAGGTTGTCGGGGTCGCGGAAGCACGGCATGTCGCGCGGCAGCTCGTGGCCGGGGACGGCCTGCAGGGCGACGTGCTGGTGGTCGACCGGCGATCGACGGGATGAACGCGCCGACCATCGCGGCGACCTGCGGCGCCCAGATCCCGGCGGCGTTCGACGACCAGCTCGGTCTCGATCGGCCCGCGGTCGGTCAGCACCGGCTGCACCGCGCGGTCGCGGCCGAGCTCGATCCCGGTCACCCGCGTGCCGGTCCGGATCCGGACGCCGAGCGCGCGGGCCGCGTCGGCCACCGCGTGGGTCGCGATGTGCGGGTCGAGGTGGCCGTCGCCCGGCAGCCAGACCGCCGCCGTGGAGCGACGTCCGGCGAGTCGCCGGCATCAGCCGCGCGCACCTCGTCGGCCGACGACGACTCCGACGTCGAGGCCGATCCCGCGCGCCCGGCTGGCCGCTCGCTCGCAGCTCGAGCAGCTGCTCGGGGCTCGAGGCGATGCGCAGGCTGCCGACCCGCTCGAAGACGCCGAGCCGCTCGTACAGCTCGACGCTGTAGCGGCGGAACCGCATCATCGTCGACGACGGGTTGAACTGGCGTGACGAGGCCGGCCGCGTGGCAGGTCGAGCCGCGGTCAGCTCGCGCCTTCTCGACGAGCAGGACGTCGCGTCCAGCCGGCCTTGCGCGAGGTGGTAGGCGACGCTGCAGCCGGTGATGCCGCCGCCGATGACCACGACCCGGGCCTGGTCCACTCCTTGGCCAGCCTCCGGCTCAGGCGCCGGCGGCGTCGTGCAGGGCACGCTCGAAGCCGGGCGTCGCGGCGTTGGCCAGCAGCCGGTCGAAGTGCTCGGCGGCGTAGCCGACGAAATCAACGTCGAGGATGCTCACGCCCTGCTGCAGGACGCCCCACATCGCCTCGCGGAAGTCGGACACGACCCGCATCAGGAGCAGCCGCCCGAGGCGATCGAGCCGGGCCGGCCCGCCGTCGTAGGCCTCGAGCAGGATCCGGTCCTCGTCCTGGGTCAGGCCGTGGTTGACGCTGAAGTTGCCAAGGTCGAAGAACGGGTCGCCCATCCCGGCGTACTCCCAGTCGACGATCCGGATCCGGTGGCCGTCGTCGATGAAGTTCGCGTTGAGCAGGTCGTTGTGGCAGGGGCGCAGCTCGAGCGGGTTGCTGAGCAGGGCCAGCTCGATCCGCCGGCCGACCGCGCTTGCCAGGCCGTACTCGATCGGGATCGGCACGCCCCGGGCCAGAGCCAGCGCCCGATAGGCCTCGACGATCCGGAGCGGGATGAAGAGGCCCGGGATCGCCGGCCCATCGTGGAAGCGCCGGATCGAGTCGGCCACCCGGCGGATCGTCTCGGGCCGGTGGACCGCCTCGTCGCTGACCGGCGAGCCGACGATGAAGCGGGTGACGAGCAGCCCCTCGGGCCGGATGAACGCGGTCACCTCCGGACCGACGCCGACCCCGGCCGCAGCCACGGTGGCGGCCTGCTCGACCTCGCGGCTGATCCCGAGCAAGTGGGTATCGTTGCCGGCGAGGCGGATCACGTAGCGCTCGGTCTCGCCCTCGACCTCGACCAGGAAGTTCCGGTTGGTGATCCCGCCCGACAGGGCCGACAGGGTGAGGCGGCGCCCGGCGAGCTCGGGCACCCGCTGCATCGCCGCGATGAGCTCAGCGTGGCGCTCGCCTCCCCCACCTGCGTCCTGCTCCGTCATCCCGCCTCCGATTCCTGGATCCGACCCGGACGCGCCGACGGCGCGGCAATCGCTCGCCGCGCCGTCGTGCCTGCGGGGTTCGCCGAATCAGCCGATCGTTGCCTCGCCCGTGGCGACGTCCGCCTGGACGATGTCTGCCCGGCCGCGCGCGGCGGCCAGGTAGTAGATCGCACCGACGACCAAAATGATCGCCAGGAACGACTCGAAGATCGGCACCGCCGGCAGGCCGGTCAGCGGGTCGCTGCCGAGAACCGACAGGGTGTTGATCGTCGGGTTGGTCAGGTCGCGCAGCGAGTTGCTCCAGTCGCCGAAGGCCGGGGTGTCCCACAGCGCGAAGTTCACGATCATGATCGCACCGTAGACCAGAGCCACGACGTTCAGGACGATGCCCCAGCTGCCGAGCTTGAACCAGGCGGACTTGTGCGGCCAGCCCTTCGAGCGCGCGATCATCACCCCGAGGTTGCACAGGAAGTAGCTCAGGTAGATCGTGCCGGTCGCTCCGATCGCGATCACGCCAGCGCTGTCCGAGACGAGGAACGGGATGGCGGCCAGCACGCCGACGGCGACCGCCGCGTTCGTCGGCGTTCGGAAGCTGCTGACGTGGGCCCACAGCGAACCGCCCGGCAGCCGGCCGTCGCGACCCATCGAGAACATCAGCCGGGTCGTAGCGCCCTGGATGGCCATCGTGCACACGAAGACCGCCGCCAGGACGACCAGCAGGTAGATGTTGCCCCACACATCGCCGAGGTTCGAGTGGATCGCGTCGGCGATCGGGAAGGCGCCCTTGCCGGCCGCGGTGATCTCGGCCGCCATGTCGGGGGTGGACAGGATGATCGCCAACAGGAAGATCGCGCCGATGATCCCCGACAGGAGGATCGCCGACAGGATCCCGCGGGGGGCCTGCCGGCTGGCGTCGAGCGTCTCCTCGCCGTACGTCCCGGCCGTATCGAAGCCGTAGACCACGAAGAGCGACATGAACGCGGCGACCGCGAAGACCGGCAGGTAGTTGCCGTTCGCCTGCGACTCGAGGCCGTAGGTGTTGGTCAGGACGCTGACCGGCTGGTGGTTGAAGAAGATCAGCAGCACGCCGGCAAACACGAGCATGCCCAGGATCTCGGCGGCAACGCCCAGGTTGTTGATGATCGTCATCAGCCGGACGCCGTAGCCGTTGATCGCGGTCGTGATCACCAGGGTGCGAGGGCGACCCACACGTTCCACGAGAACGGCCCGAACTTGCCGGTCGCCATCCACGCCCAGGATTGACGACAGGACGAGCGGCACGGTGATCGCGACCGCCGTCGTCGTCAGGACGCCCGCCCAGAAGTAGAACCAGCCGGTGAACCAGCCGAGGGTCCGGTTCGACAGACGCTTCGACCACTGGTAGATCGAGCCGGCGACCGGGAAGTGGCTGGCCAGCTCGGCGAAGTTGAGGGCGACGAAGAGCTGGCCGACGACGACCAGCGGCCACGACCAGAAGAACATCGGCCCGCCGACGGCGAGGCCGAGGCCGAACAGGGTGAACGTGCCGGTCGAGACGCTGATGTAGCTGAACGCGACCGCGAAGTTCGACAGGAAGCCGAGCGAGCGTCTCAGCTCCGGCTTGATACCCAGGCTCTGCAGGTGCGCGTCGTCGCGCGCTGCCTGATCCGCAGAACTGGTTGGACCCGACACGAACAACCCTCCTCTTGTGCCTTGCTTCGACTGGGGGACGCCGAGCAGGGCCATGATTCGGCATGAGCCGCGAGGAACCGCTGGGTGGGCTCGCCCGGCTCCCTCACCGGACATGCCTGCGCCCGGAGGATAGGTGGGGTGCGGTGCGGAGTCAACGAGGATTTCGCACGGGCCGGGCCCCGGCTGTGCGTGAATCGTGGTTTGGGTCGCTCGATCCGGCCGATTCCATCACAGCGGCCGCGCATCACAGCGGCCGGCGGTCGTTCAGACCCCGGCGAGCGCCTCCCGGACGGCAGTTGGCGCTTCCCGGTGATGGACGACCGGCCGGATGTAGCGGTCGATCATCGGCTGGCTGCCGAGGACCGCCAGCTCCTTGAACAGGAACGCGATCTTGGTCGCCTGGTCGTCCAGGATCTCTTCCTTGACCGGCAGGTCCCACAGCTCGCGCTTGAACGGGCCGATCGCCTTCTTGCGGGTCGTGTAGAGGAACTGCTCGTCGGTCTGGCCGGGCTTGCGCTCGCTGGCGGCCTCGGTCCCGCACCACCCGTCGATCGCCCGGGTCAGCTCGGCCGGGAAGGCGGGGTGGTCGAACAGGGCATTCTGAAAGCCGGTCGCGAGGTGGATCTCGGCGGTCTCGACGGCAGGGAAATGATGGAACAGCTCATCGGGCAAGGTGCTCGCACCATGCTGCACCGCACCCGCCAGGCCGTACTCGCGGGCGACCTCACCGAGCTCGCCGGATCACGTCGAAGTCGAGCTTGACGGGCGCGATCGACCCGTCCGGAAGCGGCACGCCGCCGTGGCTCGTGCCGGTCTGGACGGCTGACCTTGCTGATCCCGACGGCGCCCGGCCGCCGCCGGTCGAGCTCGACCCGGAAGCCTTCGAGATACGCCCGCAGCTCGGCCTCGGTCGAGTTCTGCTTGCCGACCTCGCCGATCTCGCCGCCGACGCTGATCGTGATCCCGGCCGGCTCGAGCTCGCGGATCAGGGCGGTCAGCTCGGCCGCCCGCTGGTAGTTCTGGCGCTGCTCGAGGTCGACGTTGGGCTGCGACAGGTCGACCAGGGTCGAGCTGTCGATGTCGATATTTCGGTAGCCGACCTCGATCGCCTGGCGGCAGGCCGACCGGATCTCCTCGGTCATCTTCTCGGGGTCGGCCTGGTACTTGGCCGCGTTGAACTGATAGTGGTCGCCCTGGATGAACACCGGGTGCTGCCAGTTCGCGGCGATCGCCCCCGCCAGGATGCTCGCCGCATACTCGGCCGGGCGCTGGTAGGTGTAGGTCTGCTCGCTCCGGGCGAGCTCGAGAATCAGCGCGCCGACGCCAGCGGCCTCGGCCGTTTCGAAGATCGTGCGGGCCATGTCGAACGTCTGGGCCCGCAGGTTGATCGCCGGCACGGTGAAGCCGTGGACCTCGCCCCGCGAACGAGCCGCGTACAGCTCCTGGATGCTGGCCGAATGGGCACCGAGCTCCAGGCTCGCCTCCCAGACCAGCCAGCGTGCTGCCTCGACGGCCGAGCCGTCTTCCGAGAATGCCGAGGTCCAGGCCAGGTCGCGGACCGTCGCCGATCGGAAGATGGCCGGGTCGGAGATCGCCAGGCGGCCGTCGGCAACCGTGGCGGACGGGCGGAGCAGGTCGAGGAGCTGGGCGACGGAGGCGGCGACGGTAGGCATGGCGTAACTCCGGGTTGCGAGGCGGCCGGACGGCCCTGGGCGACAGCGACCGGCGACGAGTCGATTCTAGTCCGTGGTCGGTGGAACCGCCGGTGGGTCAGCGGCGGCGCTGGCCGGAGCGGCCGCGGACGAAGTCGACCAGGACGTACTCGCCCGAGGTGCTCGGGCTCGGCGTAGAAGGCCCGGCCGCGGTTGAGCCGGGTGATATGGGCGACGAACTCGGCCAGCGCCCGGGATCGCTCGAGCATGAACGTGTTGATCGTGATGCCGGCCTGCGTGCAGCGCCGAACCTCGAGCAGCGTCTCCTCGATCGTCCGCCGCGTCGGCGGGTAGCTGAACTCGACCTGGCCGTCCTCGAAGTGGGCGGTCGGCTCGCCGTCGGTGATGACGACGATCTCGCGGTTCGCCGGCGTGCCGGCGGGCCAGGATCCGGCGCGCCAGCAGCAGGCCGTGCTGGAGGTTCGTGCCGTACTCGTAGCCGTGCCACGACAGCTCGGCCAGGCGCCCGGCGCGGATCTCGCGGGCGTAGTAGGCGAAGCCGATGACGTGCAGGTCGTCGCGCGGGTACTGCGTCCGGATCAGCGTGTCGAGCGCGACCGCGACCTTCTTGGCCGCCAGGAAGCAGCCGCGCAGGAGCATCGAGCGGCTCATGTCGACCAGCAGGACGGTCGACGGTCGCGGGTCGAGCTCCTCGGTCCGGTAGACCTCGAAGTCCGCCGGCGCCGAGGCCGCGATGCCGCGCCGGCCCGGCGCTCGCCGGCCGGGGCGTTCTCCTCGCCGGCCGCAGGGCGTTGGCGAGCGTGCGCGCGCAGGTCGAGGTCGAACGGGTCGCCGAACTCGTACGGCTTGGTCGTCTCGCTCGCGCTCGCCGCCCCGCCCGGCCCGGTCGAGCCGGTGGCCGCCGAAGGCGTCCCGCCGCAGCCGCGCGAACAGGTCGTCGAGCACCTTCTGGCCGATGCGCCGGCTGCCGCGCGGCGTCAGCTCGAGGCGGTCGCCGTCGCGCGTCGAGGTAGCCGCGCCTCCTCGAGGCGTCGCGGCGAGATCGTCGAGGGCGTCGAGATCGCGGGCCGCGTCCGTCGCCGAGCAGCGCTCGGCGAGCTCTCGCGATCGATCGCTGCCGAGGTCGAGCGGCGCCTCGACCGCGCCGAGGTCGGCCTCGAGGCGCCGTCGATCCGCCTGCAGCCGTGTCGAGCTGGTCGAGCGCGCCCTCGAGGCCCAGCTGCTCGTCACCGCCGAAGCGGAAGCGCTCGCCCAGCCCGCCCGGGCAGGAGCTGGTCGAGGGTCGCGGCCAGCTGGGCCAGGTCCCAGCGCAGGCGGTCGTCGCGCAGCAGGCGCGTCCATCATGCGACTGCAGCTCGGCCCGCTGCGTCGGCGGTCATCGACCGCAGGAGCGACTGCATCGCCGCCATCCGCTCGGCCAGCTGGCTCGATGATGTCGTCGAGCGTCTGCGCCCCGGGGAAGAAGCGCGCCGTGTCGGCGCAGGAACTCGGATGGATCGGGCTCCGCGCCCGGCGAGCCGCTCGCTGGAGGAGCTGGTTGAGGTCGCGGACCATCTGCCCGGTTGGCAGCCAGGTCCTCCGGGCGTCATGCCCCGGATCGCGTCGGACATGCCCGCGACGTAGCGGTCGAGGACCTGACCGGCGCAGGCGCTCGACGAGCTCCTCGAAGCGCTCGCGCGCGGCCGGCGTCCAGGAAGTCGTACTCCTCAGGGCCCGGATCCGGTCGCCGAGGTCGTCGGGCAGGGCGTCGAGCCGGTCGAGGCGGCGGGCGATCGTGTCGCGCAACAGGCCGCCGAGCTCCTCCGACGGCGCGCCGCCGTCGGCATCGACGCTCGCCAGGCGCCGGTCGATCCCCGCCCGCTCGGCCTCGACGATCTGCCCGAGCTCGGCCCTGACGTCGCCAAGGACGTCGCCCAGCCGGTAGCGGTCGAGGAGCTCATCCCGGCGGCGTTCGGAGGCGCTCACAGGAGCGCCGACAGGCCGGCGCAGGTCGGCCCGGCCGGGATCCTTGAGCTGCCAGCCCCGCTCGAGCAACCGACGGAGCGCCTCGCCGACGTCGCCGTCGGCGATCACGTCGTCGGCCAGCGCGTCCATGATCTCGTCGGCCGACAGGTCGGCAACGCTGCTGGCTGCCGTCCCAGCGACCGAAGCGGGCGCGGCGGACGAGAGGCCCGGCCTGTCCTGCCCCCTCGAGCGGCGACGATCGGTCGGCGGCCGCGGGACGGACCGGGCGAGACTCGTCGAGGTCGCGCGGGTCGGGCGACCAGCTGCTCATCGTCGGTAGGCGACCGCGCCGCCGACCCGGTCCTTGTTCAGGCGCCGGGCGAGGTGGAGGCCCTCGAGCAGGAACTCGACGGCCGAGGCGACGAGGGCTGCCTCCGCGTTCGGGCCCCGGGGGCCGGGCCGGTCGCCGGCAGCGGAGCCGGACGCGGACTCGAGCACGCCGGTCCGTCGGACCGCCTCGGCCAGCCCGGGCACCTCGGCCACCCAGCGCACGTACTCGCCGGAGCGAACCTGGTCGCCGGTCTCCAGGGTGAGCCCGTCATCGAACGCCTCGACCAGCCGGTCGAGGTCGTCCGTCCCGATCAGCCGGTTGAACGTGACCTGGACCGCTTTCGTGATCAGGCGCTCGACGATCCGCTCCTCGGGCGCGTCGTCGCCGGCCGATTCGAGCTCGATCTTGCCGGCCGTCGAGGCGACCACCGCCGCCGAGGTCGCTGATCCGCGGCGCCGCCGCGGGCTCGCCCAGCCGGACGGCACGCTTGAGCGCCGCGGCCTCGAGGACCTCGAGGTTGGCGACCGAGACGCGGACGCTGACGCCCGAGCGCTGGCTGATCTCGCGCCGAGCGGCGGGCGAGGTGGCGTCAGCTCGGCCACGATCGCCTCGCATGAAGGTGGGTACCTCGACCGACGGCACGCCCTCCTCGGCGGCGAAGCGGCGCCTCTCCTGGCGGACGATCGCGATCTCGTCCTCGAGCGTCCGCGGGTAGTGCGTCCGGATCTGCGAGCCGAGGCGGTCCTTGAGCGGGGTGATGATCCGGCCGCGGCTGGTGTAGTCCTCGGGGTTGGCGCTGGCGACCACGAACAGGTCGAGCGGCAGCCGGATCGTGAAGCCGCGGATCTGGACGTCGCGCTCCTCGAGGATGTTGAGCAGGCCGACCTGGATCCGCTCGGCGAGGTCGGGCAGCTCGTTGATCGCGAAGATGCCGCGGTTGGTGCGCGGGATCAGCCCGTAGTGGATGGTCAGCTCGTCCGACGAGGTAGCGGCCCTCGGCGACCTTGATCGGGTCGACCTCGCCGATCAGGTCGGCGATCGTGATGTCCGGCGTGGCCAGCTTCTCGCTGTAGCGCCGGTCGCGGGGCAGCCAGGCGATCGGGGTCCGGTCGCCGCCCTCGGCGACCAGGACCCGGGCAGACGGGCTGATCGGCGCGAACGGATCGTCGTTCAGCTCTCCCCCGGCGACGATCGGCAGCCACGCGTCGAGCAGGCCGACGAGCGAGGCGGGCCATCCGCGTCTTGGCCTGGCCCCGCTCGCCGAGGAAGACCAGGTCCTGGCCCGCCAGGATCGCGTTCTCGACCGCGGGCAGGACCGAGTCGGCATAGCCGATCACGCCGGGGAAGACATCAGCACCCTCGACCAGGCGAGCGAGCAGGTTCGTGCGCAGCTCGGCCTTGACCGAGCGCGAGCGCCAGCCGGCGGCTCGGAGCTCGCCGATCGTTGACGCCGTCGGCGCGGCGGTCGACCGGGGGGACGGGCCCGACGCCGCCGGCGGGCGGACCGGGTGGGCCGGGCGGCGGGGAGGACGGCTGGACATCAGGACCTCGAGATGGGAGCTCGCCCCAGGCGGGGATGCTGGTCAGTGGCGATGGGAGGGCCTCTCTTCCGCCCGTGCGGCCTCGATCGCCAGGCGCACGGCACCGGGAACCTCGACCCGGTGGGCGACAAGGCCGGCCAGCAGTCCGGCCCGCCGGTCAACTGCGATTTCGAGGTCGCCGGCCCGCTCGTCCACGAGGAGGGCGAGCTCGGCCAGCACCGCCCACGAGAAGTGCTCGAACCGGCGGCTCGCGCCGTCCCAGGTCGAGAGCACGGCCGGCCCCTGGCGCTGGACGTGGCCGTGGGCGTCGCGCAGGGGCGCCCGCAGCAGGTGGACGGCTGCCGCCCGCCAGGTGTCCGCTTCGTCATCGGTGGCAAGCACAGCCACGATTGCCACCCGCGCACCCGACTCGTCGACCGAGTCGAGGCTGAGGGTCGGGATCCGGACGAGGACGGACTCGAGCGACCCGCCATCGACCGTCAGCGCCGAGGGCGTCCGGGCCCCGGGCGCCGGGACCAGGCAGGCGAGCAGGGCCTGCCTGAGGGCATCGGCTGCCTCGAGCCCCGACGAGCCGCCTGCCCGGGATCCGGAGGCGGCGGCAACGACGAGCGGCAGGCCGCGCTCGACGAGGATCGAGGTCAACGCGGCGAGCTCGGCGTCGAGTGTGCCGATCCGGATCCAGCCGCTGATCGCCCGGGGCAGGGTCGCCTCGGGCGCGGTGGCGGCGCTCGCCGAACCGGTTCGGCCGATCTTGTCGTCCACGCGTTCTCCAGGCGGGCAGGGCGAACTCGGAGCGCTCAGCCTAGGACGAGACCCTGAGAGCGTCAAACGCGGCCCGACGGCGCAGCGCGGACCTCGACGGCCTGATCAACCGACGCTGCCGGTCCCGGTCCCATTGGCGTGAGCGGTCATGTCCAGCCACGGGTAGCTGTTCTGGATGCAGCCGATGTTGGGTGAAAGGCACAGGCTGAAGTCGGCCTGGGTCCACGAGCGCAGGCTGGGCTGGCCCGGCCCGCCCCACACGTGGTCGCCGGCGTGCACCCATGTCCAGAACGGGAACCAGGTGGATCCGTAGTTGAGGACCTGGGGCAGGCCGATGATCATGGCGCCGTCGTCGCACCAGTCGAGCTCCTGGAAGTAGGCCCACAGCTTCGACCCGAACAGGTTGTAGGCGTCCCGCTCCCACCGCCACGACCAGCAGCCGGCGCCGGGGGCCGAGATCGAGGCCAGGACCGCGGCCGGGGCACCCGCCGACGCCGAGCCTGTGCCCCGAACCACCGGCTGCGGGGCTGACGGCACGGTCTCCGACCGGCGCACGAGGACCGTTGACATCCGGTACGAGGCAGCCCGCAGGTCGGCCACCACGGCGCGCTGGTCGGCGGCCGGCAGGGCCCTGAACCGGGCCGCCGGATCAGACGCGCCGGCGAGCTGCGCGACGAGGAACGCCGCGCTGCTCGCCGTCTCGACGACCGCCGCCGGCTCAGCCGGGCCGCTCACAGCGGCGACCCTGCCCGGACCGGGCAGGCCCACGATGACGAGGACGCCGGCGGCGACGGCGAGTCGGGCAGGCCGGGCTCGACCCGGGAAGATCGAAGGGACCATCGTGGACAGCTCCTTGCGCGGCCGTCCATCGCCGGGGCGCAGCGCCCGGGTCCGAGCCGGCGTTGCCGGACGCTGCGCGATGTGGCTCCTGGCGCGGCAGGGATCTCCTTGCCGTCGCCGGGTCCGCCGAACACCGCCCGCTGACCCTAGTCGAGGCCGCTCACCCGACGCTCACCCGGCCGTTCGCGTCGGATTGCGCGTCCCTCCGGGCACCTGGCTCGATCCCGGGCAGGTGGAGGAATCGAGCGGCAGGACCCGGTAGATCTCGGCCGAGGTCACCGCGGTCGGACCACCGGCCGCGACCTGCACGGTCAGGAACGGATCCAGCCGGTAGGCCGCCCGGGTCGGCTCGAGGTCCCGCTCGTCGAGCCGCACGATGAACACCGGGCGGGTGCAGATCAGCGACGCGATCCGGGCCTCGCGCGTCCCCCAGTTCTCGTACACGATGTTCGTGTCGTCGACGATCAGGACATCCGGCCGGAGGCCCTCGACGTGCTGGCCATACCACAGCGGGGTCGAGGCATCCCAGTACGACAGGATCGCGGCATCCCGGGGCAGCGCCGAGAAGACCGCATCGACGTAGGTCGGTCCCGACAGGTCGCCGCTCAGGTCGTCGGTCGACCAGTTGAGGCCGCCCAGGACCACGACGAACGCGAGCCCGGCCGCAGCGACGAGCGTGCCGCCGAGCTGCGAAGCCGGCAGCGGGCGGCGGCCGAGGGATCCGCCGTGCTCGGCCGCGCGCCAGACCCGGGCCAGGCCCGCCGCCAGACCATGGGCCAGCCATTCGAGCGCGACGGTCGCGCCGAGACCGAGGACCAGCCAGGGCACGAGCAGGTAGTGCTCAAGCTCGAGGTAGTTCGCCCAGATGTACGCCGCGGTGACCGTGATCCCGAGGCACATCAGACCGAACGCGGGCCGAAGCCGGACGAGCCGGGCGAGGCCGATCGCGCCGAGCACCGGCAGGACGATCGTGGCCCGCGCGAGGATGAGCGACCAGAGGGTCGGCAGGGCCGCCAGGAAGTCGCCCGGACCGCGGCCGGCCAGGAAGTCGAACTGGCCCCGGAACTGGGTCCCGGTCACGAGCCAGATCACGCCGTCGAGGGTGGTCGGATGGTTGTAGGGCAAGGCCGGGCTGCGCAGCGCAGCCAGCGGAATGTAGACGTAGACCGACAGCCCGAGGAGTCCTGCCCCACCGGCCAGCAGGAGCAGCCACGGTCGGGCGAGAAACTCGCGCCGGCCGGCCCACAGGACGAACAGGACGACGAATGGTGCCACGAACAGCATCAGCAGGTGGTTGCCCAGGGCGAGGCCGGTCAGCAGCCCGCCGAGCACGAGATCCCGGATCGCGCGGCGATCAGCCCAGACGAGGGCCCGGTGGATGATCAAGGCCACGAACATCAGGTGGAGCGGGTTGACCTCCGAGACATCGGCCGCGATCCAGACCGTGCCGACGAGGCCGAGGGTCAGGCCGCCCGTGATCGCCAGGACCGGCCGCACGCCGAGCCGGAGGGCGATCAGGGCGAGGCTGGCCATCGTCGCCGAGACGTACACGGCCGACAGCAGGTTCGCCCGGAAGGCCACCGATCCGAGCGGGACGAGCTCGGCCAGCCAGGCCAGGAGGATGTAGGTCGGGTAGCCGGTCGGGTGGGCCACGCCGAGGATATGCGGGACGGTCGCCATCTCGCCCCAGTCACCGAAGGCAATCCCGGGCATCAGGGTCCGGCTGAAGACGGCCAGGCCGGCCAGGCCGACGATCAGGGGAACGAACAGGCCCGGCTGCCTCAGCCGCGCGGCGGCTGGCGCGGCGCCACCCTCGTCGTCCGGGCCGGCGGCGTCGACGAGTTCCACGCGCGGCAGTCTAGGGCCTCGCGGCCCTGGCGTGCCTGAACGGCCGCGCTCCCAGCTTTCCACCTGTCCGGGCGATTCGGTCTTGACGAGCGGCCGCCGGCCGCCCTATCCTTCCGGAGCACCCGCCGGGTGCCTGTGCAGATCGCGACTTGAGGAGGCGTCGGCTATGAACAACGACGTCCGCATCCCCACCCCGACCGGCGCCGCTGGCGCTGATCGCGGTACGTGCCTGCCCATCTCGTAGACCCCCGGCGGCCATTGGCCGTCAAGGAGCACCACGAGCCGTGGGCCGGTCCGGTCCCACGGTTTTTTGTTGCCTTCCAGCTGGGAGGCCCACGCCGCGGGACCGACGCGCGATGACGTCGCCGCCGATCCGCGGCTCGCGTGATTCCCGGCCCGTCGGCATGCCCGACCAGGGTCGCCTCTTCCAGCTGGAGCCTCGCATGACCACCACCGTCAGCCAACAACCGAATCGTCCCGGCGTGACGGCAACCGCCGAGGGACATCGTCCGCTGCCCGCCCTCATCGTCGACCACGCGACCAAGCGATTCGTCGTGGGTGGCAAGCGCCAGCCGGTGCTCGCGATCGACGACGTGTCGATCGCGATCGAGCGGGGCGAGATCTACGGGATCCTCGGCTCGAACGGCTCGGGCAAGTCGACCCTGATCCGGCTCGTCTGCGGCCTGCTGACCCTCGACGGCGGCCGGGTCGAGGTCTTCGGCCACGATCTCGTTCGCGACGAGCTGGCGGTCAAGCGCCTGATCAACCGCGTCTCGGTCGACGCGGCCTTCTTCAAGAAGCTCAGTCCGCTCGAGAACCTCAGCTTCGCAGCCCGCCTGTACGGCCTGGCAGCCGGCCCGGCCCGGGTTGCGGGCGTCGAGATCCTCGGCCGGCTCGGGATTTCGGAGCGGCGGGCGGATCGTCCGATCGAGCAGATGAGCCGGGGCATGCAGCAGAAGGTCGCGATCGCGCGGGCTCTGCTCACCTCCCCCTCGCTGCTGCTCCTCGACGAGCCGACGACGGGGCTCGATCCGCGCTCGAAGCTCGACGTTCAGGCCTTCATCGAGGAGCTCCGGACGGGCCACGACGCGACGATCGTGCTGACCACCCATGACCTTGCCGAGGCCGAGCGCCTGTGCGATCGGATCTCGATCCTGAACGACGGCCGCAAGGTCGTCGAGTCGACGCCGACCGGGCTGAAGCTCCTGGTCGCCGAGCGCTACGACCAGCCGGCCACGCTCGAGGCGGCCTTCATGACCTACACCGGTCGCTCGCTCGACGACGACCACGAAGAAACCGAGGACAGCAATGAACCGAGCTGATCAACCCCGGACGTCGGCACTCAGCCGTCGTCAACACCACCTGCCTTCCAGAAAGGAGCCGACCGCGATGTATCACCACTACGCGCTGGCCCGGGTCATCCACGCCGAACGGCTCGCTCGGGGCATTGCCGAGCGTGCGGCCAATCGGCAGGCCCGCCGTCCAGGGAACCGCCCGATTCGCCGGGCAATCGGCCGCTCGATGGTCCGCTTCGGCGCCCGTCTCGCAGCCGACCCGAACATTCGCCCGGTCCGGTCCCGCTGAGGGATCGGGCCGGGCGACCACACGCTGGAGACACTCCCGTGACGATGCTCAGCCACGAGATGAGGACGAGCTTCGCCTTCATCGAGCGCAACTTCAACCTGACCCGCCGGTACTGGGGCTGGGAGCTCGCGTTCCTGGTCTATTCGGTCGCCGGGGCCCTGTCGATCTCGCTGATCGGTGCCCAGGCCGGCGATCCGCGGCTGCTCCTGTCGCTGATGATCGGGGCGATCTTCTGGAACTACCTCTCGGTCGTCTTCTCATGGATCGCCGAGACGGTCGCCGTGGAGCGCTGGGAGGGGACGCTCGAGTACACGATGATGGCGCCGATCCGGCGCGCGACCCAGCTGATCGGCTCGATCGCGTATGCGATCGTCTACGGCCTGATCCACACGGCCGTGATCCTGGTCGTCCTGATCCTGTTCTTCCCCCAGCTCGACCTGGCCCGGGCCAATCCGGTCACCGCGCTCGCCTTCGTCCTGCTCGGCTCGTTCAGCTTCGTCGGAATCGGCATGATCGCCGCGATCCTGCCCCTGCTGTACGTCGAGCGCGGCGCACAGATGACGTTCGTGCTCCAGTCCTGCCTGCTGCTCGTCAGCGGGGTCTACTACTCGATCACGATCCTGCCGCCCTGGATGCAGGTCCTGTCCCACGTCTCGCCGGCGACCTACGTGCTCGACGGCGTACGGGCCGGACTGATTGACGGGGTCCCGGTCACCGGCCTGCTCGGCGATGTCTGGCCGCTCCTCGTGATGGGCGCGACCCTGATCCCGCTCGGGATCTGGGCGTTCGGCCGGGCTGAGCGCTACGCCAAGCGAACCGGCAAGCTCAAGCGGGTCGGCTGAGATGGCCCCGGATCCGCTCACCCCGGACCTCGAGGCGCTCGGCTGGACGGCGGCCCTGGCCGACGCCCACGCCGAGCATGCCTCGGCCGGCCGGGCCGCCGCCCGGGTCGTGGCCGAGGACCGGGGCCGGTACCACCTCCTTGGCCCGGGCGGCGGTCGACCGGCATCCGTCAGCGGCCGCTTCCGGTTCGACGCGGGCGGCGACCCGGCCAGTTTCCCGGCTGTCGGTGACTGGGTCGCGATCGAGATCGGCCGGCAGGGCGAAGCCGTGATCCAGGCCATCCTGCCCCGCCGCAGCGCCCTCGTCCGCAAGGCGGCCGGCCGCCGGACCGAGGCCCAGGTGGTCGGTGCCAACCTCGACGTGGTCTTCGTCGTCGCCTCGCTCAACGGCGACCTCAACCTGCGCCGCCTCGAGCGCTACGTCGCGATCGCCTGGGACAGCGGGGCCGAGCCGGTCGTGCTCCTCTCGAAGGCCGACCTGGCCGCCGACGCCGGGGCGATCCTGCTCGAGGTCGGTCAGGTTGCCGCGGGCGCGGCCGTCCTCGTCGTGAGCGCCTTCGACGGGCGCGGCATCGACGCCGTCCGGGACCGGATCGGGGCGGGTCGCACGGCGGCCTTCGTCGGCTCGTCCGGGGTCGGCAAGTCGACCCTCGTCAACCGCCTCGCCGGCGAGGAGCGAGCCGCGGTCAGGGCGGTCCGCGAGGGCGACGACCGGGGCCGCCACACGACGGTCCGGCGCCAGATCCACCTGCTCCCCGATGGCGGGCTCGTGCTTGACACGCCGGGCATGCGCGAGCTCGGGCTGTGGGACGGCGACGGGCTCGAGCCGTCGTTCGCCGACATCGATCGGCTGGCCGGGGCCTGCCGGTTCGCCGATTGCGCCCATGCCGCGGAACCCGGCTGCGCGGTCCGCCAGGCGATCCAGGCGGGCAGCCTGGCGGCCGACCGGCTCGCCGGCTGGCACAAGCTCGAACGCGAGGCTCGTCACCAGGCGGGCAAGGTGGATGCCCTCGTGCGCGACCAGGAGCGCCGCCGCTGGAAGGCGATCAGCCGCCAGGCCGATCGCCGGATCGCGGCCAAGTACAGCCGGGACGCCTGAGCCGGGACGTGGCGGGGCGGGGCGCGGCCGGGCGGGGCGCCGTCAGGCGAAGAGGCGACCCGACCGGCTGACGAGCTCGATCCAGGCCGCCTCCCGTCGGATCGTCGTCGACGGACCGTGCCCCGGCAGGACATGGATCCCCGGATCGAGCCGGCCGAGGCGGCTGATCGAGGCGGCCATCTCCTCGGCCGAGCCGCCGGCCAGGTCGACCCGTCCCCAGCCACCGGCGAACAACGTGTCGCCGCTGAGCAGGAGACCGTCGTCGGAGGCGAGCAGGCAGACCGAGCCCGCGGTGTGGCCGGGCGTGTGGAGCACCTCGAGGCGGAGCGAGCCGAAGCGGATCAGGCCGCCCTCGGCCAGCTCGACCGCCGGCACCGAAGGCGGAATCTCGAACGGGGCCATCACCGGCTCCGGCTTGACCAGGCGCTGCCGATCGAGCGGGTGGACGGCGATCGGCGCCCCGGTCAGCGCACTGAGCGCGGCGTTGTCGCCGATATGGTCCCAGTGGCCGTGGGTGGAGACGATCAGCTTGAGCGTCCAGCCCCGGCTGGCGAGCTCATCGACGATCCAGGCCAGTGACGGGGTCGCGGCGTCGATCGCGATCGCCTCGCCGGTGACCTCGTCGGCCAGGACATGGACGTTCGTCGAGATCGGACCGACCGCCCGGGCCAGGTGCTCCATTCGACTCGCGATCCACCCTCGAGACGCCAGTCAGGCCTCGAGCTTGGTCTTCATGCACACGAAGGTCTGGCCGATCATCTTGTTGGCCGTCCCCTCGATCAGGCGGGCGCCCAGGCTGGCGAGCGTGCCCGAGATGTCGAGGTCGGCGCTCCAGTTCATCGTCGTGCCGCCGTTCGCGCCATCGCTCAGGCGCATCGTGGCCGTGCCGTCGACGGCGCTGCCGGGCGCCTGGCCGTGCGCCTTCACCTCGGCCACCTCGTTCTCGGTGACCGTGACCATCTCGCCGTCGAGGACGAATCGGGCGTTGATGAAGCCGATGCCCACCTTCGCCCGGGCCTTGAAATGGCTCGCGTCACTGGGCTCGACGGATTCGACGCCGGGCCCGCATGAGCCGGCCGAGACCGGGTCGGTGACAAAGGTCCAGACCTTGGCGCGGGGCGCGGCGATCTCGACGGTGCCTTCGAAATGCATCGGTTCCTCCGGGGATCGACGGCTCAGCCGCCGGTTGGTGCGCCGCTGCCGACGTAGGCCTCGGGCTCTCGAACGAAGCTCGAGCGGCAGCCGATCGAGCAGAAGGCGTACACGATCCCGGCGTGCTCGGCGAGGTGCCGGGCACTCGCTCGATCGACGGTCATCCCGCACACGGGATCGAGCAGGACGATGTCGTCGACGGCCGGAACGGCCGGTCGCACGGCCTGCTCCCCGGCGAGGGTCGCCGGGCCGGGGGCCGCGACGAAGGGTGCCCGGCCACGCCGAACCTGGACGAGCTCGGCCAGGATCGAGACCGCGACCTCGGCCGCCTGCTCCGCCCCGAGGTCGAGCCCGGCCGGCGCGCGCACCGCCGCGACCCGGTCGGGCGCCACGCCCTCGGACAGCAGCCAGGCACGGACCGTCTCGGCCCGGGTCGGGCTGGCCACCAGGCCAACGTAGGCCGGCTCCAGCCGGAGGGCCGAACGGACCGCCTCCTCGTCCCAGGTGCCCTGGCTGGCGACCACGACGTACGGTCCCACCGCAGGGACCGGCAGGAGGCCGAAGTCGTCGCCCGGAACGACCTGGATCGTGTCGGGCAGATGGCCGCCCTCGGCGACCGGGTCCATCACCGTCACGGCGAAGCCCATCGCCGAGCCGATCTCGGCGATGGCCGAGGCGATCGGGCTCGTCCCGGCGATCCACAGGGCCGGGGCCGGCAGGTGCGGTTCCACGTAGATCTCCAGTGTGCCGCCCGAATGGCAGGTCATGATCTCGTCGATGACGCCGTCCCCCCGGCGCGAGTCGGAGGGCAGCTCCTTGCTGATCCGGAGCAGCCGGGGCTGGCCGTCGGCCAGGGCACGCAGGCCCTCCCGGATCACGAGCGGCCGGGCGCAGCTGCCGCCGACGAAGCCCTCGATCGTGCCGTCCGGATGGATCAGCCCGCGGGCACCCGGCCGGGCCGATGTCGGCCGGCGGACGGCCACGACCGTGGCCAGCGCGAACGAATGCCCGGCCCGCTCGAGCTCGACGACGCGTTCGAACAGTGAGACCGGCGGCGTCATCGTGGCGCCGCCGGCCGGTGCGGGGTACCTACGCCGTGACCCCCTTCTCGTTGAGGATCGCCCAGATCTTCTGGGGCGTCATCGGGATGTCGACGTTGCGCACGCCGAGATGCCACAGGGCATCGACGACGGCGTTGGCGATCGCCGGCGGCGCGCCGACCGTGGGTGACTCGCCCACGCCCTTGGCCCCGATCGGGTGGTGGGGCGACGGGGTATTCGTCTTGCCGGTCTCCCACGCGGGGGTCTCGACGGCCGTCGGCAGGAGGTAGTCCATGAACGTCCCGGCCTGGTTGTTGCCCAGCTCGTCGTAGGTGATCTGCTCGTACAGCGACGGGGCGAGGCCCATCGTCAGGCCGCCGTGGATCTGCCCTTCGACGATCATCGGGTTGATGATGTTGCCGCAGTCGTCGACCGCGACGAAGCGGCGAATGCTCACCTGGCCGGTGCCCCGGTCGATGTCGACGACGCAGATGTAGCTGCCGAACGGGAAGGTCAGGTTCGGCGGGTCGTAGTAGTCGACCGCCTCGAGGCCCGCTTCCATGCCCGGCCGGATGGTTGGTGTAGGCGGCGAAGGCAATCTCCTGGATCGTCTTCGACTTGTCGGGCGAGCCCTTGACGAGAACTTGCCGTTGGTCCCACTCGAGGTCGTCCTCGCTGGCCTCGAGCAGGTGGGCGGCGATCTTGCGAGCCTTGTCCCGGATCTTGCGCGCGGCGACCGCGGTGGCCGCCCCGGCGACCGGGGTGGAGCGCGAGGCGTAGGTGCCAAGCCCGTAGGGCGCGGTGTCCGTGTCGCCGTATTCGATCTTGATATCGGCGACCGGGAAGCCAAGCTCCTCCGCGATGATCTGGGCGAACGTGGTCTCGTGGCCCTGGCCTTGGGTCTGGACACCGATGCGGGCCAGGACCTTGCCGGTCGGATGGACCCGGATCTCGCAGCTGTCGAACATCTTGATGCCGAGGATGTCGAAGTCATGGGATGGGCCGGCCCCGACGATCTCGGTGAACGAGCTGATGCCGATGCCCATCAGCTCGCCCCGGGCCCGTTTCTCGGCCTGCTCCTTGCGCAGGTCGTCGTAGCCGATCATGTCGAGTGCCTTCTGGAGCGCGCGCGGGTAGTTGCCCGAGTCGTACGACCAGCCGGTCGGGGTCTGGTACGGGAACTGCTCGGGCTGGATGAAGTTGTCCATCCGGAGCTGGGCCGGGTCCTTGCCGATGTCGTGGGCCAGGATGTCGACCATCCGCTCGATCGCATGGACGGCCTCGGTCACCCGGAACGAGCAGCGGTAGGCGACCCCTCCGGGCGGCTTGTTCGTGTAGACGCCGTCGACCTCGACGAACGCGTTCGGGAAGTCATACGAGCCGGTGATCACGTTGAACAGGCCGGCCGGATACTTCGATGGGTCGGCGGCGGCGTCGGTGTAGCCGTGGTCGGCCACCGTCCTGACCTTGAGCGAGGTGATCTTGCCCGCCTTCGTCGCGCCGAGCTCGGCGTGGATGTGGTAGTCCCGGGCAAACGAGTCGGCCTGCAGGTTCTCCGAGCGATCCTCGATCCACTTGACCGGCTTGCCCGTGGTCAGCGAGGCGACGACCGCCAGGACGTAGCCGGGATAGACCGGCACCTTGCCCCCGAAGCCGCCGCCGATGTCGTGGGTCTTGACCCGGATGTTCTGCTCGGGCAGGCCCGACACCAGGGCCAGGACGGTCCGGATCACGTGCGGTGCCTGGCTGGTCATGTGCAGGGTCAGCTGGCCGCGGGTCGCGTTCCAGTCGGCGATGCAGCCGCATGTCTCGATCGAGGCAACGTGGATCCGGGGGATGTAGATGTCCTGGGACACGCGGACCTCGGCGGCGTCCATGGCCGCGTCGGTCGCCGCCCGGTCGCCCGATTCCCAGTGCCAGATATGGTTGTTCGCCTTGTCCGGACCGCGGTCGGGACGGAGCACGAAGGCATCGGGCTCGAGCGACTTGAACGGGTCGACGATGACCGGCAGGGGCTCGTAATCGACCGTCACGGCGGCCACGCCGTCGGCGGCGATGTAGCGCGACGTCGCGACGACCGCGGCGACTTCCTGGGCCTGGTACATCACCGTGTCGGTGGGCAGGACCATCTGCTTGTCGCCGGCCAGGGTCGGCATCCAGTGCAGGCCGGCCTTCTCGAGATCGGCCCCGGTGATCACCGCCAGGACACCAGGGATCTTGAGCGCCTCGGACGCGTCGATCCCCTTGATCGTGGCGTGCGCATACGGGCTCCGGACGATGTCCAGCCAGAGCATCCCGGGCAGGACCAGGTCGTCGATGTATTCGCCCTGGCCGCGGATGAAGCGGGGGTCTTCCTTGCGCTTGACCGAATGGCCCATCCCGCCGACCTCGGCGGTGGTCTGGGGCGTCTCCTGGACTGTCGCGTCGGCCATCTTGGTCGCCCTCGCTCAGCTGGCCGCGGCCGGCTCGGCCGGCGCGTCGGTGGAGGCGCTCGCCCGCAGCTCGCCGGCTGCCTGGTCGATTGCCTTGACGATGTTGACGTAGCCGGTGCAGCGGCACAGGTTGCCCGCGATCCCGTGGCGGATCTCGGACTCGCTGGGCTCCGGGTTGCGGGCGAGGAGCCACGACGCCTGCATGATCATGCCCGGTGTGCAGAAGCCGCATTGCAGGCCGTGCTGGTCCCAGAACGCCTGCTGGAGGGGATGGAGGGCGGCCCCGCTGGCCATGCCCTCGATCGTCTTGACCTCGTGGCCGTCGGCGCTGACCGCCAGCATCGTGCACGACTTGGCGCTCTCGCCGTCGACCAGCACGGTGCATGCGCCACAGTTGCTCGTGTCGCAGCCGATGTGGGTGCCGGTCATCTCGAAGACGTCGCGGATCAGGTGGACGAGCAGGAGGCGGGGCTCGACGTCCGCCTCGCGAACCTCGCCGTTGACCGTGAGCTTGATGTGCTGGGTGGTCATCTCTTGCTCCTACCGCTGGGCCAGCGCGCGGCCGGCTGCCGAGCGCAGGGCCCGGACGACCATTTCCTTGACCATCGCTCGCTTGTACTCCTCCGGACCATGCGAATCGCTGCCAGGGCGAGACTCGGCGGCCGCCGCGGCCCCGGCAGCCTGGAAGGTCGCCTCGTTGGGCTCCTGGCCGACCAGGGCCCGCTCGGCGCCCGTCGCGGCGAACGGAGCCTCGGCCACCGCGGTCAGGCCGATCCCGGCCGCCGCGATCCTGCCGTCGGCCCCGAGCGAGAGCACGGCGGCGACGCCGACCGTGGCAAAGTCGCCGGCTCGGCGTTCGAGCTTGGCGTAGGCCTCGCCCGACGGGCGGGCCGGCCGCGGGATCAGGACCTCGGTCAGCAGCTCGGTCGGCTCGATCGCCGTCTGGAACGTGTCGAGGAAGAAGTCCCGGGCCGCGACGGTTCGCTCGCCGGAGACGCTCCGCAGGAAGACCGTGGCCCGGCTGGCGATCAGGACCGCCGGCCAGTCCGACGACGGGTCGGCATGCGCGCAGGAGCCGCCGATCGTTCCCCAGTTGCGGACCTGGGGATCGCCGATCCCGCCGGCGGCGTCGACCAGAAGCGGATGGTGGGCCACCACGGCCGGGTTCTCGAGGATCCTGCGATGGGTCGTCCGGGCGCCGATCCGCAGGCCGTCGTCGGTCTCGATCACCTCATCGAGTCCATCGATATCCTGGATGTCGACGAGCAGGGCCGGCGAGGCGAGGCGGAGCTTGAGCAGCGGCAAGAGGCTGTAACCGCCGGACAGGACCTTGGCCTCACCCTCGCGATCGGCCAGGATCTGCAGCGCCTCGTGCATGGCCGCCGGCCGGACGTAGTCGAATTGAGCCGGGATCATCCGTCCTCCTTCGCATCATCTCGCCGCGTGCGTCGAACCGTGACGAGCGCGCAGTCTTGCCGGCGACTCAGGCGCGCGCTCCGTCGGCCCCAGGGTCGGGTGGGGCTCCGGGCGCTTGCGCGAGGGTCGTGCCTCCGAGGATAGGCCCGAGCCCCTCCCCCGTCAACGCGGATCGGGCGGCAAACACCGCGAGTCCCAGCGGGCCTCGCGGTCGAGCGCCACCGCCATCCGTTCCGATCGGGACAACCGGGCGATCCGGGCGGCCTCGACGGCGCAGTCGGCGAACAGGCCGCCGTCCAGCTGGTCCCCGGGCGAGACGGTGAGCCAGCGCGCGCGCTTCGTGATTCCCGCACCCTCGAGGACGCCCGCCGAGTCGGCCATGAGAATCCCCTGTGGGAAGCCGAGGTGGACGTGTCCCGGCTCGGGCATCACCCACGCCCAGAAGGTGGTTCGACGACCGACCGGCAGGTCGTAGCCGATCAACCGCCAGCCGGGACGCACCGCCTCGCTCGCCTCCGGAACGGCGCGCCGGACGATGAGCCGGAGCTCCTCGACCAGCTCGACGATCGCCTCGGGATAGCCGGACAGAAGCGCATCGGGCGGCATCTTGTCGAGGCCGAAGCGCATCGTCGCCTAGGGGCGCCAGCTGACGACGCCGACACTGCCGGCGGACTGGTCCGCGAGCCGGAGACCGCCCCTCGTCTGCAGCGTGGCGGCGTCGACCAGCTCGAGCAGGCGACGATCCCGCTCGCTCCCCTCTTCCACGAAGAGCTGCTGACGGACCCACCGGATGAGGTCCGCTCGCGACGGGTATTCGCGCGGCGAGCGTTCGACCAGGGTGACCTCCGGCTCGCGGCCGCGCGCCCGGAGCAGCTCGAGGAACTCGGGCAGGGCGGGCAGCAACACCCGCGCCTCGCCGTGGATCGCCGGCCAGAACGCCGACGCCGCGAACGCCGGCGTGACGTCGTTGAGGATCGCAACGCACAATCGGCTGGCCGCCCTTTCCAGCGCGTCGAGGAACGGCCCGATTGCCTCGATGTCGTAGCCGACATGGGCAATCAGGACGGCGTCGGCGTGGAGCGCCGGTCGACCGGCCCCGTCGGCAGAATCGGCCGCTGGCGGCCAGCGCGCCTCGATCGTCCGGACGTTGTCCACCCGGTGCTCGACGGCCAGCTCACGCAGCGCGGCGAGCATCGCGGGCGACGGATCAAGGGCGATCACCTCGCGCACCTTCAGGCCAAGCGGCAGGGCGAAGCGACCGGCTCCGGCGCCGACGTCGAGCCAGCGGTCCGTGCGGTGGGCGAGGGCGAGCACGGCATCGAGGACCGGGTCGTCGGTCCGCCGGGGATCCGCCCGGAAGAGGCCCGTGACCGGGCCGTAGAAGTCGGCTGGCGGCGGCGACTCCCGCAGCCGCTCGGCCTGCTCCCGGTCCGCCCGAACTCGGAGACCCCAGGCAAGGGCGGCGAGATCACCTGGCGTGTCCACGTCGCTGTTGTCGCCCTCGACCTCGACTTCGGTGACCAGCTCCGGATGGGCCCCGATCAGCGGGCCGAAGCCGCGATCGCCCTCCAGCTGGCGGGCCAGCGGCCAGGCCGCCGCCAGGATCAGGGCCGGGTTCGAACCGCCCCCGGCGCGGTAACGCGGGACGACGATCGAGCGCCCCTCGGGCAGCTCGGCTCCGAGCACCGCCTCGATCACGCCGAGGCTGGTGAGCGGCTGGTCGCCCAGGACGACGAGGGCGGCGGTCGTGCCTGGTCCGAGCGCGCCCAGGCCGGCCCGCACGGAGCTCGACAGGCCGTCCTGCGGTCGCGGGTTGACGACGACCCGGGCACCGTGGGCGAGCGCGATCCTCTCGAGCTCGGGCGTCCCGGGCCCGACCACCACGACGGTCTCGGACAGCCGGGCCGCTTCGATCGTGCCGAGGACATGGTCGAGGAGCGGCCGGCCGGCCAGCTCGGCCAGCAGCTTTCCGCCGCCGAACCTCGACCCGGCGCCGGCGGCGAGGACGACAGCCGCGGTCGTGCCCGGGTCGGTCACGAGGCGGGGGTCCACCGAAGAAGCTGCCTCGGCCGGCTCACGCCTGGGCGCGCTCGCGCATGGGGCGGCCCGTGCCGCCCCGCCGTTCGGCCACGATCTCGGCCATGATCGCCAGGGCCGTTTCGGCCGGCGCCCGTCCGCCGAGGTCGAGCCCGATCGGGCCGCGCAGCTGGTCGAGCTCGGCCGGGCTCACGCCGGCCCCCATGAGCCGCTCGCGCCGATCGCCCTGGGTCTTGCGCGAGCCGACGGCGCCGACATAGCGGCAATGCCGGTGGAGCGCCTCGACGATCGCCGGCTCGTCGAACTTCACGTCGTGGGTCAGGACCGCGACCGCGTCGGCGGGTCCGAGCCCGATCTCGTCGGCGACCTCGTCGGGCCAGCCGACGACGAGCCGGTCGACATCCGGGAAGCGGGCCGGGGTTGCGAACGAGGCTCGCCCGTCGACCACGATCGTCTCGTAGCCGAGCTCGCGGGCGAAGCGCACGAGATACCGGGCGACCTCCACGGCACCGACGACGACGAGCCGCGGCCGGACCGGATAGGCCTCCAGGAAGACCTGGCGCGGGCCGATCTCGACCGTGCCCGACTCGCCCCGATCGAGGGCCGCCAGCGCCGCGGTCCGCAGCGCCTCGTCCTCGGGGGGCGTGCCGAGCGAGCCGGTCAGCACGCCGTCTGCCCCGATCAGGACGACGGGCGGCATGGCCGCCCCGGCCGTCGGCGCCACGGGCCCGAACTCGGCCGTCGGCGAGCCGGCCGGCAGCGGGATCGCGACGCACGCGCCGGCCGTCCGGGCCGCGGCCACGATCTCGGGCCGGACCCGCGGCTCGACGAGCACGTCGATCGTGCCGCCGCAGGCCAGGCCGACGTCCCAGGCCTGCTCGTCGCTGATCCCGTAGCGGATCACCCGGGCCCGGTCGTCGCCCCGCGCGGCCTCGATCTGCTCGAACGCGGCGCCCTCCACGCAACCCCCGCTGACCGAGCCGGCCAGCCGGCCGTCGGCCGCGGCCAGGAGGACCGCCCCCTCCGGCCGGGGGGCCGAGCCGAACGTGCGGACGACCACCGCCCGCCCGAACGGCACGCCCTCGCCCTGCCAGCCATCCAGGGTGTCGATCAACTCACGCATCGCTTCCTCGATCCTTTGGCTCTACCCGGGCAGGGGCCGGGCGGTGCCCGGCTGGCCGTCCTCGCCTGCCATCGTCGTCATCCGCCGGACCTCGGGCCGCAGGCTGACGATCCGGGCCGGCCGCGGAGCGCCGGATTCGGTCTGCCGGAAGCCGGCCCGGCTGAAGGTGACCGGGCCGGGCTGGCTTCCGGCCTGCAGCCGCCGGTCGGCCTCCCGCCGGGTCGACGAATTCGACAGGAGCACGCCGAGGCGCTGCAGGCTGGCGATCGTGCCGGCCGGCACGAAGTCGTCGATGTACGGCAGTGCCGCCGACATCCCCGCCGCGAGCGGCTGGTAGCCAGGCGCGCTCGCCAGCGGGTTGAGCCAGATCAGGCGATGGCAGCTGCGCTGGAGGCGGGCCGTCTCGGCCGCCACGAGGTCCGGATCGCCCCGGTCCCAGCCGTCGCTGACGACGACCACGATCGCACTCGCTGCGCAGGACCCGGCGTGCCCAGCGCAGGTTGAATGTCCGGAACGACTCGCCGATCCGGGTCCCGCCCGACCAGTCGCTGACGCTCAGCGAGACCCGGGTCAGGGCACGGTCGCGGTCGCGGTCGCGCAGCAGGCGGGTCACCCGGGTCAGGCGCGTCCCGAAGACGAACGCCTCGGTCCGGACGGCCGACGCGGCCAGCGCCTGGCTGAAGCGCAGGAGGAGCCGGGCATGGCGCTCCATCGAGCCCGAGATGTCGCAGATGACGACGAGCTGGCGCGGCCTCCGGACGGGCCGTCGCCAGACCCAGTCGACCACGTCGCCGCCGGTGGCCAGGCTGCGCCGGAACATCACCCGGGGGGCGACGGTCCGGCCGTGGTGGTGGAGCTCGCTCCGGCGCGTCCGGCGACGCTCGAGATTGGGCAGCAGGAGGTCGATCAGGCGCTCGGCGTCGCGCAGCTCGGCCGCGCTCATCCGGTCGAACTGCTGGTGCCGGTCGACCTCACCCTGGCCGTAGGCCAGCTCGGACACGGCCAGCCCGCCCAGGGCGCCATCCTCGTCGGTGTCCGAGCCGTCGTCGACCGAGCGCGGTGAGCCCTCCGGTGTCGACTCTCGCACCTCCTGGGTCAGGGCCTCGTCGCCGACGCCCTTCTCCTCGTCCTCGTCGGCCGCCTCCTCGCGCGGGGGCTGGGCGGGAAGGGGACCTTCCTGGGCCGGCAGGCGTGTCCCGCGCCGCCGCCAGAACCGTTCGAAGACGAGGTTGTAGGTCTCGATCTCGTCGCGCCGCCGGACGAAGACGGCCTCGCCGGCGGCCCGGACCTGCTCGCGGTCGCCGAGCGCCACGATCCCGAGCGCCCGGCTGAAATCGATCGCCGCGCCCAGGTCGGTCGCCAGCCCGGCAAGCCGGAGCTCGCGGGCGAAGCGGACGGCCCGGCCGAGGAAGCGCCGCCCGTCGATCGCCGTCCCGCGGCCGAGGCCGGGCGCCTCGAGCGGCACGATCCAGGGCGGCACCTGCCCCTGGACAAGGTCGCTGGCCATCGGATCGGTCGCTTGGGACTGCTCGCCGCGGCTACGCGCCGGGGGCGAGCTCCTCGAGCAGCTGCCGGGCGTTCTCGCCCCGGACGGAGCGGACGTCCTCCTCGTACTTGAGGACGACGCCGAGCGTCTCGTCGACGACGGCGGGGGTCAGCTCGGCCGCGCCGAGGGCGAGCAGGGCCGATGCCCAGTCGAGCGTCTCGGCGACCCCGGGGACCTTGGTCAGGTCGGTCTCGCGCAGGCGGTGGACGAAGCCGACGATCTGGCGGGCGAGCCGTTCGGGCGCGGCCGGGACCCGGGTCAGGACGATCTCGAGCTCCCGTTCGAAGCTCGGGTAGTCGATCCAGTGGTAGAGGCAGCGCCGCTTCAGGGCGTCGTGGACCTCGCGCGTCCGGTTGCTCGTCAGGATCACCCGCGGCACGAGCTCGGCCTTGATCGTGCCGATCTCGGGAACGGTCACCTGGAAGTCGGACAGGATCTCGAGGAGGTACGCCTCGAACTCCTCATCGGCCCGGTCGATCTCGTCGATCAGCAGGACCGGGGCCGCCCCGTGGTGGGCGTCGAGGGCCTGGAGGAGCGGCCGGCGGATCAGGAAGTCGGGCCCGAAGATGTCGTGGGCGGTGGCCCGATCGGCCTCGCCGCGCGCCTCGAGCAGGCGGATCTCGAGCATCTGGCGCGGGTAGTTCCACTCGTAGACGGCGCTCGTGACATCGAGACCTTCGTAGCACTGGAGCCGGATCAACGGGGCGCCGAGGGTGGCCGCCAGGACCTTGGCCAGCTCGGTCTTGCCCACGCCCGCCTCGCCCTCGAGGAGGAGCGGCCGTTCGAGCTCAAGGGCCAGGAAGACGGCCGTGGCGACCGAACGATCGGCGATGTAGTCGCGCTCGCGGAACGAGGCCTGGATTGCCTCGACCGAGGCCGTCCCGGCCGGCCGCCCACTCGACCTGGCTGCAGTCATGCCCCGAATTTACCGCCGCGAGCGCTCAACCGTCTGGAGAGTCGAGTTGCCGGGCATAGGCCGGGAACCGAAAGCGCATCGACCGGGACAGGATCCCGCCGTGGCCGAGCCCGGCGACGAGGGCGGCCGAGGCCCGCTCGCCGGTCAGCAGGCGGGGCAGGACGAGGTCCGCCGCGGTCGCCTTCGAGTACGCCCCACAGGTCGGCAGGCCGAGCACGTCGGCCCGGCCGAGCCGGGCCAGCCAGAGCATCGAGCCGGGGTGGGCCGGCACGCCATGGCGGACGACCCGCCCGCCGAGTCGGTCGAGCGCAACGAAGAACGCATCCGACGGGTCGGTCGAGGCCGAGCCGGCGGTCAGGATCACGTCGGCCGAACGCGAAGCAGCGCCGAGCGCGGCCGCGACCGCATCGGTCGTGTCGTCGACGTAGGCGATCCCGATCAGGGCGGAGCCGAGCGCCTCGACCTTCAAACGGACGGTCGCCTCGAAGCGCTCTCGGGCCGCTCCCTGGAGCGATTCCTTGACGACGGCCGCCACCCGGCGGGCGACGAACGGGGCGACATCGACCAGGCCGCGTTCACCGAGGACGGCGGCGGCCCGCTCGAGGACCGCCCCGGGATCAGGTGCGGCGCGATCTTAGCGCTCGCAACGAGGTCGCCGGCCCGCACGACCTGGCGGTCGAAGACGGTGAAGACATCGATCATGTCGATCCGATTGAGCCGTTCGAGCCGGCCGACGCGAACGTGGACCACGCCGTCGGCGGCGGCCAGCAGGTCGACCCGGCTCTCGGCCGGACCGCGACGCGTCAAACCCGTGCCCATCACCAGGTCGGCCAGCCGGATCGCCGCGTCGTCCTCGTGCACGTCGTCCGGGCCGGGCACCAGGACGGTCAGGCCGGCCGCGGGCAGCTCGCGCCGGGCGCCGGCGACCGCGCCCGGCCGAGCCAGCCAATTGAGGTCGGCGGCCGACAGTCGCCGGCCCTTCGGCCAACGCGTGCCGGCCACGACGAGATCGCCGGCCAGGACGGCTCCGACGAGGCCGGCGTCCGGGTCGGCACCCGGCACGAGTCGGGCGATCCTCATCCCCTGCCCTGCCGGCCCGGACCGATCGGCCCGGTCAGCCGATCGCGGCCAGTGCCGCCTCGATCGCCCGCCGGGTGTGGACGGCGGCCATCGCGGCCCGGTATTCGGCGCTCGCGTTGAAGTCCGAGGCGACGGTCCGGCCGTCGGCGGCATGGGCCGCGGCGGCGGCGATCGCGGCGGCTCCGCCGTCGCTGCCGAGCAGGGCCTTCTCGACGCCGGTCGCCCGGTAGGCGACCTCGCCCACCCCGGTGATCGCGATCCGGGCATGACCGATCGAGCCCCCGTTCCGCCCGACCACGGCGGCCACGCCGACCATCGAGTAGCCGGAGGCCGGCTGCTCGATCGCGCGGTAGGCCATGCCCACTCCGGGCGGCGTTGCCGGCAGGCGGATCTCGGTCAGGATCTCGTCCTCGCCGAGGTCGGTCGCGAAGGCACCCTGGAAGAAGCCGTCGACCGCCACCACCCGCTCGCCGCCGCTCGAGCGGATCGCCAGGGTCGCGTCGAGGGCGAGCAGGATCGCGGGCATGTCCGAGGCCGGGTCGGCATGGGCGACCGCGCCGCCGAGCGTGCCCCGGTTGCGGACCTGGACGTCGCCGATCATCGGGATGGCGGTGGCCAGGATCGGATGGTTGCGCGTCGCAAGCTCGGAGTCGAGCACGGCGCGATACGTGGCCAGGGCGCCGATCCCGGTCGCCCCGCCGCCGAGGTCGCGGATCGCCCGCAACTCGCCGAGGCGGCCGATGTCGATCAGCCCGGCCGGGCTGGCCAGGCGCAGGCGCATGAGCGGCAGGAGGCTCTGGCCGCCGGCCAGGACCTTGGCCGAGCCGGCGCCCCGGGCGAGGAGCGCGAGCGCCTCGTCGAGGCTGGTCGGTCGGGCGTAGTCGAACGCGGCCGGGATCACGAGCGGGCCTCCTTGTCGTGCATCGCACGCCAGACCTTCGGCGCGGTGTAGGGCATGTCGAGGTGGCGAATCCCGAACGGGCTGAGGGCGTCGATCACCGCGTTGGCAACGGCGGCCGTGCTGGCGATCGCGCCGGCCTCGCCGACGCCCTTGACCCCGAGCGGATTGACCGGCGATGGCGTGACCGTCTCGCCCAGCTCGAAGTGGGGGAACCACGATGCGCGGGGCACCGCATAGTCGAGCATCGAGCCCGACAGCAGCTGGCCGTCGTCGCCGTAGACCGCGCCCTCCCAGAGGGCCTGGCCGACGCCCTGGGCGATCCCACCGTGGAGCTGGCCGTCGACGATCATCGGGTTGATCTTCTTGCCGACGTCGTCGACGGCGACGTATCGGACGAGATCGACCTTGCCCGTCTCCTCGTCGATCTCGACGACCGCGACATGGGTGCCGAACGGCCAGGTGCAATTCGGGGTGTCGTAGTAGGACGTCTCGTCGAGGTACGGCTCCATCCCGGCCGGCAGGCTGAACCCGAGGTCGAGGGCGAAGGCGATCTCCTGGAGGGTCTTCTTCTTCTCGGGCGAGCCCTTCACCCGGTATTCGGCGCCGACGACCTCGATGTCGTCGACCGAAGCCTCGAGCATGTGGGCCGCGTACTGGCGGGCCTTCTCGCGGATCTTGCCGATCACCTTGACTGCGGCGGTCCCGCCCACGGACGAGGTCCGGCTGCCGTACGAGCCATAGCCGAACGGCGTGCCCTGGGTGTCGGAGTGCTGGACGATCACGTCGTCCATCGGGATGCCCAGCTCGGATGCCACGATCTGCGAATAGGTCGTCTCGTGGCCCTGGCCCTGGGGCTGGGTGCCCATCGTCAGAACGACCTTGCCGGTCAGGTGGATCTTCAGGTTGGCCGACTCCCACATCGCCGCGCCCCAGCCCTCGCCCACCGCGCCGATCCACTTCGATGGGGCGACACCGCACACCTCGATGTAGGTCGACAGGCCGAGGCCGAGGTACTTGCCGCGGGCCCGGGCGTCGGCCTTGGCCTTGTCGAGCGAGGCGTAGCCGACCGTCGCGAGGGCCAGGTCCATGGCCGGCTCGTAGTTGCCCGAGTCGATATAGATCTTTTCGCCGTTGGAGGCCGTGCCCAGGCCTGACGGATTGTCGTAGGGGAACTTGTCGGGAGCGATGAAGTTGCGCCGGCGGAGCTCCGCCGGATCCATCCCGATCTCGTCGGCGAAGAGGTCCATCGCCCGCTCGATGACGTAGGCAGCCTCGGGCCGACCCGCTCCGCGATAGGCGTCGACGAAGGTCGTGTTGGTGTAGACGCCGGTGACCTCGCAGTAGACGTTGGGGATCTTGTAGCAGCCCGACAGGACTCGCCCGTAAAGGGTCGTCGGGATGCCCGGGCCGATCGTCGACAGGCGCCCGCCGAGGTTGGCGAAGGTCTTCACCCGGAGGCCGGTGATCTCGCCCTCGCGGGTGCCGGCGACCTCGAGGTAGGTGATGTGGTCGCGGCCGTGGATCGTGCTCTGGTAGTTCTCGCGGCGCGTCTCGACCCACTTGACCGGACGGCCATCGAGCGCCTTCGAGGCGAACAGGCAGAGGGCCATGTCGGCATAGCAGAAGATCTTCGTGCCGAAGGCGCCGCCGATGTCCGGGCTGATGCACCGGATCTTGTTCTCGGGGATGCCCATCACGAACGCGGCCAGCAGGAGCCGCTGGATATGGGGCGTCTGGCTGGACATCCAGATCGTGTATTCGTCGGTGCCCGGGTTGAACACCCCGATGTCGCCGCGGACCTCCATCGGGTTCGGGATCAGGCGCTGGTTCACGATCCGCTGGCGGACGACGACGTCGGCGGCCTGGATCGCGGCGTCGGTGCCGGCCTTGTCGCCGACCGTCCAGTCGAAGACGACGTTGTTCGGGGCATTCTCGTGGAGCTGCGGCGCTCCCGGCTGGGTCGCCTTCTCGGCATCGACCACGACCGGCAGGGGCTCCCACTCGACGTCGATCGCTTCGAGCGCGTCGACGGCCTGGGCGGCCGTCTCGGCGATCACCGCGGCCACGCCCTCGCCGGTCCACTTGACGCTGTCGGTGGCCAGCACCCGGGGCGTGTTGACGTTGTTCTGGATGCCCGCCACGCCGCCGGCCGGCCAGGCCATCGGGCAGCGGGTTGTAGGGGATGTCCGAGCCAACCAGGACGAGCGCGACTCCGGGCATCGCCTTGGCCCGCGAGATGTCGATCGAGCGGATGTTGGCGTGGGCATAGGGGCTGCGGAGGATGCTCATGTAGGTCATCCCGGCGAGCTTGATGTCGTCGAGGTAGCGGCCCTTGCCGGTGATGAAACGGGGATCCTCGACCCGCTTGATCGGGGCACCGAGGACGTCGGTGGCCATCGGGAGCCTCCTGTCAGTCGTGCGCGCCGGCCGGGACGGAAGCCCCCGACCGGAGGGTGGACGCGGCCTCGCGGATCGCTGCCACGATGTTCTGGTAGCCCGTGCAGCGGCACAGGTTGCCCTCGATCCCGTGGCGGATCTCGTCGTCCGTGGGGTCGGGGTTCCGGGCCAGCAGGTCGGACGCCGCCATGATCATGCCCGGCGTGCAGAACCCGCACTGGAGCCCGTGCTTCTCCCAGAACGCGTTCTGGATGGCGTGCAGGCCGCCCGCCGGGGCGAGCCCCTCGATCGTGGTGATCGATCGCACCGTCGGCCTGGACGGCCAGCACCGTGCACGACTTGACCGCCGCTCCGTCGAGCTCGACGGTGCACGCGCCGCACTGGCTCGTGTCGCAGCCGACGTGGGTGCCGGTCAGGCCAAGGTCCTCGCGCAGGGCGTGGACGAGCAGCTGGCGCGGCTCGACGCTGATCTCGTGGGGAACCCCGTTGACCGTGAGCCTGACCTGCTCAGTCACCTGGCATGCCCTCCATGCGGCCGGGCTCGACTCCGGCGCTGCGGTACCACGACCGATGGCGGCAATGCTGGCACTCCGGCGGGCTGCTGACAACCTCGATCAGGAGCTGGTCCGGCCTGCGCGACGGAGGAGCCAGACGCCGGCCAGGGCGGCCGCCCAGACGATCAGGTCATTCGGCACGAAGCCGATCAGCGTGTCGCTCACGGAGTGGTCCTGCGCGTCGATCACCAGGAACAGGCGGACCGAGATGACGACCGCCAGGACGATGACGATCAGGGTCCCGGCCCGGACGAGCCGGCCGGCCGGCCCGGTCACGATCAGCGGGGCCGGCGCGGGGGCAGCTCGGACGGGGGCGTCCAGCGGCCGAGGGCGGCGCTCCGGCTGTCGACCGCGCGCGGATCGAGGCGGGCCTGGATCGGGACCTCGGCGCGCTCCTCGATGATCCGGGCCGACTCGCCCAGGCGTTCGATCTTGCGTCGGGCGACCGCACGCTCGAAACCGGCCAGGCTGCCGGCCGGCGCCACGCCGACCCGCTCGTAGCCGCGCCCGCCGCTGGCCGCGTAGGAGGCCGCCCACACGATCAGCTCCTTGTCGTCGATCCGCGGATCACGGGTATCGACCGCGCCGCATACGATCCCGCGCTCGGGGGGGGCGCGGCTGATCAGGCGCCAGTTGTCGGGGCCGTCGATCAGGTCGAAGAAGTAGCTCTCGTAGGGCGCCTCGAAGAAGGTCGCCGGGCCGGCCGTGTCGGCATTGCCCCCACTGACCGCCAGGCAGCGATGGAACGCGGCCGAGGCGTCCGGGACGCCGTCGAGCAGGCGGACCTGGGACTCTCGGAAGAGGGCCCGCTCCCGTTCGTCCGAGCCGATCCGGACGGCCTCGTCCTCCTCGACCTGGACGAACGGACAGCCGGCTTCGGCCAGGGCACCCAACTCGTGGTTGAGTGCTTCGGCCAGGGCCATCGTCAGGCGCCGCCGGCCGAAGGTTCCGTGCTCGAGGCGGCGGCCCAGCGAATACGGACCGACCAACCGGCCCTTGACCGCGAGGTCGGTCAGCTCGGCGGTCCGCCGCCATGCGTCGACCAGACCCGGGCGTTGCCAGGCCGGCAGGCTGACCACCCGGGCCGGATGAGAATCGCCGATCATCGGTTCGATGCCGGCCAGGCCGGCCACGGTCGCGGCCAGCAGGTCGGGGCCGCGCAGCCCGCCATCGGTCAGCAGGGTGAGACCGGCCACGGCCTGCTCCTCGAGGACCTCGGCGACGGCCCGCTCGAGCGAGGCGGGGTCGTCGCGGTCGACCGCGGGCCCGGGATACGCACCGTGGAGCGTCGCGAACATCGGCCCGATCGTACGGCATCCGGGCCGGCCGCCACGGACGGGCGCGCCGGACCGGGTCGACGCGGCTTACCCGGCGCTTACACACGAGGGCATGAGCCGGGATCGGCCCGGGTATCCTCGGCGCGATGAAGACGATCCTGGTCGTGGACGACGAGCGCAACATCGTCGAGCTCCTGAGGCTCTACCTCGAGAAGGAGGGCTGGGCGGTGATCAGCGCCGGCGACGGCGAGGAGGCGCTCGCCCTGCACGCCCGGCACGACCCCGACCTGGTGATCCTCGACCTGATGCTGCCGAAGCTCGACGGGTTCGAGGTCTGCCGCGAGCTCCGCCGGCGTGGCGACGTCCCGATCGTGATGCTCACCGCCCGCGACGACGTCGTCGACTCGATCGTCGGGCTCGAGCTCGGCGCCGACGACTACGTGACCAAGCCGTTCAACCCGCGGGCCCTCGTCGCCCGGATCAAGGCGATCTTCCGGCGGACCGAGGCGACCGGCCGGGGCGGCCGCCCGATCGAGGTCGGCAGCCTTCGCATCGATCCCCGCCGGCGCGAGGCGATGGTCGGCCCGCGCCGGCTCGAGCTGCGCGCCCGCGAGTTCGACCTGCTGGCGGCCCTCGCCCGGGACGCCGGGATCGTGCTCACCCGCGACGCCCTCCTCGAAGGCGTGTGGGGCACCGACTTCCCCGGCGAGACGCGGACGGTCGACGTCCATGTGGCCGAGGTTCGCAAGAAGCTGGGCGACGATGGACCGGCGATCGAGACGATCCGCGGCCTCGGCTACCGCCTGGTGCCGCCCGGCCGCGAGCCGGTCGCCGGCTGAGCCCCGTGCCCCGCAGCCTGAGCGGGCGGATCATCGCCGCCTTTGCCATCCTGTCGCTGGCCCTCCTCGTCGCGATCGGCGGGACGGTCTTCGTCGTCCTGCGCGACCTCCATCGGGCGTCGACCGAGAGCCGGATGGCTGACCTCGCCGACAGCCTCCTGCCCCAGCTCCGCCAGAGCATCGCGTCGGGCAACCTGCAGGGCGCCCTGGCCGAGACCCAGTCGGAGCTCGAGGCGAACGGCGTGGACATCCTGCTGGCGACACCCGACGGTGTCCTGCACGCGATCAACGGAGCCGCCTCGGTGACCGGGACGATCGACCTGGCCACGGCCACCCTGCGCGGCCAGGACGTCCACAGCACGAGCGTCTTCACCGACGGCCGGGAGCATTCGTGGGCAGCCACCAAGGTCAACGCCCGCTCGGTGGTCTTCGCGACGCTGGATCGCTCGGGCGGCGAGGCGCTGGGCGACCTCGCCCGGGCGGTGCCGATCGGCCTGCTGGCCGTCCTGCTCGTGGGCGGCCCGCTGGCATTCGTCCTGTCCGGCTCGGTGACCGGCCCGCTCCGCCGGCTCCAGCAGGCGACGGCCGCCGTCCCCGCCTCGAGCAGCGCTCCGGTCGCGCTCGAGGGCCCCCGCGAGGTCCGCGAGCTGACCGAGCACTTCAACGCGATGACCGCCGAGCTGTGGGCGACCCGCGCCCGCGAGGACCGCCTGCTGGCCAACCTGCGCCACGACCTGAGGACGCCGCTGACGGTCATCGGCGGCTTTGCGTCGGCGATCGCCGATGGGACGGCGGCCGGCCCTGAGGCGGTCAAGGCCGCCCAGGCGATCGGCCAGGAGGCCACCCGGCTCGAACGGCTGGTGGCCGAGCTCGACACGATGGAGCGGCTCCGGACGGGCGCGGGCGGCCTGCAGCCCGAGCAGATCGACGCCCGGATCCTGCTCGACCAGACGGTCGAGCGCTTCCGGGCCCGGGCGGCGGGCCTCGGAGTCGAGCTGAACGTGATCGGGGCGACGGCGGACGGCCCGGGCCCGGCTGCGGTCGGCGCGAGCGCGGCTCCGGCCGGCTCGGTCCCTCCCCCGCTCGATCCCGGCTTCAGCGCCGACCGGGTGGCGGTCGATCGGATCCTGGGCAACCTGATCGAGAATGCCCTGGCCGTCGTCCCGTCGCCGGGCGGCCACGTCTGGCTCGAGGCGCGGACCACACCGGAGTGGATCACCCTCCTCGTGAGCGATGACGGCCCGGGTTTCCCACCCGGCCAGACCGAGCGGATCTTCGACCGTTTCTACCGGGGCGATCCTGCCCGGAGTGGTCCCGGCAGCGGCCTCGGACTGGCGATCGTGCGCGAGCTGGCCCGGGCCCACGGCGGCGAGGCCCGCGCCGAATCGCTCGCCCCGCGCGGCGGCCGGGTGATCATCGACCTGCCTCGTACCCCGCGCGTCGCCGGGTAGTGTCCGGTCCGGATGTGCCGTCCGCGGCTGGCCCTGGAGTTCGGCTACGGCTGGACGAAGCGCGTCGGGTCGCTTCCGGCGATCACCCCGGCTACGCACAGGGCGAGCAGCGCGACGACGGCCAGGATCCGCAGGGCGGTCATCGACCGCGGATCGGTCGGCAGGGGCAGCCCGTTCGTCCTGACCCAGCCACCAGCCAGCGTCGGAACCCCGGTCGGGACGAGGACGGCTCCCAGCCAGCCGCCCGCCAGCAGGCCGCCGATGTGGGCGAAGTTGTCGATCGAGCCCGCCCCGAAAGTGAACCCGATCACCAGGTTCAGGATGATCAGCGTGCCGATCTGGGCGGCCAGGCTCCGGCCCTGGCGGTCGAGCACCGGGTTGTGGACCCGCCCGGCGACGAAGAGGGCACCGAACAGGCCGAAGATCGCTCCGGATGCCCCGACCGAGCCGATCAGCGGGTCGCCGAAGACGAAGCTCGCCACCGATGCGGCCAGGGCGCAGGCGAGGTAGATGACCAGGAACAGCCGCCAGCCGTAGATCCGCTCGACGACCGGGCCGACCAGGTAGAGCGCGTACATGTTGAAGGCGATGTGCAGGAAGTTCTCGTGAAGGAGGGCTACGGTGAACAGCCGCCAGTACTCGCCCGAGGCGACCGCGGCCTTGTCCAGGAGCAGGTTGTCGAACCAGGTGCTGCCGGGCGGTGCCAGGACGAACGCGACCACCGTGACCGCGATGATCGCGTAGGTCAACGAGAACGGCAGGCCGTCGCCCCGGCTCCGCGCGAAGTACCGGCGCGAAGCGCCGCTGTCGCCAGTCTCCTTGGCCAGCCAGCCGAGGCGCGAGGCGATCTCGGCCTTGTCGCCCGACGGGGCCCGCCGGTCGGCCTCGCGATAGGCCCTGATCGCATCACGCAGGTTGCCCCGGCGGACGAGTTCGGCGGCGATGCTCCGCCAGGCCCCGTAGCTGCTGGGCGTCTCGCCCAAGGCCGCCGCCGCCCGCCAGCTGCTGAGCGCCTGGTCTTCCTCGCTCGCCCGAAACCAGACGTTGCCGATCCCGAGCAGGGCGGCTGCGGTGATCGCGGGCTCGGGATAGCCGACCACCCGCGAGTACAGGTTGGCGGCGTCCTGGAGGTCGCCCGACGCCAGGAGGGCGTCCGCCCGGGCGAGGTGATCGACGGCCTCCGCCCGGCTCAGCGTTCCCTGGGGAGCGCGAGCTCGGCTGGGGTCGTCCATGGGCAGGACGATATCAGGGCGCTGCTAGACTCGGTCGGATGTGCGGCCGCTTCACCCAACAGCGCCCGACGGCCGAGCTGGCCGAGCTGTTCGAGGCCGAACCCCCGACGTCTGAGCTCGAGCCTCGCTACAACCTGGCGCCGACCGACGAGGCCGCGGTGGTCGTCGAACGCGGCGACCGCCGGGCGATCCGGGCCTACCGCTGGGGCCTGATCCCCACGTGGGCCAGGGACGAGAAGATCGCCTCACGACTGTTCAATGCCCGGTCCGAGACCCTCGACACGAGCGGCGCCTTCCGCGAGTCATTCCGCAAGCGGCGCTGCATCGTGCCCGCCGACGGGTTCTACGAGTGGCAGCGCAGTGGCGGCGCGCGCCGGCCGTTCCTGGTCCACCGGGTCGACGGCACGCCGCTCGCCTTGGCCGGGCTGTGGTCGGGCTGGCATCACCCCGAGACCGGCGAGGTGATCCGGACGTTCACGATCGTGACGACGGCCGCCAACCGCGCCCTGGCCGCCATCCACGATCGGATGCCGGTCGTCCTCGAGCGGGCCGACTGGTCGCACTGGCTCGATCCGACCCTGACCGACGTCGGGGAGCTGGCGGGCCTCCTCCAGCCGGCTCCCGACGAGGAGCTCGAGCTGTATCCGGTCCGCCCGCTCGTCAACAGCGTCCGCAACGAGGGCCCCGAGCTGATCGAGCCGGCCTGAACCGCGATCAGGCGCCCGTCGCCTGCCAGCCGGCACCGGCCGTCGCCTCGGCCAGGGCCTCGGCACCGGGGCGGCCCCGGTCGAGGGCCGCGGCGAAGCGCCCGACCGTCCGGCCGAAGACACCGTCGGGATCCGACGGCGGCGCCTCGAGCACTGTCGCATCCGGCGGCAGGCCGTCGAGCCCGGCGCCGGGCTCGACGAGGAAGACGAGCGTCGCGCCCGCGAACGAGCCGTCGGCGGCCACCACCGCCATCGCGTCGGTTCCGAGCCGCTCGGCGACGACGATCACGCGCTGCTCGAGCAGGTAGCCCAGGGCCAGCTCGAGATCCCCCGAGTCGACCGTCGGCACGAGCTCGATCGACACCTCCGACGGCCCGCCGGAGTCGACCGGACTGCGCGTCCCGGGATGCTCGTCCTCGTCGTCCCGGGCGCCCAGAAACGCCTCGTCCGGAAGCTCCGCGACCGGGACCACCCTGGTTGCGCGCGACGGGTCGCGCAGGATCGCCGCGTGGCCGATCCCGGCGCCGGCCAGGGCCAGCATCAGGGCGTCGCCGGCCGGATCGGAGCCGACCTTGCCGACGAGCTGGACGAGCGCGCCGGCGTCGAGGGCACCCCGCGCCACGTCGACTGCGAGCCCGGCGGCCGCCGACTTCCTGCCCGGCGAGCCGGGCAGGAAGGAGGGCGAGCCGATCACGACGATCACCCGGCGGCGGCCTTCCCCGACTCCTCCTCGTCGAGGACCACCTCGAGTGGCCCGATCGCGGCGCCCTCGAGCTCGGCCCTGATCCGGTTCGCGTCGCCGACCATCACGATCGCGACGCGATCGGGGTGGATACGCGCCTGGGCGATCGCCTGCACGTCGGCCGCGGTCACCGCCTCGATCCGCGAGCGATAGGTCGCCAATTCGTCGTCGGGCAGGTCATGGATGACGATCCCGCTGAGCGCCCCGACGACCGGGCCGGGGGTCTCGAACCGGAGCGGGAAGACGCCGACGAGGAAGTCGCGCGCCGCGATCAGCTCCGCCGTGCTGACCGGGGCTTCACCGATCCGGCGTAGCTCGGCCAGCAGGTCGACCAGGGCCGGCACGGTGACCTCGGTGTTGACCGCGACCCGGGCGGCGAAGGGACCGGCGGCGCGGCGTGGATCGAAGCCGGCCGAAGCGCCGTAGGTGTAGCCCTTCTCCTCACGCAGCTTCATGTTCAGGCGCGAGTTGAACAGGCCGCCCAGGATCGCGCTCATCACGCTCAGCCCGGCATAGTCGTCGATCCGGCGGGGGACCCCGACGTGGCCAACCCGGATCTCGGTCTGGACGGAGCCCGGCCGGTCGAGCAGCCTGATCCGGACGGAGTCGATCACCAATTCGGCCACGATCGTGCCGCCGGCCCTGGCCCGCGGAGCGGCGGTCCAGCCGCCGAGCAGGGACTCGGCCATCGCAACCGGCGGACGGGCTGCCGAGTCGAGGTCGCCGGCGATGATCAGGGTCACCCGGGCCGGGTCGAAGCCGCGCGCCCAGGCCGCGGCCAGGCGCTCGGGGTCGAGCCTCTCGACCGTGCCGGCCACCCCGCCCGAGGGCAGGTGGTACGGCGATGACGGGCTGTAGATCGTGCCGATGAACGCTTCCTCCACCCGACGCCGCGGCTCAGCCCGAGCCTGGAGGATGTCGTTCAGGCGCTCCTCGCGCAGCCGTTCGACCTCGCGCAGCGGGAACGTCGGGTTGGCGGCCAGCTCGGCCAGTAGGGCGAGGGCCGGTTCGAGGCGGGCCACCGGGACCTCGACGCTGACGGTCGCGGCATCCCAGCCGGCGTCGGCATGGAGCCCGGCTCCGAGCCGCTCGGTCGCCTCGACCAGGGCGATCGCGTCGTACTGGCGGGTCCCCTCGGATAGTGCCCGGGCCGCCAGGACGGTCGCCCCGGCGAGGTCCAGGGGGTCGTCGGCGGCCCCGTTGGGGATCACCAGCGAGGCGCTGACGAGCGGCCGTCCGGCCATCGGGGCAACGATCACCCGAAGCCCATTCGCCAGGACGTGCCGCTCGAACGCAGGAAACTCGTACGGCCGGGGATGGCCGGGGGTCGGGCGGGTCGCGATCACCGTCGACTCGGTCATGCTGCGGTCTCCTCGGCACCGCTGGAGGTGGCCGGCAGGTAGGTCATCACCAACCGGTTGTCGGACCGGAAGACCTCGGCCGCGACCTCCTGGATCTGCTCCGCCGTCACCGCCAGGTACCGACCGAGCATCGTGTTGACCAGATCCGGATCGTCGAACAGGGTGGCGTACATCGCGAGCCGATCGGCGCGTTCCTCGACCCGGCTGAGCGCGCCCAGCTCCTCGGTCTCGATCAGGGCTTTCGCCCGCGCCAGCTCGTCGTCGGTCACCGGCTCGCGGGCCAGCCGGTCGAGCTCCTCGAGATAGGCGGCTTCGACGCGCTCGAGCGCGATCTCCGGCCGGGCCGTCGCCCAGCCGCAGGCCATCGAACCGCCGCCGACGAAGCCGAGCACGAAGGCGACGACATCCTGGGCGATCTGCTCATCGCGGACGAGGCGGCGGTCGAGCCGGCTGCCCTTGCCCCCGGCCAGGATCTGCATCGCGACCTCGAGCGCGTCGAGGCGTCGATCGCCCATCGGCGGAGCCCGAAAGCCGAAGTAGAGCCGGGGCAGTGGGACCTTGTCGACGACGATCTCGCGGACCTCCTCGCCGAGGACCGGCGGCAGGCTCATGTCGGCGACCGGTGGGATCGCCGGGTTTGGCAGCAGTCCGCCGAAATAGCGGGCAGCCCAGGCCCGGACCTGGTCGGGATCGACGTCGCCGACCACCGCAAGTACGGCGTTGTTCGGTGCGTAGTAGGTCCGGAAGAAGGCCGAGACATCCTCGAGCGAGGCGGCGTCCAGATCGGCCATCGAGCCGATCGTCGAGTGATGGTAGGGGTGGCCGTCCGGGTAGAGGTGCGCCTGGAGCTTCTCCGACCACGTCCCGTACGGGCGGTTGTCGTAGGTCGACCGCTTCTCGTTCTTGACCACCTCGCGCTGGTTGGCGAGATTGTCCTCGCTGAGGGCATCGAGCAGGGTGCCCATCCGGTCGGCTTCGAGCCACAGCGCAAGCTCGAGCTGGTTGGACGGGAGCGTCTCGTAGTAGTTCGTGCGATCCAGCCAGGTCGTGCCGTTGACGGTGCCGCCGGCCGCCTGGACCAGGGCGATGTGCTCGGCCTTCCGGACGTTGCGCGAACCCTGGAACATCACGTGCTCGAAGAGGTGGGCAAAGCCGGTCTTGCCCGGGACCTCGTTCTTCGAGCCGACGGCGTACCAGATGTTGACCGCCACGACCGGCGCGAGGTGGTCCTCGGCGATGACCAGGCGGAGGCCGTTCGGCAGGCGCTCATCGGTGAACGTAACCGTGGGATTGACCATGGCCCGAAGGGTACCGCAGGACGCGGACTCGCTGGGGCGGGCCCGGCAGCCGGCCCCGGCAGCGGGCCGGAGCCCCTTGACAGGACGACCTGCTGTGTTAGATAGTTATCTAACAGCAGTAAGAGGCCAGTGACACAAGATGACGCGCGTCAGCGAGCACCGCCGATCCGGGACCGGTTCCGGTCAGCAGCCCGGGCCGGACGTCCGGGTGCGCGGGTTCTCGGGCAGCGCAATGAGCCGGGTGAGCGTCGAGTTCGATGTCCGCACCCTGTACGACTTCCTGTTCAGCCTGTCCGAGGAGGCCGGCTCCACCGACGACCTGCCGGCCGAGGACCGGGCCTGGCTGGGCCGGGCCCGGAGCGACCTCAACCTCGAGCTCGAGGGCGTCGGCGGACTGCGGGCGGTCGAGGTCGCGGTGAGCGTCGCCGGGCTCGCGATCGACCGGCCACAGGTGAACGATGCGGCCGACCTGGTCGAGTTCGTCGCCGGGCTCGACCCCCACGAGGTGGTCCGGCTGGTCTTCTCCGAGTCGATGTCGGATCCGGCGATGCGCACCTGCCTCGAGGGGGCCCTGGCCGGCTCGGCCGAGGCGCTCAAGGAGTTCGAGGGCAGCGTTCCCGAGGACGTCCGGGCCGCGGCGGAGGCGGTCCTGCGCAACCCGGCCGGCCTGGTCGCCCAGATGGTCCGGATCCTGCAGGCATGGTTGCCGCGCTTCCAGGAGGTCGAGCCGCGGGTCCGGGCGATGATCGAGCGCGACGTCGAGCTGCGGGCGGCCGATCGGCGCCGGCTCGAACCAGCCGCCCTGATCGAACGGACCACCGGCGGCATCCGCTGGCTGTCGGAGCCAGGCGTCCGGCGGGTGATCCTCGCCCCGTCGTACTTCAGCCGGCCGTACAACAACGTGCTCGGCGGCAACGGCTGGCGGCTGTTCGGTTACCCGATCGCGGACGCCGCCCTCGACGGCGTCGACCCGGCCGCCCCGCCGCTCGACCTGGTCCGGCTCCACCGAGCGCTGGGCGACGACACTCGCCTCCGGATCCTCCAGCTCCTGTCGCTCCGCGACTGGTACCTGACCGAGATCGCCCAGCACCTGGAGCTCTCGAAGCCGACGATCAAGCATCACCTCGCCCTGATGCGGGCGGCCGGGCTGGTGACCCTGACCGAGGAGGGTGGCCTCTCCTACTACAGCCTCCGGCGTCCCTCGATCGGGTCGGTCGGCCATCAGCTCCGGGAGTACCTGGGGGTCCACTGAGGCGACCCGCGGCTGCCTTCCGGCCCGGCCCGCGCAAACGGCCGAAGGCAAGCGCGCGCAGCCTGGAACGCACGAGCAACGAACGGGCAACGAACAAGCGGAGACTACGAGTTAGATGATTGTCTTACAGAAGGAAGGGCGTGCTATGACACGCGTCCACATCACAGGAGGCTGCTTCGACGTGCGCGAAACGATCATCCGGGCCCACTTATCGAGCTTGATGGCCGACGCGGCCGCCGAGCGACGGGCCCACGCCGGCGGCGACCCGGCCGAGTCGAGGCGTGGCCTGCGCCGCCAGGTCGGGCTCGCCCTCGTCCGGATCGGCCGCGCCCTGGCCGACGAGCCAACGGGCTCCCCCGCCCACTCCGCCTGACGGCCCGATCCCGAGCCGGGCGTCAGGAGCCGGCGCCGACCAGGGCTGCCGAGGGCACCCACTCGCCGAGCGAGCGGACCTCGGACAGGCGGCCGGCGACCGCCGGATCGAGGGCCTCGGCCGCCGCGACCGCGGTCTCGATCGCGGTCAGGCAGAGGATCCCCTCGCCGGTCGCCGCCAGCCGGATCTCGACGGCGTCGCGGACCGCCCCCGACTGCGGCGTCGGCGTGTTGACCACGAGCCGGACGTCGCCCGAGGCGATCAGCTCGAGGATCGGCCGGCCGTCGCCGACATCGGGCACGGCCGTGGTGGCGGTCTTGGCCACGAGGCGCGCCGGGTACCCGAGGCCGGCCAGCGCCCGTGCCGTGCCGGCCGTCGCGCTGAGCTCGGTAGCCCGACCCGAACGAGGGCCGCCGCCAGGCGGCCGAGCAACGGCTTGTCGCGATCGGCGATCGACAGCAGCGCCAGCGAGGCGCGTCCGGGGACCGGCCGGGGCGGCACGAGCGAGGCGGCCACGAGCGCCTTGGCCAGGGCGACCGCCGGGTCGCGATGGATCCCGATCACCTCGCCGGTCGACTGCATCCCCGGCCCGACCGACGGATCGACCCCGCGCAGCTTGGCCGTCGAGAAGGCCGGCGCCTTGACCGCGACGAAGCCCGGCTCGGGCAGCAGCCCGCCCGGCCAGCCCAGCTCGGGCAGCGTCGCACCCAGGGCGATCCGGACGGCCAGCTCGACCATCGGCACGCCGGTGACCTTGGACAGGAACGGCACGGTCCGCGACGCGCGCGGATTGACCTCGATCAGGTAGACGCCGTCGTCGCGCACGATGAACTGGGCGTTGACCAGGCCGCGGACGCCGAGCGCGAGCACGATCCGCTCCATCGTCGCCACGATCAGGCCCTGGTCGCCGGCGCTGACCGTCTGCGGCGGGAAGACCCCGACCGAGTCGCCCGAATGGACCCCGGCCCGCTCGACGTGCTCGAGGAGGCCCGGGAATCAGGACGTTCGTCGCCGTCGGTGATCGCGTCGACGTCGACCTCGACGCCCTCGAGGTAGCGGTCGATCCGGACGGGCCGGTCCGGATCGACGATCGTCGCCGCCGCCAGCTGGCGGACGAGGTCGGTCGGCGAGTAGGCGAAGTCGATCGCCAGGCCGCCGATGACGAACGACGGCCGGACGATGACCGGGTAGCCGATCCGCTCGGCGAGGGTGAGCGCCTCCTCGACGCTGTGGGCCATGCCGCCTTCCGGCTGCGGGATCCCGAGCCGGTCGAGGAGCGCCGCGAAGCGCGTCCGTTCCTCCGCCTGGTCGATCGCCTCGAGGTCCGCGCCGAGCAGCGGCACGCCCGCCGGCGGCCAGCGGCGCGGCGAGGTTGAGCGGCGTCTGGCCGCCGAACTGGACGAACGCCGGCAGGAGCGGTCGACTCGCCGGGCGTCTCGGCGTCGATCACGCTGCGGACGCGATTCCGGGATCGAGCGGCTCGAAGTAGAGCCGGCTGCGACGCGTCGAAGTCGGTCGAGACCGTCTCCGGGTTCGAGTTCATCATCACCGCGTTCCAGCCGCAGCGGCGGAGCGTGTCGGCGGCCTGGACGGCGCAGTAGTCGAACTCGATCCCCTGCCCGATCCGGACCGGCCCGGAGCCGATCACGAGGGCCGCCGGCCGGTCGACCGGCGGCGCCTCCGGCGGCGAGCCGGCGGCGGCGTAGGTCGAGTAGAAGTAGGGCGTCTCGGCGGCGAACTCCGCCGCGCACGTGTCGACCATCGCGTAGCCCGGCACGCAGCCCGAGCCGAGCGCCGCGCCTCCCGGAGCGCCTCGGGCTCGACGCCGGCCAGGGTCGCCAGCTCGCGGTCGCCGAAACCGGCCCGCTTGACGGTGGCGAGCAGCGATCGCCGGCTCGCGTCGGCCGGATCGGCCAGGCGCGTGCCCGCCGCGGCGACCGCGCGCCTCGAGGGCGACGGCCCGGCCGATCTCGGCGAGGAACCACGCGCCGATCCCGGTCGCGACGCCGATCGTCGGCCTCGGGCACGCCCCGGCGAAGGAGGGCCGAGGATCCGCCACAGCCGGGTGTCGGATGGGCGCGAGGAACTGGCGCAGGACGATCGGCGCGGCGCTCCGCTCGGCGTGGCGGGTCGACTCGCAGGCCTGGCCGGCTGGCTCGACCCAGCGGATCGGGGCGGCATCGTCGATCCCGGCATCGTCCGGCTCATCGGCGTCGATCGCCGGATAGACCGCCGCGAGGTAGGCCAGGGTCGGCGTCCAGGCGGCATCCTCGGCGAGCGGTCCGACGCCGGCCTGCTCGAGGCCGCGGAGCGCCTTGTTCAGCGCCGCGCCGAACGTCCGGTCGATCGCCATGACCTCGCCGGTCGCCTTCATCTGGCTGCCGAGCGTCCGGTCGGCGCAGCGGGAACTTGTCGAACGGGAAGCGCGGCAGCTTGACGACGACGTAGTCGAGCGCCGGCTCGAACGCGGCGACGGTCGTGCCGGTGACCACGTTCGGGATCTCGGCCAGCCGCCGGCCGGCGGCGATCTGGGCCGCGACCCGGGCGATCGGGTAGCCGGTCGCCTTGCGACGCCAGCGCCGACGAGCGGCTGACCCGCGGATTGACCTCGATCACGGCGTAGTCGGCGTAGTCGGGCGAGAGCGCGAACTGGACGTTGCAGCCGCCCTCCACGCCGAGCGCCCGGATGATCGTCGAGGGCCGCGCTGCGCAGCCGCTGGTGGACCGCGTCGGGCAGCGTCTGGACCGGCGCCACGACGATCGAGTCGCCGGTGTGGACGCCGAGCGGGTCAACGTTCTCCATCGAGCAGACCGCGATGCAGGTGTCGTCGGCGTCGCGCATCACCTCGTACTCGATCTCCTGCCAGCCGACCAGGCAACGCTCGACCATGACCTGGCCGATCGGGCTGGCCCGCAGGCCGGTCCGGATTCGCTCGCGATAGGCCGGCTCGGTCTCGACGATCCCGCCGCCGGTCCCGCCCAGGGTGAACGCCGGCCGGACGATCGCGGGCAGGCCGATCTCGGCGAGCGCCTGTTCGCCGAGGCAGCCCGGCGCTCGGCCTCGGTGGCCCCTTCGACGATCACCGATGGCGCGTACGGCTGGCCGATCCGGTCGAGGAGCTCCCGGAAGCGCTGGCGATCCTCGGCCATCTCGATCGCCTCGAGCGGCGTCCCGACGAGGCGGACGTTGTAGCGCTCGAAGACGCCGGCGCGGGCCAGCTCGACCGCCAGGTTCAGCGCGGTCTGGCCGCCCAGCCCGGCGAGCAGGCCCTCGGGCCGCTCGCGGGCGATCACCGCCTCGACGGCCTCGACCGTGAGCGGCTCGAGGTAGACGACGTCGGCGACCGTGGGGTCGGTCATGATCGTGGCCGGATTCGAATTGACCAGGATCGTCCGGACGCCCTCGCCGCGAAGGGCCCGACAGGCCTGCGTGCCGGCGTAGTCGAACTCGGCCGCCTGGCCGATGACGACCGGCCCGGAGCCGAGAATGAGGACCGAAGCGGGCTTCATCGGCGCCCGGCTGCGGCAACGAACCGGTCGAAGACGGCGAGCGCGTCGAGCGGACCGGGGGCGCCTTCGGGGTGGTACTGGACCGTCTCGATCGGCAGCTCCCGATGGCGCAGACCCTCGACCGAGCCGTCGTTGAGGTTGATCTGGCTGACCTGCAGGCCGCTTGCCCGGGGCAGGGTCTCGGCCACGACCTGGACCTCGTGGTTCTGGGCGGTCACCTGGACCCTTCCGGTCTCGACGTCGCGGACCGGGTGGTTCGCGCCGTGATGGCCGAAGCGGAGCCGGCTCGTCTCGGCGCCGGCCGCCCGGCCGATCAGCTGGTGGCCGAGGCAGATCCCGAGCAGCGCCCGGCCGTCGTCCATGGCCGCCCGGGCGAGGGCCACCGGACCGGCCAGCCGGGCCGGATCGCCCGGCCCCGGCGAGAGGACCAGGCCGTCGATCTCGTCGGCGAGGGCGATCTCCGCCGGGACGCTGTGGGGCAGGATCCGGACCCGCGCGCCGCGCCGTCGCAGCGAGCGCACGATGTTCGCCTTCAGCCCGAAGGTCGACAATCCCGATCAGCGGGCCGCCCTCGGCCGGATCGCCGATCTCGGTCGTCTCGATCGGGGAGACGAGGCCGACGAAGTCCTCGTCCTCCCAGCGCGGCAGCGACCGGACGGCGGCCACCGCGGCGGCCGCATCGGTCGAGCCGGGCGCCGTCACGATCCCCGGGATCGAGCCGTGGGTCCGCAGGTGCCGGGCCAGGGCCCGGGTATCGATCCCGGCGATCGCCGGGATGCCGGATTCGCGCAGCAGGGTGGCCAGCTGGCGCGGCGTCGTCGAGGACCGCGGCCGTCGCGTTGGCCACGACCAGCGCCCGCAGCCAGGGGTGCTCCGACTGGTCGTCGGAGCGGAGCCGGCCATGGTTGCCGATCAGGGGGTAGGTCATCACCACGACCTGGCCGGCGTAGGACGGGTCGGTGCACACCTCCTGGTAGCCGGTCTGGCTCGTGTTGACGACCAGGTCGCCGCCGGCGGCCAGGGGCGCGCCAAAGGCGATGCCGGGAAAGACCGTGCCGTCGGCCAGGGCGAGGAGAGCCGGCCCGAAGTCGCCCACGCGCGGATCGACGATCGAACTCGAGAGGGGCCAGGGCGGCTCGATGGGAATGGCCGATCCGGTCACCAAACGTCCGTCCGGGCCGAGGCGTCCCGGAGCGCGGACCTGCGCGGACACAGTCGATCGAGCCTCCCTTCCGGCCTCACGGGACCGGTACGCCGGCCTCACGGGACCGGCTCCAAGGACCGCCCAAGGGTACCACCGCTGGCGGGCGGGATGCGGCTCTAGGCCGGATCGAGCCACCGGCGGTCGGGCTGTGCCGCGGCCGCCCGGATCAGGCCGAGCTCGGCCAGGTCCGATTCCGAGTGGACCGTCCGGGTCGGCGAAACCGCCTCCCGCGGCCGCCCGGCCAGGTCGGCGATCAGGAGATGGATCGTGTCGGAGCCGATCTCGATCGCGGCGCCGGGCGCTCCATCCGCCGGCGACCGCCAGGGACGCGAGGATGGCTGGCTCACGCCGGTGTCTCCTTCGACACGGGCGTCGTGGGGCCGCCCGTGTCCGCCTCCGCGAGGCGTGCGGCAGCCGTCAGCCGGAGCGAGCCGGTCGCGGCCGGGATCAGGCTGAGCAGCGCGGCGCCGACGAGGGCGGCCGCCAGGGCCGGGGACAGGACTCCGGCCTGGAGACCGAGGGTGGCGGCCGCCGCCGGCAGCCCGAGCTGGGCCGAGGCGGCCATGGCGGTCGGCACCCGGTGCTCACGGATCGCCAGCCCGCCGACCACGTGGACGGCCACCAGGATGACGGCGTCGAGGAACATGAACGCCAGGGCACGCTCGTCGCCGAACAGGGCTCTCAGGTCGAGCCTGGCCCCCAGGATCACGAAGAAGAGCGGCACGAGGAAGCCGTCGGCCAGGCCGCTCAGCTGGGTGGCGAGGCGGGTCGGCTCACGCAGCCGGCTCAGGACGATCCCGGCCACGAACCCGGCGACGAGCTGGCTGCCGCCCCACGTCTCGGCAATCGCACCGAGGATGAACACGAGGACCAGGGCGGTCCGCAGCTGGAGCGCCCAGCCCCGGGTGCGCGACCAGGCGCGCATCAGGCGGACTGGGCGCCACGGACGCAGCTGCGAGCCTCCGAACAGGAGCGTGGCGCCGAGGGCGATGATCGCTGCGTCGGCTGCCAGAGCCTCGAGCAGCGAACCGCCGGATCCGATCGCCAGCGGCAGGAGGACGACCGTGATGCTGTCGGCCAGCGCGATCCAGGCCACGAGGGGCGCGACCGCGTCGAGGTCGAGATGGTCCTCGACCAGGATCGGAAAGGCGACCGCGGCCGAGCTGCCCGCCAGCAGGACGGCGATCCAGGCCGGAGCCCCGACGCCAGTCAGGGCGACCAGCACGAGCGCCCCCGGGATCGACGCCAGAAGGGTCAGGGCCAGCGCGCCAGCTCCGCGCCGGGCACCGCTCCGAAAGGCGGGCGAGCCGAAGTCGATATGGGTCCCGGCCACGAACATCAGCAGGACGAAGCCGATCGCCGAGAGCGACGGCAGGGGCACCGCGTTCGGATCGATCACGCCCAGGCCGCTCCGGCCGAGGAGGAGGCCGGCGGCGATCTCACCGACGACGACCGGCACGATCGGCCGCCGGCCCGCAGCGAAGAGCGGTCCGAGCAGGCTGGCGAGGACGACGACGGTCAGGGTCGCGAACACCGGCGGAGTATCCTCCGGCCGGCCAAACGATGTGGGCGGCTGCCCGACCGACTACGGGCTCGGGCAGCCCGATTCGGGAACGACGGCGGGCCCCAGCCGGAAGCCATCGGTCATCGCGGCCAGGAACGCGCCACGGAGCGCCGGGTCGGCGCTGACTCGCCAGTCGACTGTCGCGTTGACCTCGGTCTCGAGCTTGCGCCACTCGAACCAGTTGACGATCCGGAGGAGCGGGAACTGGGCGCGCGTGGCAGCCGAGAAGACCTGGCCGAGCCACGCGTCCTTGATCGTGACCTCCGTCGGTCCGCCGCCGCCCGGGCGGTAGAACGCCGCCGTTTCGACGATCGCGAACGGCTTGCCGTAACGCTCGGCGTAGTCGGTGTAGAAGTTCGGGGTCGGTGGCGTCCCAATGACGAGCCGGCCGAACGTGCCAGCGGCGGGCACGGTGTTCGCGCCCCACGGATACTTCACGCCCCAGTAATAGAGGCTCAGGCCGACCCAGTCGACGTAGGCAGCGCCGGGCCAGTACGGGGCGTATGGATCGTCGCCGGCCGAAAGCCTGCCGTCGCCGTTCGTGTCGAGGGCCTGGGCGGCCGCGCTGCCCGGCTTCGCGTCGTACTGCCCGCCGGTGTACGGGTAGCCGTCGCCCTGGTTCGGGGCCCACAGCATCGCGGCGGTCGGCGCGCCGGCGTGGACCGCGTCCGCGACCCGGCGGAAGGCCGCGACGTAGGCGGCCGGGTCCTGGCCCCACGGGTACCAGCTCCCGTTCATCTCGTGGGCGAAGCGCACGATGACCGGGACGCCCTGTGCGCCGTAGCCGGCCAGCCGGGCCGCCAGGTCGTGGGCGACCTGGTCGGTCACGGCGGCCAGGCCGGACCACGGTTGCAGGGTCAGGACGAGGACGCTGCCCGCGACCCGAGCCTGGGCGACCGCGGCGTCGAGATTCGTCAGATCGTCGGCGGTGAACGGAAATGACGTGAAGGTCACGACCGTCGCCGGTGGGCTGCCGAGCCGGCCGGCTACTGCGCTCACCGTCTCGGTCGCCCAGTCCAGGTTCATGCCGACCCACACGCCGTCGGCCGGTCCCTGGCGGGCGAGGTTGCCCAGGGCGACCGTCGCCGCTGGACAGGAGCTGGTCGCGGCGGCCGACGACGATCCGGCGGTCGCCTGGTCGGTCGGGCTGGCGGGCGCCGGGCTGGCCGGGGCCGCCGACGAGGAAGGAGGGCCGCCGGGCACGAGCGACGGGGGAGCCGCGCAGCCGGCCAGGGCCACGGCCAGGAGCAGGCTCCATGCCGATCGCCGGAGGTGGGTCACCGGACCAGAGTAGCGTGCGGACCCGAGTCCCATGCCGCTCCAGCCCTGGCGGTCAGTCGTACGGGATCAGGAGCTGGGCGGCGGTCGCGGCGATGAGGCAGGCGACGATCTCGATCAGGATCGCCGCGTCGAGCGACTGGTTGGCCACGATCCCACCCAGGCCGGTCCCGACCGGGAAGCCCAGGAAGTTGAACGACATCGAAACCGCGAACGCCCGCCCCATCCAAGCCGGATCGGTCCGCCGCTGGCGAACCGTGAACATCGCGATATCCATCGGTCCGTTCAGGATCCCGAACAGGACGAGCGCGACGAGGATCGGGACCAGGCCCCCGTCGGGCAGGAGGAACAGCAGCAGGATCGCCGAGCCGAGCATCGGGTAGACGATCATGGCGTGCTCCCGGCCGCGGGTGTCGATCCGGCCGGCCAGCGTCGATGAGATCACCCCGCCGATCCCCTGCGCCGCGAACAGGAGGCCGACCAGGGCCGGTCCTCCGTGGAGCCGCTGCAGGACGAGCAGGGGGATCAGGATCGCGTTCACGCCCCACACGAGGTTGAGCACGCTGAACGACAGGCCGAGGCCGCGCAGCGTCCGGTTTCGCCAGGTGTAGGCAAGTCCCTGCCAGGCAGCCGCGAGCAGGCCACCGGTCGACGCCGAGGCGATCTTCGGCTCCGGGATGCCCAGCATCAGCGTTGCCGCGACGATGAAGACCGCGCCGATCGCGGCGAGCGCCTCGGCCGGCCCCCAGACCTGGACGATGACGCCCGCCAGCGGCGGGCCGACCACCGTGGCCAGGACGTAGCCGACCGAATCGGCGGCGTTCGCCCGCTCCCACAACGGCCTCGGTACGAGGATCGGGAAGAGACTGCGCAGGCCGGCCGTGCTGAGCGGCGACGTCAGCGACGACACGGCCGCGATCGTCAGCAGCAACCAGGCTGGCAGCCGGCCGATGCCGGCCAGGAACGCGATCAGGCCGAGCGAAACCGCGGCGAGCAGGTAGTCGACGAGCACCAGCCGCATCCGGCCATGCCGATCGAGGAGGGCACCGGCAACCGGTGAGAAGACGATCCCGGGCAGGGCCAGCGCGACGCCGACCAGGCCGGCCAGGGGGACGGAGCCGTATACGCTCAGGGTGAACAGGACCGCCGCCACGTTGACCATCGACTGGGCAATCCGGGCGACCTGCATTCCGAGCAGGACGCGCCCGATCGAGGGCACGCCGAGCAACGCCCGATAGGAGCGGTCGGGATCGGTCGACGGCACGATTCCGACGATAGCAGCGCCCGCCGGGCGCTGAATCCCGCTGACGGCGACACAATCGCTTCCGACCGCTGTTTCCGACCGTCCGCCAGAGGCCCCAATCATGTCCGCCAACAGCTCGAGCTCCACCTCCGGCCGGCCATGGACCGTCCGGGTCGCCCTGTGGAGCGCTCGCCACCGCTGGCCGGTCTTCGGCCTCTGGTTTGTCGTCACCATCGGCGTCTTCGCCGCCAGCCTGGCGATGGGCGGGATCCGGACCGTCGCGGCCACCGGAGGCGTGGGCGGTTCGACCACCGAGGCCCGGCAGGGCGCCCAGGCGATGAGCTCGGGCTCCGCGGCGTCGGCCGCGGAGACGCTCACGGTCGTGGTCACCAGCCCGACCGTCAAGGTCAACGACCCGGCCTTCAGGACCACCGTCGAGCAGGTCGTCCAGCGGCTCGGCGCGGCGACTGCCGTGGTCGGCGGGACGAGCGGATCCGCGGTCAGCCGTGTGATCGACCCGTACGCGGCGCCACCGGCCGCGGGCCTGGTCGCGCCCGACCAGCACGGCGTGATCATCACTGCCCAGATGCTCGGCTCAGCGACCGAGCGGGAGTCCCGGTCGCGGGCGATCGCCACGACGATCAGTGCCGCCCAGGTCGCGCTCCCCGGCTTCGCCATCCATGCCGTCTCGAACACGCTGACCAACGACCAGATCGGAACGGTCGTCGACAGCGACCTCGACGGCTCGCTCCGGATCAGCCTGCCGGCCACCTTCGTGATCCTGGTCCTGGCCTTCGGGGCGGTCGTTGCCGCGTTCGTGCCGCTGTTCCTCGCGATCACGGCACTCCTGGCGGCGTTCGGCCTGCTCGGGATCTACAGCCACGCCTTCAACCCGGTCAGCCCGTACGCCAGCCAGCTGGTCGTCCTGATCGGGCTGGCCGTCGCGGTCGACTACTCCCTGTTCATGGTCACCCGCTTCCGCTCCGAGCGTCGGGCGGGGCGCGGCCGGCTGGCCGCGATCGAGACCGCCAGCGCCACGGCGGGGCGAGCCGTCTTCTTCTCAGGGCTGGCCGTGATGATCTCGCTGGCCGGCCTGTTCATGCTGCCCGACGAGATCTTCCATTCGATGGCCCTCGGTACGATCGCGGTGATCCTGGCGGCGATCACCGGCAGCCTGACCTTCCTGCCGGCCACCCTGGCGATCCTGGGCGACGGCGTCGAGCCGGCTGGCGGTCCCGTACCTCTCCCGCGACCGGGGCGAGGGTCGCGGGCTGTGGGCGGCGCTGGCCCGGGCGGTGATGAGCCGGCCCTGGATCAGTCGCCGTCGCGGCGTCGGCTTTGCTGCTCGTGCTCGCTTCGCCGGTCCTCCACCTGCGCCTCGGCGAAAGCGACCTGACCACGTTCCCCGAGAGCGTCGACGGGGTTCAGGCTGTCGAGGCCCTCCAGGCGCACTGGCCGCAGGGCACCCTGCTGACCCTCGAGGTCGTGGTCACCAACGCCGAGGATCCGGCGACGAAGGCGGCGCTGGCTGGACTCGAGCCAGACGCTGCCTGGCCGATCGCCGGGCTCAGCGGTCCGGCCCAGGCCGCGAGCTCGAGCGACGGCTCGGTCGCCGTCGTCTCGGTCGTGATGTCGGGTACGAGAACGATCCGGGCAACTGGGCGATCGTCGCGGCAGGTGCGCGCGACGATCGTGCCGGGCCCTCGCGCCGGCGCTGCCGGCCAGCCACGTCTACGTGAGCGGCGACGCGGCGGTAGCGATGGACAACACCCAGATCTACACCGACGGGATGGCCCGGGTCTTCGCGTTCGTGCTCGCCCTATCGTTCCTGCTGCTGCTGGTCGTCTTCCGCTCGGTCGTGATCCCGACTCAAGGCGATCCTGCTCAACCTCCTGTCGACCGGCGCGGCCTACGGCGTGCTCGTGCTCGTCTTCCAGGACGGCTGGCTCGGCTCGCAGCTCGGGGTGCGGCCGACCGAGGTCGATCCAGAACTGGATGCCGATCTTCATCTTCACGATCCTGTTCGGCCTGTCGATGGACTACGAGGTGTTCATCCTGACCCGGGTCAAGGAGTTCGTGCGACCACGGCGCATCGACGCGCGACGCGCGGTGGCCCGCGGCCATCGCCGATGACGGCCGGCACGGTCACGAGCGCGGCCGCGATCATGGTCGTCGTCTTCGCGGTGTTCGTGACCCTGCGCCTGGTGATCATCCGGGAGCTCGGCCTGGGGCTGGCCGTCGCGGTGCTTCGTGGACGCCACGGTCATCCGCTGCGTCCTCCTGCCGGCCACGATGCGCCTGCTCGGCGAGTGGAACTGGTACCTGCCGCGCGTTCCTGCGCTGGCTGCCCAGAGTCCGGGTCGAGGTCGAGCCGGTCAGGCCAGGCGGCGGCGACCCGGCCTGACGATCGGACGAGCCCGCTCGCCAGGCTAGGCGCGGCGGCGAAGATCCTGGCCGGGGATGCCGCGCGCTGCCAGGGCCGCCCCGAGGCCCTCGAGATCGTCGACCGTCAGGTACAGCTCGGAGTTCATCAGGCCGGCTGCCCGGACCGGCTCGCGGAAACGGAGCCTGAGGCCGCCGTGGGCGCTCCCGCCGAAGCTCAGATCGTGGCTGAACAGGGTCCGCCGCACGCCGACTGCACGCCACCAGCGGTATGGGCCGGTGATGTCCCAGCGCTCGAGATTGGCCAGCGAGGTTCGTGCCTGGAACCGGCCGAAGGTCGCGCTGAGCTCCGTGCCCTCGAGGCGGACGACGGCCCGTCCATCATCGCGGACGCCGAACAGGAGCAGGATCGGCCGGAGGCTCGGCTGGATCCGGATCGGGAACTCGACGCCAGGTTCGGGCCGGGCGGGTGTTTCGGGCATGGGCGGATCCTAGCCAACCTCGCCGCGGACCGCGTCCGCCGCGGGTCGCAACCGGTTCCGGGCCGTATCCTGCTGGTGTGACGAACCCCGCCCCTCCGGGAGCCGGCAGCCGGCAGGCGGTCCCGGCCTTCGCGGCGGCGATCATCGCTGCCGCCGTCGAGCTGACCTACTGGCTGCTCATCATCCGGCAGGGGCCGATCATCGGGCTGCCCCGGGTGCTGTTCTTCAGCGCCTACATCGGTGGCCTCGCCGCAGTCTCGTTCATCGGAGCCCGGGCGTCACGATCGAACGACCGCCTGGCGAAGCCGCTCCTCGTCGGCGCGGGAGCCGGCTGCCTCGCCTGCGGTGGCCTGGCCGCCGGCTCGATCGGCTTGCCCCTGATCCTTGCCGGCGTGCTTGCCCTGCTCGGCATGGGAACCCGGCCGATCCCCAGGTTCGAGCTGGCGATCGCGCTGCTCAGCCCGATCGCAATCCTGGCCGCCGGGCTGTTGTTCACCTGACGCCTCAAGGCGTCGCCGCGGCCGACGGCGCGGTGGGCGGGCGGTCGGCGGATCGGGCGCAATCGCCACGGGTCGGCTCACCGGTCGCGCATCGTCTACGATCCGAAGCGCCAATCAGTGCCCTGAGAGCCAATGATCCTGATCGAGCTCCTCGCCGGCTTCCTCATCCTGACCCCGTTCGTGCTGGGTGCCATGGTCCTCACCCGCAACCCGAAGACGCGGGAGCGCCTCCTGGTCATGGCGATCCGTCAGATCCGGGAGCCGACCCCGGCCGATACCCGGCTGGGCGGCGTCGTGATGTTCGCGTTCTTCTACGCGGTGATGTTCCTATTCATGGAGATCGGGATCCACATGTGACCCGGGCTGGCGGCCGGATTCACGACCCGGCCGGCGAGACATTCCCGGTTCCCTGGCCGTCCTGAGACCATGCCGACCAGCCCGTCGCCGCGGTTTGCCCTGGTCGTCGGCCTGTGCCTGCTGAGCGCCGCCTGCGCGGCTCCGCGGAGCCCGAGCAACCCTCCTGGACCGACGACCGAGGCCACTGCCGGCCCGAGCGCTCCGCCGGGCAGCGCGTCGGCCGGCAGCCTGCCGGTCGCCAGCCCGAGCCCGGCCGCCAGCCTCGCCGAATCCTGTGCGGCCCGAACGCTCGACGGGTTGAACGAAGGCCAGCGGGTCGGCCAGCTCTTCCTGCTCGGACTGGCCAACGACCAGCTCGGCCCCGACGAGCGAGCCGCCATCGAGGCGGACCACTTCGGCTCGGTCTGGTTCACCACCACGAGCCACGCCGGGGTGACCGCGATCCGGACCGTCGCCGACGCCGTCCAGGCATTGGCCCCGAGCTCGGCCGCCGGTCCGGGCACGGCCGGCATCGGCTTCTTCATCGCCGCCAACCAGGAAGGCGGCCTGGTCCAGGCGCTCCAGGGCCCGGGCTTCACCGTGATCCCGAGCGCCCTCCAGCAGGGTGCCCTGTCGGTGGCCAAGGTCGAAGGTCGGGCTGCCGGCTGGGGCACCCAGCTGACGGCCGCCGGGATCAACCTGAACTTCGCTCCGGTCGCCGATGTCGTTCCGGCGGCGACGGCTGCTCAGAACCAGCCGATCGGGGTCCTCCAGCGCGAGTACGGCCACACTGAGGCGATCGCCGGTAGCCACGCTGCCGCCTTCATCGCGGGCATGACCCGGGCCGGCGTCCTGACCACGGCCAAGCACTTTCCCGGGCTCGGCCGGGTGATCGGCAACACCGATTTCTCGGCCGGGGTCGTCGACAGCGTGACCACGGCTGCAGACCCGAGCCTCGGCTCGTTCCGCGCGGTGATCGGGGCAGGCGTGCCGTTCGTCATGGTCGCCCTGGCGACCTACACGAAGATCGACCCGGCGCACCTGGCGGCCTTCTCGTCCGTCGTGATCGAGACGCTGCTGCGCGGCCAGCTCGGATTCGGCGGGATCGTGATGTCCGACGATCTCGGCGCGACCACAGCGGTCGCGAGCATCCCGGCGGCGACTCGCGGGATCGACTTCATCGCTGCCGGTGGCGACATGATCATCTCGAAGACGGTCGCTCCGGCCGAGGCGATGGCCGTCGCGATCACCGCCCGGGCGAGCACCGACCCCGCGTTCCGGACCCAGGTGAACGACGCGGCGCTGCGCGTCCTCGAGGTCAAGGCCGGCGCCCACCTGCTGCCCTGCGCGAACCCCTAGGAGGCGGATGCTCAACGCGTGGCGGCTGATGGTCGATGTCGCGGAGGCGTCGCTATAGTTGGGGCACGGTCGTCCACGATCGCCCGGTTGCTCCGGGCGCGCGGTCGGGACCGAGCGCAGGAAAGGCGGGCAGAGTGGACCGCGGAGCCGCCATCAGGGTCAGGGCCGCCATCGAGGCGACCCTCCGGGAGCAGGGCTCCTATCCGACCTATGCCGCGGCCCTGGCCGAAGCCGACGGGCGCTACCGGGCGGCGATTCGCGAGCTCGTCCAGGATGACGGTCCGCTCGGCTCAGAGTTCGAGGCGCTGTTTCCGGCCGCTCCAGCCCGCCCGAGCGCCGGCGGCCCGCCCGGTCGAGACCGCTTTGACGGCGCAGGCGGGACGAAGAGCGCGCGGACCCACCTGGCGGCAATGTCGAACTGGCTGCAGGGCCTGATCGACGCGACCGGCAACAGCCGGCCCGGCTGACCGAGCACCCGTGGCGGGCGCTCCGGTCCAGCTCCAGACAGCGCGCCTAAATCTCCGCCCACTGACCTCGGACGACGCGCCCTGGTACCTGGCCCACTTCTCGGACCCGCAGATCGTCCACGGCTCCGGGTTCCCGGCGCCGGCCGACCTGGCGGCCGCCGAGGAGGAGCTCCGGACCTACGTGCTCGACCCGATCGCGGTCGGGACCGCCATGCGCTGGGGCATCGCCCGGCGCGGTCGGGACGAGCTGGTCGGTTCGATCGGCTACTACAAGCTCCGCACCGAGCCGGTCCGGCAGGCCGAGATCGGCTACGACCTCGCTCCAGGGCAGTGGGGCGCGGGCCTGATGACCGAGGCGCTTCGCGCGGTCATCGACCACTGCTTCGGCCTGCTGCGCCTCGAGCGGCTCGAGGCCCTCGTCCTGCCCCATAACGAGCGTTCCGTGCGGCTGCTCGAGCGGGCGCGCTTCCGCCGCGAAGCGCTCCTGCCGAAGCACGGCACTGACGAGTGCGGGGAGCTCGTCGACGAGCTGCTCTTCAGCCTGTCGCCAGAGGTGTCGAACGGCGCCTGAGGCCTCGTCTCGCCCCGATCGCCGGCCCTGGATCGAAGCAGAACGCCCCTCGGATCGAGCCGAGGGGCGTTGGTGCGGAGCGCTGATACCGGGCAGATTGGTGAGCCGGGGGGATTCGAACCCCCAACCAACTGATTAAGAGTCAGTTGCTCTGCCGTTGAGCTACCGGCCCGGGCGAAGGATACCCCATCGAGCGGCCCACGGGCCCCTGCGGCCGGCCCTCGATCAGTCGGGCTGGTTGTCGATCTGGGCGCGCTGGAGCTTGCCGGAGAAGTCGACGTAGATCGACTTCCATTCGGTGTACGTGTCGAGCGCGGCGTGGCCGGCTTCGCGATGGCCGTTGCCGGTCTCCTTCGTGCCGCCGAACGGCAGGTGGGTCTCGGCCCCGATCGTGCCCGCGTTCACGTAGACGATCCCGGTCTCGAAGTCGCGCATCGCCCGGAACGCCGTATTCGCGTCGCGGGTGAAGATCGACGATGACAGGCCGTAGCGCGTCTGGTTGAGGGCCATGACGGCCGCCTCGTAGTCGTCGACCGGGATGACCGACAGGACCGGCCCGAAGATCTCCTCCTGGGCGATCCGGGCCATCGGGGCGACACCCGACGAAGATCGTCGGCTCGAAGAAGTGGCCGTGTACGAGGTCGGCGCCCTCGGCGCGGCGGCCGCCGGTGACCAGCTCGCCATCACGCCGGCCGACGTCGATGTAGCCCGACACCTTGGCCAGGGCCGCGGCATTGACGAGCGGGCCGACGTCCGTACGCGGGCTCGAGGCCGGAGCCGAGCCGGAGAGATTTCGCCCGGCGCTCGAGACGCTCGAGCAGGCCGTCGGCGATCGAGCGCTCGACGATCACCCGGCTGGCCGCCGTGCATCGCTGGCCGGTCGTGCCGAACGCGGACCAGAGGATGCCGTCGATCGCGAGGTCGAGGTCCGCGTCGGCGAGCACGACGATCCCGTTCTTGCCGCCGAGCTCGAGGCTGACCCGCTTGAGGCGCGGCCGCGGCCTGCGGTCGCGATGCGGCGGCCCGGTCTCGGTGTTGCCGGTGAAGCTGATGACCGGCACGTCGGGGCTGGCGACGATCGCGTCGCCGACCTCGGCGCCCGGGCCGGTGACCAGGTTGACCGTCCCGGCCGGGAAGCCGGCCTCGGCCATCAGCTCGACCAGGAGCGTGGCGCAATGCGGCGTGTCGCTCGACGGCTTGAAGACGACGGTGTTGCCGCTGACGAGGGCCGGCATCATCTTCCAGCACGGGATCGCCATCGGGAAGTTCCAGGGGGTGATGATCCCGGCGACCCCGATCGGCTCGCGGATCGCTCATCGCCCACTTGTCGGGCAGCTCGGACGGGGTCGTGTCGCCGAACAGGCGGCGGCCCTCGCCGGCCATCAGGAAGGCGATGTCGATCCCCTCCTGGACGTCGCCGCGGGCCTCGGCCAGGACCTTGCCCATCTCGCGGGTCATCGCCCGGGCGAGCCGCTCCTTGTGCTCGGCCAGGAGCGCCCCGAAGCGGTACAGGATCTCGCCGCGCTTCGGTGCCGGGGTTCGCCGCCAGACGGAGACCAGCCGTCTCGGCCGCCCGGATCGCCCGGGCGACGTCGGCGGCGGTCGCCGGCCTGGAACTGGCCGATGAGGTCGCGGGTGTCGGCCGGGTTGCGGCTCTCGAACGTCCGGCCGCCGACCGAGTCGACCCACTCGCCGGCGATGAACAGCTGGAACGTCGGCGCGTCGAGCGACTGCTCCAACGCCGTCGGCTCCGTCGGCGGTCATGCCGGGACCCGCTCGAAGGCCATCGCGACCGAGCCGCCGCCGCCCAGGCAAAGCGTGGCGAGGCCGTAGCGGCCGGCCCGTCGCTCCAGCTCGTGGAGCAGGGTCGCGACGATCCGGGCACCGCTTGCGCCGATCGGGTGGCCGAGGGCGATCGCTCCCCCGTTGACGTTGACCTTCGACCAGTCGAAGCCGAGCTCGCGGCCGTCGGCCAGCGTCTGAGCGGCGAAGGCCTCGTTGATCTCGACCAGGTCGAACGCCTCGATCGGCATCTCGATCCGCTCGAGCAGGCGCCGAACGCCGGCGACAGGCGCCAGGAAGAGCCACTTCGGGGCGATCTCAGCCTGGCTGTAGCCGATGATCCGGGCGAGCGGCTTCAGGCCGAGCCGCTCGACCGCGCGCTCGCTGGCGACGACGGTCGCCGCGGCACCGTCGGTGATCCCCGGGGCGTTGCCTGCGGTGACGGTGCCCTCGGTCGCGGAACCCCGGTCCGGGCTGTCCGGCAGGGCGAAGGCCGGCTTGAGCCGGGCGAGCGCCTCGAGCGACGAATCGCGGCGTGGGCCCTCGTCGACCGAGACGACCGTCTCGCGACCCTTCGCGTCGCGGATCGTAACGGGGGCCAGCTCGGCCTCGAACCGGCCGGCGTCGATCGCCGCGACCGCACGCTGATGGCTCTGCAGGGCAAACGCGTCTTGGTCCGCGCGCGATACGGCATCGTGAATCGCGACCCGCTCGGCGTGGGTGCCCATGTGGCAGTCCTCGAAGGCGCACCACAGGCCATCGTGGACCGCCGCATCGACGAGCGTCGCGTCACCGAGGCGGTAGCCGAACCGGGCGTTCGGCAGCAGGAACGGCGCCCGGTTCATGCTCTCCATCCCGCCGGCCACGGCGATCTCCGCGTCGCCGGCCCGGATCTCGGCCGCCGCGAGCATGATCGCCTTGAGGCCGGAGCCACAGACCCGATTGATCGTCGTCGCGCTCGTCGTGTCGGGCAGGCCACCGTTGAGCGCCGCCTGGCGGGCTGGTGCCTGACCGGCACCGGCCTGCAGGACCTGGCCCATCAGGACCTCGTCGACGGGCGTTCCCTCGGGCAGCTTGGCCCGCTCGAGGGCGGCCCTGATCGCGATCCCACCGAGCTCGGTGGCGGGGACGCCGATGAGTGCCCCCCCGAACTTGCCGATCGGGGTCCGTTGTGCGCTGACGAGGTAGATGTGGCCGTCGCGGCCGGATGGCTCGTGGGTCATGGCTTCGAATCTACATCGAGTCGGTCGCCGACTTGCAGCCCACGCCCGCCGGTGCGTGCTTGAGCATCGCGTGCCGGGGGGTCGCGTGCCGGGGTCGCGTGCTGAGCATCGCGTGCTGAGCATCGCGTGCTGGTGCCCCGGCCCAATGTTGGGGCGAATGTCGCCGGCAGACGCGCTAAGTTCGAATGGTGGTCCGCCATGGGCGAAATTCGGTCGGCAGAGTCCCTCATCCGTGCTCAGCGGTGCGTTGAGACGGGTACGGAACGGGTCATGCGAGGCTCGGCACCGCAATACCGCGCCTGGCAGCGACATCTGGACGAAGTCGGGATGTGGGCGGAGGTGGGCGGACGCGCGGCGAGCGCGGACCCGCGGCTGGGCCCGCGAGCCGGCTCAGCGTGCGAGCCCGCTCAGCGTGCGAGCCCGCTCAGCGCGGGTAGGTGTGGAAGCCTCGGCCCGACTTCTGGCCGAGATGGCCGGCCGCGACAAGCTCTTCGAGGACCCGGGGCGGCGCGAATTGCTCATCGCCCAGCCCGGCATGGAGGACCCGCATCACCCCGAGGCAGACGTCGAGGCCGATGAAGTCGGCCAGCTCGAGCGGGCCCATGGGGTGGTTCAGGCCGCGCTTCGCCCCGGTGTCGATGTCGTCGGCCGTGCCGAGCTGCTCCTCGAGGGCGCGCATCGCCTCGGCCAGGAATGGCATCAGGATCCGGTTGACGATGAAGCCCGGCCGGTCGGCCGACACGATCACGACCCACGGCTTGGCCCCGTCCCGCTCCCGGCCGTGGGCTGCCATCTCTCCGACGAGTGCGCGGATCGCCCCCTCGGTGGCATCGTCGGTCGCGTCGCTCCGGATCAGCTCGACCAGGCGCATGACCGGGACCGGGCTGAAGAAGTGCATCCCGACGAACCGGGACCGGTGCGCCTCGCCGACGGCCGAGGCGAGGGTCGCGATCGCGATCGAGCTGGTGTTTGAGGCGAAGATCGCGTCGGGCCTGGCCAGACGGTCGATCTCGGCCCAGAGCGTCTGCTTGACGTCGACATCCTCGTAGACCGCCTCAACCACGAGGTCGGCATCGGCGACATCCGCAAGCTGGTCAGTGGGCCGGACGAGGGCCAGGGCCGCGTCGCGGGCCGCCGCGTCGAGCTGGCCCTTGGCGACCGCTCGGTCGAGGTTCCCCGCGATCCGCTCGCGGCCGGCGACCGCCCGGGCGAGATCTGGCTCGTACAGCATCACCCGCTTGCCGATCGCGGCGTGGACCTGGGCAATGCCATGACCCATCAGCCCCGCCCCGGCCACAAAGACCCGCTCGATGCTCATCGCACCAGCCTAGCTCAGCGCCGCCGCGCCGGGTCGGGTGCGCCGAACAGCGACCCGAGCAGCTCATCGGCGGCGGTGAACGGATCGATCGCGTGGGCGGCGACCGCTCGGACCGCCGCGTCGGTCGCCGTCCTCGTCGCGGGCTCGCGCAGGAACCCTCCGAGCCGATCGGCAAGGGCTCCCCGGATCTCGGCCTCGGCCCGGGCCAGGCGAGCCGCGCCGTCGCCGGCGAGGGCGCCCGAAATCGCGCCGGCGGTCGATCGCCGCCATGAGCTCCGGAACCCCCGCGCCGGTCGCCGCGGTCGTGATCAGGACCGGCGGGCCGTGCAGTCCCCGGCGTCCGCCGCCGAGCATTGCCCGGAGCTGGCTCGCCGTCCGTTGCGCGCCGGGCCGATCGCCCTTGTTCACCACGACCAGGTCGGCCACCTCGAGCAGGCCTGCCTTGATCGCCTGGATCTCGTCGCCCATCTCGGGCGCCTCGAGCACGACCGTCGTGTCGGCAGTCGCGGCGACCTCGACCTCGCTCTGGCCCGTCCCGACGGTCTCGATGAACACGATCTCGAAGCCGACGGCATCCAGGACGGCGCAGGCCGCACCGGTGGTCGAGGCCAGCCCGCCGGCATGCCCGCGAGCGGCCATCGAACGAATGAAGACGTCGCGGTCGCCGGCATGGGCCTGCATCCGGACCCGGTCGCCGAGGATCGCGCCACCGGTGATCGGGCTCGATGGATCGACCGCCACGACGGCGACCGTCCGGCCCGTTCGCCGCAGCTCCCCGACGAGGGCGGCGACGAGCGTGCTCTTGCCGGCGCCCGGCGGCCCGGTGATCCCGACCAGGTGGGCCCGGCCCGCGATCGGGTACAGCCGGCGGAGCGCAACTTCGGCCAGCGCCGTTCGGTTCTCGACGGCTGTCAGGAGGCGCGCGAGCGAGCGCCGGTCGCCGCCCAGGGCCGCCTCGGACAGGTCGGCGGCCCGGGCCGCGGCGGATGCCGAAGCCGCCGCCTCGGCCGGTTCGCCGGCCGGCGCAGCCACGCTACTCGCGCGGGCGGGCGTTCGCCCGGAAGAAGGTGGCGACCTCGCCGATCGTCGTGCCCGGCCCGAAGACCGCGCTGACCCCCGCCTCCTTGAGGGCCGGCACGTCGTCGTCGGGAATGATCCCGCCGACCGAGACGAGGACGTCGGTCAGCCCCTCCGCCCGGAGGAGTTCGCAGATCCGCGGCACGAGCGTCATGTGGGCGCCCGACAGGATCGACAGGCCGACGATGTCGGCATCCTCCTGGAGGGCCGCGGTTGCGACCATCTCGGGTGTCTGGCGGAGGCCCGTGTAGACGACTTCGAAGCCCTCGTCGCGCAGGCCCCTGGCCAGGACCTTCGCGCCGCGGTCGTGGCCGTCGAGGCCGGGCTTGGCGATCAGCACCTTGATGGGTCGCTCGGTCATGGGCCGATTGTAGAGGTGCGTACCGCGGCGATGTCGCACTCAGCGGACGGCCGGGACTGGGACTGGGGCCGGGACTGGGGCTGGGGGCCGATGTTGCGCACAGAACGACAAACGGCGAGTTTCTGGGCCACTCGAGGTCGGCTTGGGCGGTCGAGGCACCCGTCGAACCGACCGCCGATCCACAATCGTCCCGTCACCAGCGTGGCCCGCGACAAGTTCCAGGACGGACGAGCGGCGCTCGCCTCCGTCAGGGGTCGGAACAGGCGATTTGTCGTTCTGTACGCAACATTTGCCCATCGAGTGCGGCCCACGCGGCGACGGACGCCGGGCGCGGCCCACGCGGCGATGGACGCCGGGCGCCGGCGACCGACCTCTCGCCACCGGTCAGGGCCGCCGATCGCCTCGCTCGAGGTGGGCCAGAAACTCGTCACGCGTTCGCTGGCTGCGCCGGAACTGGCCCAGGACGGCGCTCGTGACCATCAACGCGCCGCCCTTGCGCACGCCGCGCATCGCGGTGCACATGTGCTGGGCCTCGATCACGACGCCGACGCCGAGCGGGTCGATCCGCTCCATCAGAAATTCCGCGACCTGCTGAGTCAGCCGTTCCTGGACCTGCAGGCGGCGGGCGAACATCTCGACGATCCGGGGGATCTTCGACAACCCGATCACCTTCTCCCGGGGCAGGTAGCCCACCGCGGCGGACCCGAAGAACGGCAGGAGGTGGTGCTCGCACAGCGAATAGAACTCGATCCCCTTGACCACCACCATCTCGCTGTAGTCGACCGCGAAGACCGCCCCGTTCATCAGCCGGTCCGGGTCGACGTGATAGCCCGCCGTCAGCTCGTGGTACATCCGGTGGATCCGGTCGGGCGTCCGGCGCAGGCCGTCGCGGTCGGGATCCTCGCCGATCTCGGTCAGGATGTCGCGGACCGCGCTCTCGATCCTCAGGCCCTTGCGCCTGTTCCAGCCACGGTCGGGGCCGAGGGCGATGGGTTCGCCGATGTCGGTCTCGATCTCGGCGACGATCGACTTGACGTCCTCGGGCAGGCTGGGCATGAACGCGGCTCCTGAACGTGGGCCGCGATCGTACCCCGATCGTCAGCCTTCAGCCGGCGGCGTCGCGAGCCCGCTCGGCGAAGCCTTCCGATGGACCCGCCGGGCGACGAGGAACGCCAGCCCGAACAGGATGAGCACGAAGATCGCGACGGGCACGCCGACCACGATCAGCCAGATCGCCAGCGATCCCAGCCCCTGGCCGAAGCCCAGCAGGGCGGCGCTGGCCTGGTCGAGCTGGGCGCCGGGATCCCAGCCGCGCGACGTCTGGACGATGGCCTCGGTCGGCGGCAGGGAGAACGCGACGGTCAGGGTGCCCAGGGCCGCCTGGTCCTTGAGGTGCGCCTGCTGGGTCGTCAGCTGCTCGATCTGGCCCTGCACGTCGCTCAGCTGCGACTCGACGGCGAGGACGTCCGAGATCTTCGTCGCCCGGGCCATGATCGCCTGGAGTGCCTGCTCGGTCGTCCGGAGGTTATCGATCCGGGCCCCGAGATCGAGGACCTGCCCGGTGACCTCGACCGCGTTGGACTTGGCCGAGTCGACCTTGGCCGCGATCCGGGTGATGGCATCGAGCGCGTCCTGCCAGCGGGCGACCGGGATCCGATAGGTGACCGACGCCGACGCCTGGTCGGGCTGGTTGGTCTGGTCCGAGGCGCTGACATAGCCGCCCAGGCCGAGGATCGCCGTGCGGACCTGGTCGAGGGCCGGATCGATCTTGGGCACCTCGATCGACATCGAACCCGTGCGGACGATGTACGTGTCCGCGTTCCCCGGTGCCGAGGACGCGAGCGGATTCACCGGACCCGCGCTTGCGGCTGCTCCGAACAGGTCGCCACCCGAGGCGGCCGGCTGTGGGACCGCAGCGCCGCTCGCCTCGCTGGCGTTGATCCGCGACGTGTCGACCCCGGGCGCACCCGTGGCTGCCGAGGAGCAGGCCGCGACGGCAAGGGCGCCGATGATCGCGAGACTGGCGATTGCGGCACGGCGGGCGTGCGAAGGGCTGCGCATCGGAACCTCCTGTCCCCGATCCTGAGGATCGGTCGAGGCAATGACGCGCTAGGGAGCCGGGCGGTTCCTGCCGGTCGCAGCGTGCAGGATCGTCGCGGCCACTTCGACCGGCCGGTAGCGCATCAGGTTGTGGCCGGCGTCCGGGAGATCGACGACCTGGATCCCGCCGAGGCCCGCCCGGCGGCGCGCGTTATCCACCACGTCCAGGGCGGCCCGCTTCTCGGCGGTCTCGCCGCCGGCCACGACCGCCGCGATCGGCGCCGTGATCTCAGTCAGGGTGAGTCAGCGGGTCGTACATGAACAGGGCCTCGACCGAGCCGGCCAGGGCGTGTGGCCGGACTGCCGAGACGACCTTGCCCGCAGGCACTTCGACCACCGCGGCCCGGGCGGCCCGTTCCTGGTCGGCATCCCAGGAACCGGGATCGAAGTCGCGCCGGTCGACGAGGTAGGCGGCCATCGAGCGAAGCACCTCGGGCGGCTCGTCCAATCCGCGCAGCCACTCGTCGGGTGTCATTCCCGTCTCCGTCGCCACGTCCTGCCAGCCGCCGTCGACCAGGACCAGCCCGGCGCAGCGCGGGCCGAGCCGGGCGGCGCCCCAGGCCGCGACGACCCCACCGTAGCCGTGCCCGGCGAGGACGAGGCGCGCGTCGTCGGCGGCCAGCAGGCCCGAGCCTTCGGCCACGGCCACCACGTCTTCGGCCAGCTGCCCGGCGGTGTAACCGGTGGTCGGAGCGTCCGACAGGCCATGACCGCGGAGGTCGATCGCCACGGTGCGGGTGACCGACCGCGTCCGTCGCGCGACCGGCGCCCAGACCCAGGCGGTCGCACTGAGCCCGTGAACGAGGAGGACGCCACTGGCCGGGTTGCCCAGGCCGCCCTGGCTCGCCGGGCCGGCGCCCCCCGTGGGGCCGCCCCAGTCGAGGAAATGGATCCGCTCGCCGGGCAGGATCTCGACGAGGAAGCCCTCCGGCTCGGCCGTGGCGTCAGGTGGCGGCACCTCGGGGCGGGGATCCATCGGCCCTAGGATAGGCACCTGATGCCGATCCGACGCCGAGGCAGCCGCGCCGCCCGCCCGCTCTCGGCCGGCCCGCGGCCCGTCCTGCCGGCAGGGTCCCGCCGGCCGTCGTTCGAGGCGCTCGTCGCCCGTGCCCTCGACGGAATCCCCGAGCCGTTTCGGCCGGCCCTCCGGCAGGTCGCGATCGTGATCGAGGACGAGGCCTCGGACGAGCAGCTCGAGATCGCCGGAGTCCACCCCGGCGGCGACCTGTACGGCCTGTACGAAGGCGTCCCACGGACGACCTGGGGCGCCGACCTGGCGACCGTGCCCAACAAGATCAGCCTGTTCCGGCTGCCGCTGGAGGCGGACTTCCCGGACCCGGACCGGCTGGCGATCGAGGTCCGCCGGACGGTCGTCCACGAGCTCGCCCACCACCTCGGCATCGATGACGACCGCCTCTACGAGCTCGGGATCGGCTAGGCCGGCCAGGCGTCGACGAGGCTCGGGCCGCCCGGATCGGGGCCCGGTTAAGCCCCCGGCAGCGAGCCGGCAGCCGCGATCAGCTCGCCCAGCCGGCCGGGATCGACGTTGCCGCCCGAGGCGACGACCACGACCCGGTCGCCGGCCTTGAGCGGGATCCGGCCGGCGAGGAGCGCGGCCAGGGCGGCCGCCCCTGCCGGCTCGAGGACCTGCTTCAGGCGCTCGGCGGCGAAGCGCATCCCGGCCAGGATCGTCGGGTCGTCAAGCAGCTCGATCCCGTCGAGATAGGCCCGGGCCATCGCCAGGGTCCATTCCCCGGCGAACGGCGCTCCGAGGCCATCGGCCACGCTGACCGGCTGGATCCGAACCACCTCACCGCGTTCGAGGGCCAGCGAGACCGCGTTGGAACGCTCCGGCTCGACGCCGTAGACGCGCACCCCGGGCCGGGACTCCTTCAGGGCGGCTGCCACGCCCGCGATCAGTCCGCCGCCGCCGACGCCGACGACCACCACGTCGACATCGGGCACGTCCTCGAGGATCTCCAGGCCGATCGAGCCATGCCCGGCGATCACGAACGGGTCGTCGAACGGATGGCAGTAGTTCAGGCCGCGGGCGTCGCGGACGCGCTCCATCTCGGCCAGGGCCTCGCCGACGTTGGCACCGTGGAGGATCGACCTCGGCGCCGTACCCGAGGCAGGCGTCGACCTTCGAGCGCACCGCACCAGCCGGCATCACCACGGTCACCGGCACGCCCGACGGTCCGACCCGCCCAGGCGTAGGCCTGGGCGGCGTTGCCGGCCGACAGGGTGATGATCCCGCGGGTCCGCTGGTCGGGCGTGAGCGAGGCGATCTTCCAGGTCATCCCGCGCGGCTTGAACGAGCCGGTCTTCTGGAGCTGCTCAGCCTTGAGGTAGATCCGGCCATCGGCGACCGCTACCCCCGTGGCCGCCTCGACGAACCGCGCCGCAGTCTCCGAGCTGAGCATCGGCGTCCGATGCACGCGGCTCGCCACGAGCGGACGAGCTTCCTGGATCTGGTCAAGCGTCACGATGTGGTCCGCCATGCCCGGGAGTATGTCAGGCTGCCGGCGTGAACAACACTTGCGCGCTTGCGCAACTCGATGATATAGTCGTCCGGTGTTGGAGACCGAATCATCGACCGAGCTCGAGCGCCAGCGCTTTGCCGCTGTCGGTCGCGCCCTGGCCGATCCCAAGCGGTTGTGCGTTCTCGAGTGCCTCGCCCGCGGCGAGCAGTCGGTCGGTGATCTGTCGAGTCAGGTCGGCTGCCAGGTCCCGAACATGAGCCAGCACCTCGCCGTCCTCCGCAGCGCCGGGTTGGTGACGACCCGCCGCGACGGCAGCACCATCTATTACCGCCTTTCAGACCCGCGGGTCCTCGAGGCCTACCGTCTCATCCAGACGTTTGCCCGCTAGCAGGCGGGAGAAAGGATCGGGGCCCCGCAATGGCTGAGATCAAGGCAGTTACTGACGCAACATTCGAAGAGATGGTGATCAACAGCGATCGCCCCGTCCTGGTCGACTTCTGGGCGACCTGGTGCGGGCCGTGCAAGATGGTCGCCCCCGAGATGGAGAAGATCGCCGCCAAGTACGACGGCGCCGTGAACGTGGTCAAGGTCGACGTCGACGCCAACCCGAGCCTGTCCCAGAAGTACGGGATCATGAGCATCCCGACGATCGCCTTCTTCCGCCCGGGCCAGCAGCCGATGGGCGTCGTCGGCTTCCGGCCGATGGAGCAGCTCGAGCAGCAGTTCGGGCTGGCCAGCTTCACCAAGCCGGCCGCCCCGGTCGAGCCCACCGCCAGCTGACCGATCGCCCGTCGTCCAGGGGGCAGGCCCCCGCCGAACTGAACCCCGTTCGATCATCGAACGGGGTTCTTCTGTTCCCCGGCGCCGTCCCCACAGGCCCGCCCCGGCCTGGCGGTTCGTGTCGGATTTGGCCCGCGGCCGCGCCATGGCTGGTTCAGGCCGTGCTACAAGCGGGGTCTCGCGCCGGCCCCGGATCCCCACGCACGAATCGCACGAACGCCTGAACCGCTCGAGCTGAATCCGGCCGGGAGCCGGCCATCCGGCAGCTGGTGGCGGAACGTGCCAGGAACGCGGTCGGGAAGGGACGTCGCTCGGTGCGGGCGCTCGAGTTGGGACGCGTGTCGCCACCAGGCGCGTTATTGGGGGGAATCGGGCCGCGCGGCCGGCCGATCCAGGGCCGAAGCGCGGTGCCCGTGCACGAATTCGGTCCTGCGAATGGCCGGCGACCTGGACGACTGTCCGAGCAGAGCGATACCGCGCCTGGTGGCGACATTTGGACGAACCTGGCGGGCGGGTCGGGGCGGCTCCCCAATACCGCACCCAGGCCGCTGCCTCAGGCTGCCGCCGCCCGGGGGACGCAGCCGAGGCGCTACACCCCGCTCGGAGTCGCCGCCGCGAGGACCGCGGCCAGGTCGGCCATGTGGGCGGCGTAATGGTCCGTCGTCTCGTTGAGGAAGAAGTTCTCGTACTCGGTGTTCTTCAGCCAGCGCGTCTCGGGCACGACCGTCAGGTAGCCCCGCAGCTCGCCCGGGATCAGCCGGAAGCGCGATCGGACCTCGTCCATCGGCAGCGCCAGGCCAGCGATGCGGATCTCCTCGTTCCACGCGTCCCCTCGCGCGTCCCAGTCGATGTCGGACTGGACCTTGGTCTCGCTCGTCTCGCGCAGGGCCAGCTCACGGGCAACCGTCAGGCCCACCTCCTGCCAGTAGGTGAGGTGGGCCATCAGGTCGCGACCCGACCAGCCGTGGGCACCCTCGAGTGGCACCGACAGGGCTTCGTCGCTCAGCTCGAGGAGCGCCTCGAACGGGCGCCAGCCCTCCCGCTCGTCTTCGAGGAACTCGAGCGCATCGGCGTACATCCTCGAATGGTACTCAGACGGCGACCGGCTCGCGGTACTCGCCGAAGACCTGGCGGAGCACTGCGCACTGCTCGCCGAGCGTGGCGTATGCCTCGGCGCAGCGCAGGAAGTGCGGCATGAGGTTCGTCTCCGACGAGCCCGGCCGGAGGGCCGCCTCGCGCAGCCCGGCCAGGGCGGCCGAGACCGCCGTCGCGTCGCGCTCGCGCCGGGTGCGCGCGAGCCGCTCCAGCTGGCGCCGCTTCGACACCTCGGACACCTCGAGCAACGGGATCGACAGCCGCTCGTCCGGATCGACCTGGCTGTTGACCCCGACGATCGTCCGTTCCCCGTCGTCGAGCTCGCGCTGGAAGCGGTACGCCGCGTCGGCGATCTCGCGCTGCGGGTAGCCCTCGGCGATCGCCGCGACCATCCCGCCCCGCCGGTCGATCTCGTCCAGGTAGCGCCACACGGCCCGCTCGGTCGTGTTCGTCAACGACTCGACGAACCAGCTTCCGCCCAGCGGATCGACGGTGCTGGCGACCCCGGTCTCTTCGGCGATCACCTGCTGCTGGCGAAGCGCGAGCAGGGCTGCCTCGGCGGAAGGGACGGCCCACGCCTCGTCGTAGGCATCGGTGTGGAGCGACTGCGTCCCGCCCAGGACCGCTGCCAGCGCCTGGACGGCAACCCGGGTCAGGTTGTTGAGCGGTTGTTGGGCGGTCAGGCTGACCCCGGCCGTCTGGGTGTGGAAGCGCAGCCAGGTCGAGCGCTCGTTCTCCGCCCGGTAGCGCTCGGTCATCAGCCGGTACCAGATCCGGCGGGCGGCCCGGAACTTGGCGATCTCCTCGAAGAAGTCGCTGTGGCTGTTGAAGAAGAAGCTCAACCGCGGGGCGAACTCGTCGACCCGGAGTCCACGCCGGAGGCACTCCTCGACGTAGGCCATCCCGTCGGCGATCGTGAATGCCAGCTCCTGGACGGCCGTCGAGCCCGCCTCGCGGATGTGGTAGCCGCTGATCGAGATCGTGTTCCAGCGGGGCAGCTCGCGGGTCCCGAACTCGATCGTGTCGGTGACCAGCCGGATCGAGTGATCGGGCGGGAAGAGGAACTCCTTCTGGGCCACGAACTCCTTGAGGATGTCGTTCTGGAGGGTCCCCTCGAGGACGGCCCGCGGCACTCCGCGGCGCTCGGCGGCGGCGATGTACATCGCCCAGATCGGGGCGGCCGGCGAGTTGATCGTCATCGAGGTGCTGATCCGCTCGAGCGGCAGGCCGTCGAGCAGGACCTCCATGTCGGCCAGGCTGCTGACGGCGACGCCGCAGGTACCGAACTCCCCCTCGGCCTCGGGATCATCCGTGTCGTAGCCGTACAGGGTGGGCATGTCGAAGGCGATCGACAGCCCGGTCTGGCCGGCTGCCAGGAGCTGCCGGAACCGGGCGTTGGTGTCCTCGGCCGCCCCGAAGCCGGCGAACATCCGCATCGTCCACAGGCGGCTGCGGTAGGACGTCGGGTGGATTCCCCGGGTGAACGGCGGCTCGCCCGGCAGGCCGATGTCGCGGAGCGGATCGAACTCGTCCCAGCGGCCGGCCCGGAGCGGCTGGCCGAGATGATCGACGGCGGTCGGCCCACCCGGGCCGCCCGACTCGCGGTCGGGATCGCTCGCCCAGCTCCAGGGGCCATACAGGCGCTCAACCTCGACGTCGCTGATCGTGCTGAAGCCGGTTCGCCGCTCGGGCGCCCGTTCGAGGGCCGGCCGGACCCGCTCCCTCTCCCAGGCGCGGCGGCGGGCTGACCAGGTCATGGACGCGACTCTAGCACGGCCCCCCGGCCGCTCAGCGGAACGCCGCCAGGGCCGCCTGGAGGTCGGGCTCGTGGGTGTTCGATGCGATCAGGACGTGGACGCGGCCGGGGGTGCCCGTCGGCCAGACGATCACCTCCTGCTGGAAGTCGTCGTTCTCGATGTCCAGGCGCGTCCCGGCGATCCCGTTGACGGTCACGTCCTTGGCCGTCAGCAGGTGGACCTTCGGAGCGCTCGCCGCGCCGTTGTCGTACGACTCGATCGCGTTGGCCACGGTCAGCCCGGTAGCCTCCATGATCGTCATCTGGATCCCCGAGCCGCTGCCCCGGTCCCACACGGCGCTGCCGAAATGGGTCTCGCGGATCCCGTGGGAGTAGAGCGTGCCAAGCGTGTTGGCCGAGCACAGCCGGCCCGACACGACGCTGGTCGGGGCGACCCCGGCCAGGCTGGTCGGGAGCAGCGCCTCGAGATACGGATACGCGCCGGCCATCACCTGGCTGGCGGCGCCGTTGCAGGGCGCGGCCGGATCGAACGACGCCGGCGCGTCCGGATCGGACGTGCACCCGGCGAGGAGGACCCCGACCACGAGGATGGCCAGGACGGCGAGCGCGCGTCGAGCCCCGGACGGGAAGGCGATGGAAGGCACGGATCCGAGGATACGTCGAGCCGCGCGAAGCCGCCCCGAGGCGCTATCGTCCGGGTCGATGTCCGCCAACCCGCCCGCCGCCGACTCGTGCCTCGACGTCCCCTTCCGCCTCCGCCGGGGGGTCCTGCCGCCGACCGCCGACGTGGTCGTGATCGGGGCCGGCGTGATCGGTTGCGCGACAGCGTTCTACACCACGGCCGCCGGCCTCCGAACGGTCGTGATCGACGCCCGGCCCGAGCCGGCCACCCTGACCACGGCTGCCGCTACCGGCGCCTACCGCCTCCAGCACGACAACGCCGAGGAGCTGGCCCTCGTTCGGGAAGGTGTCCAGCTTCTCTTCGACTACCCCGCCCGGCTCGGCCTGCCCGGCTACGACATCCGGCTCCGGCCGCAGGGCTATCTCTTCTGCACGACCGAACCCGGGGCGATCGACCGTCAGCGCCGGATGGTCGATCGCCAGCACGACTTCGGCCTGGACGACGTCGAGCTGCTCAGCGGCGACGAGACCCGGGCGCGCTTCCCGCACGTGTCGGCGGACGTTGTGAGCTCGAGGTTCCGGGCGCGCGACGGCTTCATCGACCAGGTCCGGGTCGCCCTCGGCTACGCCCTCGCGGCGTCGAACGACACGGGCGTGGAGCGACCGGCCGGGACCGCCGAGGCGACGTTCTGCCTCGGGGAGCCGGCGATCGCGCTGCGGGTCGTGGGTGGACGGATCGTGGCGGTGTCGACGGCCCACGGCAGCGTGTCCGCGCCGACGGTGGTCCTCGCGACCGGCCCGTTCCTGGCCGAGACGGCACGCCTGGCCGGCCTGTCGATCGCGATCGCGCCGACGATCCGGTACCGGGTGGCGATTCCCGACCTGCCGACCGTCCCGCCCGACGCCCCGATGACCGATCGATGAGGAGACGGCGGCCCATTGGCGGCCGTGGCTGCGCGGCGCCCTCGTCCTGCACACCGATCCGGACACGCCGCCCGATGCGCCGTCGTGGTCACCGGCCGGCCCGGCCGACGCGGCATTCCGGCTGCTCGACCCGCGATCGCCGGTCTCGGTCGCCCGGATCAGCCCGTTCTGGGCCGGAGCCTGGCAGGCCGGCGGCGTGCCCTTCTCGGTCCAGGCAGGCCAGTACGAGGTGACCCCCGACCATCGACCGTATGTCTCATCGACGGCCGTGGACGGCCTGTGGCTGAACGGCGGCTACAGCGGGCATGGGGTGATGAGCTCGGCCGGCGGCAGCCGCCTGCTCGTCGACCTCATCACCGAGCGCTCCACCGCGCCGGTCGGCGGCCTGACCGCCGACCCGGACGGACGCTCTCCGTTCCGGGTCGACCGGCCGTTGCTCGCCCGCGAGCGGGACGTGCTGTAGGCCCCCGCCCAGGTCGAGCGCCGTCAGGGACACGCCGGTGCGCGCACCGGTACCTCCGTCCTCGGAACGGTGCGTCGACGCGCCCGACCATGGGGTCCACCCGAATCGGACGGAATGGCCATGGTGCCCCGGTGGGTCGAAGCGTACGGTATCGGCACGCCGTCGAGCGAGCCATCCGGGGAGGAACCCGGGGCGTCGGTCACGGGCTTGGAGCCGAGCGAGCCTTTCTTGCAGGACGGTCCAGGGGTCCGCCTGAGGACTGCCATCGAGGCTCAGCAGCGCCGGGTCACGAGCCGAGCAACCATGATCAATCGGCCAGCGGGCCCGGGACTCGTGACATGACGGCAGGCCTCATCGCCACCATCATCTGATCCAACGGACGCCTCCGCGGCACCGGAGGCGTCTCGTCGTGTCCGGCGGCCAACGGCTCGACCATCGGGTGGGGACCCTCGGCAGGTCAGTCGCTCGGGCGAAGGACGTGGCTCTCGTGGCTGCGTCGGACGATCCCCCGCCGGTCGAGCTCCTCGCGCACGACCCGGGCCGCCGCCACCAGTTCCGGGTCGCGGGTGATCGTGCCCGAGACCCAGTCGATGTAGCTCGGTTCGAAGGCGGCGATCTGGCCGAGGGTGTGGCCGTGGAACTTGCCGAACGGCATCTCGGTCGCGAGGGCGACGTCGAGCGCGGGTCGGACGGGCGCCCGGAAGTTGCGGAGCCGGCCGCGCCGGAGCGGGCCGGTCGGATCCGATGCGCGACGAGGGCCGAGATTCGCAACGCGCGACCGGCGAGCGGGCTGGCCCAGGGAGCCGTGACGCGCCGACCCGCCCGGCTGGCTCGTCGTCCGATTGCGGGTCTGGAGCACCTCAGTGGTGTCAAGCCGGGCAGTGACCGGACGAGTCGGGCGCGGTGGTGGTGGCCCGCCGGTGCCCCGACGGGTGCCCGAGGCGTCGAACGCCGCCGCGTCCGATGCGCTCCGCGGCTCCCGGGCGGCAGTCCGGGTCCGCTCCACGCTCCCGCCGTCGCGCAGCCGCTCGTACGCCGCGTTGATCTCGACCATCCGGCTCGTCGCTGCCCGGGCAGCGCCCGGATCACTGGCATTCAGGTCGGGGTGGTTCTCGCGGGCGAGACGGCGCCAGGCGGCCTTGACCGCGGCCGCCGACGCGCCGGGCTGAAGCCCGAGGACGGCATGCGGGTCACGTTTCGTCACGCTCCGAGTCTAGCGGTCGCCGGGCGAGGGCGGCTCGGCTGGACGTGCTTGACAGGACCCGCTGCCCGGCGTCCTATTGGAGCGTGTCCAGGTTCCGCCGAGTGGGCGTCGTGGCGGCGCTCGCTGCCCTGCCCGTTGCGCTGGCCTACAGGTTCACCCGGCTGTACCGCGCCCGAGCCGGCTTCCCCAATCGCCGCCCACCGCAGTTCAGCCCGGCCGACTTCGGCCTGCCCTTCGAGCTGACGGTCGTCCGCTCGCCCGGCGGCGACCTGCCGGCCTGGTTCATCCCGGCCAACGACGGTGCCCCAGGTCCCGGTGTCGCCCTCGTCCACGGCTGGGACTCGGCCAGGGATCGAATGATCGCCAACGTTCAGTTCCTCCACGCGGCCGGCTTCCACTGCCTCACCTTCGACGTCCGCGGCCATGGCGCAAACGGCGCCGAGAACCTGCCCGTCAGCGGCGGGGAGTTCGGCTCGGACGCGCTGGCCGCGTTCTCGACCCTGGTGGCCCGCCCGGAGGTCACCACCGGCGCGCTGCTCGGTCACTCGATGGGCGGGGTCGGGGCGATCCTGGCCGCCGCCGCGGACCCACGGGTGGCCGCCCTGGTCAGCTCGTCGGCGCCGTCCGATCCACGCCGCCTGGTCAGCGAGACCTTCCGGCTCGCCCACCTGCCGTTCCCCGCCCCGATCGCCGGCCCGCTCAGCTGGCTCACCACTCGCGAGTTCATCCGCCCGCGCGGACACCGGGTCAACGACATCAGCGCCGGCGTCGCGATCGCGCGCTACCGTGGGCCGATCCTGCTTGTCCACGGCGAGCTCGACCGAGTCATCCCGCTCCGTCACGCGGCGCGGCTGCGGGATGCGGCAGTCGCCGCACGAGGCGGCGACGCGGCCAACGTCGAGCTGTTCGTCGTGCCCGAAGGCGGCCACACCTGGCTCTACGAGAACGAGGCATATCGGCGCCACGTCGCGGCCTTCCTGGCCCGGTCACTGGGCGGGCCGCTCAGCCCCGAGGCGGCCGCCGATGCCGCCGGCGCGACCGTGGTCAGCCGGTTGCCGGAGCCGGAGGGCTCGCTTGTCGGGAGCCGAGCCGACGGCATGGCGGCGGCCTTCCTCGCCGGGTCGACGACTGCCGAGGCCGCGACGGCCGAAGTCGCGACGCCGAGGTCGCGGCCGGCGCCGGATCGGGCCGCCAGTGACTTCGGCCTGGGACGCGGTCCGGGCGAAGCGAGCGATCCGCCGCTTCCAGGATCGCCCGCTCGATCCCGGGCACCTCGAGCGGATCCTCGACGCCGGGCGGCGGAGCGGCAGCTCGAAGAACCTCCAGCGTTGGTCATTCATCGTCTGCCGCGACCGAGCCCTCCTCGGCCGGCTGTCGAAGGTCGGGCCGTATGCCGGCCACCTGGCGGGTGCGGCGGTCGGAGTCGCCCTGGTGACCCCCGATCCGCGCGGCCCGGACGCTCCCCTGTCGATCCTGTTCGACCTCGGTCAGGCCGCCGCGGCCATGATGCTCGTCGCCTGGGAGCTCGGGATCGGCAGCGTCCCGGCGACCGTCTACGACGAGGCGCTCTGCCGCCAGCTGCTGGGCTTCCCGGCCGACCGGTACTGCGAGTACCTGCTCTCGTTCGGCTATCCGGCCGATCCAGCCGACCTGAGCCGGCCCCCGAAGGGCGGCGGCCGGCTGGGCATCGGCGAGATCGTCCACCAGGAGCGCTGGTAGGCACCAGGTCCCGGCCACGAGCCGCTCAGGCCGGGGTCACTGCCACTTGAAGAAGCGGGCCGACACGCCGAAGCAGACCGCGGTCCAACCGACCAGCACCGCGAAGCAGACCCACAGCGGCGAGAAGGCGGTTCCGTTGACCATCACCTGGCGGAGGGCGTCGGACAGGTAGGTCAGGGGCAGGAAGCGGGCCACGACCTGGAGCGGCTGGGGCATCTGGCCAATCACGAAGAACGTGCCCGACAGGAACATCAACGGGAACTGGACGACGCTGGTCATCCCGTTGGCGGCGTCCTCGGTCGGGGCGAACGAGGCGATCACGTAGCCGAGTGAGATGAAGGCCAGGGCTCCGAGCACGACGAGGGTCGCCAGGAGGAGCAGGCTGCCGGTCATCTGCATCCCGAACATCGCGGTGCCGACCGAGACGATGATGATCGTCTGGATGATCCCGATGATCAGGCGCATCACGATGTTGCTGCCGACCAGCTGCCAGCGATGGAGCGGCGTTGCGCTCAGGCGCTTGAGGATCATCTTCTGGCGATCGGCCACCAGCGGGATCGCGGCGAAGACGCCGAGCTGCATCAGGGCCATCCCCAGGATGCTCGGCACGAGGTAGCTGATCAGGTTGAGGTTCTGGGTCTGGATGGTGGCCACCTGGGCCTCCACGATCGGCGGCCGGCCGCCAAGGTTCACCTCTCCGAGGACGCCCGCCACGACCTGCTGGACGATCCCGCCCGTCGTTGCCTGGGTCGGGTCCGTGTAGACGGTGAGTTGCGCCGGGGCTGCCGGGGCCGAGCTCGCTTCCTGGGCCTTGGTCAACAGCGCGCCGTAGCCCTTCGGCACCTCGAGGATCGCGTCGACCTTGCCCGTCTTCATCAGGTTCGTGGCGTCCGGCAGGCTCGAATCGGTCAACGTGACGCCGTTGACGGAAGCGAACGCACTGCGCAACGTCAGTGAGCTCGACGGTCCGGCGCTGCCGTCCAGGTCGACCCAGGCAATTCTCAGGTTCGTGTTGCCGCCCTGGAAGATCAACCCGAACAGGACGACGAAGATCAGCGGGAAGGCGAACGTCCAGAACATCGCCGCCCGGTCGCGCAGGAAGCTGCGAACGTTGGCGATGCTCAGCTGAATCAGCGCCTGCATCGGGTCACCTAGTCGCGCAGCGCTCGACCGGTCAGGTCGAGGAACAGGTCTTCCAGGGTCGGCCGGCGGATGCCCAGGTTGCCGGGTTCCACGCCGAGTCCCTCGGTCAGGGCCAGGACGCCGCCGATCGTGCCCGGAACGTCTCGCGTGTAGAGCACGGTCACGCCGTCATCGTGCTTGAGGTGCTCCACTCCAGGCAGGCTGGTCAGTCGCTCGTCGGCCAGGTCGGGAATCTGGTCGAACCGGACCGCGCGGTCCTTGAACCGGTTGGCCACGAGCTCATTGACCTTGCCCAAGGCGAGGATCCGGCCGTGGTCCATGATCGCCAGCCGATCACACAGGACCTCGGCCTCCTCCATGTAATGGGTCGTGAGCAGGATCGTCTTGCCCTGACCCTGGAGCTTCTGGACCAGGTCCCACAGCGACCGTCGGGCGGCCGGGTCGAGTCCGGTCGTGGGCTCGTCCAGGAAGATCACCTCGGGGTCGTTCACCAGGGCGAGCGCCACTGCCAGTCGCTGGCGCTGGCCGCCGGAGAGCTGCCGGGTCTGGGCATTCCGGCGCTCGCCCAGGTCGAGGAAGGCGATCAGCTGCTCGGTCGGCAGCGAGCGCCGGTAGAAGCTGCGGAAGAGGTCGAGGACCTCGACGACCGTCAGCTTGGGGTACAGCTCGGCCGTCTGGAGGGTGACCCCGACCCGCTGCTTGAGCTCGTCCGGGTTGCGGGCCGCGTCGATTCCCAGCACCTCGAGCGTGCCCGCGTCCGGTGAGCGGAGGCCCTCGAGCATCTCGACCGTGGTCGTCTTGCCTGCCCCGTTTGGACCGAGCAGCCCGAAGACCTCGCCGTGGGCGACCTCGAATGAGACGCCATCGACGGCCTGGACGGCGCCGTAGCGCTTGCGGACATCGCCGACCCGAATCGCGACGTCCCCGGCGGAGCGGGACGTCGCGGCCTGCCCGAGAGACCCCGCGATCGCCATCCGCGCATTCTCGCAGCACTCAGGACGTTGGGTCCAGCGCCTCGAATCCGGCCTCGGCCGGCAGGTCTGCACCGGCTTCCGGGGCGGGAGCGCCGATCTCCAGGTAGGACACGACCGCCGCCTCGAGCCCGATGTCAGCTCCGGCCTGCTCGGACAGGAGCCACTTGTGCTCGAGCACATCGCAGTAGGCCTGGATGATGTCGCGGCCGGGGCCGATCGCTTCAGCCAGACGGGCGGTCGTCGGCCGGAAGACCCCTTCCAGCCAGCGCCGGGCGGCCTCCGGACGCTCGATCCGTCGCTGCTCGTACCACTGGAGCCAGCTGCGGTACTCCCGCACGTCGTTCATCAGGAGACGGGCCTGGCCCTCGAGGGCGACCAGCCCGGTCCGGCGCTCGAGCTCGCGGGCATGGAAGCGCCGGGTGGCCACCGCGACCCTGAACCGTACCTTTCCGCCGGGCCCGCCCGGCTCGAGCTCGACCTCATCGACCGCAAAGCCGAGGTCGTTCAGGCGCCGGATCCGGGCAGTCACGGCGAATGTGTCGCCGGGCGCCAGCTCCTCCTCGGCGTGGAGCTCGGTCCACAGCTGGCGGTAGCGGGTCTGGACGCTCTCGGCCTCGCGGATCGCCTGGTCGTAGTCCTCGCCGGTCGGCGCATCGCGGCGACCGTAGGCAGCGAGGTCGGCCAGGCCGAAGGCGACGTTCTCGACGAGGACCTCCAGATCGTAGTCGCGCTGGCCGTCCGACAGGTGGTCGTGCGTCTCGCTCGTCTCGGCGTCGACGAGGTAGGCCTGGATCAGGTCGCCGTCGCGCCGGAAGAGGGTGTTGGCGAGCGAGCAGTCGCCCCAGTAGACGCCGCCTCGGTGAAGATCGACGAGCAGCGAGGCCATCGCGTCGAGGAGCCGGTCGCGGCCGTCCGACGGACCCGCCGGCAGGCGCATGAGCAACCGCCGGTACTGGAGGGAGTGAGCCAGGAACTCGGTCACCAGGATCGCGGTCGCCCGGCCGGGCATCTCGGCCAGCCCGAGCGGGAGGACGGCCGACAGCCCGAGGGTCTCGAGCCGGCGCAGGACCCCGTACTCGCGGCGGGCGATCTCGATCGGCTCCTCCTTGAGCGCGACCAGCCGCATCTCGTCCTGGACAAACCGGACGAGGTGACGCGATGGGCCGATCGGAAGCTCGCGCAGGTCGGCCCGGCCCGCGGTCCACGCTTCGAGCGGGAGGTCCCACGGCAGCCCGATCAGGCCGGGCGATGTGCTTCGCAGCCGCAGGTGCGGGAATCCGTCAGCGACCAGGGAGTCGTTTCCTGAGGTAGGCGGTCAGGGTCGCGTCGTAGCCGAGCGACTCGTACAGGTGGCGGGCGGCCGGGCGGTGGTGGCCGGCGGTGACCTCGACGAAGGCGGCTTCGCGCTCGATGCCGATCCGTTCGGCCTCGGCCATCAGGACCCGGCCGATCCCGCGCTCGCGGACGGACGAGTCGACGACCAGGGCGACGATCCGGATGATCGGGTCGTCCTGTTCGAAGCGGGGCACGAGGTGAATTGCGATGAAACCGAGGATCTCTCCGTCGTGATCGGCCACGATCACGGTCGAGTCGTCCGAGCTGAAGCGGCCGAGGCGGGTCTCGATCGCCGAAGCGCCCACGGGATAGCCTTCGTCGGTGAAGAGCGCGGCGATCCGCCCGGCATCGGCCACGGTCGCGGGACGAAGGGCGATGTCGGTCTCGATCATGGCTCCGATGGTACCCGGTCGGGCTGGTTGGGCACCGCGCCGACGACAATGACGAAGGGTCCCGCCGGCGGCCCGTCGATGATCAGCCGCTCGGGCCCGAACGGCCCGTCGCCTGCCCGGGTCCTGGCCGGCGGGGCGGCGGGGTCGTGCTCCTCGGTCGCCCCCAGGTAGAGCGCCGCGAACCCTTCGCCGCGCCTCGCGAGCGCCGCCGCGAGACGACCCTCGGTGTTCGGCTCGAGGAGCAGGATCGCCGGCGCCCGCTCGACCGAGCGGCGGACCACGGCGCCGAGGAGCCGATCGTCCGGCGCCGCGGCCCAGCGCCCACCGAGGTCGGCGGCGGCTCGATCGAGATCGACGGTCGCCCAGCCAGCCGCGATCACCTGCGGGCCGGCTCGATCGTTCATCAACGAGGCGGCCCACTCGCGGACCGCGGCCTCCATCCTGGTCCAATCCCGGGGCGACTCCACCGGCCAACGATACGGCGGGCGAGATCGGCCTGTGCTCACCGCGGAGCCCCAGCCCTGCAACCTCAGTCCCGGCGGGCCACGAAGAGCGTTGCTCCGGAGGGCAGGTCGATCAGCGCGGGCTCACCGGCCCCGGCCGCCACGAACAACCCGGCAAAGCCTGCCCGGTCCCACAGTCGGGTGCCCTGGAACAGCTGGTCGAGCTGGATGCCCCACATGATCGCGTCGTGGACCGAGCGTGACTCCTCGATCGACTCGGGCAGGCACCAGTCGAGGACGATCAGCCGGCCGCCCGGACGGACGCAGGCCCAGGCCGCCCGCAGCGAGGCGACCGGATCGGGCTGATCGTGGACCGCATCCTGGAAGTAGACCAGGTCGAACCCGGCGGGCCAGGGAAGATCGTCGCCGGGCCGGCCCTCGATCGAGATCCTGGTCCCGAGACCTGCCTCCTGCACGTGCCGAACGGCACGACCGAGCGAGTCGGGCTCGAGCTCGACGCCGACCAGGCTCGTCTCGGGGAAGCGCGTCGCCACGGCGATCAGCCACCGCCCGCCACCGCAATGGACATCGAGAACGCGCCCCCCGCCAGCCAGCTCGGCTGCGAGCTCGGGCAGGGTGGCCAGGCCCTCCTGGAAGAAGACGGCGATGTCCTGCGCGGTCAGGGCCTCGGTCGCCCGGTGGTAGCGGGCCGGACGGCCCTCGATCGGGCGGCCCGACCGGGCGAACTCGACCAGGCCCTCGTAGTCGAGGCTGCTCACGACGGTCGAGACGAACTGGCCGCCGAGGTACTCGGGACGCTGGTCGTCGAGCAGGATCACCGCGATGTGCTCGTCGATCGTCGCCCGCTCACCATCGAATTCGACCAGGTCGACGGCATGGGCCAGGTGCAGCCAGGTGACGATCATCTCGGGCTGGCAGCCGGCCTGACTGGCCAGCCCGGCCGCGGTCAGGCCCGACGGCGCAGCCGCCCGGATCCGGCGGAAGAGCCCGAGCTCGAGGCCCAGGTAGACCGCCCACGTTCGATAGAACCCGCCGAGGCTGGCCGCCAGGTCTTCGAAGCGATCGTCGATCGACATCGCCGGATTGTCGCATGCGGCCGACCGAGGTCGAGTGCTCGCTGCTGTGGCTGGACCCAAATCCGAAATACTGGCTATTGCGAAGTAGCCAATGGTGGTCGAACCGGCTACGATGGACGAGGCCGCACCGGCTCCGCAGCAAGGAAGCCTCGAACGATGACCGACCTCGCCCTCCCGATCGGGCTCGGGCTCGCCGCCCGCGACGACGTCGGCGATGTCGTGGGCTGGGCCCGCGAAGCGCGGGACGCCGGTCTCGACTCGCTGTGGATCCACGACTCGTACTTCGAGCGCGACGCGATCACCTTCGTGACCGCCGTTGCCCGGGCCTTCGAGATCGACGGCGAATCAGGTGAGGGCGGCTTCCGGGTCGCCCTCGGCGCAGTCAATCCGAACACCCGCCACCCGGTCGTGCTGGCGATGACCGGCTCGGCCCTCGACGAGATCCTGCCCGGCCGGATCGTCATGGGCATCGGCACGGGCCTGCCCCTCCGGCTCAAGCAGATGGGCATCGCCTACGAGCCCGACGCGGCCCTCGAGCGGGTCTCGACCGCGATCGACCAGATTCGACTCCTGTGGCGCGGCGAGCGCCTGCCGTCGGCGACCCCCGGCCTGCCGCCGATCCAGCCGATGTTCCCGCCGACCCACCGGATCCCGATCCATATCGCGGCCTACCGGCGCGAGTTCGTCAGCCTGGCCGGCCAGAAGGCCGACGGCTACCTCGCCCGGCCGGCCGAATCGATTGCCTCGCTGCGCGGCATCCTCGAGCGCCTCCGGGCGGCGGCGGTCGAAGCCGGCCGCGATCCGGGCGAGATCGAGACCGAGGGCTACCTCCTGACGCTCGTCGACTCGACCCGGCGCGAGGCACTGAACCGGGCGAAGCGCGAGCCGTTCGTGATCTACATGATGTCGGTGCTCGGGGACGTATCCCTCAAGCGGGCCGGCTTCGAGCCCGAGCTGCGCGACCGGATCGCAGCCGCCTGGCGAGCTGAAGACTTCCACGGCGCCGGCGCGCTGATCCCGGACGAGCTGCTCGATGCCTACATGCTGTGCGGCACCCGCGAGGACGTCGCGGCCAAGGCGATGGCCTTCCATCTCGAGGCCGGGCTCGGCCTGCCGCTCCTCCAGCCGGTCCTCCAGGAGGATCGCCAGATCGCCGAGCTGATCGCAGCCGCCGCGCTGTACGCCGACCTACCGGTGCCGGCCGCCGACCGGATCGCGCGCCGGAGCGCCCCGGCGGCGGTCGACGCGGACGAAGCTGCGGCGGGGCCCGCCGCAGAGCCGGTCGGCGCCCGGGCGGCAGCCGCACTCCAGAGAACCGGGCTGGCCGACGACCGGACGCTCGGCCTCGGCGAACGTGCCTGGCGGCGGCTCGGAGCCGTCTGGGAGATCCTGCGGCCGTTCGCCTACACCGCCTCGGTCATCCCCGTGCTGGCCGGTGGGGCGCTCGCGGCCGTCGACCGGAACTTCAGCCTGCTGCCGTTCCTGGCGGCGCTCCTCGGCGGGGTCCTTCTCCACTCGGGCACGAACATCGTGAACGAGATCTACGACGTCCGAAAAGGGATCGACACGATCATCTCGCCCCGGGCCAGCCACGCGATCCTGAAGGCCCGGATGAGCGAGCGCCAGGCCTACCTGGCGGCGCTCGTCGCGTTCGCCCTGGCCGTCCTCGTCGGGGTCTACCTGATCAGCCTGCGCGGCCCGGCGATCGTCGGCCTCGGGCTGGCCGGCCTGCTCGGCGGCTACTTCTACACGGCCCCGCCATTCGAGTACAAGTACCGCGCCATGGGCGTGCCGATCGTGTTCGTGCTGATGGGCCCCCTGATGGTCGTTGGCACCTACTTCGCGGTGACCGGGGCATGGAGCGCCACGGCGCTGGTCGCTTCGGTCCCGGTCGGGCTGCTGGTCGCGGCGATCCTCGACGGCAACGAGTGGCGCGACATCAGCGAGGACAGCCGGGCCGGTATCTCGACCCTCTCGGCCCGCCTCGGCCGCGAGCGGGCCCACTACTTCTACGTCGCGCTCGTCCTCGGTGCGTATATCGCGCTGGGGTTGACCGTGGCCGCCGGCTGGCTCCCACCCGAGACCCTGCTGGCGATCGTGTCCCTGCCGTTTCTCGCCCAGGTGATCCGCTCGGCCGAGCTGGGCGCGTCCGGCCAGCAGCGGGCGATCGCGATGATCGACGTCCAGACGGCCCGCCTCCACATGACCTTTGGATCGCTGCTCGTCGTCGGGATCCTGCTGTCGGCCGTCCGCCTCCATGGCTAGGGACCGCGCCGCGGCTGCCGCGACCACCGCGCGGCCGCGTGACTCGCGGCCCGGGACCCTGCCGCTCGTCGTCGGCCTCGGCGCGGCGGTCGCCGCGTTCAACGCCACGTTCAATGGGCCGCAGGACCGCTTCTGGAGCCGGATGACGTACACCGGGGTCGGCCTGGGCGGCTGGGCGCTCGTCAGCTCGAGCCGGTCGCGACGGCTGCGGCCGCGCTGGTGGCACCTGCCCATCGGGCTAGCCTCGGCCGCGGTGCTCTACCTGACCTTCCAGGCCGGCGACCGCTTCGCCCGCCGGTTCGTGCCGGGCGGCGATGATCAGATCCGCGACATCTACACGCTCCGGACGCTCCGACCAAGATCCGAGATCGCCATGCGGCTGGCACTCCTCATCGGGCCGGCCGAGGAGATCTTCTGGCGGGGCCTGGTCGAGTCGGCGCTGATGCGCCGCTACGGGCGCTGGCGCGGCGCGGCCCTGTCCGCCGTCGCTTACGGCGGCGTCCACGTCGTCACCGGCAACTTCACCCTGATGGGCGCGGCCGGGGTCGCCGGGGCCCACTGGTGCGCTCTGTACGCGGCTGGGGTGCCGCTCGGCGCGCTGATCGTCAGCCACGCGACCTGGGACGTCTGGATCTTCCTGGTCCAGCCGACCGGTGCAACCGAGCCGGGTCCGGCCGTGTTATCAACCGATGATGGACGCGACCGATCCACGCACCGACCTCCGAGCTGACCTGGCGGCCAACCTCGACGGTGCGTTCCCGGCATTCGTCGAGGCCGAGGCCGGCCGGCTGTACGGCATCGCCCTGCGGTTGACCGGCCGACCGGCCGATGCCGAGGACCTCGCCCAGGACGCGCTCGTTCGTGCTTACCGGGCCCTCGGCGCGTGGGACGGGGAGCGAATCCGCGAACTCGCGATCCGACCCTGGCTGGCGAGCATCGTGGTCAACCTGGCCCGCAACCGTGCCCGGGCGAGGGCCAGCCGGCCGGCCACGGTGAGCCTCGTGGACGAGCTCGCCCATCCACAGGTCCCCTCGCGCGAGACGCCTGACGGCCGCCTTGAGCGACGGTCCGAGGCCGAGGCCTGGGCGGCTCGACTGCTCGCCCTGCCCGAGCGCTACCGGGCACCGCTCGTCCTGCGCCACGTCGATGGACTGTCCTACGAGGAGATCGGCCAGGCGCTCGATCGACCGGCCGGCACCGTCAAGGCCCAGGTCCATCGCGGGATCGGCCTGCTCCGGGCGGCACTGATCGCCGAAGACGGGCCCGGCTTGAAGCCGAAGCCCGGCCCGACCGCCGAACCCGCCCGTCGACCACTGGAGGTGGCTCCGTGACTCCCACGACAATGCACCACGACGGAACGAGCGACCCGCTGATCGAGGCTGCCCTCAGCAGCCTTGCCCCGGCCGTCCCTGACAGCCTCGTCGTCCGGACCCTGGTCGCGGTCGGCCTGGCCGACGCCTACGCTTCGATCGAGACCGTCATCGGACCGATCTGGGTCGCCTTCAACGGGCTCGGCGTGAGCGCTGTCGAGGCGGCCCCGTCCGGGCCGGATTTCGAGGCGCGGCTGCGGGCGAGCCACCATCGGCCCGCCCGTCGACTCGACGCCCTGCCGCCCCGCCTGGCGGCCGCGATCCGACGGCGGCTCGGAGGCGACCGGCGGGCGTCGATCCCGCTCGACCTGCGCGGTCACTCCGCGTTCGAGAAGGACGTCTGGATGAAGGCGCTCGAGATTCCCAGGGGCGAGGTCCGCCCCTACGGCTGGGTCGCAGCCGAGATCGGCCGGCCCGGGGCGGTCCGGGCGGTCGGGACCGCCCTGGGCCACAACCCGGTGCCCTTGATCGTGCCCTGTCATCGGGTCGTCCGGAGTGACGGGCTGATCGGCCAGTACTCGCTCGGTGGCCCGGCCAACAAGCGAACCCTGCTCGCCTCCGAGGGCCTCGATCCCGACCGGATGGAGGACCTCGCCCGGGCCGGGATTCGCTACATCGGCTCGGACACGACCCGGATCTACTGCCTGCCGAGCTGCCATAACGCCCGGCGGATCAGCGACCGCCACCGGGTCCCCTTCCGATCCGCCGCCGAGGGCGTCCGGGCCGGCTACCGGGCCTGTCGCGAGTGCCGGCCGGCGGTCGCCGCCTGATCCGGGCAGGCCGAATGCGATTGCGCGCCCGGGTGGCTCCCGATGTATCCTGCTACCTTGGACCATCTGACTGAGCCAAAGTCCTCGCACGGTCCCGACCTGAGGGTCCGGAGCAGCGCCGGTTCGCCGGCGATCTGGGCCGGCCTGCTCGTCCTGTACTTCGTGTGGGGTTCGACCTACATCGGGATCCGCCTGGCCGACGAATCGATTCCGCCGTTCCTCATGGCCGGCGTCCGATTCCTGATCGCAGGGGCGATCGTGCTCGCCTGGGAGTGGCTGGCGGTCCGCCGGATCCTGCGCGACCCGGGCATTGCGCCCGAGGCACGCCCGACCCGGCCCACGCTCCGGCAGTGGCGCGACTCGGCGATCGTCGGCGGGGCCCTCCTCGGGGGCGGCATGGGCCTCGTCGCCGTCGGGGAACGGACGGTCCCGGCCGGGATCGCGGCTTTCCTGATCGCAATGCTGCCGGTCTGGGTCGCCGTGCTCGGCCGGCTCTTCTTCAACGAGCGCCTGCCCCGGATGGCCCTCCTCGGCGTGATCGTCGGGCTGGCCGGGGTGGCGATCCTGGTCGGCCCGTTCGGCACCTCGGGTGGCAGCCTGGCGTTCGATCCATTCGGCCTGGCCGTGCTCGTCTGCTCGCCGATCTGCTGGGGCGCCGGCTCGCTCTACTCGAGCCACCGGGCGATCCTGCCGCGCCGGCCGCTGACCGCGACCGGCCTCCAGATGGTCTGCGGCGGAGCGATCCTGTTGATCGCGGCCGGGCTGACCGGCGAGCTGAGCGGCTTCGACCTCGGCGCGGTGACCGGCCGGTCCGGTCTGGGCCTCGTCTACCTGATCTCGATCGGCAGCCTGGTCGGCTTCACCACCTATGTCTGGCTGCTGCGTGTCGCTCCGCTGCCGAAGGTAGCCACCTACGCCTACGTCAATCCGATCGTGGCAGTGATCCTGGCCGGCCTGCTCCTGGGCGAGGCGATCGAGCCGCGCACGGCGCTGGCCGGCGCGGTGATCGTCGTCGGCGTCGCCCTGATCGTCACCGCCCGAAGTCGAGCGGCCCACCCCGAGGAGCTCCTGCCCGAGGCGGGGGTCGGCGCGGAGCTGATCGAGCTGGGCGAACTGGGCGAGCTGGGGCCCGGCCTCAACCCTCGCTGACGACCGTCCGGGCGACGCGCCGGGCGAGGGCCATCACGGTCAGCATCGGGTTCGCCCCGATCGCCGTCGGGAAGAGCGAGGCGTCCGCCACGTACAGGCCGCCGACGAGATTGCCCGATGATTCGGCACGGACTCGTCCGCGCGGATCGCACGTGTGGAGCCGGGGGTTCGCGCCCATCCGGACCGAACCCATCTGGTGGGCCGAGAAGATCGAGCCGCGGTTGGGCCGGAAGTCGAACGCGGCGAGGCGCTCCTCGTATGCCGCAAAGGCACGTTCCTCGCCGCCCGGTCCGCCGACCTCCCGGCCATGCCAGGCCGGCGGCGTGCCGACCGCGAGGATCTCCCGGGCGCCGGCGGCCCGGATGATCCGGGCCATCCGGACCAGGGCGTGTCGAAGCGTCGCCCTGCCGCTCGGATCGAGGGCATAGTCGATCCTTACCGAACCGGCTCGGGTCAGGCTGACCCGGCCCTCGCCGCCGTCGCGGGTGATCGCGATCAGTGGGGCGAACGATCGGACGCGCGCCATCAGGGCGGCGTGAGCCTCGGAACCCTCCCAGCCGAAGGCGAGGGCGATCAGCCCGGGATGACCGGGGGCGGACTCGATGACATAGCCGTTCCTGCCCGGCTCGGCGGCGCCGTACTCCGTCGAGCGGGCCGCCTGCATCACGCCGTTCCACATCTCGATCGGCTCGGTGAACCGCCCGGCGACCACCGGCACCGGATGCAGCCGCAGGTAGCGACCGGTCGCCGGATGGCGCAGGCCGCTCTGGACCAGGATCGCCGGGCTGCGCAGGGCGCCCGCGGCCAGGACGACCTGGCGGGCGTGGACGGTCAGCCGTTGGCGCGGGCTGCCCCGGAGACCCGGGCGGCCGGCCCCCGTGCCGGCGTCCGGCTCGAGAGTCGCCTCGACGCCGCGGGCCCGGCCGCTCTCGACGAGGATCCGTTCGACCCGGGCCCCGGCCACCAGCCGGGCACCGCGCAGGCTGGCGTCGGCAAGGTGCGCCTGGAGGCCCGACCGCTTCGTCCCGGCCCGGCAACCGAACGGGCAGGATCCGCACGTCGTGCACGAGTCCGCATTGCGCTCGGTCGGCCCCGCGTCGATGCCGAGGGCGCGGGCGCCGGCGACGATCGCGGCATCCTTGGGCGGTAGCCGCGGGGCGGTCGTGACTCCGAGCTCGCCCCGGATCGCCGCATAGTCCTCGTCGCCCTCGGCCGCATCGAAGCCGTCGAGACCGTGATCGCGGGACCATTCCTCCCGGACCGCCGGCGGGGCATCGAGGCAGGTCATCCAGTTGATCGTCGTCCCGCCGCCGACACCGGCACCGGCCAGGATCGAGATCGCGCCGTCCCAGGTCGAGGTCAGGCCATGATCGAGGTAGAGCCGGTCGAAGGCGGTCATCTCGTCGGTCGGCATCTGTGGCTCGGGCACGAACGGGCCGGACTCGAGGATCACGACCGATCGACCGGCGATGGTCAGCTCACGGGCGATCACCCCGGCCCCGGCACCCGACCCGACGACGACGACGTCGGCCTCGAGGGTCGGGCTCGTGACGGCCAGTGGCCGGATCGGCGTCGGCCGATCGGTGACCGGCACGGCCTCCGGGCGATAGCCCATCGCGAGCCAGTGCGGGTTCGGCGATCCGGGCTCGCCGGGATCGGCGTAGGCCAGGAAGGTGAGCAGCTTGCGGAGCGCCTGGTAGGCGCTCCGGCGCTGGGCGATCCGCGATGTGGCCCAGCTCAGCAGGTAGCGTTCACGTTCGGGTGAGGGCATGTCCCGGAAGCGCCTCGCACCGGCCCCGAGCAGCAGGTTGACGCTCGGTCGCTCAAAGAGGCGGAGGGCCATCCGCAGCCGGGCGACCTGCACAGGGTCGCCCGCGAGGTCGAGGACGGCCGCGGCCAGGTTCGCCCGGCGGGTCGCCGCGCCGCGGACGAACGTCTCGGCGACACCGCCCAGGGTTGCCAGCTCGTCCGCCGACCAGGCCGGAGGCGGGCCGGCCGGAGGCGGGCCGCTCACCGGTCGACCGCCCTGGAGCTCACCGGCAGCTCACCCGCCGGTCAGGCCCCCGGCTTGCCGCTCGAAGCCCTGGGCCGGCCAGGGTTCGCAGCGGAGGGGCCGGTCTTCGCGGTAGCCGAGCGCGTAGTCGGCCTGGATCAGGGTGTGGAGCTGGCTCGTGCCCTCATAGATCACGGCCGCCTTCGAGTTGCGCAGGTAGCGCTCGACCGGGAACTCGTTCGAATAGCCGTTGGCGCCGTGGATCTGGATCGCGTCGAGGGCGGCCTGGACCGAGTGCTCCGTGGCATGCCACTTGGCCAGGCTCGTCTCGCGGGTGTTGCGCAGGCCCTGGTTCTTCAGCCAGCCCGCCCGCCACACGAGGAGCCGGCCGATCTCGGTCCCGGCCGCCATCTTCGCGATCATCTGCTTGACCAGCTGGTGGCGGCCGATCTCCTGACCGAACGTCTGCCGCTCGTGAGCGTACTTCAGGCTCGCGTCCAGGCAGGCCTGGGCGAGACCGACGGCTCCGGCCGCGACCGTGTAGCGACCCTGGTCGATGGCGCTCATCGCGATCAGGAAACCCTCGCCTTCCTCGCCGACCCGGTTCTCGGCCGGAACCTCGCAGTCCTCGAGGTTGACGATCCCGGTGTTGCCGGCATGGATCCCGAGCTTGCCGTGGAGCGTGCCGGTGGACAGGCCCTTGAAGCCGCGCTCGACGATGAACGCGGTCACCCCGCGGTGCTTGCGGGCCCGGTCGACGGTGGCGAAGATCAGGAAGTGGTCGGCCAGGTCGGCCAGGCTGATCCAGATCTTCTGGCCGTTCAGCAGGTACGTGTCGCCCTCGCGCCGGGCCGTCGTCTGGAGCGCCCCGGCATCGGTGCCCACGCCGGGCTCGGTCAGCGCGAACGTTGCCAGCTTCTCGCCGCGGGCCTGGGGCACGAGGTACTGCTGGCGTTGCGCCTCGCTCGCCCACTGCAGGAGGGTCAGCGAGTTGAGCCCGACGTGGACGCTCTGGACCACCCGGAAGGCCGTGTCGGCCCGTTCCAGCTCCTCGCACAGGATGGCGAAGCTGATGTAGTCCATGCCCGACCCGCCGTACCGCTCCGGGATCGGGGCACCCAGGAAGCCGAGCTCGCCCATCCGAACGAAGACCTCGGGGTGGGCCTGGCCGCTGACATCCCACTCGCGGATGTGGGGCAGGATCTCGGCCTCGGCAAAGGCCCGGGCGCTGTCCTGGACAAGGCGGTTCTCATCGCTCAACCGGAAGTCGATCACGACGGCTGGAACCTCCGGGAAGGTGCTGGCTGGAACCCGGTCATTGTGCCATCGCGCGTGCCATCGCCCGTGCCAACGCCGGCCGGCGTTCCGGTATCCTCGGCAGATGGAATCATCGACTGGCGACACCGACTTCAGGGCACTGGCCCAGGGCAACCTCAGCCCGGTCCTCGGGCGCTACTTCGAGCGGAGCTGGAGCCACGGCATCGGCCACCGGCTGTACGACACGGATGGCAAGGGCTACCTCGACTTCGCCAACGGGATCGCCGTCTCGGCGCTCGGCCACAGCCATCCGGCGATCAGCCGGGCGATCCATGAGCAGGTCGACCGGCTGATCGTGCCTACCGGAGCGATCGGCTACGCCGAATCGGTCGTCCGGCTGGCGGTGGAGCTGGCGGCCACCTTCCCCGAGCCGCTCGACACCGTCATGTTCCTGAACTCCGGCTCCGAGGCGGTCGAAGCGGCCCTCAAGCTCGCCCGTCGGGCCACCGGACGAGCCGGGATCGTGGCCTTCCGGGGTGGCTTCCACGGCCGAACGTTCGGGGCGACCTCCGTCACCAGCTCGGCCCTCAACTACCGGGCCGGGTACGAGCCTCTCCTCCCGGGCGTCCATCTCCTGCCCTTCCCGGCCGTCTACCGCGATTTCGACGGGGACGAGAAGCGGGCGACCGACACCTGCATCGCCGCCCTCCACAACCTCGTCCGGACGACGATCCCGGCCGAGGAGATCGGTTCGATCCTGGTCGAGCCGGTGCAGGGCGAGGGTGGCTACAACCCGGCCCCGGCCCCATTCCTACGGGAGCTCCGCCGGTTCAGCACCGAGCACGGGATCATCCTGATCGCCGATGAGGTCCAGACCGGCTATGGGCGGACCGGCCGGATGTGGGCGGTCGAGCACGCCGAGGTGGTGCCCGACGTGGTTTGCGTCGCCAAGGCGATCGCCAACGGGCTGCCCCTCTCGGCGATCGTCAGCCGCCGCGACCTCCAGGAACGCTGGGGCCGGAGCGCCCACGGGACCACCTACGGCGGCAACCCGGTCGCCTGCGCTGCGGCGCTAGCGGTGCTCGCGACCATCCAGTCCGAGCACCTCGTGGAGAATGCTGCGGCGCGCGGAGCCGAGCTGACCCGCGGCCTCGAGGCGATCGCGGCCGAGGACCCCCGAAATCGGCGACATCCGCGGGCCCGGCCTGATGATCGGGATCGAGTTCGTGAAGGATCGCCAGTCGAAGCGACCGGACGGCGCCCTCGTCGAGAGCCTCGTGGCCGCCTGCGCCGATGCGGGCCTGCTCGTCCTGTCCTGCGGGCGCGATCACAACGTGATCCGGATGATCCCGCCCCTCGACGTCAGCCCGGACGAGGTTGGCGAAGCCCTCAGGATCCTCGACCGGACGCTCGCGTCACTCGGTCGATCCTCCTGACCAACGTCCAGGAAGGGACAGCAGCGAGCGCCCGCCCCTCGGCGAGCGCCCGAAGACGATCATCGATCATGCGCAAAGGCGGCGCCTGCCGCCTTTGGGACTACCGGTTGCGGGCCAGGAAGGCCATCACGTCGTCGAGGCGAAAGCGTCGGTCGCCTCGCTTGCAGACGCGATAGAAGGGAAGCTCGCCGCGGTCCCCGAGTCGCTTCACCGTGTTCACGTGCAGGTGGAGCATCTCGGCAACTTCGCTCGCGGTGAGCATCGGTCCCAGGTCGGTGGCGGCCATGGATGCCATCGGTCGAGTTAGCCTCACGTCGGTGCGTCTTCGGCCGTTCCGGGCCCGTCCGGTTGTGACGGGTAGAGTGCGGCCTGCTGCTGGGTGGAGCGTAGGGGTGGGGCCTACTCACCGCCAAGCCGTACATTCGTCCCGTCCGGAGGTACCACAGGCGGCTTCGTCGAGGCCGTCGTTGCCGCCATTCCCGTTATCAGGCCGCGGCCGCATGCCCACCCTCGAGATTGCGTCAAACGAGCGCCACGGCAATCGCTACGGCCACTCGCAGGCGGGTGCCCGGGCTCGCTCGATCGTGGTGGTGACCAGGCCGTGCACGCCGCCGGCTCCGGTGCCGGGGATCGGGCTTGACGGGCCGGCACGACCCACCATACGGATCGCCTCAGCGATCTTTTGACACCGGCGTGGGGATAGCTGGCGTCCCCGGAAGGGTTCGAACCTTCGACCTACCGCTTAGAAGGCGGTTGCTCTGTCCGCTGAGCTACGGGGACGTTGTAGGACGCTCGGTTTGCGCACCCCATGGCCGATCTGACGGCTACGCGGTCGACGGATCCTGCCGGCACCTCGGACGACCGGGCAACTGCCAGAAGCCCGACCAGGAGCCCGCCACCACCAGCCGATGCGCGCGACGCCCTGAACACTCTACGCGAGTCGTTCGCCCTCCATCTCCGGGCGACCCGGGCCGAGAAGACGAGCCGGATCTACCTGTCGTCCCTCGACGACCTCAATCGCGACTCCCGACGCCCTTGGGTGCTCCTTGGCACCATCTGGGCGGCGGTCCCGAGCCCGTCGTACGATGAGCCGATGACGTCCCGAGCTACGTGTGCTCGTCGAACAGCCCACGAGGGGCAAGCGCTGGGTCGCCGTTGCGGCGGACTGGCCGGGTCTCGAACGGGGCGGCAAGACGGAGGACGAGGCGGTCGAGAAGCTCGCTCGGTACGTCCCTCGATACCTGCCGGTCGCGAAGCGCGCCCGGCTGGGCTCGGAGCTCGCGACCGAGACGGACCTCGACATCATCGGGCGATACCAGGGGGTCGGCTCCACCGACTTCTGGGGCATCTCGTTTGCGCCCTCGCCACTCGACCGCGAGCCGTTCGACGCGCCCACCTTCGACCGCCAGGTGCGACTGTTGCGCGCGGCGTGGGCCGAGTTCGACGAGACGGCCGCCCGCGTCTCGGCGGAGCTCCGGCCGGGTGTCCGCGGTGGCGGCCGCTCCCGCGACGTGATCGTGCGACATGTCCTGGCGACCGAGGGTGGCGACTTCTCGAACCGGGTGAAGGCAAGGTCCGAGTGGGAGGACCTGCTGACGCCGGGCGGGCTCGCCCATCACCGCGACCGCTTCGTCGAGGCGATGCGCGCTTGGTACTCGGAGGGCAAGCCGCTCGGCAACTGGACGATCCCGTACCTGCTCCGCCACACGGCATACCACGTGCTCGACCACACCTGGGAGATGCAGGACCGGGACATGATGGACGCCGCCTCCGCCTGACTGCTACCGCGCAACCGGCGGCCAGCCGAGCCGGGAGCGACCGGGGGTGGTCAGCCCCGCCGCTGATCCGCGATCCAGTCCCAGGCCGGGTCCCACCACTGGTGGCCGATCCGCCGATCGAGGCTCACCGCACCGGACCTCCGGCGCAAGGCGGCCAGCCCGCCGCCCTCGGTGGATCCGGGCTAGAGGAGGCTGTTCACCAGCGCCTCGACCTGCGCCAGCGTCGCGGGGGTGTAGGTGGCGCCGATCGATACGAGCGTTGATCCCTTCGTCGCGACGACGCCCTCGTTGACCTTTCCCGCGCCGAGCGACTGCGAGAAGGAGTAGGCCTGGTCGCCGACCCCCGCAACGGCCGTGGGTGGGACGGGGAAGTTCTTCGTGAAGTTCGTGATCGACGACGGCGCGATGTTCGAGATCAGCTCGATGATCACGTTGTAGGCGCTCGCGTGATACTCGCAGGCGACTCCCGTGGCCCCGGGCGGTAGCTGTGTGCTGCCAGTGGCGATTCCGACGGGTGCCGGCAGCGAGGTCCCGAGGGCGGCATCGACGGTGGCCGCGGTCGGGCAGGTCGCCGCCGCGGTCGTCGTCGTCGGGGTCGAGATGGGCGCGGCGCTCGCCGCCGGGGCGGTGGTCACGCTCGCGCGCCCGGGGTAGCCGCCGTGCTGGCCGCGGGGGGTGCGCTGCTCGAGCTGCCGCAGGCAGCGAGGGCGACACTCAGGAAGAGGACCGCTGGCGCCAGCCAGCGCGAGCTGCTGAAGGACACGGGACACGCCTCCATCCGAGCAGGTCGCCCACCGGATCCGCCGAAGGGGCGTTGATCGGCGGCGGCCCTCGACGCAGGGAGGCTACTCCGTTTCTCCTCGACCGCGGCGCTGCCCGCTATAGAGACAGTCCTGGGACCGCCTTGCCGAGGCTTACGGTCGCTGCCTCGGCAACGGTCAGATCCTCAATCGGCGTCCGGCGTCAAGGTGTCGTCAGTGCTGACTCCTGGAACTGGGCCAAACCGGCCCCGGCCGTGGGAGGTCTACGCGTTGCCGCCGGCTCCCTACCGGATCACGCGGCCGCGACGAGGCGACGCCTCAACGCAAGCCCGAACGAGCCTGGCCCAGCGGCGGTCAGCATGGGCTCGTGCCCTTTGGCTCGAGCACCACGACATTGGGAAGATCATCGAAGCGATGACCGAGCTGCGAGCGGATGGGAGCCTGCACAAGTTCGCCCCGGTGTGGGCACCGCCAGTCGGGGCGATCGTCCGAGGCGATAGCCCGACGCTCGCCTACATGTTCAGCATCGGTGCCAGCAGATACTTCCTGCCCGCCGACGCCGACTCGGCCGAGGTCGCCAAGGCGTTCAGCGAAGCGACCCACGGTTTCGAGGCCACTCCGACACCCGAGCGGACGATTCGGCTCGCCGAGCCGAGCAAGGCCCTGATGCGCTGCATCGCGGCGATCCAGGTTGGCTCGTCGATGATCGCGGTCGGTTCCCTCGCCGATGCGAATGACCAGTTCGTCAAGCGGTTCCCCTCGAGGTGGGAGCCGGCGCCGTCGGGCTACACCGACTTGTTGGTCGCGGAGATCACGGCTTCTCGCCGAGCGCCTTGAGCAGGAGCGGCAGCCAGCGATGGAGGTCACGCTCGCAGTACGGCCAGTTGTGGGTGCCGTTCCCGTAGGCATCGACGGTGACTGGGATGTGCAGCGCCCCGAGTTGATGGACGAAGGCTGCGCTCTCGGTCGCAACCTCACGCTCCGTCGAGCCGTCCGGATCGAACGGCGATACGACACCGTTGTCCAGCGGTCCGATCTCCCCATTGCCGTAGGCGACGTACAACGCGGTGCCCTTGAGGACCGCCGCGTTGTTGGTTGGGTCATGGGCCTTCCACACGTCGGCCTGCGCGATGGGATCGCCCCACCAATCGTTCTGCCACCCGGCCGCGTCATTCAGCGGGTCGAGGACCCCGCTGAATGACGCGGCGGCGACGAACATCCCCGGCTGGCGCGTTGCGTACTCCATCGCCCCGTAGCCGCCCATCGACAGGCCAGCGATGACGCGCTTGTCACCGGCCTGCCAGTTGCGCTCAAGGAGTTGGCGCAGTTCGACGAGGTGGAACGTCTCCCATTTCGGCGGCCCACCCGCGCCGCCGTTCCACCAGTCCGAGTACCACCCATCAACCGCGTCTGCGGCGGCGTCGGGCATGACGACGAGCAAGTCCGTCGGAGCGGTCAACGTCTCGACATCCGTGTTCTGCGTCCAGTCCGTGTGCTTGCCCGGATAACCACCACAGAGCAAGTACAGCACGGGCCAGCGAGTCGCAGGCTGCGCGTCGAACTGAGCCGGCAGGAGCAGCCGCACCTGCGCGACTCCGAAGGGCGATCCGAGGGCCGGGGACTGGATCGTCAGGTCCCGAGTGCGGGCGTCCTCGGTGGTGACCGCGACGATGCGTGCGCCGTCATCGGCAGGCTGGCCGATGGTCGGGAGAGGCGATCTGGTTGGGCTGGCGGTTGTCGGCGTCGGCGTGGCAGCCGTATTCGGCGTGCCAACCGCCAGAGACTGGACGGCCGTCATGGCTGGGAGTGGAGACAAGGTGGCACCCGATGAGCACCCACCCAGAAGCCCGACGACCGTCAGCCCGATCAGCAGCCGACGGCCCACGTCACCCGTCCCCATGACCCATCCTCCGTCGGGATGCTTTCGGCGCGGATCGGTCTCGCCAGGGGCTCAGCGCGGTCCCGGCGGTCGATATCTGGGCCGCGCGTCAAGCACTCCGCTCTTCGGATGGAAGTCTGACCCGACGGCTCCACATCCGACCAGTGCCGAATGTCCGGAAGTTCGCTCAGGCCGCGGCAACGAATCCGCCGTGCCCCAGGCCCGCCGTGCCGCCCATTGAGGGCGGCCGCAGCCCGCGAGTCAATCGCCCGCCGGTGGTGCCGGTCGGCGAGGACGGCGCTTTGCGTGCGGACGCATTGGCCCGCCGCGAAACCGCCCATGGTCGAACCGGCGTAACGCACGTGTCCGGGCCCCGACGGCGCATCGCGATCGCCTCACATTGGAGAACTCACTCGTGCACAGATCCAAGACCTTCCTCGTCGGCGGAATCCTGGCCGCCTCGGCCATCCTGGCCGCCTGTTCGAGCAGCGCCACGACCGCACCAGCGGCTGCGGCAGCCAGCATCCCCCCGGGGTCCGGTGGCGCGGCCGGTGGTGGCTTTACGATCACGACCGCCACCGTTGGATCGAACGGGACACTGATCGTCGCCGGCTCGAATTCGATGACCGTGTACACGTTCTCGAAAGATGCGGCCAACAGTGGGACGAGCGCCTGCACCGGCACGTGCATTACGACCTGGCCGGCCCTGACCGTGCCCGCCGGGACGACACCAACCGCCGGCGCGGGCGCGGCGGGCACGGTCGGCACGATCACCCGAACCGACTCGAACGGAGCGCTCCAGGTGACCTACAACGGCCTGCCGCTGTACTTCTTCTCGGGCGACGCTGCAGTCGGCGACTCGAACGGGATCTACACAGGGTGGAGCGCCGTCAAGCCGTAGCACAAGGTGGGCGGCCGGCCCGAGGCTGGCCGCCCACCTTGGTCGAGGGAACCTGCGGGTAACGCCGCAACCGAGACCCTCGCCCAGCTCGAGGTCGAGCCGACACCCCGGAGCGGTCGGTACAACCCTCCGGGCTCTGCCCCCGGGGGCATGAGCAAGCTCCGACACCGGGTGGGGATCCCAGGCCACTTGCAGGCATGGCCGAGACCGGGCACACGTCCCTTCATGTCGGAGCTCAGGGCGGATGCTAGGCGGCCGACGCCATCGCCGACAGGGCCGAATGGCCCGAAACGTGCCGGCCTGCTGCGCCGACCAGGGCGTCGTGAGGCACGCTTGCCTGCAACTAGGCAATCAGCTGATGCACGTTCGGTCCAGTTCTCACCCTCAGCAGCATGCCGCACGCTGACCGACTCGCCCAGGGCGTCCCTCGATGTCCCTAGAGCTCCTGTCTGCGGAAGGCAAGCCACGCGATGACCAGGAGGCCACCGATCAGGAGGGCCGACCCAAGCGCGGGGCCGAGGACGTCGACGCGCGCCTGGCCGAGCGCCAGGGCGCGGGCAGGGGCGCCCAGGCCGGTCGGGAGGTATCGCCCGATCGCCGGCACGATGCTCAGGATTCCCAGCACGATGAACGCTGCAACGCCGAGACCAGCGGCGGCGAGCGCGGAGCGGGTCAGCGTACTGCCGAGGAACGTGATCGCGGCGTACGTGACTAGAGCCAGCCACTGGAGCAACAGCGCTCCGGCAAACCCCGTGATGGACAGGGGCTCGAAAAGCACCCACGTGTAGAACCAGGCCCCGGCGCCTGCAACTGCGGTCGCGATACCGAGCGTCACCGCGATCGCCACAAGCTTGGCAACGAGGAAGGCCGACCGGCTGACGGGCTTGACGAGGATCATCGCCGCCGTCCCGCGCTCCTTTTCAGTGGCCACTGAACCCATCGCCAGGAGGACTGCGATCAGTGCTCCGAACTGGCCGAGATTCTTCGCCAGCTGGTCATACGCGTCGGCGGCGGTCGGGGTCGGGAGGACGATCTGGAACTGATCGCCCCCGACCGCCTTGAGGATCTCGGGGGTGAAGCGAGCAAGGAGCGGCGACGACAATCCGACGAGCAGGAACACCGTCGCGACGAGCGGCAGGCGGGTCGTGCGCCACTGCTCGAGGAGCTCCTTGCGCAGGAGAGCGCCCAACCCGGTCATCGCCGCGTGACCGCTCGCGGCCGGATGAAACCCCGGCCGTCGAGGTCGTCCGCCGAGACTGGGCCGACGAGCTCGAGAAAGACCTCCTCGAGTGTCGGCAGGACCCGCTCGAACGAGTCGAGACTGACTTCGGATGCAACGACGAGAGGCAGGATCTCCGCCGCCGCAGTTCCAGGATCGTCCACGGTCACCCTGATCGATCCCGCGACGTCCGACGCGTCGGTGACCCAGCGGGTCCCTCGCAGGCGGTCGCGGAGGCGGCTGACGGCGGCGTCCTGGCCGGGTCCAGGCACGAGCCGGTAGATCGGCCTGGCATGGGCAGCAAGCAACTCCTGGAGCGGACCCTCGGTCACCCTCCGACCGCGATCGAGGATCGCAACGCGGTCGCAGATCCGCTCCGCGTCGGACAGGAGATGGGTCGAAACGACCACGGTCGCCTCGTCGCGCAGGCCGGCGATCAACTCCAGGAGGTCGCGTCGCCCCTCCGGATCGAGTGAGCTGACCGGCTCATCCAGGAACAGGACCTGCGGCCGATTCAGGATCGCCTGTGCGATTCCCAGTCGCTGGCGCATCCCCCCTGAATAGCCGCCGATCCGCCGATCGGCCGCGGCGGCGAGACCGATCCGCTCGAGCACCGCCCCGACCCGCCGACCGAGCTCCGACCCCGTCAATCCATCGAGCCGTCCGACGAAAGCGAGCAGCTCGCGCCCGGTCATCCAGCCATAGAAGCGTGGATCCTGATCGAGATAGCCGACGTGCCGGTGGAGCGCAGGCACATCCAGACCGACCGTGACCCCAGCCACCCTGGCGCTGCCCGCACTTGCCCGGGCGAGGCCGGTCAGGATCCGGATCGTCGTCGTCTTGCCTGCGCCATTCGGGCCGAGCAGACCGAAGACCGATCCACTGGGAACGCTCAGGTCGAGGCGATCGAGGGCGAGGATCGACCCGAATTCCTTCGTCAGTGCGTGCGCCTCGACCGCCGCGTCGGTCGTAGTCCGGGCCGATGCCCCGATGGTCATTGTTCGTCGCGCCCGGCCACGAAGTAGATGATCGGGCCGAGCAGATTGATGAAGACGATGATGAGCGCCCAGACGAGCTTGTTGCCGCCCCGGACCCGTCGGTCGTCGCGACCAAGATCGATCAGGCCCGCAATCAGCAGCCCAACCTGAATAGCGGCGATCGGAGCGAGCAGCGCAATGATCTGTTCGGGCTTCAGCTCAGCCATGGCAGCTCAGTCAGCCGGGTGGCTTGCCTGTCGGACCGTCAGCGGGTTCGGTGATCCGAAAGCATTTCCACGGCCTTGGCGACGCGCGCCGTCCGCGTCTCGGGCTTCTTCGCCTCCTCGATCCAGAGGACGTACGCCCGTCTCTGGGTGTATGAGAGCCCCGGGAAGAATCCGGCAGCCTCGGGCGCGTCGGCGAGCGCGGCCGCAAGGTCGGCCGGGACTTCGACGTCGCGAGGGGCGTCGTCCGGGACGACATCGACCTCGATCTCCTCGCCGCCCGACAGCCCCGACGCCGCCCGGTGCTCGGAACTGAAGGGCATCAGGATCTTCCCATAGGCTGGGGCGACGCTCGTCCGGTACGTGTAGCCGTTCACGATCGCCACGACCTTCACTCGGCGACCCCGGCCCAGAGCGGTCAGGACCTCCTCGGGCACTTCGATCCCGGTATTGTTCTCCCCGAACCGTCGAAGCGTCGTGTGAAACTTCATGGGACCAGTCTCGCACGGGTCGTGGTTGGGGCCAAGGGCCTGCTGGCCGTCGCGCCGCCGGCGCCGACGAGCGTGCCGAGGATGGCCGCAGGGATGAGGCTGCAGCGAGGTCCGGCGCCGGGGGCGCCACGGCACCGGGGGCTGTCTGGCGCGGAGGGACCGCCCAGCCGTTCGCCTCTCGCAGGCTGCCGATGTTCCGCCGGGAATGCCCGAATTGGCGTGCTACACTCCGCGTCCGCCGAGCACGGAGCGAGGCGAATTGCCGCGGAGGTCCGCTCGAACGTGCCGCGCCCGCTACGCGTCGGGGCCGAAATCGCCATGACCCCGAGCGCCGCCCAACTTGCCCTCGAGCTGCCGGCCGAGCTCCCCCGCCTGGCGATCGCGCCGGAATGGAAGGACCAGCAGCGGCTGTGGGGCCACAGCTTCCACCCGATGTGCTCGTACCTCGCCAGCTTCCCGGCGGCCCTCGCCCACGCCTTCATCGCTCGCTGGTCGCGCCCCGGCGACGTCGTCCTCGACCCGTTCAGCGGCCGGGGCACGACACCGCTCCAGGCCTGCGCTGAAGGCCGGATCGGGGTCGGCAACGACCTCAATCCGTTCGCCTACCTCCTGACCGCGGCCAAGGTCGAGCCGGCCGGACCGGCCGAGGCGCGGACGCGCCTGACGGCTCTCCGGTTGCGCTGGGCGAATGAAGGCCCGGCCTGGCTGGCGCTGTCGCTCCGCGTGCTCGCGGCGCCCGGCCCGCACGGCGCCCGGATCCCGGCGGCGGGCTCGCTGGCCTCGCCGGACGAAGGGGTCGAGACGGTTCCGATCGAGGTCGCCCTCGCCTTCCACCCGCGCACCTTCGCCCAGCTGCTCTTCGTACGGACGATGCTCCGCCTGGACGACCGGGTCGACCGTTTCCTGGCCGCGGCACTGACCGGCATCCTGCACGGCAAGTCGGCGAGCTACCTCTCCGAGGTGATGCCGAACACGTTCAGCATGGCCCGCGGCTACGTCCGGGACTACGTCGCCCGGACCGAGTTCCACTCACCCGAGCGTGACGTCTTCGCCGGCCTCGAGCGCAAGCTCAGCCGGCTCTATCGCCAGCCGCTGCCTGGCTCGACCGGGATCGCGCTCCTGGGGGACGCCAGGGACGCGGGCGTCCGGGCTCGCACTGCCCTGCGGGCGCGGGCCCTGCCCGAGCGGGCTCGCCTGGTGCTGACCTCGCCGCCATACCTGCGGGTGGTGAAGTACGGCTACTACAACTGGATGCGCGCCTGGCTGTTGGGCGAGGACCCGGCGGCGATCGACGCGGCCCTCGACGATGCCCACCACCGGACAGCCTATCTCCAGTTCCTCCGCCAGGTCCTCGACGGCCTCCGGCCGGCGCTCGCCGACGACGCGGTCGTGGTCCTCGTGATCGGCGACGTCGAACGTGACCGTGGGCGGGCGCTGCTCGGCGGGGTCGGTCTGGCCGAGCGGGTCTGGGCCGAGGCCGCGTTGCCGGCGGGCTATCGGCTGGCCGGCGTCGCCCTCGATGACGTCGCAGCCGGCCGGAAGATGACCAAGCTGTGGGGCGACGAGGCCGGCCGGGCGACGAAGCTCGATCGGATCCTTGTCCTCGGCGCGACCGAGGCCGGCCGGCGCCGGGCAATCAGCGGTGCCGTCCTGCCGGTCGACTGGAACTGGCCGCCGCGCCGGCTGCGGGCGCTCTAGGCCGCCGCGCCGGTTGGGCGCAATCCAGCCGCTGGCCGTCGATCGGATCGGAGCCCACGGCCGCTAGAATGTGGTCCATGGAGGAGATGTACCACCCGTCGGACCTGGCCGCCATGGATCCGCTCGTCCTGATGAAGAACCTCGACCACGTCCGGATGAGCAGCCGCCGGCTGAGCTACGTCCTCCAGCAGCAGGTCCACCTGTACACGCCCGAAGCGAACGACATCCGCGACCAGATCGACCGCTACGTCGAGGCCGAGCGCCAGATCGAGGGTGAGATGGCCCGCCGGAGGATCCGGGCCTAGGCTCGCCCGGCTCGCTCGGCGTCCGCGCGGGTCTCCGGCGACCCTCGGAAATCCAGCGACCCCTGCCGGGTCGGCAGGGGTCGTCCGTTTGGTCGTGAGGTGGTCGGACCCCCGTCAGTGGGCCGCCACCGGGATTGATCTGCCGGGAGTGGGACGTCGCTCCGCTTCCTCGCGGGCGACGTCCGCTGCGACCCGGGCGAGGGCGGGTGTCTCGAACAGTGAGAACCCGATCCCGTGCTCCGAGAGCTCGGCCAGGCCCCATCCCTGGTAGAGCCCGCGACTCGCAACGGCGCACATCTCGTCGTACAGCTCCGGCCAGCCGACCCGTCGTCGTCGGTAGCAGAAGCGCACGAAGTCGATCGCCTCCGGGGACAGCTTCACCGGGGCGGGCGTGCGCGTATCAGGCAATGAAGAACCCTCCTCCTCTCGCGTCAGCTGGGCGCGCTCGACCGCGGAAGCGGGCGGTCTGGCCGCGTGACATCGGGGTGCCGAGGACCTCCTCCCGGGGTCCGTCAGCCCGTTCCGCCCATGATAGGCGCGGGCCCGGACCGACGGCAGGGGGTTTGTCCACGATCTCGTCCACCAAGTTGTCCACATCCCGCGGGGGTCCCGAGGGCGGTCTGCCCGGGCTCAGACGGCGCGCCGGTGGATCCCCAGTCCGGGCGCATCGGTCAGCTGCCAGCGGCAGTCCGAGCCAAGCTCGAGGCCCTCGAACGGATCGCCCGAGATCAGCAGGCAGCCATCGAGGTCGATCCACTCGGCCAGCGCGGCGACCTGGGCCGAGGCGGCGATCCCCAGCGACGTCTCCTCCATGCAGCCGAGGAAGGTCCGGAAGCCGAGCTCCCGGGCCCGAGCCAGCATCCGTCCGGCCGGGCCCGGCCCGCCGCACTTCGCCAGCTTCACGTTCACCCCGTCGACCACCCCGACGAGGCCGTCGAGGTCGCGAATCGTGACCGCACTCTCGTCGGCCACGAGGGGCAGCTCGGAGCGTTCCTGGAGCCAGCGGAGCTGGTCGAGGCGATGGGCGGGAAATGGCTGCTCGATCAGCTCGACCCCGAGCCGGATCAGGTCGTCGATCAGGCCGGCACCCTGCTCCGGCGTCCAGGCGGTGTTCGCGTCGACCCGGAGCGGGCCGCTGAACACGGCCCGGACCGCCTCGAGCGTCTCGAGGTCGGCCGGACCGCCGACCTTGACCTTGAGCGCGGGGAACCGGGCCGCCCGGGCCGCCCGGGCGGCCACGACCGAAGGTTCGTCGAGCCCGATCGTGAAGTCAGTCGGCCCGATCTCGGACGACAGGCCGAGGAGGTGGTGGACGGCCAGGCCGAGGTGCTTGCCGAGCAGGTCGTGAAGGGCCGTGTCGAGGGCGCACTTGGCGGCCCCGTGATGGCCGATCACGGCGTCGAACCGGCCGCCGATCCGCTCGAGCAGTGCGGCGGCATCCGCCTTCGAGGTCGTCTCCAGTTCGTCCGGCCCGATCGTGTCCAGGAGCAGCGGCAGGACGACGCCGATCGTCTCGAGGGTCTCGCCGTAGTAGGCGTCGGGGTAGCCTTCGCCGTAGCCGACAAGATCCGGCCAGGCCTCGTTGCGCAGTTCGACCACGATCGAGCTCATCCCGTCGGCAGCATGGGCCCGGGCGATCCGGAACGGCTCCCGGTAGGGCAGCCGGATGACCTCCCGGGTGAGGCGCAGGCTCACGACGGCCTCGAGGCGGAGCCGCCGCCCGCACCGACGAGGTCGAGCGCCTCGACGCCGGCCTGGATCGCGGCCCACAGCCGCTCCGGGCCGAAGCGCACCGGATCGTCGACCGGCAGGCCCGTCTCGGCAGCCGTTTCGGCGATCACCCGGCGGGCATCGTCCGGGTTGGGGTAGAGCGAGGTGTTGAGGGCGATCGCGACAACCTTCGAGGGTGCGACGATCCCGGCCACCTGTTCGTGGAGCCGGATGAAGTCGGTGAGCGGCTGGAGCGGGAACCGGCGCCCCGCAACGTGGTCCCAATCGTGCTCGGCCAGGCCGGGCTTGTGGACCATGACCATCGCCTGCGGGGTCGTGCCGTGGATCAGGGCCAGGGTCACCGCGCTGTAGGCCGGATGATCGAGCGAGCCCTGTCCTTCGACGATGATCCAGTCACCCTTGCGCCTCAGCCTGCTCGACCAGCCATTCGCAGGTCCCGTTGCTGAAGTCGCTGATCACCCGGTCGACGGCCACGCCCCAGCCGTCGATCATCATCCCGGTCTGGCCGGTCGGCACGAAGACGGCCGGCAGGCCCGCCTCCAGGGCGGCCCGCCGGAGCTCGAGCGCGACGCTCATCTTGCCGATCGCGCAATCGGTGCCGACGGTCAGGATCACGTGCTTGCCCGGCCGGTGGCCGCCGGCCGACGGCGGTCTCCTCGCGGCTCGGTGGCCGGCGATAGTCGACGATCTCCACCCCGGCGCTCCGGGCGGCCGCCGCGAACTCCGGGTCGTCGCCGAGGAAGGTGTGCAGGCCGGACAGGATGTCGAGCCCGGCAGCGATCGAATCGAGGATCGTCCGGCGCCAGGCGACCGGCAGCTTGCCGCCGGTCGGGGCGATCCCGATCAGGAGCGCGGTCGGCGCGCCCCGGGTTGGCGCCAGCGCGCCCGTCGCCAGCGAGGCGACGATCGGAATGTCGAAGCGGGGCCGTTCGTCGAACCATTCGCGGACGTTCCGCCCGGCGTTCGTCGAGTCGATCACGGCGACGATCGGATCCCGGCCGTAGCGGATCACGCCCATCGCCGTCTTGCCGTCGTGCGGTCCGAAGCGGCCCTCGGCCAGGATGATCAGGCGACGGGCGGAAGACGGGGTCACTGGGCCTCCCTGGATGGTCTCCCAGCCCCAGCAGCCGATCGCTGGTACCGCATACCGGATTCGAACCGGTGATCTCCGCCTTGAGAGGGCGGTGTCCTGGGCCTCTAGACGAATGCGGCAGGTCGGCCGGTGGCGTCGAGCGCCAGACCGGCCGGAATGATACCAGCCTGTGGCCTACAGCCGGTTCTCCTCGAGAAAGGCACGGATCGTCTCGGCGACCTGGAGGTGGCTCGATTCGCCGACAATCAGGCCGAAGTGGGAGTGCGCCCCGAACGGCTCGTACTCCGCTCCGAGCCAGGCGGCCAGGCGCTCGCTCGAGGGCTCGGGGACATAGCGGTCGAGGCCCGCCCCGATGACGAGGGTGGGGATCCCGGCCAGCCGGGCCTTCTCGATCGGCACGCCCGCGATCACCTGGCGGCGGGCCGCACCCGACTCGTGGGGCTTCTGCCCGAGCAGGTGCTGGATCCGCAGGATGTCCGGCAGGCCGAGGTCGCGGTGATCGCGCTGGAGGCGCTCCGGCAGGGTCTCCCAGCCGAGGATGTCGCGGCCATAGACATCGGGGATCTCACGCAGTTCGTGGGCGTGCGCGGGCTGGCGCAGCTCGCGGGGCAGCTCGGACGACAGGAGCACGAGCCCGCCGACCGGTCGTCGCTCGACCGCCTTGAGGGCGAGCAGCCCGCCCATCCCGTGGCCGATGACGACGACCGAGCCGCCCAGCCGCTCGATCGCCTCGAGGACGTCCTCGGTGTAGGTGTCGAACGAAAGGGTCGTGGGATCGGCCGTCTGCGACCAGAAGTGGTTGCGCAGGTTGAGGGCGTGGCCCTCCCAGCCGCGGGCGGCGAAGTACTGCAGGTGTCGCTCCCAGACCCACGACCCGGCGAGCTCGCCGTGGACGAACAGCAACGGCCGGCGGCGGGATCGGCGCTCGGGCAGCCAGGACTCGACGTAGATCCCCCGGTCGCTCAGCTCGATCTCGTCCTTGCGGACGGGCCGGGTGGGCACCGGGGGGGCCATCGTTCGGAGGCCGCCGGGGGAATCGGTCATCGTCTCACCACTCGTGGGGGTTGATCACGAGGCCGGTCAACGGCCTCGGCGGGTCGGCATCGGGGTCCGAAGCCTCGACGAACAGGGTCAGGATGTAGTCGAAGGCCGGGTCTTCCTCGCAGGAACGGCTCATCCTCCGCTCGTCACGATAGCGCAGGGCCGATTCGTAGCGGTGCTGGCCGTCGGCGATCGTGACCGGCCCGCGGCCCGCGGCCGAGACCAGGGCGGCCACCCGGGCCGCGTCGGGCCCGTCGGCCGCGAGGGCCCACATCCGGTGGCGGATCCCGTCGGCCGTGGTGATCTCGGCGATCGGGTCCGCCTGGACCGCACGTTCGAGGATCCGACCGGCCTCGCCCGACGGATCGCTGTACAGGCCAACGATCGGACTCGTATTCGCGCCCATCGCCCGGATCAGCTTGTAGCGATCCTCGCGCGGCGCCGACGATGACTCGCTGCGGGCCCGCACGCCCGAATCCGGCCCGAGCGGCTCGAGGTGGAGGCGCCCCAGGAAGCCCCGCTTCATCCGCCGTGCCTCGTTCCCGGTACCCTGGTCCAGCTGCTCGTAGACGTACAGCGACGGCCGGGGGTCCTTGTGGAAGGTCCCGTCGGAACGCCATCCGGCAAACGTCCGGGCTGCCCGACGATAGCGATCGTCCGGCAGGTCGCCCTGCTCGCCCGCTGGCTGCTCCAGGCGAACGATGTTCTTCGGGTGCCGGGCCAGCAGCGCCGCCGCCTCGGTGGCGTCGATCATGTCGTAGGGCGGGCTGACCACGGCGGCGAGATCACCGACGATCTCCGGTTCGTAGCGGAGGGCGCGGAACGGCCGGACTTCGGGCACGTGGTCCTCGATGCGGGTCGGGGCGACGGCATGGCAGGTGGCTCGGCGAACAGGCTCGTCGGACGTCGAGCGGGTGCCGGGGCACGCCAATCCTACGACACGCCGAGCCACCCGGCGATCGGCCGTTTCGGGCCGGGCACATCGGCCTCGATCCAGTGGTAGCCTCGGGCCATGCCCCGGTTCGCGCCACGTCCCGTCGCGCTGCTCGCCCTGCTCGTGGCGGGGGTCGGCCTGTCCGGCTGTGGAGTCAAGACGGCCGACGTCCCGGCCGCCTCCCCGGCCGGCTTCCCGGGGATCGCGGCGGCCCTGTCCGTGGCCGGGATCACGGTCACCGGACAGGTCTCCGGAGACGCCGGCTGCCGCGACTCCAAGCTCGTCCCGACGGCCGTCGGCTTCACGGCAAGTGGCCTCGACCAGCTCGCCCCGGTGCGGATCCACATCTACATCTTCGCCGATTCGGCAACCTGGTCCCGGCTCTCGAGCGAGGTCTCGACCTGCGCTCAGAGCTTCATCACGGATCCGTCGACCTACGAGTCGGTCGACCCGTCGCCGTACGTCGCGGCCGGACAGGGTCCCTGGGGCACGCGCTTCCAGGACACCCTTCGGCAGGTGCTGACCGCCGCGGCGGGCGACGGCGGCAACGGCAGCGACGGCGGTGGCGGCGGGAATCCCTAGGGCCGGCCGCGGGCTCGGCTGACGACCGCGGCCGGCGACCCGGCCTAGACGACCCGCAGATCGAGAATCCGGCGGGCGATCACGAGGCGCTGGATCTGGCTGGTCCCCTCCCCGATCTCGGTCAGCTTGGCGTCCCGCAGGTAACGCTCGACCTTGTATTCCTCGACGTAGCCGTAGCCGCCGTGGACCTGGATCGCGGCGTTCGTCGCCCGGGCGCTGACCTCCGATGCGAACAGCTTGGCCTGGGCGGCGGCCAGAACGTAGTCGCGGCCCTGGTCCTTCAGCCACGCCGCGCGCCACACCAGCTGGCGGGCAGCCTCGATCTCGGTCGCCATGTCGGCGACCAGGAAGGCGACGCCTTGGAACGTACCGATCGGCCGGCCGAACTGGCGACGGGTCCGGGCGTACGGAATCGCGGCATCGAGGGCCGCCTGGGCCAGGCCGACGGCCAGCGCCCCGATGCTGATCCGGCCTCCGTCGAGCGTCTTCAGGGCGATGTGGAAGCCGCCGCCCCGCTCGCCGAGCAGGTTGCCTGCCGGGATCCGGGCATGCTCGAAGATCAGCTCGCCGGTGGCGGAGGCGTGCAGGCCCATCTTCTCCTCGAGCCGGCCGATGCTGAAGCCGGGCGTGTCGGCGGGCACGATGAACGCGCTGATCTCGGCCGACTCCTCGGCATCGCCGCCCGCACCCGGTCGGGGCGGCCGCGTGCCCGTCCGGGCCGTGACGACGTAGGTGCCGGCCTGGCCCGCGTTCGTGATGAAACGCTTGCCGCCGTCGAGGATCCACGAGCCGCCGTCCGGCCCGTCTTCGAAGCGCGCGGTCGTCCGCGTCCCGCCCGAGTCCGAGCCGGCCCCGGGCTCAGTCAGCCCGTACGCACCGATCACCTGGCCCCCGGCCATCGGCACCAGGAAGCGCGCCTTCTGGTCGGGCGTGCCGGAGGTATGGAGCGGGCCGCAGCCCAGGCTGGTGTGCGCGGCGACGATCAGCCCGAGCGATCCCCAAACCCGGCCGATCTCCTCGACCGCGATCGCGTAGGCCAGCGTGTCGAGGCCGGCTCCGCCTTCGTCCTCGGGGAACGGGATGCCCAGCCAGCCCATCGAGCCCAGCCGGTCGACAATCGGGCGGGGGAAGCGCCGGGCATGCTCGTGCTCGTCGACCTGGGGCGCCACCTCGGCGAGCATGAACGCCCGAATCGTCTCGCGCAGCAGGGCGTGCTCCGGCGAGAGATCGAGGTCCACGATCGGAGGGTACACCGGCGCCGCCCGGCGAGGGTCTCCCGCCGACGCACGGCCCATGGCTTGCGCACAGCGCGTGGCGCGGGCCTCTGCTAGCCTCAGCGCGATGGGTGGCCCACAACCCGCAGCTTCGCATCCCCACGAATCAGGCGCTCCGCACGATCACGCCGGCCAGGTCGGCGGCGAGGCTGGCGGCGGTCATCACAACGGCCATGCCCCGACCCTTCGCCGCGAGCTCGTCGTGGCGCTCCGGACGGCCGGCCCGAGCTCACCCGACCAGCTCGCCGCGTACGTCGGGGCGAGCCGGACGGGCGTCCTGCAGCAGCTCCGCGTGCTCGAGACCGACGGGCTCGTCTCGCGTCGGACCGAACGCCACGGGGTCGGCCGGCCGCGACACCTCTATGACGTCACCGCCAGCGCCCAGCAGCTCTTCCCGACAAACTACGACGGCCTGGCTGCCGGCCTGATCGCCGCGATCGACTCGATCGGCGGACGCGAGCTCGTCGACCGGGTCTTCTCGACGCGCCGGGCTCTCACCGCCGAGCGAATCCGGCGCCGGCTCGACGAGACCGTCGGCGATCATGCTCCGTTCCTCGACCGGGTCAGGGAGCTGGCCGTGATCCAGGACGAGCAGGGCTACCTGTGCGGCGCCGAGCTTTCGGCCGACGGCATGATCCGCCTGCGTGAGCACAACTGCGCGATCTTCCACGTCGCGAACGGCGATCCGGCCGCCTGTGATGCCGAGCTCGAGCTCTTCCGCGACGTCCTCGACGCCGACATCACCCGAGAGACGCACATCGCCGCCGGCGATCGCTGCTGCACGTACCGGATCACCGCCCGCCCCGACTGAGCGGTTGCCCGGCGGCGGTCACCCGAGGCTCGCTGCTCGCGGCTCCGCTCTGCCCCGCAACCCCGGCCCCCCGCCCGCCCGACACCCGGGGTGCGGAACCTGCTCAGGCTTCCTCGCGCTCGACCTCGACCCGGCGGGCCGGCTCGAGGACCGACGGGATCACGTCGGTCACGTTCGGCACGAAGGAGGCTGCGAGGGCCGTGTCGATCGCAACCCGCTGGTCGTCGGGCGACAGGATGCCGAGCCGGCCGAGCGTCTGGAGCTCGTCCCGGATGTAGGTCTTGAGCATCTCGGGGCCGTCCGTGTTGATCGTGAACCGGACCTCGTTCCGGCGGAACTGGTCGAAGATCCAGCGGAACTCCTCCCAGCTGCCGACGACCCGGGTGTTGAGGTTCGAAGCCGGGCAGATCTCGAGGACGATCCCCCGGTCGCGGAGCATCTCCATGGCCCGCGGATCGTAGGCCGCCTTGACGCCGTGGCCGATCCGGTCGGGCTCGAGCAGCTCGATCACCCGGGCCACCTCCTCGACCGGCCCGGACTCGCCGGTGTGGACCGTCAGCCCGAGGCCGAACTGGCGCGCCCGCCGGAAGAGGCGCCGGTAGTCGGCGACCCGGAAGGTCGAGCTCTCCGGCCCGGCGATGTCGACGCCGACCACGCCCCGATCGTGCCAGGCGATCGCCTTCTCGACGATGATCTCGTTCAGCTCGAACGGGAACGCGCGGTCGAGGCAGAAGATCAGGCCGGGCTTGACCGGGTATTCCAGCGAGGCCCGGTCCATGCCTCGCACGGCCGCCGCGATGATGTGGTCGAGGTCCTGCTCGCCTCCGCGGTTGCGTTTCATCGGGTTGAACCGAAGCTCGGTGGTCGTGATGTTGTTCTTGCGGTAAGCGCCGCCGACCACCTCGTAGACCGAGCGCTCGACGGCGAGCGGCGACGACTGGATCAGCTCGGTCCAGTGGAACAGCTGGAGATACCCGTCGAAGCTCCGGCCGCGCCGGTTCGACACGGTGATCATCTCCCGGAACTCCCAGTAGTCCTTGGTCGGGAGCTTGATCCCCTGGGCGTGGGCGATCCCCCACATGATCGCCGGCGTGACGGCGCCGCCGAGGTGGCAGTGAAGCTCGGCCAGGGCCGTCTTCCGGGAGAGGGTCGCCATCGGTTGAGGATAACTGACGCGCGGCCGACGGCGGGCGGCCGGTTCAGCCGGCGACGGCGTCCGGCATGACATCGCCGCCGGGCACGATCCGGCCGTCGGCAGCGATCGTGGCCCGGCGGCGGATCCGGCGCAGCTCGGCACCCGGGACCTGGTCCCGGGCGTGGTAGCTCGAGCGCACGAGCGGCCCCGCTTCGACGTGCCGGAAGCCGAGCTCGAGCGCCTCGGCCTTCATCTCGGCGAACTCGTCGGGGTGGTAGTAGCGGACGAGCTCGAGGTGGTCCATCGACGGGCGCAGGTACTGGCCGATCGTCAGGATGTCGCAATCGACCGCGCGCAGGTCGGCGAACGCCTGGCTCAGCTCGTCGCGCGTCTCGCCCAGGCCGACCATCAGGCTCGACTTCGTATGGACCGTCCAGCCGTCGGCGAGGGCGTAGGCCTTGGCCCGCTCGAGGACCGACAGGCTCCGCCCGTAGCGGGCCCGCTTCCGGACCGGCTTCTGGAGCCGCTCGACGGTCTCGAGGTTGTGGTTGAGGATGTCCGGCCGGGCGTCGATCACGGTCCGCAGCGGCGCGTCGGTCCCGTTGAAGTCGGGGATCAGGACCTCGACGCCCATCCCCGGTGAGGTCGCCCGGAGCCGGCGGATCGTCTCGGCGAAGATCCCGGCGCCACCGTCGGGCAGGTCGTCGCGGGCGACGCTGGTGACCACGACATGTTCGAGGCCGAGGCTCGAGATCGCCTCGGCGACCCGGCGCGGCTCATCGGCGTCGAACCAGGTCGGCCGGCCGGTCTTCACCGCGCAAAAGCCACACGCCCGGGTGCAGGTATCGCCGAGGATCATGATCGTGGCTGTCCGCTGGTCCCAGCACTCGCCGATGTTCGGGCAATGGGCCTCCTCGCAGACCGTGTTGAGCGACAGGCCCCGCATCAGCGCCTTGAGGTCGTGGTAGTTCTCGCCGGAAGGGATCCTGGCCTTGATCCAGTCCGGATGCCGGCGGAGGGCGACCGAGCCATCGGCCGCCGGCAGCCCGGCCAGGCCGCCGCCGAGTGCGATCGACAGTCCGGCGGTGCCGACCGTCCCGGCATGCTGGCCACCAGCGTGGCCGTTCGGGGGTTCGAAAATCGGCAGCTGGCGGCCCATTGGTTGCCTAGTAGATCGCCGTTTCGGGGCCGACGGCTTCGAGCCAGGCCTTGATGTCGCGCAGGAGGGCCGCGCCGCCCGCGCCGTCGTTGGCCCGGTGATCGATCCCGAGGACGACGTTCATCACCGGCCGGATCGCGATCACGTCGCCCTCGGCCGTCTCACGCACGACCGGCCGCTTGGTGATCGCCTCCATCGTCAGGATCCCGACCTCCGGGGCGTTGATGATCGGCAGCGTCAGGTTCGAGCCGAGCCAGCCGGTGTTGTCGAGCGTGAACGTGCCGCCACCGAAGTCGTCGAGCCGTAGCTTGTTGGCCCGTGCCCGCCCGGCCACGTCCGCGATCGCCCGGTTCAGGCCGTGGATCGACAGCCCGTCGGCATCGCGGATCACCGGGACGATCAGGCCGTCGTCGACCGCGACCGCGACGCCGATGTTGAAGTGGCGCTTGGCCAGCAGCCCGGCGTCGGTCCAGTTGGCGTTGAAGTTGCCGTGGCGCTTGAGGGCCTCGACCACGGCCTTGACCACGAAGGGCACGTAGCTGATCGAGATCCCCTCGGTCGCCTGGTAATCGCGCTTGGCACCTTCGCGCAGCCGGACCAGGTTGGTGGCGTCGACCTCCATCTGGACGTAGGCATGCGGGATCGCCAGGGCCCGGGTCATCTGGGCGGCGATACCCTTGCGCATCTGGGTCATCGGCAGGAGCACTTCGTCGGCGCCGGCCGGGAACTCGATCGACGGGCCGCCACCCGATGCCGCACGCGCGGCGGTTGCCGGGCTCGAGGACGGTGCCGGGCTCGCCGGTCGCTCGACGCCCGCTGGCAGCGCCGGGCTCAGCGCTCCGCCGACGACCTGTCCGCCGACCGGCCGGCTCGTCCGCTGGGTCTCGACGTAGTTCGAGACGTCCTCACGGGTGATCCGCCCGCCGCCGCCGGTGCCGACGATCATCGCAGCGGCCAATCCGTGCTCGCGCAGGAGCCGCCGGACGGCCGGCGTCATCCGGGCATCGGCATCGCCGGGCAGCGGCGCCGTGTCGACCGCCGCGGCCCGATCCGCTGGCAGCGCCGGCGCGGCGGGGCTCGGTCGCTCGTCGGAGCCGGCCGGTCCGTAGGCAGGGGCCGGCGTCGGATGATCGGTCGGGGCCGGGGCGGGGGTTGGGGGCGCGGCAGCAGGGGCAGCCGGCGGGGCGGGGGCGGTCGGGCTCGCCGTCGCGACAGGGGCGGCAGCCGAAGCGCCGATCGTTGCCCCGGTGGCGGCCTCGTCGGCCGTCTCGATCTCGGCGATCTCGGCGTTGTTCGGGACGGTCGCGCCCTCTTCGACCAGGATCGCCTTGAGCGTGCCCTCGACCGGCGACGGGACCTCGGCGTTGACCTTGTCGGTGATCACCTCGAGCAACGGCTCGTACTTGGCGACATGATCGCCGGGCTTCTTCAGCCACTTGCCGATCGTCCCCTCGGCCACACTCTCGCCGAGCTGGGGCATCGTCACCTTGGCCACGGATTCAGCCTCCTGGGCGTTCGCGCTGCGAGCCGGACTCGATGATCGGCCGGCCGGCTCCGACGCACAGTGTCGCGCATCGGGCGCCGATCGGTCGAGCCGGCTCGAAACCCGCAGTCGAGGCTCAGGTACATCCGAATTGAGCGGGCCTCGCGAGGCTGTGCCGATGGACGACCGACGCGTCGGCTTGATCATTCGCGCCCTGCGCCGCCGGCGTGGCTGGCGGCAGGCCGACCTGGCCGCAGCCGCTCACCTCTCGCAGCCGGCGATCTCGCTCGTGGAGCGCGGTCATGCGGAGACGATGTCGTTGAGGACGCTTCGGCGGATCCTGCTTGCGCTCGAGGCACGCGGCGAGTTCGAGATCCGCTGGAGGGGCGGCAGCCTCGATCGGACGCTGGATGAACGCCACGCGGCCCTGGTGGCAACCGTGATCCGGTCGCTCAAGGCGCATGGCTGGGAGTCGGCCGTGGAGGTGACATATGCCGTCTACGGCGAGAGAGGCTCCATCGATGTGCTCGGCTTTCATCGACAGGCCGCCTCGCTGCTCGTCATCGAGGTCAAGACCGAGCTCACCTCGGTCGAGGAGACGCTCCGTCGGCTCGACGAGAAGGTCCGCCTGTCGGGTCGGATCGCGCGCGATCGGCTCGGCTGGATAGCCGCTGCGACTTCGTGTCTCCTGGTCATGCCGGACACGGCCGCCGCCAGGCGCCGAGCCTTTCGCCATCGAGTGGTCCTGGAGGCCGCCGTTCCCGCTGGCAACGTCGCGATCCGGCACTGGCTCATGGAGCCGAAGCACCCGCTCCGTGGCCGATGGTTTCTGGCGAATATGAGCCCCCGTAGTGCTGGTTCAAGGCAGGGCGGCCCGGACCGGGTGATTCGCTCAGCCGGGCCCGGGATTCGTGCTGGCTCACGCTCGGTCCGTTCCGATTCGGCGGCACTCCGACAGAGCGAGACCGGAGAATCCAGTCGACTCCCTGCCTAGTACTACGCGGGTTCATGAACGCCAGGAATGAGCGGCCGAAGATCCCCTCGACGCCCGGCCTATCGGCCGCTCTCGCCCCCCCGGCCCGCGACCCCGCGGCCCCCGCGGCCCAAGACCGCTCCGCGACCCTCTCGATCCCGGCGGCCCCCGGCCCCAAGACCGTCCCCGACCCCCGGCCGCTCCGCGACCCCCGCGCCCCGCAACCGCTCACCGGCCCTTCGGCCGCGGCCGCATCCGACCGCCCAGGCCGGGGCCACGCCCCTCCCCCTCCCCGGCGCCCTCGCACCGACCGCCTGGGCCGGAGACCTTAGTAGGCGGCCAGCTTGCGGATGCCGGCCGCGATCTTCGTGGGGTCGACCATGAACCAGTCCTCCAGGACATGGTTGTAGGGGACTCCCGGCACGTCCGGGCCGGCGATCCTCGTGACCGGACCGTCGAGATAGTCGAAGGCCTCCTCGGCCACCGTGGCCGCGACCTCGGCGCCGTAGCCGCCGAAACGGTTGTCCTCGTAGACGACGAGGCACTTGCCGGTCTTGCGGACCGAGCCGAGGACCGTCTCCTTGTCGAGGGGGCGCAGCGTGCGCAGGTCGACCACCTCGACGCTGATCCCCTCGTCGGCCACCCGGTCGGCCGCCTCCAGGGCGTAGTGGGCCATCAGGCCGTAGGCGATCACCGTCAGCTGCGAGCCCGGGCGGGTGATCGCTGCCCGCCCGAGGGGCACGACGTAATCGGTATCGGGGACGTCGCCGCGGACGCTTCGGTACATCTTCTTGTGCTCGAAGAAGAGGACCGGGTCATCGTCCCGGATCGAGCTGCGCAGCAGCCCCCGGGCGTCGTACGGGGTCGAGGGCACGACGACCTTGAGCCCGGGAACGTGGGTGAAGAAGGCCTCGACCGATTGCGAATGGTAGAGCGCGCCGTGAACCCCGCCGCCGTACGGCGCCCGGATTGTCATGGGCACCCCGACCTCGTTGTTCGAGCGATAGCGCATCCGGGCGGCCTCGGACACGATCTGGTTGAACGCCGGGTGGATGAAGTCGGCGAACTGGATCTCGGCGACCGGGCGCAGGCCGTTGACGGCCGCGCCGATCGAGGCACCGACGATCATCGACTCGGTCAGCGGCGTGTCGATCACCCGCTCCGCGCCGAACTCGGCCCACAGGCCGTCGGTTGCCAGGAAGACGCCGCCCTTCTTGCCGACGTCCTCGCCCAGGACGATGATCGATCCGTCGCGGCGCATCTCCTCGGCCAGCGTCTCCCGGATCGCGTCGATGAACGTACGGGTGGGCATCAGTGGCCGCCGCCCGGAGTCGAGTCCCCGGCCTCGGCCTCGCCGAAGCCCCACGGCGGCGGCGCCTCGGACGGCCAGTCCTCCGCGTAGACCCAGCGCATCGCCGTCGATGCCTTGGGGTCCGGCTCGGCCTCGGCGAAATCGGTCGCGTCGGTGACGATCGCGGCAATCTCCGCCTGCAGGGCCGCCTCGATCTCGTCGGTGAGGACACCGGCCTCCCGAAGCTCGTCGCGGAAGCGGGGAAGGCAGTCGTGTTGCTTGCCCGCCGAGAGGTCTTCCTCGGACCGGTATTTCGTCTGCTGGTCGTCCGACGAGTGGGCCGTCAGGCGGCTCACTTTGGCCTCGATCAGGGTCGGCCCGTCGCCGGCACGGGCGCGATCGACGGCGGTCTTCGCCGCCCGGTAGCAGGCCAGCACGTCGGCGCCGTCGACGACCACGCCCGGGATCCCGTAGCCCGAGGCCCGCATCGCCACGTCGGGAACCGACAGCTCCATGGCCGCCGGGACGCTGATCGCGTAGCCGTTGTTCTCGACCAGGAAGACAAACGGCAGGCGGTGGATCGCGGCGAAGTTGAGCGCCTCGTGGACATCGCCCTGGTTCGATGAGCCCTCGCCCATCGCGGTCAGGGCGACCTGGCCCGTCTTGCGGATCTTGGCCGCCAGGGCGATCCCGACGGCGTGCAGGATCTGGGTCGCCACGGGCGACGAGACCGACAGCAGGTTGTGCTTGCGGTCGCCGTAGTGGCCCGGCATCTGGCGGCCGCCCGACGACGGGTCGCTGGCCCGGGCGTACTGGGCCAGCATGATGTCCCGGGCGCTCATCCCGAAGGTCATGCACATCGCGATCGAGCGATAGAACGGGGCGATCCAGTCGTGGCCCTTGCGCAGGGCCCAGGTCACCCCGACCTGGGCGCCCTCATGGCCCTGGCCGCTGATCACGAACGGGATCCGGCCGGCCCGGTTGAGGATCCACATCCGCTCATCCACGGCCCGGGCCAGCGCGACCATCCGGTACATCGCCAGCAGCTGATCGTCGTCCAGCCCGACATCGTGTCCGAGGTGACTCGAGGTCTTGGCGCGATGCCCGGTCGCGGTCATTGCCGCCTCCGTGGTCGAAACGTCAGATCGTGGTCGGGACGGGCTCCGGAACTCGGAACGCGCCCCTTAGAAGTTGATCGAGCGACCCTCGACCGCCATGGCCGCCTCGCCGATCACCTCGGACAGCGTCGGATGGGGATGGGTCGCCGAGCCGATCTCCCATGGCGTCGCCTCGAGCGTGAAGGCCAATGATGCCTCGGCGATCAGCTCGGTGGCATGCGGGCCGATGATATGAACGCCGAGGGTGTCGCCCGTCTCGGTGTTGCCGATCACCTTGGCGAAGCCCTCGTACTCGCCACCGACGATCGCCTTGGCGATCGCCTGGTAGGGGACCTTGCCGACCTTGTAGGGCAGGCCGCGCTCCTGGCACTGGGCCTCGGTCAGGCCGGCCGAGGCGATCTCGGGCCGGCAGTATGTCGCCCGTGGCTGCTGGGCGTAGTCGATCTCGTGGACATCCTTCTCCCCGGCGATCGTGTGGGCGGCGATGATGCCCTCGTGGGCGGCGGTGTGGGCCAGCCACAGCCCGCCGACCACGTCGCCGATCGCGTAGACGTGCGGCTCGCGGGTACGCATCCGGCCGTTCACCTTGATGATCCCGCGCTCGACCTCGACCGCGGTCGTCTCGAGGCCGATCTCCTCCACGTTCGCCGCGCGGCCGGTCGCGACGAGCATCAGCTCGGCCTCGATCTCCTCGGCCGGCTTGCCTTCGGGACCGACGCTCAGGCGGACGCCCTTCCTGGACGCCTTGACTGCAGCGACGTCGAAACGGGCATTGGCAATCACCCGGATGCCGCGCCGGGTGAAGCTGCGCTCGAGGAGCTGGCTCACGTCGCGGTCCTCGAGTGGAACGATCCCGGGCAGGTACTCGAGCAGGGTGACGGCGGTCCCGATGTCGTGATAGAAGCTGGCGAACTCGACACCGACCGCGCCGGCACCGACGATCACGATGCTGGCCGGCCGGTCGGCCCGGCGGAGGATGTCGTCACTGGTCACGATCGTCGTGCCGTTCGGGACGAGCCCGGGCAGGCTCTTGACCCGGCTGCCGGTGGCGATGATCACGTCGGTCGCCTGGAGGATCCGCTCGCCGCCCTTGCCCAGGGTCCCGTCCTCGCCCGCCTGGCTGACGTGGACCCGGTTGGGTCCGTCGAGCCGGCCGCGACCGGGGATCCAGGCCACCTTGTTCTTGTCGACGAGGGTCTTCAGGCCGGTCCACATCCGCTTCACGACGGCATCGCGGCGGGTCGCCATCGTGGCGTAGTCGACGCCCGGCTCGCCTTCGAGGACGACGCCGTAGTCCTTGAGGTGGCGGGCCCGGTTCATCATCTCGGCCGACTCGAGGAGGGCCTTGGTCGGGATGCAGCCGCGGTGGAGGCAGGTCCCGCCGATCTTGTCCTCGTCGACGAGGGCAACCTTCAGGCCGAGCTGGGCGGCCCGGAACGCGGCAGTGTAGCCACCGGTGCCGGCCCCGAGGACGACGAGGTCGAAGTCGTTACTGGAGCCGACGGCCATCGGGTGGGGCAACCTCTCGAGCGGGCGGGGGGATCGGGCCGATGGTACGCGCCACGTCCCGACTGGCGCAACCGAGGCAGTGCCGGCCCGGGCGGAGGGCGTGGCCGCTCCGGCGGAGGGCCTGGCCGCTCCGGCGGAGGGCGTGGCCGCTCCGGCGGTTCCGCGAGTTCGTCGAGATGTTGCCATCAGGCGCCGTATCGTGAGGTCCGGGGCCGGAGCTCCGTTCGGACCCTCCGTCGGACGACGCCGGCGCACGAAACGGCCGGCCTGGAGCGGGCGATGGGCGCCGACGGACGGAGCGTCGGCCATACCGCGTCCACGGCCGACATTTCGACCAGGTCCGCGGCGGCCACCGGTCGGCGGCGCTGTCCGGTCCGCGGCGGCCACCGGTCGGCGGCGGCCACCAGTCGGCGGCGCCGTACGGACCCGAATCAGAACCGCCGCCTGGGTGGCCCCGGAACCCCGACCGGCGGCTGGACTGACGCAGCGCCGAGGTGGGAGATCCGGGTCCGCCAGGCGGCGGCCGGTCGAGCGAAGGCGGGTCAGGCGCCCCGCATCGTCCGGAAGCAGTCGCTGCAGTAGACGGGCTTGCCGCTGGTCGGGCGGAATGGGACCTGGGCATCCTTGCCGCAGTTGCTGCAGGTGGCGGTGAACATCTCGCGCGGTCCCCGCTCCCGGGCTCCGCTGTAGCCGCCGGCGCTGTACGAGCCGCCGGCGCCGTAGCCGCCGTAGCTCGAGGACGAACCGCTGTCGGCGCCGTAGCCACCGCCCTCGGCGGCGTTCCGGGCAGCCTTCCGGCTCGCCCGGCAGCTCGCGCACCGGCGCGGCTCGGTGAAGTTGCGCTGGGCGTAGAAGTCCTGCTCGCTGGAGGTGAATACGAATTCCTGCCCACAATCGGCGCAGGTCAGGTTCTTGTCGCTGTACACGAAAACTCCTCTGTGTAGACGCGCAAGCCGCTCGGTCCTCGCGTCAGCCGGGAGGGGCTCGGTTCAGCGTGCTACGGGCTCTGGTCACGGCCCGGGCCGTGGCGTTTGATGCGCGGGAGTCTAGGCCCCGATCGTGCTCATGTATAGAGGCAAATGCGAGACGGGCCGAATGGCCGGCCGAACCTAACGGCTGCCCGGCCGGCGAAGCAGGCTGGCCAGGACCAGGACGGTACCGACGACGATGATCACGATGAACAGGGGCGACTGGAAGACAAACCACTGGGCCCCGCTGGGCAGGATGCTGGTGACCACCGACAGGCCCAGGACGAGGACCACAATGGCGGCGCCGACGACGAGCACCTCGCGCCAGCCGAACGTCCGCACGGCAGCAGGTTCAGGCACGGTCCGCCTCCAGTGGGATGCCGATCGGGGCGACCAGGATCTTGCCCGCCAGCGCCGCCCCGCGTCGCGTCTGGAGGCCCACCTTGGGTCGATGGAACGTGACGGTCAGGTCGGCCCGGACGACCGGCGTCGAGGCCTCGCCGCTGGTCAAGTCGACCGCCGTCGGGGTGTCGACGGCCACGACGGGCACGCCGGCTTCACCCGCCCGGCGGACCATCTCGACCGCCGCCCGGATCGGCTCGCGCAGCTCGCCCCGGACGCCGGTGCCGAGCAGGGCGTCGACGATGACACTCGCCTTCTCGATCCCCTGGCCGAGGATCGCCAGGTCACGCGGATACGGGGCGTGGATCCTGGTGACCGTCGGTTCATTGGCCAGACGATCCCAGTTCGCGAGGGCATCGCGGGTGCCTGGCTTGGGCTCCGACGCAACCAGGACGACCAGCACGGCCAGCCCGAGATGAGCCAGGTGGCGCGCCGCGACGGAGCCGTCACCGCCGTTGTTGCCCGGTCCGCACAGGACCAGGATCGGCCCATGGCCCAGGCGGCCCTGGTCGACAGCCACGGCGCGGACCGCCGCGGCCACGGCCGTGCCGGCCTCCTCCATCAGTCGGGCACCCGGCACGCCCAGCGCCCGGGCCCGCCTGTCCGCGCCGGTCATCGCCTCGGCGGCCATCGGCGGCAGGTCCCGGGCGGCCGCCCAGCGCTTGACCAGGTCGCGCAGGGACAGGGTCAGGAGGGCGGGGTCCTCGGTCGGCAGGGTGATCCCGGTGCGGGGATCGACAGTGATGCGGGCCTCGGGGACGGTTGCAGGCATCCGCCAAGCGTAGCGGCTCAGGCGATCGGCAGGCGTGCCACGGCCGGGACGGTCGCGCCATCGCCGGTTCGATCATCTCGCGCCACCTCGAGCTCGACGAGGCCGTCACGCTCCATCGCCCGCAGCGAGGCCCGGACCGCCGTCGAATCGTGGTCGCCGATGGGATCCGGGAACGCGGTCCAGGTGTCGCCCGGCGCCTCGCGCAGGCGATCGAGGATCCGGCCGCGAAGCCAGCGGGTCGTCCGGCGGAAGTCGGCGCCTGGCCGAGCCGCTCCAGGCCGGCCAGTCCGCGGCCGCCGGTCCGGCCGAACCCCCACGCCATAACGACACATCGGCCGAGCCGGGCAATCCGCGCACAGCGGCTGGGCCGGCCGGCACAACGTCGAGCCGATGTCCATCAGGGCGTGGGTCCAGCCGGCGGGCTGGCCGGGGTCGACGACCAGGTCCGCGGCCGCCTGGAGCTCGCCCGGCCTCAGTACCGAGGGATCGCCCGCGAAGACCCGCCCGAGCACGCGCCGAACGTTCGTGTCGACAGCTCCGGCGGCGACGCTGAACGCGATCGACGCGACGGCTCGGGCGGTGTACGGACCGACTCCGGGCAGCCGCTCGAGATCGGCAACCTCTCGCGGGAATCGGCCACCGAGATCGTCGACGATGATCCGGGCCGCTCGTTGGAGGTTGATCGCGCGCCGGTTGTAGCCGAGCCCCTGCCAGGCCCGCAGGACCTCGGCGGGTGTGGCCGTAGCCAGGGATTCGATCGTCGGAAACCGAGCCGTGAACGCCACCCAGGCCGGCCCGCCGCGGGAGACCTGAGTCTGCTGAAGGATCGTCTCCGAGACGAGGACGAGGTACGGGTCGGTCGTTCCCCGGAACGGGAACTTGCGCCCGCGGGCATCGAACCAGTCGAGGACGAGCCGCCGGAAGGCGGCCACATCGAACGACGCCGGAACGATGGCTGGGTCCGGCCGGGATGTCATCGCCGGAGTTCGGATCGGATCCATGGCTCGATCGACCCTGACGCGACGCTGATCCTCTCTTGTCCTGCTGGGGCTGCTCATCGAGAACTTCCAGCGTCGGCGGGCCCTGCAACCGCGGCCTGGCCTGGCGCTCGCGGCCTGGCCTGGCGCTCGCCGCCCAGGGGCCGGCGACGTCGCCGGCGACGGCCGCCGGCGACGATCGATCGGCTACAGCTTGATCATCACGTGCTTGACGACCGTGTAGTCCTCGATCGCGTACATGCTCTGGTCCTTGCCGTAGCCCGACTCCTTGAAGCCGCCGTGAGGCATCTCCGAGACGAGCATGAAGTGGTCGTTGATCCAGACCGTGCCGAACTGGATCGCCTTGGCGACCCGCATCGCCTTGCCGATGTCGCTCGACCATACCGATGCGGCCAGCCCGAAGCGGACGTCATTGGCCCAGGCGATCGCCTGGTCCTCGTCGGTGAAGCGCTGGACCGTGACGACCGGCCCGAAGACCTCGTCCTGGACGATCTCGCTGCGCTGGTCCGGGCCGGCGATCACGGTCGGCTCGTAGTAGGCACCGGCCCGGCTCGGGCGGTGGCCGCCGGCCACGATCTCGGCGCCCGACCTCGCCCGCTCGACCATGCCCTCGACCTTGTCGGCCTGGGCGCCGGCGATGAGCGAGCCCATCTCGATCTGGTCGCCCTCGGCCGGATCGCCCCACTTGATCGTGTTGACCTCGCCGGCAAGCTTGGCCACGAACTTGTCATAGACCTTCGGACCGACGATCACCCGGCAGGGCGCGGTGCAGTCCTGGCCCGAGTTCCAGTAGCCGAACAGCTTGACCGTCTCGGCCGCGGCGTCCAGGTCGGCGTCGTCGAAGACCACGACCGGGGCCTTGCCGCCCAGCTCGAGGTGGAGCCGCTTCACGCGGTCGGCCGCCGTTCGGGCGATGTGCTTGCCGGTGTCGGTGTCGCCGGTGACGGAGATCATCCCGACACCCGGATGGGCGACGAGGGCATCGCCGATCGCGGCGCCGGTCCCGGTGATCACGTTGAGCACGCCGGGCGGCAGGATGTCGGCGGCGATCTCGGCCAGGATCACGGCGGTCAGCGGCGTCCGGGCCGATGGCTTGAGGACCACCGCGTTGCCCGCGGCGAGGGCCGGCCCGATCTTCCAGCCGGCCATCATCAGCGGGTAGTTCCAGGGCGCGATCGAGGCGACGACCCCGACCGGCTCGCGCCGGATCATCGAGGTGTGGCCGGCCATGTACTCGTTGGCCGCCTTGCCCTCCATCACCCGCGCTGCCCCGGCGAAGAACCGGAGGTTGTCGACGACGACCGGGATCTCGTCGATCGCCATGCCCACCGGCTTGCCGGCGTTCCGGCTCTCCAGCCGGCCCAGCTCGTCGGAGCGGGCATCGATCGCATCCGCCAGCTTGAGCAGTGCGTTGCTCCGCTCGGCCGGCGTCGTGTGCTGCCAGGTCTGGAAGGCCTTCTCAGCAGCCTTCACCGCCCGGTCGACGTCGGCCGGCCCGGAGGCCTGGACGTGCGCGATCACCTCGCCGTTGGCGGGATTCTCGACGGCCAGCGTCTCGCCGCTCGCACTGTTGACCCACTCGCCGCCGATGAACTGCTGGTAGGTCGTGGTCTTCGCGAGGGTCTCAGTCACGTCGCTTCATCCTCCGGGGGTCTGGCTTGGGGTCGGGTCACAGAACGTCACGGGCCGTGTCACGGAGCCGTGGGGTCGTGCCGGCATTGTGCGCCAGCAGGGGAAGGTCGTTCCACGCCGCGGACCGGATCATCAGGGGCGGCCCGTCACCGGGGCCGCGCTCAGGGCGAGGCGCTCGACCAGGTCGGCGGCCCGGACCGTTCCCGGGTGTGCCTGGAGCCGGGCCGACATGGCCCCCAGCCGCGCATGCAGGGCCCGATCCGCGAGGAGGCGATCGATCGCCCCGGTCAGGGCCGCCTCGTCTGCCGCGTAGGCCGGCAGCCGCTCGCCGAACCCGGTCTCGACCAAGCGCTGGGCGTTGTCGACCTGGTCCCAGAAGAGGGGCAGGACGACCATCGGCTTGCCGTGGTGGAGCGACTCGGTGACGGTGTTGTTGCCGCCGTGGGTGATCACCAGGTCGACCTGCGGGATGATCGCGGGCTGGGGCAGGAACGACTCGCCGGCCATGTTGTCGGGCAGCTGGAGCTGGTCGGCCAGGGGACCCTTGCTGACGATCACCCGGTGACGCGTCCGGCCGAGGATGTCGACCAGGCGCTGCATCAACCCGACATCGGCCGAGCCGAGGCTGCCCAGCGACAGGTAGAGCAGGGCGCCATCGCGCTCCCCCGCAGCGCGAGCGAGCGAGGCCGGCAGCTGCCAGGCCTCGTCCGTCTCCCGCACGCACGATTCGAGCCGGTGCCAGGTCGGCCCCAGCGGGACCGATCGGGTGTAGTCGGCCTCGGACGGGTAGAGGACCATGTTCAGGAACGGCGATTCATGGATGAACTCCGGCCCGAGAGGGCCGTTCGCCAGGCCGGGCGCACCCGACTCGCGCATGTACGCATTGAAGCCCGACCACATCTCGTCGTGGGTCCGCCGGACCTCGTCCAGGAAGGCCGGCCATTCGCTCCGGTCGATCGACGAGTAACCGCTCGAGAACGGCGGGATCGCGGCGTCCTTCAGCTCGGCCGGGTTGCAGCTCACGATCCGGGCCCACGGCCGCCCGGCGGTCACCACGGCCGCGAAGCCGACCACGTTGTCCTCGACGATCGCGTCGGGCTGGAGCTCGTCGAAGATCGCCCTGAGGCGCAGCTCGACGTAGCGGGCGCCGTCGCACAGCGCCTGCCAGGTCGGGGCGATGAACTCGCCGAGCTGCTCGATCGTCGGCTTGCGGAAGACCGGCGCGGTGTCCCGGATGAAGTCGATCCAGAACTGGCCGGGCGCCTCGGGCACTTCGGGCGGCGGACCGAGGCGCATCAGCCGCTCCTCGAAGCCCTGGGCCTCGAGCCGGCCGGCGAATGACTCCTCGACGATGAACACGACCCGGTGGCCGCGCGCTCGCAGAACCCGGCCGATCCCGACGCAGTTGTTGGTCGGCCCGAAGGCGCCCTCGGGAAAGAAGACGATCGTGCGCTGGTCGCTCATGGACGACTAGGATGCCATCCGTCGGGACGGCGCGACGGCCGCCCCCGCGCCGGAGGAGGTCCTGCCGGGTGGTTCGCGGCCACGGCCATTGGCTCGAAGTTGGCGATCGGGTCTTCACTCGCCGCTATCGCTTCATGCACCAGCAGATCGGGGCGATCCTGACCGCCGACGGGCCAGTGGTCATCGACACTCGGAGCACGGTCGGGCACGCCCGCGAGGTCCTCGCCGAGCTGGCTGAGCTGACCGCCCTGCCGGTCGCGGCGGTGATCGACACCCACCACCACTTCGACCATACCTTCGGCAACCATGAGTTCCGGCCGGCGCCGATCTGGGGCCACGTCCGGTGCATCGAGCGAATCCGCCGGAACCTCGAGGATCCGGCGGAGCACGCCCGGAACCTCCGGGAGATCGCCGAGGAGTACCCGACGATCGCCGGCGAGCTGGCCGGCGTGAGCCTCGACCCGCCCGACCGCCCGGTCGACGACAGCGGCACGGAGATCGAGGTCGGCGGCCGTCGGATCGAGCTGCGCTGGCTCGGCCGCGGCCACACCGACAACGACCTCCTGATCGAGGTTCCCGACACGGCGGTGCTCTTCGCCGGCGACCTGCTCGAGAACGGCGCGCCGCCCTGGATCGGGGACGGCTACCCGCTCGACTGGGTCGCGACCCTCGAGGAGATCCTCAGGCTGATCGCGAGTCCGGGCGGGGACGCTGCGAGCCCGGCGGTCGTGCCCGGCCACGGCGACATCGGTGATCGGGCCTTCGTCGAACGCTCACTGGCCGAGATGCGCGCGATCGCCGACCTCGCCCGGCGGGTCCACGGCGGCGCCCTGGGCCTGGCCGATGCGATCCTCGCGGCGCCCTACCCGGCCGGGGCCGCGAGCACCGCCCTCGAGCGAGCCCTGGCCCAGCTGCGCGGCGAGCTCGGCTGAGCCCCGCTCAGCCCAGTCCAGCCCGGGCCACCGCCGGCATTCTCGCCGGGAGGTGGTCGACGATCCAGCCGGCGACCTCGCCGACGACCTGCGGGCCCTCGGGCTCGTTGAAGGTCTCGTGGGCGAGGCCGTCGAACACCCGTCGCTCGACGAATGGCCGTCCTGCCATGACCTCCGACGACGCGGTCGGGACGAGATGGTCGGCGCCGCCGTGGATGACCAGGGTCGGCACCCGGATCCGATCGAGGTCGGAGATCGCCAATGCCCGTGCGGCCAGCAGGATCGCCCCGAGCCTGGCTGTCGTGGAATGGACGTTGAGCGGGTCCGCGAGGTAGTCGCGGCCGACGGCAGGATCACGCGACAGGACCGAGCCCGCGATGTCGTTCCTGATCCTCATCGTCGGTGCCAGCCGGCCGAGCACGGGCGCGAGGGCCTTCTTCCAGCCGGAGAGGCTGTCGCCGAGGGCGGGCGCGCTGAGGACGAGCAGGTCGGGTTGGGGCCGGTCCGTCTCGGCGTAGCGGCAGGCGACCAGGCCGCCGATCGAATGGCCGAGCAGGATCACCGGCCGGTCGACCTCGCGCAGCGCCGCCAGTCGATCGGCGATGTCGTCGAGCCAGGTGTCGAACCGCCCGACGTACGCCCGGCGGCCGCCCGACGCCCCGAAGCCGCGCAGGTCGAGAGTCCAGGTGTCGAGGCCCGCCGCGGCGAAGATCCCGCCCGCCCGCTCGTAGCGCCCGCCGTGCTCGCCCAGCCCATGGATGATCAGCAGGCTGCCGAGCGCCTCGCGGGAGCCGCCGGCCGGCCAGTGCCGGAGGGCGAGCGATTCGCCGTCGGGGGCCGCGACGAGCTGGATCGTGCTCACCGAAGCCCGACTCAGTCCGACACCCGGACGACCCAGCGGCCGTGGGCCCGGCCGGCGAGGATCGCGTCGAATGCGCCGGTCAGCTCGTCGAGCCCGATCTCGGTCACCCGATCGCCGAGGTTGCGCGGCCGCAGGTCGGTTGCCAGCCGATCCCATAGTGAGCGCCGCTCCGCGATGGGCACGCCCGGCCGAATCGATCCCGATCAGACTGACGCCGCGCAGGATGAACGGGAAGACGGTCGTCGAGAAGGCTGCCCCGCCGGTGTTGCCCGAGGCTGCCACCGCGCCACCGTAGCGCAGGGTTCGGAGCAGGTAGGGCAGGGTCGCGCCCCCGACACAATCGACCGCCGCCGCCCAGCGCTCCGACTCGAGCGGCCGGCCACCCTCGGCGATGACGTCTGCCCGGGGCAGGATCCCGGCGACGCCGAGGGACACGAGATCATCGTGGACGTTCGGCTTGCCGGTCGAGGCCCAGGTCTCGTAGCCGCGCTCGAGCAGGATGGCGATCGCGGTCCGGCCAACTCCCCCGCTCGCGCCGGTGACGAGGACCGGACCGTCGGACGGGTTCAGGCCGCGCGCCTCGAGTCGGGCGATGGACAACCCGGCCGTGAATCCGGCCGTCCCGATGACCATCGCGTCGCGGGCGCTCAGGCCGACCGGCAGCGGCACCACCCAGCCGGCCGGCAACCGGTTATACCGGCCCAGGCCGCCGTGGTGCGAGACGCCAAGGTCATAGCCGTGGGCCAGGATCTCCGTGCCCACCCCGATCGCCGGCTCGTCGCTGGCGATCACCTGGCCGGCCAGGTCGATCCCGGGGATCAGCGGGCTGATCCGGGCGACCTTGCCGTTCGGAATCGTCGCCAGGCCGTCCTTGTAGTTGACGCTCGACCAGTCGACCCGGACGGTCACGTCGCCGGGTGCGAGGTCGGCCGCCCGGAAGGTTCGAACGCCACGCTCGACGCGATCACCGACCTTCTCGGCGACGTAGGCCCGGAACTCGGCGGGGAGATAGCTCACTGCCCGATTCTACGGCCGGAACCCCCAGGCCGGGCTGTGGGGTTGACGGATCAACCCGCATCTCGCACCATTCCGGGCGTGATCCATACCTGCGTGTCCTGGGAGATGTGCATGCCCTGGCGGCCCCGCCGTGCGGAGGATGGGGCCTGAGGTCACGCACATCCTGATCACCAGGGAGCGGGACCGCAGGCCGGTCCCGGGGCCGTAGATCCACTCAGGATCTGCGGTCTTTTTGTTTCTCCGGCACAGCGCGACGGGTAGCCGCCGAGCCTCCCGCCCCGGGCCGCACCACGCTCCGGACGAGCCACCCGAGCACCACCAGCCAGCCGAAGGAGTCCCCAGATGACCGACGACAACCAGCCCAAGCTCCGCCCCGAGACCCTCGCCCTGCACGCCGGGCAGAAGCCCGACCCGACGACCAACGCCCGAGCCGTGCCGATCTACGCCACGACCAGCTACGTCTTCAATGACGCCGCGCACGCCGCCCGCCTTTTCGGGCTGCAGGAGTTCGGCAACATCTACACCCGGATCATGAATCCGACGACGGGCGTCTTCGAGGAGCGGGTCGCCGCCCTCGAGGGTGGCGTCGGTGCCCTCGGCCTGGCCTCGGGGCAGGCGGCCGAGACACTGACGATCCTCAACCTGGCCCGCAGTGGCGACAACATCGTGTCGAGCTCAAGCCTGTACGGCGGCACCTGGAACCTGTTCCAGTACACCCTGCCCAAGCTCGGGATCACGACCCGCTTCGTCGACGGAACGCGGCCGGAGACCTTCGCGCCCGCGATCGACGAGCACACGAAGGCGGTCTACCTCGAGACGATCGGCAACCCCCGCCTCGACGTCCACGACATCGCCTCGATCGCCGACATCGCCCACGCGCACGGCGTCCCGCTGATCGTGGACAACACGTTCGCCCCGCTGCTGGCCCGGCCGATCGCCCACGGTGCCGACATCGTCATCCACTCGGCGACGAAGTGGATCGGCGGCCACGGCACATCGATCGGCGGCGTCGTGGTCGACGGCGGCACCTTCGACTGGGCCGCCTCGGCCCGCTTCAAGGAGGACTTCGTCGATCCGGATCCGAGCTACCACGGGATCTCGTACACCGGCGCCTTCGGGCCGCTGGCGTTCATCATCAAGCTGCGGGTCCAGGGGCTGCGTGACCTTGGCCCGGCGCTCAGCCCGTTCAACGCGTGGCTCTTCCTGCAGGGGCTCGAGACACTGCCGCTCCGGATCCGGCGCCACAGCGAGAACGCCCTGGCGACCGCCCAATGGCTCGAGGGGCATCCGTCGGTGACCTGGGTCAACTACCCCGGGCTGGCCTCGCAGGCCAGCCACCGCAATGCCCTCAAGTACCTCGACGGTGGCTTCGGCGGGATGATCACGTTCGGGGTGAAGGGCGGCGTCGAGGCCGGCCAGAAGCTGATCGACGCGGTCAACCTGTTCAGCCTCCTCGCCAATGTCGGCGATGCCAAGTCGCTGATCATCCATCCGGCCTCGACCACCCACTCCCAGCTGAGCGCGGACGACCAGTTCGCGAGCGGCGTGACCGACGACCTGGTCCGGCTGTCGATCGGCCTGGAGCACATCGACGACCTCCTGGCCGATCTCGACCAGGCGCTCGCCGCGGCAACGGGCAGCCCGATCACGACCGGGGCGGGTGCACCGAGCGAGCTCGCGAGCGCCGGCGCGTGAGCTCCGAGCTGCGGGCGGGACGCGGCGACGAGCCGTCTCCCGCCCTCGGGACCGGCCGGGTTCAGACGGTCTCGGTCGGGCCCTTCGAGCTCGAATCGGGGGCCCGGCTGGCCGACCTGACGATCGCCTTCCGGCATGACGGCCCCGGCCCGGACGAGGGACCCCAGGTCCTGGCCGTCCACGCCCTGACCGGCTCCGCCGATGCGGCCGGCGACTGGTGGGCGCCCCTGATCGGGCCGGGTCGGGCGATCGACACGGCCCGCTTCGGGCTGACCTGTGCGAACCTGCTCGGCGGCCGCTACGGCACGACCGGCCCGACCTCGCCGGCCGACGGCTCGGGCCAGGCCGACGGCTCGGGCCAGGCCGACGGCTCGGGCCAGGCCTACGGCCGCAATTTCCCAGAGGTCTCGACGCGCGATCAGGCCCGTGCCCAGTGGCGCCTGCTCGATGCGCTGGGGATCGCCGAGCTGGCCGTCGTCACCGGCGGTTCGCTCGGGGGGATGGTCGCCCTGGAGATCGCACTCGAGCGGCCGGCCGCCGTTCGAACGATCCTGCCGATGGCGGCCCCGGCCGCGACCGGCGCCCTGGCGATGGCCTGGAACGCGATCCAGCTCGCGATGATCGAGCGCCTCGGCGAGGACGGCCTGGCCCTGGCCCGGCAGCTGGCGATGACGACCTATCGGAGCGAGCTCGATTTCGACGGCCGCTTCGGCCGCGGCCTCGAAGCCGACGGTCGCCTCTCGATCGCTTCGTACCTCGACTACCAGGGCCGCAAGCTGGTCGAGCGCTTCGATCCCGACACCTACCGGATCCTCGTCCGGGCGATGGACCTCCACGACATCGGGCGGGGCCGGGGCGGCGTGCGGTCTGCGCTCGGGGCGCTCGCGGCGGCAGGCACCCGCCTCACCGGCCTCGGGATCGCCGGCGACATCCTCTACGGCCCTGCCCAGGTGCGCTCGCTCGTGGCCGAGGCGGCCGCAGCCGGCGTCACCGCAACCTACCGTGAACTCGACTCGACCAAGGGCCACGACGCCTTCCTGGTCGAGTGGGATCAGCTCGGGGTGGTGCTCAACGAGGCGCTCGACGAGGTCGCTCAGACCGTCTGACCAGCAGGTTCGTGGCGGGTTCGTGGCGGGTTCGTGGCGGGTTCGGGCCGGGTTCGTGGGCCGAGGCGCCGGTCAGCCGGGCTGCCGGTCAGCCGAGCTGCCGGGTGGCTCCAGCTCGCCGGCGGAACGACCAACTTCGTCCGAATGTCGCTGGCAGACGCACTACGGCCGGATCCCGGTCTGTCCGGCCTCGATCGGTGCGATCCAACCTCGCACAGCCTGCTCAGCCAGTGCCGAAACCCGGCGGGCCGAATCTCACCGCCCGGCAAGGCTCTCCATACCGCGCCTGTTGGCGGCATTCCGACGAAGTCCGGGGAGATCGGTCGAACCCGAACTCCCGAACCCGCGAACCCCGGACTGCCGGTCCGCGGACTGCCGAAACCCCGAAGCGCGACCGGCCTCGGCCTCAGGACGCTGACGGCGACGGTGACGGGTGATCGGGCGAAGGAGTCGCGTCGGGCGAGGCGGACGGTGTCGGGCTGGGCGTGCCGCCCCCGCCGCTCGGTGTCGGCTTCGCTGTCGGCTTCGGTGTCGGCTTCGGCGTGGCCGTTGGAGCCGGTGCGCATGCGCCCACCCCCGAGCCACCGCCGCCGCTCGACGGCGGTGGTGCCGCGTAGGCCTTGGCTGGCAGCGTGCCCGGGGTCGTGAACATCCTGGCGGCGAGGGCCCGGATCGCGGCGAGGTCGGGGATCTGGATCGAGCCTCGGTAGTCGGAGCCCGGCTTCACCAGCGGATGGTCGATCACCGCTCGATACGTCTGGGCCCGCCCGATCGTAGCCATGTCGTCGGCCAGGTCGGGCAGGATCGAGCGTGGCACATTCGTGCTTAGCGTCTGGCCGATCGCCCGGAGGAGCCCGACTGGATCCTTCAGGAAGCCACCCTTGACGATCGCGTCACGGAGGCCGTTGATCAGCTCCTGCTGGCGGGCGGCCCGGGTGAAGTCCGACTCGCCGGACGCCTTGCGAACCCGGGCATAGGCCAGGGCCTGGTAGCCGTTCAAATGGTGATGGCCGGCCGTGATCGAGAACCCGTTCGTGTAGCCGTACTGGTCATAGGTCGGGTCGCAGAAGCCGTGGGCGACGTTGACGTCGACGCCGCCGAGCCGGTTCACAACGCTGACGAAGCCCTGCAGGTTGACCGCCGCGTAGTAGTCGATCTTGATGTTCAGCAGGGTGCCCAGGGCGGCCATCAGGACGTCATGCCCGGTCCCGTTCGAGCCCGGAAACTGCTTCGGGTGGAGCCGGGCGAAGGCATCGAGCGAGTTGATCTTGCCGCTGAAGACCCGGCCGTCGGGCAATGGCACGTTGACCGTGTCGCGCGGGACCGAGATCATCGAGACCGTCTTGCCGACCGGGTCGAGCGAGGCAACGATCATCGTGTCGGTCAAGGCGGTGTTGCGACCGGTTCCGGAATCGACCCCCATCAGCAGGATCGTGATCCGCTGCGGCCCGTTCGTCGCCGAAGGCGGCACGGAGGGCGGGATCGAGTCGGACGGATCGGGCGTCGCGAAGTCGCTCGCATCGGGCGCGATCGAGCCCTGCGGATTCCAGCTGCCCGGCGGCTGGTTGTCGCCCACGAACACCTCGTCGGTCGCGATCCGCGCCTCGTTCGTGATGTAGCCGAGGACCGCCTGCGGTCCGGCCAGGAACAGGAAGAGGGCGGCGATCGGGAGGGCATCGAGCGGCCGTAGGCGGGGCAGGTCCGGCGCCAGCAGGCTGGCCCCCGCGGCGAGAACCCGCCAGACGAGCACGACGCCCTGGACGCCGATCAGGAGCCAGAAGACGTTGACGGCTTCGGCCGCGAGCCGGCCGCCGGAGGTCGTGGCGAGGATCGCCAGGCCGACCAGGACGAGGGCCAGGAACGGGATCCCGAAGATCGCCGCGAGGCGGCGCCGGCCGGCGACGAGATGGCCGAGGCCGGGCACGATCGCGTCGAGAACCGCCGGGAGGTAGCGCGACCGCCAGCTCGACGGGACCGACGGAGCTGAGCGAGGCGTCGGCGTCGTCACGGTCGGAAGGCTAGCAGACGGCGGGAATCCCGGTCTGAGCCACCGGACGAGCCGAGCGTCGGCGGGCCGGAGGCCCCGTCTGGGGTATCATCCCGACCGGCTCCACTGGCGAGTGGCCAAGCGGTAAGGCGCCTGACTCTGGATCAGGAGATCGAAGGTTCGAATCCTTCCTCGCCAGCCAAACCACAACATCTAGGGTCTGAGCAACGGTCGGACCACCAGATGATGTGGTTTTGAGCGTGACGGACGGCATCTCCAAGGAGGCTCGGAGATGCGAATAGCGCCTGACTACTCCCCAACTTGTGCGCCTGACTCTTTGGGCGAAGTGGGCATTGCGCCTGATTTTGGGGGCCTTGCGCCACTCGGAATCGGGGCCGCGGTCGATTTCTTCTGTGCCGCCAAGGCGGCCGAGGGCGCCTCGCCGCGGACCGTCGTGTGGTACCAGATGATCCTCGGCCGGGCGGTCCGCCGGTTCGGACGCCCCCGGCCCGTCGATGCGATCCCCGCGGCTGAGCTGCGGGCCTGGCTGCTCGAACTGCGGACTTCACTGGCGCCGGAGTCGATTGCCGGCTACGTCCGGGGCCTGAAGGCCTTCGGGAATTGGTGTGTCGCCGAAGAGCTCGCCGGAGCGCCGGGCTTTCGGGCCCTGCGCCGGCCGCACGTCCCCCGTCGACTCATTGCGCCGTTCAGCGACGCCGAACTCCGTAGCTTGCTGGCCCTGGCCGACGAGCGCGAGCGGGCGCTCGTGCTGCTCCTCCTCGACACCGGGCTCCGCCTCTCCGAGTTGACCTCGCTTCGGGTCGGCGACGTCCGAGCGGACGGAACGCTCCATGTCATGGGCAAGGGCGCCAAGGAGCGGATCGTCCCGATCGGAACGACCGCGCGACGAGCGCTCGGCCGCTATCTCGGAACGCGGGCTCGGGCCGCCGTGGCCGACCCGCTCTTCGTCGGCCGCCAAGGAGCGCTGAGCCCGCGCGGCACCCAGCAGGCCATCGCCCGGCTCGGACGGCGGGCCGGCACCGGCACGCGCTGCAGCCCGCACACGTTTCGGCACACATTCGCTCGGGGCTACCTCGTGAATGGCGGCGACGTGTTCAGCCTCCAGCAGATCCTCGGCCACGCCACGCTCGACATGGTTCGCCGCTACGTGACCCTGTCGGAGGCTGACCTCGTCGCGCGGCATCGGACCGCTTCGCCCGCAGATCGGCTGATGGGATCAAGGGGGTAGCCGTCGAATGCTCCCTTCACCCGGCGGGGAGAGTTGACGACCAGGTCGTCGGGTGTCACTCGTCAGTCGGCTCGCTCGCCAAGTCTTGGAATTTCTGAGGAACAGTAGCCTTGTAGACTCTTGACGACTTCGGCTTTCGCGCTGGAGCGTGGGGGGCACACATGGTTGCAATTCGGCACATCAGCATCGAGAGCACCCGCGGATTCCGAGAAATCCGGGGTTGCTCTTCGTGCCCATGCAGTGATTGTCGGCGAGCCAGGAGCAGGTCGGTCGGACTTCTTGGAAGCGGCCGTTCGCACGCTTGACCCGTCTTGGCTTGGTGCTAATCGCGGTACAGATCTAGATCTGTACCAGCTCGACCGATCGACAGCTGCGACCGTCGAAGTCACGTTGGGCGATCTCACCGAACACCATCCGGAGCGCTCTTCGGCCGCGGATTCCAGCTCGGCGATCAGCGGCCACGCAAGCCCCCACTCGATCCGCCGGAAGCGCCCGGACTGGGGCTTGTACGAGTGGATCGTGCGTTTCGCCTATCGATTGGCGATCGAGGATGGGCAGACGTCGGAGACGATCTACTACCCAAAATCCTCTGACCCATCGACAGGCACCTTCGACCGGGTACGAACGTTGGAGCGCTCGCTCATCCCGTTCCTTTGGCAGCGCGGTCTCTCGACACGCCCACTCGACCTGGCGGGGTCGAGGCGAGCTACGAAACTTGATCGATAGACAGACCGGCGAGGACTTCGCCGAAGCCGTGGACCGTTTCATGACGGAGGTGTCGGACGCGGCCGAAGACTTTTCTGGGCAAGAGCGAGTGGCAGCGGCACTCCAAGCAGTCCTGGACCCTCTGCGGGCAGTTCGACGTTTCGACAACGTTCAGGTTGCATCGAACCTCATTCGATTCCTTCCCGACGGCGGTGCCCCATCGGGTCTCCTGAGGTCCCTCGCCGCCGCAATCACTCTCTGTCGATTTGCCCCCATTCCTGCCCGCGGTGCGGCAGGGAGCCACACTATTGGCGGCACTTCGAGGCGGCGTCCTGCACGCCGCATCTTCCGCCGCGGACGGAGCGATCGTCGCAATTGACGATTTCGGGGGCGAATTCGACCCATTTCTGGCGCGACATCTAGCCGGAGTCCTACGACTATTGGCCGGACAACTCGTGGTGGCCACGCACTCCCCGGGCGTCGCGGCATCCTTCTCGGCGGAGGAGATTGTCCGGGTATACCGGGTCGACGGCGAGCGCCGGATCGCGCGTGGGCGACGCCCTGCCAATCGTCAGGAGCGCATTTCTGCCCGATATCAGACAGCCCTTCTCGTGGAGGCTTTGAACGCCAGTGCTGTTGTGGTCGTGGAGGGACACCACGAACAGAATGGCCGACGGTGCCCTGGCCGAGAGGGCCGTGGCGTCTGGGCAGCTTCTATCGTTGGACGCCGCTGGCGTCTGTTTCGCCGAGGCTGAGGGCGATGGGAATGCGCTAAGGTCGCGCGGGCGGCGCGTGAACTCGGATCTTTACTATCGTCTTGCTGGACAACGACGATGGGTCGGCCGCGGCCGACGACGCTGAAGTCCAGGCATGTCTTCAAGCTGCTGATGCAGTGGTCCGCCTGCCTGCAAGGATGGCGCTGGAAGACATCCTGCTGGCTAGTGTTTCTGAGGATTCTCCGCCGCGAATCCTCCGAGAACTGGATGAAGCCTTCGCCGACCTTGCGTTACCGGTCGGCTGGGAAGCCTTCCGGGGCTGGGACCTGCGCCGACTAATCGCACGAACGCTCAAGCGCCCGGGTTCGATCCATACCGCCTACGTATGGTCACTTGCTTCTGAAGAGCTGCCTGTGGTCGCGATTGACGCGCTGCGCAGTGTTCTGGGCATAGCGGTTGGCCGTCACCTGGGATTGGTGGAACTGTGACGGGCATCTCCGCGACCTCCTAACCGCATCTCAGCGTCGAGCCTACGACGCCACGGACCAGCGACTCCTGATCTTGGGAGGTCCCGGCACCGGCAAGACGACCGTCGCCCTCCTCATCGCGCGGCGCATCCTGGAGGACGAGCCGAACAGGTCAACCCGGCACGCCTTGTTTCTGACGTTCTCCCGATCCGCAACTGCTGAACTGACTCGACGCGCACCCCAAATCCTTTCAGGCGACCTTGGAGGCGGATCGAGGTCTCGACGTTCCACTCATTCGCAGTCACCATCCTCAATGCGTTCCGTCGCTTCGATGGCGGTCCAATTGCTCCGGTCGTTATCCGAACGCGCGAACAGGAGAAGCTCGGGCTGGCACCTGCCGGCGCGATGACCTTCGACGAGGTCATTCCTCGGACAATTCCTCATCTTCTGCGCTCGGCTGACTGGCTTCGTCAAGAGCTTCGCGATCGATACGCGGCAGTAATCTGCGACGAATACCAAGACACCGGGCAGCCAGCAGCGGATTTCATCGAAGAACTAGCCGTCGGCCCCCGGCTGATTTGTTTGGCTGACCCAGATCAGGTCATCTTCGACTTCACGGACGACACGATCACGCGACGCGTCCTCGACTACCAAGCGAGTGGAGCGGTCGAGTACGACCTCGGGTACGACTCGCGGCGAGATCCCTCGAACGTCATCCCGCGGGCCGCGGCCGGGATTCGAAGGCGCGAGTTTGGCGACCCCGCAATCGAAGAGGCATGTCGCGGCCGTCGACTCCGCGTCCTTAAGTATGGTCCAGCAGATGAGCCTTTTAACGTCCTAGTTCAGGAGATCCTGTCGCTCTCGTTGCTGGTACTGGCGATGTCGGCGTCTTCCTTGCCACCAATCGGAGCGTCAATGACTTTGCCGAGCGACTTCGCGCGGAGAATATCGACCACGAGATCATCGGTCTCTCAGGTGCTGCGGGCGACGCTCAAGAGGCGCACGCTGTGCCGCCGCTGCTCGGTTTGCTCGCTCCGGACAGGCCAGCGGCATCATCCACGATCCGATCTTGGCGTCGGCCGCCTGCATTCCAGCGAGCCGCCGGCCTTGGCTTTCGGCCTTGTGCAGGGTCTCCGAGGCCTTGAGCCCGGCCTCGTTCGGACACTTGACGCGGAGCGTGAGGCATTCGAGGCGCTCGCTGGGCGTCCATTCGAGGACTTTCTCGATCACGCAACATCATTTTGGGCTCGACTCTTCACCGGTCGCCCGCGTCAATTGTGGAGCAAGGGCTCCGAGACCTACGGGGCCAGACCCTGAGAATCCGGCGCCGGTCTCTAGACCCGCCAATCTCTGCGGCTGTGACCCAAATCGCGGGAGCACGTCGTGGCGTCGGGCTTGTTCGACGAAATTCCCGCTGCACGTTCTTCGGTGCGAGTGATGAACGTCTATCAAGTCAAGGGCCGCGATTGATCGAGGCCAGGCGCAGGGGAATATCCCAGGACGTAGTCTGGGATGCCGGGCTGTGGGCAGTGATAGGAGGTATCGTCGGCGCCAGGCTGCTTCATATTATCGATAGATGGCAGTACTACCTGTATCATCCGGAGCAGCTGCTCAATTTCGCCGGGCTGGCCATCTGGGGGGCGGTGCTTGGGGGTTTAATCGCCATCTTTATCTTCTGCCTGGTCAGGAAGATGTCTTTCTGGGAACTGGGGGATATAGCAGCGCCGGGAGCAATCCTGGGGCAAGCCATCGGGCGGGTAGGATGCCTGGTGAATGGATGCTGTTACGGGCTAACCTGCGAATTGCCAATAGCCGTCGTATACAGCAACCCCAACAGCTATGCCCCCCTTGGCGTACCGATATATCCTACGCAGCTTTTCCATATTATCTGGGACCTGGCAGGCTTTGCGGTACTGTGGTCTTTGCGAAAAAAACTCAAGCCGGAGGGATCGCTCTTCCTGTTGTGGCTGATCTTTTTCGGTGTCGGTGACTTTATAATACGTTTCTTCCGCGAAAGCTGAACCTTTCCTGTTTAACCTGCCCCAGGCGCAGATCGTGGACATCCTGATAGTGACGGCTGCCGTGGTGACACTGAGTGTGAGGTATGCAAGGTATTTCAAGGCGAAGCAGTTGGGTGTGAAGGCCGAAGTCAGTACGAGCGGGAAAAATCAAGCAAGTTAAGCCTGAGCTGGCCCTTGCCGTTGAAATTGTCTACCTCCACCGAATAAACGACGTCTATATGGCGGGCCAGTTCACCCAGGTAATTTCCCATGCGAAAACCCATGGTATCCCATACAATGCCGTCCTGCTTTAGTTTGAGCTTTATGTGGTCGTTCTGGCTTCCTACCAGCTTCTGTTCCACAACCTCTACCTTGCGGCTGAGAAAAACGGGGACAGGGTTACCCATGCCGAACGGCTCGAGCTGGCGAATTTCCTCGAATGTCCCTCCGGCGAAAACTGAAAGTGAAACCTCAGCGTCGATATCGATATGCGGACGCAGGTCCAGGCCTGTAAGCTGCTCTTCTGCCAGTGAACGCAGCCTTTTCTGAAGTTGCTGCATGTCACGGGTATGCATGTTGAAACCGGCAGCGCGTGCATGGCCGCCGTACCTGGTGAGCAGGTGGTCGCATGATTTGAGCGCTTCCATCAGGTCGAACTCGGGAATGCTCCTGGCGCTGCCGCGGCAGGTGTCTGCGCCGATTTTAAACAGTATGACGGGACGGTAAAACTCGTCGGCCAGCCTGCCGGCAACCAGTCCGATTACACCCGGGGGGTAATCGGCGTCGCTTGCCATCAGGATGACCCTGTCCGCGCCATCCTGCAATATCTGGCGGCGCGCCTTATCGTATGTCTCCGCTACAAGGCGCTGGCGCTCCTTGTTTTTTTCTTCCAGCTCGGCGGCCAGTGTCCTGGCCTGTGCATGGTCCTCTGTCACCAGCAACTGGTAGCTGGTGCCCGCATCATCCAGCCTGCCGGCCGAGTTCAGCCTGGGACCGATCTGGTACGAAATGGTCTCGGCGGTCAGTCTGCTTTTCTCAATATTGGCACAATTCATAAGCTCAACCAGCCCGACACGCCTGGTCCGTTTCAGCAGTTGAAGTCCCGATTTCACCCAGTGGCGGTTCTCACTGACCAGCGGCGACATATCTGTTATCGTGCCCAGCGTTACCAGTTCCAGCGAGTTGTTGAGCAGGTCGTCACGCCTGCTGCCGGAGAGCATCGCCTCAAGCAGCTTGAAAGCAACGCCGACCCCGGCAAATTCCTTGAAAGGGCAGGTTGAATCAGCGCGCTTGGGGTCCACGATGATACCGGCAGGCGGAAGCTCATTGAGCGGGACGTGATGGTCGGTAACCAGTATCTCCATCCCCATCTTATTGGCTTTCTCAATTTCCGCAAAAGCTGTAATGCCAGTATCCACGGTGATAACAAGTGTAATGCCCTGCTTACGCAGTTTTTCCAATGCCGGGATCCTCAGTCCATAGCCCTCCTGCATGCGATGGGGTATATAGGGTACGACATCGCCGCCGAGTTCGGCCAGGCCCTGAACCAACAGTGCGGTCGCTGTTATACCGTCCGCATCGAAGTCACCGTAAATGGCCATTTTTTCACCGGAAAGCAGGGCTTTATAGACGCGGTTAACGGCAAGGTGCATGTCGGGGACGCTGAATGGGTCTATTGCAAGGCGTTTATCGGCTTTGAGAAAGATATCTGCCTCGGCAGGATTGGTGATGCCACGGTTATAAAGTAGCCGTGAGACAAGAGGACCTGCACCCCTGTACAGCAGGGGCTTGTCTGGTTCAGATAGGAGCTTCCAATGTGTATGGGCCAAATGGCATCTTCACTTTCTTAAGTGGATTTATACCACAAAACGTATGTAAAGTAAATAATCGGCAGTGCCTGAGAAGGGGGCCAGGTGCTCCTGAGTAATGGCAGCCAGGGCAAAGAACAGCATATTAGCCACATATATGGCAGTGAATATCACGCTGCCCCATAAGTACCCGGCGTCGCTTCTCTCTTTTTTTACGAACCGCCAGAAGTGAAAAATGACTGCCTGCATTATATACAGTGAATAGCACAGTACAAGAACGATATACGCCGATATGCCCCAGTGGAATAGGAAAGCTGCCAGTGCGGACAGCCCCATAGCGAGATTGGCAAAACCCACTTCGAACTGGTAACCCGTCGAGGATGATTCCAATCCCAGCCGTTTAGCATCGGCCTCGTGAAAGATAACGTGGCTTACGAAGCTTATCAGGCCGTTAAAAGCCACACATGTAAGGAGGATGACCTCCATGGCCGGCCGGGCGTCTGCCCATTTAAAGTACACGTAATATGCAAGGGCTATACCGGCCGCGATGACGATGTATCTTATAATGGCTATGATTGAGGCGATCATACCCGTCCCTCCTGCTCAAGCTCGAATATTTAATTTTGCAGCTGGTATCCTTCAGTCCTGATCAGCCAGTTATAGGTAAGGTACCTGTCCAGGACCACGCCCCCATTTTGTGAAACCGACGAAACCACATCCATCGAGTACTCGTAACCGATACAAAGCTGGTAATACCACGTGTGCACGACATAGCGGTGCCAGTAATCCCATTCACCAAATCCTGTGCCGGCCAGCTTGGGCTGGTTATGTGTTACCAGTTCTATGTAGAAATCCCCGTTTACTTTAATTCCCGGGACGTCTACGCTCACCCATTGCGGTATGTACGTAAATAATTCTTTATTATAGTCCCGGCTGAATACCTTGTTATGTCGGCTGTCCCAGATATTGATGGTGAAATATGGGTTGACAGGCTCAATAGCTGCGATGTCCCCTCCGTAGGCCCAGGTGCCCGGGCCATAGATGGGATTGTTGTCAAAATCGTAGGTGCTGCTTTTAATATAACCAAATACTGGGATCTTATCTATTTCATAACCGCCGGGCGGCGCTGTAAACTTGATCATATTACCTTCGACCATCTGGATCATGCTGCCCGCGTCTCCCGTAGTGCCGGCCAGGACATCGCATCCATCCACCATGCCGTTATCCGATTTGAGCCGAAGGGTTGTCTTCCGCTCTGCAATGTCGATAACCGCTATTTGTGGAGCTATTTTTATCTCGTAGTGACCGGCTGTTGGGAGTGTGGCCAGGAACTCCGTTGTGGCCGAATTCCCGGGTTCGATGGTGACCGCACGGGTTTCTATAAGCGTTCCGTTGATTGTCAGTTCGGCCATGAATACTCCAGCAGCATTGCCCGTGTTTTTAATTAGCATGCTGATATTTTCAGGCTGGCCGGCCGTCACAGGCTGCGGGGAAATGACGATAGGATCAAACGGTAAATAGTGCAACATTTTGCGCAGGGGGTTGTGCGGGAGGCTGCTGCGTTGCCGGCGGAACTGGAGCCAGGATGCATCCGCATAAGGCGGAGAGGGCCAGTACTGATAAAAGCAATATGTTAACGGTATAAATACGCCTGGCTCCCATGTTCACCCTCCTCTGCAGGCAGACTGTCATGCGCGCCAATTTTGTTCCTGCCTGTAACGATTATAAGGTCCTTGCCGCCTGTTTTCAAAATATATTCAGTTTTAATCCGGTAACATGTATAATCCTTTTCGGTAGGTCTGCCAATGCAAAGGCGGGGACATTAAGGCTGAATTTTACAGGAGGTTGTACATGCCGTATACCAGCGCTGAGGGCATAAAACTATATTACGAGGTTATGGGGCAGGGCGATCCGCTCGTCCTTATCATGGGTTATGGCCACCATTCCCTTCACTGGGGCGCCCTGCCGCAACAGTTAGCCAAAATGAATTACCAGGTCGTTACAATGGACAATCGCGGGGTCGGCAGGAGCGATAAGCCGGATGCTCCGATGAGTATCAATATGATGGCGGACGATGTAGCTGTCGGTTATGGATGCGGTGGGGCTTAAGAGAGCAAGTGTTTTCGGCGTATCTATGGGAGGATTAGTCGCCCAGGTATTTGCCTTAAACCACGCGGACAGGCTGATCAACCTTGTGCTCGGCTGCACGTTTCCGGGTGGTCCGCATATGGTGCCGCCCGATCCTGAGGCTCTCAGGATTCTATTCGATTATGAATACTTGCAGAAGATGACACCCGAGCAAAGGTCGATGACAGTCTTCAAGTTCTTCTGCTCTGACGAGTTCATAGAAACTGACACGGAATCCTTTAATTATTATCACAGGGTGACGACCGAGTATCCAACGCCGGCATACATTTTCAAGCGTCAGGCAGAAGCCATATCCGCCGAGGATACCTGGGACAGGCTGTTGTCTATCAAAGCTCCGACCATGATAATCACCGGCACCGATGACCGCCTGGTGAACTTTAAAAACAGCGAACTGCTGGAGGAAAGGATTCCCGGCGCTGAGCTTACCCTGCTGCAGGACAAAAGGCACGGCTTTTTCATAGAGGCTATGGATTCCACCAGGATCTTTATTAACGGCTTTATGAAAAGGCGCAGCAAGAGGTAGTCCCGGAGATGTCACCGCTTTAGAATGTGGTGACCGCCTCCAGTTTCTGCGGAGGGTAAATCAGCTCCGACTTGGGCGGCATCGGGCTGTAGACCCGGTCGGCCACCAGTTCACCACATTCAATCCCGCCTATGCTGTGTATGCCCTTGTAAATGCCCCGCAGTAGCACTGTCTGCATCTCGAAAGACATACAGAAGAGTGCTACCGTAGTGCCCGCCGGCACGGATTTAAGATCGCTCGCTGTAAACGGATGAGGCGAATATAACGCGGTCGCTGCCGGCCGTCTGGGCCTGTATTACGGGGATAATCACCGGGTAGCCGTCCGTGTCTACATAAGCCAGGAACTTCAGGTTGTCCATCTTATCTATCAGTTTGTGCGTGAAATGGTTAAGCACCTCTTTGCCTTCCCCTTTGCCCGCCAGCGTCTTGGCTACCATAGTCTTTACGGCTGCCTGAATTACATTTGCCATGGGCAGCGCTTCCTTGCCGGTATGGCTCACCAGGTCCATGTAATAGACCGTGTGGATACCGAAATATGCGTTGTAGCGGAACATCGGCGTATTATTAAGCAGTTCGTATTCACTGCCCTCCTTGGTAGTGCGGGTGAAGCTGGCCTTGCCGCGCCACAGGTTCTTATCAAGAGTCATGATGAGGAAGCCTGTTTTGGGGTTCTTCCTGATGTTAACCTTGCTCATGCCCTCGGAGAACTGCCCCCAGAACATCTCTGTAGGAGAGCTGGCCTGCAGGGTCGATATAAGCGTTAAATGGGGCAAACCCGCTTCGTCGACGGTGGCAAGCAGCCCTATCTTCATCTCGGGCTTGAAGCTCTCGATATCCTGTTCGGAAAATGTCTTGTATACCTTTTTCTGTTCCTGCATCTGCGGCCTCCTTTAAGTGTTAACGTTTTCTACCCGGGCAGCTCCCGTTACGAAAATCTTATCAGGGTCCGGGCCTGAAGCCCTTGCTATTTTCTCGAATTCCGCCATCTCGGATTTGCTCATCAGCGGGGTGGCGGCATATTTCCATTCCATATCCAACCGCCGGTACTTGTCCCGGCAGAGATTATTAAAAGCGCATAGCTCCCAGCGCTCAATCTCGTTTTCCAGAGTGTTATGGATAAAGCGTCCGATGCGCGCTATAGTGTCCGCCTCGGCGGTGGCTCCCGGTATGAGTGGTGTCCGCACCCACAGCCGCTTTCCGTGGTTTGCCCTGATATAATCACGTACATAGACGATATTTTCCAGTATCCTGCGGTTATCATGGCCGGTATAGCCGAGGTGCTTCTCAGGGTGGATTTCCTTCAAGTCGAACAGGATGAGGTCAACGAAAGGCAGGACCTTGTCCAGTGACGCGGTCGAGCACATCCCGCAGGTATCTATTGCTGTACTGACGGAATTATCTTTCAGTTTGTGCAACAGGTCGGCAGCAAAACTCTGCCTGCATGAGCGGTTCCCCGCCCGAGAGTGTCACACCTCCACCGGATTTATCATAATAGACCCTGTCCTTCAGCAACTCTTTTAAAAGTTCTTCCTGCCCCACCATTTTCCCCAGCATCTCCTGGGCGCCGGCCGGGCATTCCCGGGCGCATTTGCCGCACGACTGCGCAGCTTGACCTGTCCCTGGCGATTCCGCTCTTTGTTTTCACCAGGCTGCCGCGTGGGCAGGCTTCAAGGCATATGCCGCACCCGATGCAGCGCGACTCCATCCAGTGCATCTGAGGCTTATAGGAAATGCTTTCGGGGTTGTGGCACCACAGGCAGTTCAACGGGCAGCCCTTGAAGAAGACTGTTGTGCGTATGCCGGGGCCATCCTCGGTGGACAACCTCTGGGTGTGCAGAATAATGGCCGCATCACCCCGGACAATGTGCTCCGGCAGCTGCTCAATACCAGGCTGTCCGCCCGTCTCAACGGGCACCTGCTCGATTTTCATAGGCGCAAATATTACATCCTGTGACTTTCGCGGGCAATAATCTCGTTCTGAAGCTCGCGGCCGATGGAGGTGAAATAGGCATTATAGCCGGTCACGCGCACCAGCAGGTGCCGGTAGGCGTCGGGATTCTTTTGGGCATCGCGCAGGATATCGGCGTCGATCATATTTACCTGCAGCGCGCTGCCGCCGTTCTCTGCGTAGCTGCGCAGGAAGGCCGTGAACTTGGACTTGTGCTCGGGGTCGCGCAGCAAAGACGGGCTGAATGTCATGGTGTGGCTGGCGCCGTTGGGCAGCACGCTCAGGTAGCCTTCCCAGTCGCCTTTGCCCGCCGGGTCCTTGCCGCCCATCACCTTGCCCACCGAGTTAACGTTGGCTGTCGGGCCGTTGATATCGGCCCCGGCGCAGGGGCAGATGGCGTTGGATAGGAATTGTCCCTTTGGCCGGCCGTCGGGACTGGCCGGCAGGACATAGCCGTCGCCCACCCAGTAGTTCCAGGAAAGCATGCCGGGCCGGTACTGTTTGCCGGTAACCGAGGTCTTGTATTTCCAGGATTCGTCGGTCCAGAAGTCCATGACCTTCTTGCCCAGGTCATCGGCCTGGTCATCATCCCTGCCATACTTGGGCGTCTTGTTTAGAGCCCTGGCCTGCAGGACTTCGTGCCCCTTCCAGTTATCCTTGAGAGCCTGGATAAGCTCCTGCATGGTGCACTCCTTCTTGTCGAAAACCAGGTACTTGACCGCCAGCAGGGAATCCACGGTCGTTGCATAGGTCACGGCTTCTATGGTGACGAAGTTGAGCTCGGGCCCGCCCTCGTTGATGTCCATGGCTTTATCGATACATCCCCTCACTATGCAGGAGAGGTAAGGAGTACGGAAATACTTTGCCCTTACCTTGTCCGTCCAGTCATACAGGTCGGCCGCCCTTTTGATGATAGCTCTTGGTCTGTGTAACGTAGGCGTTCCAGAACTCTTCCCAGGTCTTGAATTTCGTGGCATCCCCGGTATCGGCTCCCATGCGCCTGGCCGGCTCCTGTTTGCCTGTCATGGGGTCTGTCCACGGGATCAGGTCATAGCCGCCGGTCAGTGCGTGCTCCACCGCCTTGAGCAGGTTGAGGTTGATATCCACCGTGCCCGAGCGGTCGTTGCCGCACATGGTATTCTCGAGGCACCCGACCGGCGCATAATCGAAAACATTATCGGCATTGATCAATTTCTCCACGCTCGGCCATTCTGGCCTCGCGCAGCATGCCTGCGATGGAGCGTTCGTCGAAGTTAAGCAGGAAGGGTGACCCCTGGCTGGAGGCGATCATATCGACCACCTTCTCCAGCAGCTTGTCCGGGCTGTTCCGGTGCAGGCGCACATTGGGCTTGGGTTCCAGCAGTGGGCTCATCTCATCGATCACCTCGAGCATGGCGTAGGTCAGATCGTTGCTCAGGTCGACGCCTCCCTTTCCCATCCCGGACAGCGTGATGAGCTGTCCGAAGCCGGCCGTGATGCCCTGGTTGCCGCCGGTGCGGATCATGGCATCGTAAGCGTAGTTGCAATGGATCCAGAAGCACTTCAGGAGCTCCTTGCCGAACTCGCGCTCCATGCCCTCTTCGAGCGATTTCTTCCAGAACGGGTAGAGGTACTGGTCGGCTCGGCCGAAAGAGACACCCGGGCCCGGGTAGTTCTCTTCGCTCATCACCAGCATGTGGGTGATCCACAGCGACTGCAATGCTTCCCAGAAATTCTGCGCCGGCTCCCATGGGACGCGTCGCAGCATCTCCGCCATCTTGAGCAGTTCGTCCTTTCTCGTGCTGTCGGTTTCCTTCTCCGCCAGCTGCGTGCAAACCTTGCTGTATTCAAAGGCTACATCGCGCGCCATGGTGGCGGCGACCAGCATGGCTTTCACCTGCTGCCCCTTTTTACCATCGTACTCTCGCTGTGAAAGCGACGAGAGTTTGCGGTTCAATTCCTCGTGAACGCTCTTCCAGCCCTCCCGCAGTATGCGGGGGTAGTCGGGGATAAGGTGGCCGCTGGTGGCGCCCGCGTTGCCGTATCCGTGGTTATGGAACCACAACTCCGCCGCCCGTGACACCTTTTTTACCGTAAACGTCCCGGGAATAATCTTTGGCTTCCTTCTCGGTAAAGCACTTGGAAGTCTGGATATTGAAGCGGCCACCGGCGATCAGGTCGCCCGGCAGCACCTCGTGCGGCAGGTAATAAACCATGACTTCCCTGACAAACCAGGCCTGACGTTCGGGCAGGCTCCATTCCCAGAAGCCCTCGGGAAGGTCCACTTTGAAGGAGGCCTGCTGGAAGGCGCCGGTAAAGGTGGGGAAGAAAGTATAGGTCTCCGGCACTATATAGTAGTTGCCCTCCTGGTACTGGATATCCCAGGGTGTGCCGGTGGTGAATCCGGTGAACTCGTTGTTCCATTTCCGGTTGTTGCCCTGGAAATAGTAGTCACGCAGCCATTTTATGCGCGGCGAGAGGTTGCGCGGTTCCTTAATCGAGTAGCGGGGGGAATTGCAGCTCTGGGTAGTCATGGCCTTGCCCTCCTATCCTTGTTAAACACTAAGCTATGAATGAATCGCTGAAATTATACTGCGGTAACACTGTAATTTTAGGAGTTTGGCCGGTTTTGTCAAACACTTTGATCACATCTTCATACGGATTGAACACAAGTGCGACTAAAAAGGCAGGGCGGCGAGCATGCTCGCCGCCCTGCTTTATAGTAAGTGGAATGAATTATTTCTCTGCCATGAGCTGTTCGTGTCTGACCTTTTCCAGGTCAGCGGGGAAGGGTTTGGCGGCCATTAAGTAGCAGATGCCGCCGAGGATGCCGCCGATACAGGCTATGGTCAGGGCGGTGCCCAGCGCCTGGGCGCCCTGTCCCAGTGCGTCAGAGATAGCTCCGACCAGGTAGGGGCTCCAGCCTCCGCCGAAGACATACATACAAAAGACCATGAGGCCCCAGACAAGCCCCTTCTGGGCCGCCGGAGCTACATCCTGTGATACAGCGCTCAGGCAGGGTATTGCCATCACGTTGAGCACGCCATAGGCGATTACCAGGGCCATGCCGATGCCCTTGAACTGGAAGTAGAGAGCTCCTGCAAGGCAAATGGCACTGAGGAATATGGTGATTGCCGGTATATACAGCCTGCCCCGGGGGTCCTTTTTAAACCAGACGTCCGCCAGGATTCCGCCCAGGGGTGAGCCGACGATAGCGGCCAAAACGATGGGCACCATCACGGCATTGGCGGCCACAACATCCACGCCCCATGCCCTGCCCACGTAGGCCGGGGTCCAGAAGAGAAATGACATCGACATGATATTGGCCAGGCCGTAGCCGACCAGGGCCCAGACCAGCGAGGGTATCTTGAAAAGGGTTTTAATCGATTGCCCGAAAGTGACCTTCACGCCGGTACCATGTGTTTCGGTCACAGTCTTGTAATCTTTCATAAACAGGGCCAGTATGCCGAGGATCACGCCGGGGATAGCGAAATACAGGAACGGGGCCTGCCAGCCCTGGGTTTTAGCAATAGCGGCGGCCAGCACCGATCCCAGCGCTATGCCCAGCGGGACTGCCATGTTGAAAATTCCCATGGCTGCTCCGCGTCTCTTGTGCGAGTAAGCGGCGCCGACCATGGCCGTGCCGCCGGACGAGAAACCGGCCTCACCCACGCCGACCAGGCTGCGCGGGACAAGCAGCGACGCGAAATTCCAGGCCTTGCCGGTCAGGAACGTGAAGCCGCTCCACAGGATCGCCATAATGGCGATGGCCTTGCGCCTGCTCCAGCGGTCGATCAGTAGGCTACGGGGAATGAAAATAGGGCTATGCTGAGGAGGAAGACTGAACCTAAAACCCCGACGTCGCCGTCGTTCAGGTTCAGGGCGGCTTTCATCGGTTCCACCACTGCGGCGACCACCTGCCTGTCCATGTAGTTGACCATGTAGAGAAGTGTACAGATGATCAGGATGTAAACTGATGCTCCCTTGCCGGCTTTGTACTGCTTGGAATCGCCAGTGTCCTTTGCCACTAAATACCTCCTTACCTAATTCGTTTTTATTGTCATCGCCGCTGGCGGCCGATAAAGATGCAGAAATAAAATTTGTTGCGGTAATGACCCATGATACCTGCCTGCAGATAACCCGTCAAGCCACCGTTAATCGTGAAAAACGGGAGCAGTCTTTATTGTCCTTCCCGGGCTTCCGCGATATTTTTTTGCTTGTTCTTGTAACGGCGGTAGAGGAAAAATATCAGCAGGCCAACGGCGATCCAGGAGAAGCCCACTATCCGCCCGATGCTGTGGGTATAGATAACTATCAGCCAGGTGACTGCAGTGGCTATACCACCCAGCACCGCAGTCACCGGTATCTGTCGGCCCTTGATGGTTATATTTAATGGTATTTTGAACGGGCGTGGCAGCTCGGGTTCCTTGATCCTCAGCGCTATTATGGATGCATGGGCCAGCGTATAGGCCAGCACGGCCCCGAAGGCATAAAGGTCTGCCAGGAGCTCCACTTTGCCCGTGGCTATCAGTCCCACGGCGATAGCTGAAAAGATCAGGATTGAATTCTCGGGGACATGGGCTTTCTTGCTGAGGTTGCTGAAGAAGCCGGGGAGTTGCTGCCGCTGCCCCATAAAGTAGGCCAGCCGTGAGGCTCCCAGCATGCCGGCATTGGTTGCTATGACCAGTATGGTCGATGCCAGCAGGGCCACCCAGAAGCCGAGAAAAACCGGGATGTACCCGGGCATGGCATAGGCGATGCCCATGATTGGGTCCTCAAGAAATTTCTGCGTCAGGTCGGTGACCCACTTGCCGTCGGGCGCCTGGTAAACAGGGTAAGCGCTGAGCGCTGTCATAGACAGCAGGGCATAGAGCATGATCACCGTGGCGAAAACCAGCATAACTGCCCTGGGGATGCTCTTTACCGGATCGCGTGCCTCGCTTCCCAGGTTGGCCACGGTCTCGATTCCCGTGTAGGCCACCATTGAGATCGAGATGCCGAATAAAAGCTGGTCGAAAGTGGGCGCTACACCCCAGTGTACATTGTTGATCAGGGTCGGGATGCTGATGATTATGAGAAGTCCCATGATGGCAACCAGCACCTGTGTAACGATATCAACAATAACGAGGAATATATTCAGCCTGGACGATTCCTTTACTCCCACCAGGTTTACCAGGGCCAGCACGATTACTATCACCACCCCTACCATGCTGTTTGTTGGCCAGGTCTTGAGGACAGGGAAGAAAAAACCCATGTAGTTGGCAGCGGTGAAAGCCGATATGGCGATGGTCACGATATAATCGATCATCAGCACCCAGCTGGTAATGAAGCTGACCCAGTCGTTGAAGGCGCGCTTGGCAAAAGCGCCCGATCCGCCGGATTCGGGAATCGCGGTGGCGCCCTCGGCATAGGTCAAAGCGGTGAAGAGGAAAAGGACGCCGGAAAGCATGAGGACGGGCGGCGTAAGCCCCAGGGCCGACATGGATACTACGCCCAATGCATAGTAGATGGAGGAGCCGACATTGCCGTAGGCGGCGCTGAAAAGACCGCCCACGCCCAGAACGCGGTGCAGCCGGCGAGGAAGCTTCAGATGCCGCCGCACGAAGATATCGCCCGGGCGGTCACCGCGCGTGAGCTGATCAGAGGCCTGGTTTCCAGGTTGCCTGCTGCCCGGTGGATTTACTTCGTTCAAATCAGGAGGCCCGTACGGTAAATAGCGTGGTTATGCCGACGGTGAAAAATATAACAGCTACCGCCCTGTAATACAACAGGGGCGGCAACTGCTGATCTGATGGTCGATGCGAGCGACTAGTTTAATAATTCTCTGCCAGCAATTCGTAATAAGACTGCGGATGCCTGCAGGCAGGGCATATTTTAGGTGCGCTGGTGCCCTCGTGCACGTAGCCGCAGTTGGTGCAATGCCATTTCACTTTCTTCTTTCCGCTGAAGACTTCTTTTGCCGCAATATTCTTTATGAGTTTCCTGTACCTGGCCTCATGGAACTGCTCAACTTCGGCAATTTGTTTGAAAGAAGTTGCCACGTCTATGAACCCTTCCTTCTTGGCGATAAGGGAAAAGTCCTTGTATAGCTTGGTCCATTCCATTTTCTCGCCTGCCGCTGCAGCTTCCAGGTTAGCTTTTGTGCTCTTGATCATGCCTGCCGGGTAAGCAGCCACGATCTCGACGTCCCCTCCCTCCAGGTATTCGAAAAAGATTTTGGCGTGCTCCTTTTCGTTGCCGGCCGTCTCCTCGAAGATATTGGCGATCTGCATAAACCCGTCCTTGCGCGCCTGGCTGGCAAAATAGGTATACCTGTTCCTGGCCTGCGATTCGCCTGCGAAAGCCTTGAGAAGGTTTTGCTCGGTCTTGCTGCCTTTAAGTGACTTGCCCATAACACATACCTCCTGACTATATAGTTTCAGAATATTCTACTGACTGTCCGCAATATGTAAGTGATGCGGGTCATGCACCATAATGACCACAGCACTATTAAATACTATTCTGCATCCACATGCAACATCCTGCCAGGCCTGTTACATAGCTTGCCCGGTCTGTTCTGCATACTTATACAGCCTTGCCAGGGCCCTGATAGTGATGTCGCTGGCAGGGTAAACCGGGAAACCATGCTGCTCGAAGGCATTTTTAAGCATGAGGTTGCCTTTCCTGTCCTCGTCGTCATCCAGGAAGGGGTCGAGGGATACGCTTAAAAGCACCGGCTTGTGTAGCTGATCACGGCAATAGAGGCTTCCTTCGAGCATCATCTCGATGATCAATTTCATATGATCTGTTGCCTCGTGTTTACGCGCCCGCCGTATATACCTGAACTGGTCGAACATGAAAACAAGCGAGTCGATATTTTCATCATCTGCCACAGCCTTGATGATATCACTGAGGCTGCCCTCCTTCTGGAAGACCTTGTAGAAGATCGGCCAGGCGTCCAGCGGGTTGCCGATGCTTGTGCCCGCCAGTGGCACCAGGTTCCGCAACCTGCTCAGCGTTGTCTTTCCGAAAGGCGGTACGGCCATCCCCTCAGCGGCGCACAGGTCAGTCTGGATAACGCTGAATCCTCCCGAATTGCTCACCAGGGACACCCGGTTGCCTTTGGGCAGAGGAGAGTGACTGAAAGCGGCCACCGTATTGACAAGTTCATCGTGATTGTTGACCTGTATTACGCCGCACTGTTTGAATAATGTTTTCCACACTTCAGGCGTGCCGGTCATCTGACCGGTGTGCGATTTCGCCACGCGGTTGCCGTTGTCGGTCAGGCCGCCCTTAACGGCCACCACCGGCTTTCTGCAGGCCGCATATCTGAGAGCCTCGTGCAGCCGTTTTCCGTTCTTCGATCCCTCGATGTAGAGGGCAATCACCCGTGTCTGCGGATCATCGGCCATATATTCCAGGAAATCGGGGCAGTCGAGATCGGAGGCGTTTCCGTAGCTGACAACCTTGCTGAAATGCAGGTTCTTGGTCTTGCCGAAATATGAGAAAGATTCTGCCACGCTGCCGCTCTGTGCAATCACGCCTACGCTTCCCTCCACCTCGCTTGATTCCGGAACAATGGCCAGTCCCGAGCGGGGGCAGTAGATGCCGAAGCAATTGGGGCCTATGATCCTTATCTTGCCCGAGGCAACCTCCTTTAATTCTTTCTCAAGAGCGTCTCCCTCGGGCAGTCCTGTTTCGCTGAAGCCGGATGTAAAGATATGCGCCGCCCTGATCCCTCTCTCGATGCACTCGCCGACTACCCTGGATACCAGGTTGGCATTGACGCCGATGATGGCATAATCGATCGGTTCCTTGATATCCAGGACGCTGGCATAACACTTTCGGCCAAAGATCTCGTCGTACTTGGGGTTCACAAAGTACACGTTGTCCCTGATCTTGGTTTTCATCAAGGCCAGTGTGGCTATATCGGCCACGGGAGAGGCGCCAATTATGGCAACTTTGGTGGGGTGAAAGATGCCGTCCAGTTCCTCGTAACTCTCTTTTTTCATGTATAATGCCTCCTTGGCCGCTGCATCGTGTATCGGCGAATTCGCACGATCGTCCTGGCGGACGGTACCATGTGCGCGGTTTCAATATAACCAGTTCAAAATTATATAATATTTAAACCGGTCCATTCAGAATACCGGTGGAATAATCCGGGCCAGGCGCATTTAACGGGTTATGAGAAAATAGAAATAGAGAGGAAAATAAATGAATTTACGGGATTGCTCTTTTTAGCAGGTTAACAATTGGAGTGATGGCCGCTGCCTTAATACTCACGGGGTGCGCTGCACCTGCACAGGTCAAGCCGCCTCCAACGCCTCCGCCGGCCGCTGTCCCGCAGCCGGAAAT
>CAWEAL010000009.1:0-31291 GCA_963807035.1 uncultured Chloroflexia bacterium | reverse complement strand
TGGTCGTCCGGACGGGACCGGCGGCGGCTATCGGGCGAGCTCGCGCGCCGCGATCTCACCGACCAGGATGGCCGACAGGTTCGTGTTCGCATGGGGGACCGTCGGCGAGGACCGACGCGTCGGCGACCCGCAGGTTGTCGAAGCCGCGGACGCGAAGACCGCCGTCGACCACTGCCTCGGGGTCGTCCGCCGGCCCGAACCGGGAGGTGCCGACCCCGTGGCAGTACGTGATGTACGGGCCAGAACGTGCCCCGCCATAGATCGGGCGACTCGGGCTGCAGGAGCGGCCGTAGAACAGGTCAAGCGCCGCCTCGCGGGTGAGCCGGTCGGCGACGGCGACTCACCGATCATGGCCGAGATGTCGTCCGGGTGGCTGAGGAGCGCGGTGTCGACGAGCGGGGTCGGCCGGACCGGCCGACGCCAGGGCGACCCGGCCGCCAGAGCGATGATCGATCAGGTCGAGCTAGACGGGCAGCATCGGCGGCAGGCCGGGCACCCGGATCGAGGGGCGCATGAAGACGTGCAGGTCGGGATGGTCCAGCTCGTCGCTGCTCCGCGCGATCAGGCGGACCTTCGGAATCACGTAGTCCTCACGCAGGTCGGTCGTGCCCTGGAAGGTCAGGTAGACCACCGCGTGGTCGTGGTAGTTCCGGCCGACCCCATCGAGCCGTCGCCGGACCGGGCCGATCCCCATGCTCGGCCAGGGCCGCCGCCGGTCCGATGCCCGACAGCATCAGGAGCTGGGGCGAATGGAAGACGCCCGCGGCGAGGATCACCTCGCCGGCCTCGATCGTCTCGACCTGCCCGTCGTGGACGACCTCGACGCCCCGGATCCGCCGGCCGTCCACGACCAGCCGCGTCGCGGCCGTATCCGGCTCGATCGCCAGGTTCGGGCCGTCGTCGGGCCGGGTCGAGATACGCGACCGTCGTGGACTGGCGCCGGCCGGCCACCTGGTTGTAGGGCGAGGAGCAGATTCCGTATGGCGCCGGGACATTCAGGTCGGGGCAATCGGGCAGTCCCAGGGCATGGGCGGCCTCGATCAGGGCCGCCACGGGCGGGTCGGCCGGGTCGTCCAGCTGAACTTGCGTTCGAGGACGAGCGGGCCGTGGTCGCCGTGGATCGGCGAGTCGCCGAACTCCCGGTCGGTTTCGATCGTGCGCATCAGCGGCAGCAGGGCCGGGTACGACCAGCCGGGGCCGCCGAATTGCTGCCATGCCTCGAAATCGATCGCCATCGGGCGCACGACGGCGAGGTTGTTGACCGACGAGCCGCCGCCCATGATCCGCCCTGAGAGGAGGGGGAAGCTCGAGCCATCGCTCCGCTCGACGTCGTACATCCGGACGTAGGGCGATTCGAGGATCAGCTCGCTCTGGCGCTTGGGATCGCTGACCACGTCGGGAATTGGCTGCGGGTCCGGGCCATCCTCGAGCAGGAGGACGCGACGCGCGGGATCCTCGCTGGCCCGGGCGGCAACCACGCAGCCGGCGGTCCCGCCCCCAACGACGACCAGGTCGTACCGGCGGGCCGTCACCGGCCGATCACCGGGCCGCCGTCTGCGGGTCGACCACGGCCGTCGATTCGAGCTGCGAGCGGAGGCACTTCGTGACCTGGCCGATCATCAGGCTGGCCGTGGCCCGGAGCATCATCTCGCCCAGGATCGCGAGGCGGCCCCGGACCCGGATGACGGCGCCGTACTCCAGCCGGGTCGGACCCTCGGCGGGTCCGCCGAGGGTCACCGTGATGTCGGCCTCCAGGCGGCTCTTCGTGACCGAGTCGAGCCCGCCGACGGAGACGACCAGATCATCGGGGAAGACGGCCCGCTCGATGATCGAAGTGAACGCGAAGCTGCCTTCGACCGGCCCGACCGCGGCGCTGACCGAGCCCTCGAACGTCCGCTCGTCGACCTGCCGGACATCGCTTACGCCGGGCACGCAGGCGGCCAGGCCGACCGGGTTGACGATCAGGTCCCAGGTGGCGCGAACGGGAGCCGCGATCTCAATCGTGCCGGCAAGCTTCATCGCTTGGATTTGGACGAGCCGCCGGACCTCGCCGCGTCACGCTCGCGCAGGGCTCGCCAGACGCGCTCGGGGGTGAACGGCGCCTCGCGCAGGCGGATCCCGACGGCCCGTTCGACGGCATTGGCGATCGCGGCCGCGACCGGGTTCAGGGCTCCCTCGCCGCCGCCCTTGGCGCCGTACACGCCGACCCCGTCGCCACGCTCGACGAGGACGGTCCGGAGCTCGGGCAGGTCCGTCGTGCGGGGCACCCGGTAGTCGAAGAGGTTGCCGTTCATCAGGTTGCCGTTGTCATAGATCAGCTCTTCGCGGGTCGCCATCCCGAGGCCCATCATCGCCGCGCCGACATCCTGGGCCTCGGCCGTCTGGGGATTGATCGCGCAGCCGATATCGCCGACCGTGACCAGCCGTTCGACCCGGATCTCGCCGGTCGCCTCGTCGACACTGACCTCGACCGCGATGCAGCCGATCTCCCAGAAGGGCGGCATCTCCTCGGTCGCGCCCGACCGCCGGAGGTAGCCCCGGCCGACGCATTCTCCGGCAGCGCCGCCGAACCAGGCCCGGACGATCGCACCCCAGTCGTGGTCTTTCGAGCCGACCCGGATGCCGCCGGGCCGCTCGTCGACCGGGGGCCCGTCACCGGCCAGCGCGCTGGTTGCCCAGTCGACGAGCTGCGCCCGAGCGTCGGCGGCGGCGGCCTGGATCGCCAGGCCCATCAGGGTCGTGGTCCGGCTGGCGCCGGTCGAGCGGTCGTAGCTGACCATCGCCGTGTCGCTCTGGACCAGGCGGACCCGGTCCAGGTCGACGCCCATCTCGGCGGCCGCGATCTGGGCGAGGACCGTCGACGAGCCCTGGCCGATCTCGGTGCTGCCGCACATCACCGTGATCGAGCCGTCCGAGAGGACTCTCAGGATCGAGGTCGACATCGGCTCCGAGCCCGCGTCCGAAGCCGACACGGCGATCGCCTTGCCCCGGCCCGGTCCGGCCGGCACGCTCCATTCGATCTCCTCGGCGGCCAGCTCGAGGTCAGCCCGCAGGTCGGCGTCGATGCCGCGCGCCCGGGGCCAGGGCCGCTCGCGCGGCTCGAGGACGTTGCGGCGGCGCAGCTCGAGCGGGTCGAGCCCAAGCGCGGCCGCCGCCTCGTCGATCTGGGACTCGCCGGCCAGGGTGACCTGGGGCGCGCCGAAGCCCCGGAACGAGCTGGCCGGCGCGGTGTTCGTGTAGACCACGTCGCAGGTCACCTCGAGGGCCGGGATCCGGTACGGCCCGCCGAGGCGGTTGGCCGCCTTGCGCCCGACGAGCGGCGAGTTCTCGGCGTAGCGCGCCCGTGTCCAGCAGGATCCGGCCCTGGCGGCCGAGGATCCGGCCGTCGCGGTCGAAGGCGGTCCGGAGGTGGACCGTCGCGGCATCCCCGCGGGTCGTGAGGATCGCCTCCTCGACGCTCAGGGCGAGCCGGACCGGCCGGCCGGCGCGCAGGGCGAGGGCCGCCGTCAGCGGCTCGATCTTCGTGTACGACTTGGTGCCGTAGCCGCCGCCGACGTAGGGCACGATCACCCGGACGTTGGCCAGCGGCAGCCCGAAGCAGTGGGCGAGGTCGTCGCGGACCATGTACGGATGCTGGGCCGAGGTCCAGACCGTCAGCTCGCCCTGGTCCCAGCGCGGCGACGGCGGTGTACGGCTCCATGGCGTACGCGTAGCACATCGGGTAGCGGTACTCGCCCTCGACGCACGAGGTGGGCGCCGGCGAACGCGGCGTCGATGTCGCCCCAGGCCTGACGCGACGAGGAGCAGACGTTCGGGTGGCTGCGCTCGATATCCTCGTCGAAGCCCCGGTGCGGCCGCTGCTCGCCGGGCTTCTCGTGGATCACCGGGGCATCGGTGGCCAGGGCCTCGCTGCACGAGCGGACGAACGGCAGCGGCTCGTAGTCGACCTCGATCAGGCGGAGCGCCTCCTCGGCGGTCACCGGATCCTCGGCCACCACCCCGACGACCGGCTCGCCGGCGAAGCGGACCTCGTTCGAACGCGATCAGGGGGTGATCGGCGACGGCGTGGCCGTAGACGAGGTGGACGTCGTCCAGGTCGGCGGCCGTCACGACCGCGATGACGCCCGGGTGCGCACGGGCGGCGGTCACGTCGATCGACCGGATCCGGGCGTGGGGATACGGGCTCCGCAGGAGCCTCGCGTGGGCCATCCCCGGCACGTCGATGTCGACGGTGAACCGCGCGGCGCCGGTGACCTTGGCCGACGCCGTCGCGGCGGGGCACGGCCTCGCCGATCGGCGACGGGGCCGGCGGCCGGGTCACCACCCGCCTCATCGGCCTGCCTCGGCGGCGGCCAGCACGGCCTCCACGATCGGCGCGTAGCCGGTGCAACGGCAGAGGTTGCCCTCGAGGCCGTGGACCACCTCGGCCCGGGTCGGGTGCGGCGTCTCCTCGAGGAGCGCCGTCGCGGCCATCAGCATGCCCGGCGTGCAGAACCCGCACTGGAAGGCGGCGCTGATCGATGAACGCCTGCTGGAGGGGGCTCAGGCGCCCGCCCTCGGCCAGGCCCTCGACCGTCCGGATCCGGCGACCATCCGCGTCGGCCGCGAGGAACGTGCAGGCGCTGACCGGCAGGCCGTCGACCAGGACCGTGCACGCGCCGCAGACCTGGGCGTCGCACGAGACCTTCATGCCGGTCAGGGCCAGCCGGTCACGCAGGACCTCGGCCAGCGTCTCGCGCGGCTCGATCGTCAGCTCGTGGGCCTGCCCGTTCACGACCAGGCCGACCTGGATCAGCTCAGGCATGGGCCACCGCCTCTGCCAGTGCCGCTGGGGCCGTCGAGGCCAGCAGGACACCGGCCAGGTGACGCTTGTAGTCGGCCGAGCCATTCAGGTCGGCGCCGATATCGAGCCGATCGAAGGCGGCCTCGGCCTGGGCCAGGACAGCCGCCAGCGCTTCCGGCTCGGCGGCTGTCCCGACCAGCGCTCGACCCGCCTCCGCAACGACCATCGGCAGGTCGGTGATCGAGCCGACCGCAACCGTGGCCGTGCTGATCGCGCGGTCCTCCACCGCCAGGCGGACCGCGACCGAGGCGGCCGGCCGCTCGAAGAAGGCAAGCTTCGCGTACGCCCGACCCTCGCCCGGCCGGCCGGCCGGGATCCCGATCGCGACGAGGATCTCGTCCGGCTCGCGCGAAGTGGCCAGGGGCCCGACGACGAACTCGGCGATCGAAAGGCGGCGCCGGCCGGCCGGCCCGGCGAGCTCGACCCAGGCGTCACTGGCCAGGAGCAGCGTGGCCGGATCGGAGTGCGGCTCGGCGAAGGCCAGGTTGCCGCCGATCGTCCCGGTCGAGCGGACCCGGACGTTGGCGACGCCTCGCTCGAGCTCGATCAGGGCGGGAAACGCCTGCCCGGCGATGGCCGATCGTTCGATCTCGCGGTGGGTCGTGGCCGCCCCGATCCGCAGCTCACCGTCCGTCGAGCGCGATCCCGTGCAGCTCCGTCGAGCCGCTTCAGGTCGATGAGGCGGCCGAAATGGGCGAAGCCCATCTTCATCACCTGGAGCAGCTCGGTGCCGCCGGCCAGGTAGGCCGCATCGCCGTCGCCCGCGCCGAACGCCTCGAGCGCTTCGGGCAGGCTCCGCGGACGGGTCAGGGCAAATCGCGGGATCATCGGATCCGATGGTCCGCGACCGGCTCGCCCGGGGCCCCGGCCGAGGCCTTTCGAATGGCACCAATACGTTTGACTTTGTATCCGGTCACGGCCAAACTGTCCACGATATGAGTGTACGCGATGTGTCAGCCAAGAGGAGTCGCAATGGCAGATGACAAGCTCGCACCGGCAGCGACGCAGCCGCTGAGCGGTACGGCGATCACCGAGATGACCCAGCGGGAGCAGTGGAACAAGAAGAACCCGCCGACGGAAGCGACGATCATCAAGGACCTCAGGACGACCGAGCTGGTCGCCCGGGAGTATCGGGGCACGAAGGCCCGCTTCTATCGCCTGTCCGGCGCGGTCCGCCTCCAGCCCCACCTGTCCGAGCTGCCGCCCAGCCACGCCTCAGTCAAGCATCGCCATACGACCGAGGCCGTCCTGTACATCGTCTACGGCAAGGGCCACACGGTGATGCACTACGACGGTGAGGAGGAGCAGCGGATCGACTGGGCCGAAGGCGATCTGATCGGCATCCCTCTGTGGGCCTGGCACCAGCATTTCAACGACTCCGACACCGACACCGCCCGCTACCTAGCGATCCAGGACACGTTCACGATCAAGCAGATGGGCCTGCACCAGATCGAGCGCCACCCGGACACGCCAGAAGGCGACTAGGGCGAGCGGGCCGCACCGGAGGATCCGACCGATGGTCGAGCAGGTCAGCGAAGCCGGGCCGTCCGCCGGCAGGCTCTACTACGACCAGGCCCGCCAGTTCCTGATCGTCGAAGGGGTGATCGCGCGGGGCATCCCCACCTTCCCGCTGGCGCCCCGCCCCAAGCGCCGCTCGCGCGCCGCGACGTTCGACTCGCTGGGCGGCAACACGACACTCGGGCATCCACCTGTCGCGAGGTGCCGCCGGGCAAGCCGCCAAGCCCGGCCACCGGCACCTCGACGAGGCGACCTTCTACATCGTCTCGGGCCACGGCTGGACCGAGGTCCGGCAGGTCGACGACGCATCCGATCGAGCGGGTCGACTGGCAGGCGGGCGACGTGGTCACGGTCCCGTCCAATGCCTGGCACCAGCACTTCAACGCGGATGCCGCCGAGCCGATCCTCCACCTCGCGTTCAAGAACACCCGCCTGCTGCGGCGCCTGTTCAACAGCCGCGACTTCGTCTACAAGAACGACTTCCGGTTCTCGGACCGCTACGCCGACGAACCCGACTACTGGACGCGCCGGATCGCCGATGAGCGGGGCGACCTGACGGCGAACATCGTCCGGGACGTGATCCACGAGCCGGTCGCGGCCGACCTCGAGGCCGGCGATCGGGTCGGCATCCGCCGCTTTGCGATGGGCGGCCACCGGATGGTCGACCACGCCCTCGTCGAGATCGGTGTGGGTGGCCAGATGCGTGCCCACCGCCACCTCGCCGAGGAGGCGATGCTGATCCTGTCCGGGCTCGGGACGGACCCGGCTGTGGACCGACGACGGGCGCGAGGCGGTCGTCGAGTGGACGGCCGGCGACCTCCTGTCGCCGCCGTTCCAGGTCTGGCGCAGCCATCACCAGGTCGGCACCGAGCCGGCCCGCTACCTGCGGGTCCAGAACAACTTCATCGAGCTTGCCCTGGGCGTGTCGGGCACGATCTCGCTCGACGGCGCCGGCATCCCCGATCGCTTCCCGGAGCTGATCGAGGCCGACCGCGCCAGTTTCGGGGACGGTGACGAATAGGCCGCCGGGCGGGGCGATGATCGAGGTCGGCGGCCGCCCGATCGCCTACGAGCTGCGTGGCTCGGGCGACCCCCTCCTCCTCGTGGCCGGGACCGGCTATCCGGGCGCGACCTGGCCTCCGGAGCTGGTCGAGCCGCTCGCCGCACGGCACCTGGTGATCACCTTCGATCACCGCGGAACCGGGTCGACGCCGGCGGGCCCCGAGCCGTTCTCGACCCGCGCCTTCGGCGCAGACGCCCTCGGCCTGCTCGACGCCCTGGGCCTGCCCGCGACACACGTCGTCGGCCACTCGATGGGCGGCCGGGTCGCCCAGTGGATGGCCCTCGACCGGCCCGAGCAAATCCGCTCGCTGGTCCTGGCCGCGACCGGGCCAGGCCAGTTCCGGGCGGACAGGCCGGTGACCCGGGGCATCCCGGTGCCGACCGCGGTCGAGCTGATCGAGCACGGCTACGAGGCCTACATGCGGGCCCACATTGCGGCCACCTTCTTCACCCCCGAGTTCGTCGCGGCCGCTCCGGATCGGGTGGGCTGGCTCGTCCGGGCATTCTGGGAGCACCGCCCAACCCTCGAAGCCTACCTCCGCCACGTCGTGGCCCGCCAGGAGCACCAGACGGCGGACCGCCTGTCCGACATCGATCGGCCGACCCTCGTCCTGGTCGGCGATCGGGATACGCACGCCGCGGGAACGGGCGTCCATGCCGAGCAGTCGGCCTATCTCGCCGAGCACATCCGGGCCGCTGAGTCGATCGTGATCAGGGGCGCGGCCCACGGCTACTTCTGGCAGATGCCCGAGCAGTCCGCGCAGATCCTGGGCGCCTGGACGGCCCGCCACTAGGCCCGGAGGGCCGGCCGGGCTAGGCCGAAGGGACGCCGCTCCGACTCGCGCTGAACCGGACCGGGTAGTGACGCCAGCGGGTGAACCGTTCGGTCCGGGTGTCGCGCTCGGGCAGGCGGTCGGGGTCCGGCCGGACCCCGCGCCGGGCGATCGCCTGGAGCATGAGCGCGACCAGGCCGAAGACGTGCTCGCCGTCGACCGCGAATTCATCCGGCACGGGAAAACCCCCGGCGACCGATCGCCCGGGACACTGGTGGGCACCGGCTCCGAACGCGAGGCCCCAGCGCGGCACCCCGTCGGCAACGGCCCGGTCCGGATCGAACCGCTCCGGATGTCCCCCGAACAATGCGGGATCGAGGTGGGCCGCGGCGGCGTCGAGGACGACCAGGGCGTCCTTCGGGATCGAGCGGCCGGCGAGCTCGAGATCCACCTCGGCCCGGCGCTTGATCCTGGGCGTCGTCGGCCGCAGCCGGAGCGTCTCGTGGACGGCACGCTGGGCGAACAGCAGGTCACCCGCGATCCGGTCGAGGAGGGCCTCGTACGGCTGGTCGGACATGAAGATCAGGTCGATCGCGTTGACCAGCGTCTGGCCGCTCGTGTGGGTTCCGCCCTGGAGGTAGGTGGCAACCTCCCGAACGACCCGGCCGTCGTCGGCCAGCTCGAGCTGGGCATCGCCGCGGTGGAGGAGCAGGACGGTCAGGATGTCGTGGGGCAGGTCCGCCGGATCGAGCTCACCGCGCTCAACCCGGTCGAGCATCGCCTGCCGGCGCTGCCATGCCGGCCGGACGAAATCTGCCTCGAACTCCCGGTAGGTTGCCCGGACGAGGTCGCGGACGGCATCGGGGTCCTTGGCGTCGAGGATCGCCGAACCCTGCGAGAAGACATCGACGGCATGGACGAGCCGCCGGAGCTCGTCGAGCGAGTCCGGGTCGAACTCGATCCCTGCCCGCCGGCTGGCCAGGACGACGCTGAGCAGCTCCCCGACCGCGTACAGGTCGATCTCCTCCTGGTCGATCAGCCGGTCCAGCAGGCCGTTCATCACCGCCGGAAAGAGCTCCCGTTCGTACAGCCGGAGGACATCCGGCCGGAACTGGGTGTTCTCGACCCGCCGGCGAGCCCGGTGGACCGGGCCGTGGCTGATGCTCACGACGCCGTCCCGGATGTTGCCGTCGTGATACGAGCGCTTGTCGAAGCTGCGCGACAGGCTCGTGTTGAACAGCGCGTCCCGGATCTCGTCGTACTGGTCGAGGACGATCGTCGCGCTGTAGCTGGTCAGGAGCAGGTCGTCGGTCACGACCTCGCCTCCTCCGTCAGTTCGACTCATGGAGGACCTCGCCATCGGCGGCCACGAGCCGGATCGACTGGGTCGGGCAATTCCGGGCGGCCCGCAGGAGCAGCTCGATCTCGACCTCGCCGGCGCCCGGCAGGGGCACCGACACGCCCGCGCCCTCATCGATCCTGAACGCCCGCGGGGCGATCCGGACACAATCGCCCGTGCCGATGCACAGGTCGGGGTCCACGCTGATCTCGATCGTCATGGTCAGGCGCCTCGCAGGTGGTCCGTCCCGGCTCTGGCGAGCAATGGTCGACCTTCGCAGATTGTACCCATCCTGAGTCAATGTGCATACAATCTCCCGAGGCATCAGGTGGGCCGGACTCGATGAACGGAGCGTGGCGATGACCGCCGGACAGATCCTGGCCGCGATCGCGGCATCCGAGCTACCGACCTTCCAATCGTTCGTCGGTGGCCGGCAGCTGGGCATGGACGACGCGCCGGCGATCGATGTCCACGATCCGGCGACGGGCCGTCTGGTTGCCCGGATCGCCGAGGCAGGCCGAGACGGCGTCGACGCTGCGGTCGGAGCCGGCGCGGCGGCATTCGAGGCATGGCGCCGTATCCCGGCCCGGGAGCGCGGGGCGCTCGTCGCCGAGCTTGCCCGTCGAATCGAGGCCGAGGCGGATGCCCTCGCCCGACTGGACACCCTGGACACCGGCAACCCGCTGGCGGCGATGCGGGCCGACGTGACCAAGGGGGTCCGGCTGATGAACGATTCGGCCGGCCTCGCCCTCGAGCTCAAGGGCCAGACCTTTCCGCTGCCCGGCCTCCATTTCACCAGCCGCGAGCCGTGGGGCGTCGTCGGCCGGATGATCACGTTCAATCATCCCGTCATGTTTGCCTGCGCCCGGCTTGGGTCGGCCCTGGTGGCCGGCAATGCCGTCGTGCTCAAGCCCTCGGAGCTGGCTCCGCTGGCGACCCTGGCCCTGGCCGAGCTCACCGTCGGCCTGCTGCCCGACGGCCTGGTCGGCGTGGTGATCGGCGGCCCGGCGACGGGCGATGCCCTCGTCCGTCATCCCGCGGTCCAGCGCCTGTCGTTCACCGGAAGCACCGCCACGGCCCTCCGGATCCAGGCAGCCGCCGCCGACAGCGGCCGGATCAAGACGATCACGTTCGAGCTGGGCGGCAAGAACCCGATCGTGGTCTGCCCCGATGTCGACCTGGACGAGGCGGCTGGGGCGATCGTGCGCGGGATGAACTTCAGCCGGGTGCAGGGCCAGTCGTGTGGCTCGACCAGCCGGCTCGTCATCCACGAGGCGATCGCCGACGACGTCCTCGAGCGGGTGGCCGCGCTGGCCGGCCGGATCCGGATCGGGCTGCCGTCCGAGCCGTCGACGGAGATGGGCTCGATGATCAGCCGGGCGGCCCGGGATCGCTGCGTCGGCCTGGTCGGAGCAGCAGTCGGCGAGGGTGCCCGGCTGCGGGCCGGTGGCGGCGCCCCGGACGATCCCGAGCTGGTCGCCGGCGCCTTCCTGCGGCCGACGATCGTCGACCGGGTGGCGCCCGGCTCACGACTGGCCGACGAGGAGATCTTCGGGCCGGTCCTCGCGGCGATGACCTGGCGAACCGAGGCCGAGGCCCTCGAGCTGGCCAACGCCGGCCGCTACGGCCTGACCGCGGCGGTCTGGAGCCAGGACATCGATCAGGCGTTCCGGCTGGCCGCCGGGATCGACGCCGGCTACCTCTGGATCAACGATGTCGAGACCCGCTTTCCGGCCGTGCCCTTCGGTGGCTGGGGCGATTCGGGCGTCGGGTCGGAACACGGCCTCGACGAGGTGCTCTCGTTCACCCGGGTCAAGGCGGTCAACCTGCGGATCCGGCCCGGCCGCGGCGACTGACTCGTCAGGTGGCCGGGCTCCGCTCGGGATTCAGACCGGCCAGCGCCCGCCAGGCCCGGCGCGTCGCGAGCAGCCCGATCGGCGACAGGACGAGCCCGGCCAGGACGGCCGGCTGGGCCCCGACGGCAGCGGCGATGAGGCCGGCAGCGAGAGCCGCGAACGGCCGGTTGCCCAGGTGGGACATCTGATGAAATGCCATCACTCTGCCTCGAACGGCATCGGGCACCTCCGCCTGCAGGCTGCCGGTGAGCACCGGGAAGCATAGCGAGAACCCGAAGCCGACCAGGCCCACGCCGATGCCGGCGGTCCACAGCTCACGAGAGGCGAATGTCAGGACCAGGCCGATCGCCTGGAGGATGAGCCCGACCCGCGCCACGTCGGTCGACCGGCCGGCCCGGCGCAGGGGGATGAACAGGAGGAGGGCGAGCGCCGAGCCCGCACTCTGGGCGGCGACGATCAGGCCGGCGGCACTCTCGGGCTGGTTGAGCGCCCCGGCGAGCGCCGGCGAGAGGGTCCGCAGGATCTCGAGGGGTGCCGAGCAGGCGACGACCCCGAGGAGGAGGGCGAGGACCCAGGGCTGTCGCCGGACGTAGTCGACCGCCCCGGTCCCGCCACCCCGGGCCGCTCCGGCCTCCGGTTCGACTGGCCGCCCGGCGGGTCCGGCCACCGGCCGGGGAGCCCCAGCGGCGAGGCCGCGGCGCCACAAATAGACCATGCTCAGGATCGGGCCGAGATAGCTCAGCGCGTTGATCGCGAACGCCCACGGCACGCCCGCCAGATGCGATGACAACGGCCGCCAGGACCGGCCCGATCATCTGGCCGGTGACGAACTGGAGCGTGTTGATCCCGACCGACTCGGTCAGCTCGTTGCGCGGGACGATCGCCGGCAGGATCGAGGTGAGGGCAGGCTTGGCGACCGCGTAGGACGTGTTCAGGGCAAACGCGATGACGATGACATTGATCTCGTTCGCAGCACCCGCGAACGAGATCACGGCCAGGATCGTGGCCAGCAGGCCGGACGCCGAATGGGTCACAACCACCACGATCCGCCGATCGTAGCGGTCGCCGATCAGGCCGCCCACGATCGAGAACAGGAAGATCGGCAGGAACGAGGCGAAGTTCAGGACGCCGACGGCGAGGGGGGAACCGGTCAGCTGGTAGACGAAGACGGACGCCGCGACGGTCTGCAGCCAGGTCCCGACATTCGACAGGAAGCCGCCCGTCCAGTACACGGCGAAAGGGCCCCGACGGAACGGTCCGAGACGATCGCGGAGGCGACGCGAGGCCGGCTGGTCTGTATCCAACATTGGCCTCATCCTCGACAATCCAGATCGACATTGCGTACATTCTACTGGTGCCCAGAACGTTCGCGTTCCGATCCCCGGATCACGATTCTGAGGCGGGCCCGGATCCACCCGGATATCGCCGACCCCCGGGGACCGGGACGCCGCCCGAGCCCGCCTGCCAGGCGCTGGCGATCCAGGCAGGCACGATCGTGGCCACCGGCAGCGACGCCGAGATCGGCCCGCTCGCCGGGCCCCGGACGAAGGTCTTCGACCTGCGCGGACGGACCGTCCTCCCAGCTTCGTCGACAGCCACACCCATTTCCACCGGGCGGCGGTCCTGCGCCGGCTCTTCCTCGATTTCGAGGCGCTCGCACCGGCATCGATCGGCGACGTGCTCCGGCGCAGTCGAACGAGCGGGCGGCCGAGCTTCCGCCCGGCGCCTGGATCCAGGGCGATTCGCTCGTCGCCGGCCCGGCTGGCGGAAGGCCGGCTGCCCGACCGGCACGAGCCTCGACCGGGTTGCCGGCGGCCGGCCGGTGGTCCTGCGCGGAATCGGCAGGCACGTCGTGGCGGCCAGCAGCGCGGCCTTGACGATCGCCGGCATCGGACGCGACACGCCCGACCCCCCCGGTGGCCGGATCGAGCGCGACGAAACGGCGAGCCGACCGGCATCCTGCACGAGCGAGCCAAGCTGCGCCTCGACAGCTCCGACGAGCGAACCGTGATCCCGGCGATCGCGACCGAGGAGCGTCGAGCGGCAGTCCGCGCTTCGCTCGCCGACCTGCATCGGCTCGGGATCAGCACGATCCACGAGATGATCCGGCTGCCTGAGGAGGCCGACGACCTGATGGCGCTGCGGGTCAGCGGTGAGCTGTCGGTGCGAACTCGGCTCTTCTTCCGGGTTCACGAAACGCCGATCCGCCTCGAGCATCTCGCGACCCTCGGGATCCGGGCGGACTGGGCGACGACTGGCTGCGGATCCTGGGCGTAAAGGTGAGCGTCGACGGCTGGTGCATCTTCGGCAATGCTGCCGTCTACGAGCCATATTGCGACCAGCCGGGCAACACCGGCCTGATGCGGATCGAGCCCGACGAGCTGGCCCGCCTGGTTGCGGCCGCCAACAGCCGGGACCTCGCGATCGCCATCCATGCGGTCGGCCCGCGGGCGGTCGACGCCGCCCTCGATGCCTTCGAAGCTGCCGGCCCGGCCCGGCGCGGCCCGTACCGGCTCGAGCACGGCCACCTCGACCTCGGCCCGGCCCATCTGCGCCGGATGTGCGACCTCGACGTGACCTGGTCCGTCCAGCCAGGCTTCCTGACAACCTACCGGCCGGATTGGGAACGGGTCCTCGAACCCGACCGGATCGAGCGGATCCTGCCCCTCCGCCAGGCCCTCGAGCTGGGCATCCCCACGCTCCACAACAGCGATGTCCCAAGCGGGCCGCAGGCGCCCCTGGCGGCGATCCGGGCGGCGGTCGGGCGGATCTCCGATGGCCGTCCGCTCGGGCTGGCCGAAGCCGTGCCGCTCCAGGTCGCCTGGCGCGCCTGGACCACGCTACCATCGCTCACCGCCGGCGAGCGCTCGATCGGATCGCTCGAGCCGAACCACGCCGCGGACCTGGTCGTGTTCGAGCGCGACCCGTTCGCGAGTACCATGCACGAACTGGCGGACCTCAACGTAACCGCGACGATGATCGGCGGACGGTTCGTCTACGGAGCGGACGGAGTCGCGGGATGACAGACGGTCGGCGCGCGAGTGGGACCGGGAGAGCACAACCGGGGACCTGACCCAGATCATTGCCGCGGCTCGGGCCTCGAACGTCACGACCCAGGACCTCGTCCTCACGTCGCTGCGCGAGGCGATCCTGACCGGCGTCCTTCGGCCCGGCGCCCGCCTCCGCCAGGAGGACCTGGCAGAGCGCTTCGGGACGAGCCGGATCCCCGTCCGGGAAGCGCTCCGGGCGCTCGAGTACGAGGGCCTGGTCACGTCGGAGCCGAACCGCGGCTTCACCGTGACTGAGCTCGACGCCGACGACGTCGAGGAGGTCTACGAGCTGCGCGTCGTCCTCGAGAGCCATGCCGTCCGGGTCGCCATGCCGCTACTGACCGACGAGGACATCGAGGAGCTCGAGGGGCTCTTCCAGGCGATGACCAACGCGACCAGCCCGGATGAGCAGCTGGCCGCCCGGGAACGCTTCTACATCCGGCTCTACTCGGTCAGCGGGCGACCCCGGCTGGTCGGCCTGATCGCTCGCCTCCGCCAGGAAGTCGCCCGGTCGCTGCGCTGGCCGACGCTCCAGCACGCGCCCTCCCACCACGATCGATTTCGGAAGCGGTCAAGATGGGCGACGCCGACCGGGCCGCAGACCAGCTCGCCAGCCACTACCAGCGAGTGGCGGTCCTCATCCGGCGCTACCTGCGCGAAGCGGAAGCTCGGGAGAAGACAGCCCCCGACCGCCGCGGCCGCTAGAGCCGGCCGGCCGGCCCTAGTTGATCGACGGTCGCCAGACGTCGAAGCGGCGCTCCAGGCGCCGGATCAGCTCGCCGACGAGGACCCCGAAGCCGCCGATCAGGACGATCGCCGAGCATCACCCGGGATGAGTTCAGGAACGACCCGTTCACGCTGATGTAGAAGCCCAGGCCGACGTTCGAGGCGATGAACTCGGCCACGACGACGCCGACCAGCGCCCGGCCGGCGGCGATCCGCAGCCCGGTGATGATGTAGGGGGTGCTGCTCGGCACCGTCACCGAGCGGAAGACGAGACCCCTCGGCGCACCGAAGCTGGTGGCGATCTCGAGCCAGCGGCGATCCGCCGCGTGGACCCCGTTCAGGGTGGCGACCATCAGGGTCACCGACGCCTCGAGGAAGACGACCGCGAACTTCGACGGCAGGTTGACCCCGAAGACCAGGATGATCAGGGGGACCAGGGCCACGGTCGGCGTGGCATACAAGGCGGCGATCAGCGGGTCGAGCAGGAACTCCATCCGCCGGAACAACCCCAGGGCGAAGCCGATCGGAATGGCCACGACGAGGGCAAGGGCGAAGCCGACCAGCCACTCGATGAAGCTCGTCTCGATGTCGGGCCAGATCACCCCTGAGCCGAAGTCGGCGATCGCGGCGTTCGACGATGCCGCGTCGGCGAGCTGGTCAGTGACGATTTCAGGTATCCCAGCCGGACGGCGAGCTCCCACAGGATCAGGAGGCCGACGAACCCGATCAGGCCGTACAGCAGCCGCTCGGGATCGCCCGGCCGGGCCGGTCCGCTCTCGGGCGGGGGATGGCGGCGACCGGCCAGGGACGGCGTCTGGACGGCCATTCAGGCGACCTCGCCGGCGTTCGTGAGCTGGACCGAGATCAGCTGCCAGATCTGCGCCTCGTAGGCCGACGAACTCGGGCGTCCGCTTGATCGTCAGCGCACGCGGCCGGGGCGAGCGTCGATCGGGATGTCGGCGATGATCCGGCCGGGTCGGGCGCTCATCACGATCACCCGGTCGGACAGGAAGATCGCCTCGTCGATCTGGTGGGTGATGAACAGGACCGTCTTCTTCGAGGCTCGACCAGATCCGCATCAGCTCGGCCTGCATCAGCTCGCGGGTCTGGGCGTCGAGCGCGGCGAACGGCTCGTCCATGAGCAGGAGCTCAGGGTCGACGGTCAGCGCGCGGGCGAGGTTGGCCCGCTGCTGCATCCCGCCCGACAGCTGGTAGGGGTACCTGTGCTCGAAGCCGGCCAGGCCGACCAGCTTGATCAGGGGCATCGCCCGCTCCTGGGCGACCTTGCGGGGCACGCCCTGGCAGACCAGGCCGTAGGCGACATTGCCCAGGACCGAGTACCACGGGAAGAGCGACGAGTCCTGGAAGACCATCGCGTGGTCGCGACCCTTGCTCGGTCTGGCGGACCTCGATCTCGCCGTCGGTGGCCGGCAGGAGGCCGTTGACGATCTTGGCGAACGTGGACTTGCCACAGCCGCTCGGTCCGACGATCGTCACGAACTGCCCGCTCGGGATGTCCAGGTCGAGCGACTCGATCGCGACCAGGCGCTCCCGGCTCGACCGGTCCCGATACTCCATCCGGATGCCCTTCGCACTCAGGGCGAGGCCGTCGCTCAACATCGTCAATGCTCCTCCGTGCCCGGACGCCAGCGCTGGAAGTACTTCTCGACCCGGCGGAGACCCTCGACCCCGATGATCCCGGAGCAGGTGAAGATCAGGATCGCGAAGAACATCCGGTCGGGCTGGAGGTTCGCGCTCGCGCGCGAGATCATCACGCCCAGGCCGTCGGTCTGGGCGTACAGCTCGGCCACGACCACCCCGATCAGGCGCCCGGCCGATGGCCAGCCGGAGGCCGGTCACGACGAACGGGACGGTCGCCGGCAAGACCACCGACGTGAACAGCCGGCGCTGGGAGGCGCCGAAGCTGTGGGCCACGTCGAGCAAGCGCCGATCGACCGTGCGGACGCCCTGGGTCGTCGGGATCACGACCGAGAAGAACGCGCCGAGGAAGACCACGGTGATCTTCGACTCGACGCCGATCCCCACCCACAGCGCGATCAGCGGCAGGAGGGCCACCCGGGGCAGGGAGTTGAACAGGTTGAGCCACGGGTCGGCCATGTACGACAGGCGCCGGTACCAGCCGAAGGCGAGGCCGATCGGGACGGCCAGGACGACCGCCGAGATGTAGCCGCTCGCGAACTCGAAGGCGCTCACCCGGACGTCGTTCCAGAAGCGCGCCAGCTGGACCTCGCGGATGCCGGCCGAGATGATCGCGGTCGGTTGGCTGAAGAAGAACGTGTCGATCAGGCCGATCCGGGCGCCGATCTCCCAGGTCCCGAAGAACCCGAGGACACCGAAGATCCCGAGCGCGAGCCGCTCGTGGCGGCGATACCAGCGGATCGGACGCGACCGCCGGCGGCGGACCTCCGGGTTGCGAATGGGCCGCATCGTGGCCGTTATGGCCACTGGACGCCTGTGCTTCGATCGCCCACGAGTACCTCTACTGGTCGATGGAGGGCCGCCGGTGGCAGGGGCTCGGCCGCGGGCCACCCGGTTCGTCGCCCGGCGGCCGGTAGCAGCCACCCGTCGAGGCAGCCGGGCGAGGTCCGGCCGGCGCTTGACCGGACCGCGTCGGCGGATTTAGTGTGGGCTCGGATTGTAGACAATGTCAATGCCTTCGGTTACATTCCGTTGGCTGGCAGATCGGGTGTGCATCGCCCGATCACCGATAGGAGGAGGCTCGCGACGATGAACAGACAGGCACCTCGGAGCGCCGCTCTGGGGTTGAGTATGGCGGCAATGCTCGTCTTCGCGGCGTGCAGCAGCACGGCGACGACGGCCCCGCGCCAGCGCAGTCAGCCCGCTCCGTCGACGGCCGCCTCGGCCGCTCCAAGCACGGCGGTCAGCCCAACCGCCGCGGTCCCGAGCTTCGCTCCGCCGGAGAAGACATCGCTCAACCTCGGGCTGAGCACGTCGGGCGAGACCAGCCAGTTCGCCGAGCAGCTGGCCGGCCAGATCGGGCTGTACACCAAGCTCGGCTTCAGCAACGTCGACCGTGTCCGGCTTCCAGGGTGACGGCAAGGTCGTCCAGGCCCTGACCGCAGGCGCCCTCGACTTCGGCGTGATCGGCGTCTCGTCGGCGATCAGCTCGGTCCCGACCGATACCCCCCTCAAGGTGATCTCCCTCAACGGGGTCGTCCTGACCGACGGCCTGGTCTGCGGACCGAGCTATAAGACCGCAGCCGACATCAAGGGCAAGCAGGTCGCCGTCAGCACCTTCGGCGGAACCTCCCACGGGTCGGTCCTGATCCTGCTCAGCCAGCTGGGCCTGACCGCCAGCGACGTCGTCATCACCCAGGTCGGCGGCCAGGACGCCCGGATCGCCGCCGTCAAGGCCGGCTCCGTGGCCTGCGCCCCGATCGACCTGTCCGAGGCCGATGCGATGGCCAAGGCCGGCCTGGTCACGCTCACGGCGGAGAAGGTGGGTGGCCCGGAATGGGGCCGATCCGGCCTGGCCGTCACGGCCGCCTTCGCCAAGGCCAACCCGAACACCGTTCTCGATCTCGTCGCGGCCGTGCTGGCTGCCCAGAACTCGATCTGGGTCGACCCGGCCACGGCGGCGATCAATTTCTCGAGCTACGCCCAGGTGTCGGTCGGTGACGCCACCGGCCTGATCAGCGCGTTCACCCCGATCGGGGACCGGGGCATGGGCTGGACCGACGACGCGTTCAACTTCCCGAAGCAGACCCTGGCCACGATCAACCCGGCGATGGCCAGCGTCGACGTCACCCAGGCCTACGACAAGTCGTACCTCCAGAAGCTGTACGACATGGGCTACTACACCCAGATCAACGATCCCGAGAAGCCGTTCTAGTCGGGCCGGGATCCCGATCGCGCCCTGCGCCCCCGGAGCCGTGCTGCGGGGGCGCAGTCGAATCCCCGACCTGAGGCAAACCTGATGTGTGGATCGACGCTGCCCGAAGGCGGCGGGGTCACGTTCGAGGCCGGACCACGAGGTGGGGTCGGCAAGGTCATCGACATGGGCGACCTGTCCGAGGTCGCCCGCGGAATTGTCGACCAGCCGGAGGTTCGCCGAACGGCGGCCGGCTTCGTCGGCTACGGGGCGACCAAGCCCGGCGACCGAGTCCTGATCGGAGTCGACAGCCAGACCGACCCGGCGATCACGGCTGCGATCGCGGACGCCCTGCGCGATCGGGGAGCCAGCGTCGACATCGTCGTCGCCCAGGTCGAGCCCGACCGCGAGTTCAGCGAGATCGACGAGATCGAGGTGGCGATGCGCCGGGAGCCGTGGGTCGATCGACCTCGCCGCTGGGAAGGGACGCCCTGGATCGAGGAGCTGGCCCAGAGCCGTGGCTACGACCTGCTGATCCACGGCAAGGGCGGCGCGATCCCAAAGGTCCAGCACCGCTACGAAGGCTTCCCATGGGTGGTGCGCGACCATTTCGACCGAGCCTCGAATCTCTTTCCGCGACCGCTCCACCGCCTGATCAACGAGAACACCTGGAGCCGGATCGTCGGCAACGCGGGGGGCCGGCTGCGGCTGACCGATCCCGAGGGAACCGACCTGTCACTGACGATCCTGGAACGGCCCTTCCACGACGGCCGCCACGACTACGGCCTGACCCCGAAATGGGGCCACCTCATGGCTCATCCGCCGACCCCGATCGAGCGCGACGACGACACGCACCGGGCATCATCGCCGGCACGCTCAACCACTTCTCGCGGCCGTTTCCCGCGGATCGAGGTCCGGGTCGACAATGCCCGGCTGACGGAGATCCGCGGCGGTGGCGCGTACGGCGCCGCCTGGCGCGAGCTCGAGCAGGATCCGCCGCAACGCAGTACCCGTGCTTCCCGGCGCCCGGCCTGTTCTGGCTGTGGGAGATCGCGATCGGAACCAATCCCAAGATCGCCCGGCCGTCGAACATCCGCCAGCATCGTCCGGCGGCTTCGAATGGGAGCGACGCCGCGCCGGGATCATCCACTGCGGCCTCGGCACGCGCTGGCGCTCGTCCGAGGAGGTCTGGGCCGGCGAACGACGGCTCCTCTACGGCCACCTCCACGTCCACCTGATGTCGCCGACCCTGATGGTCGAGACCCGCTCCGGGGAGGTCCCGGTCATCGAGCATGGTCGCCTGTCCGCCTACGACGACCCCGAGGTGCGCGACCTCGCGGCCACGTTCGGAGATCCGGACCTGCTCCTCGCCGACGACTGGATCCCCGACATCCCGGGCATCACCGTCGCCGGCTCGTATGCGGACTACGCCCGCGACCCTGCTGCCCACGTGTACGGCCCGGCGGCCTGAGGAATGGCGTTCCCGGAGGCACCAGGGTGCCCGTACATGTGTACAATCAGCATGATTTTGGATACACTTGTACCCGTCCAGCCAGGCGTCCGACCGGGCCCGATACGGCCGGTGCAGACGCCCCGCGCCGGCCTGGAGGGATGATGGCAACGTCCGAGGAGGTCCGGTTCTACAGCCACGGCGCCGCGCTGGCCGGCACCCTGATGCTGCCCGACGGAGCGGCCGCGGCGCAGCCGGTGGCGGCCGTCGTCCAGGGCCCGGGCTGGCTCGGGCTGCGCGACGCGAAGCTCTACGTGCCGTATCACGAGGCGCTCCTGGCCGCCGGGATCGCCGTCCTCGTCTTCGACTACCGCGGCTTCGGCGACTCCGAGGGCGACGCGACCTACCTCGACCCGCTGGCCCAGGTCGAGGACTACGCGCAACGCGGTCACCTACCTCGAGACCCGCCCGAGATCGATCCCGGCCGGATCGGCGCGTTCGGCTCGGGCGGCACGGGCGGCGGCAACGCGATCTACGCCGCGCGGCCTCGACGCCGCGATCAAGGCGATCGTCAGCCCAGGTCCCGATCGCCGACGGCCGGGACTGGCTGCACCGGATGCGCCGCGAGTACGAGTGGCTCGAGTTCCTCGAGCGGATCCGGCTCGACCGGACCGCCGCGGCGACGCACCGGCGAGGGCGAGCTCGTCGCGCCGCGCGACGGGATCATGGTCCCGACCCCCGAGCGGCGGACGACGACGGTCAAGGCGACGTCGACGACCGGATCCCGGCGCCGGTCGACCTGGCCAGCGCCGAGGCGATCTTCGCCTACCGCCCGATCGACGTGGTCGACCGGATCGCGCCGCGGGCCGCTGATGCTGATCTGCGTCGAGAACGACGCGACGACGCCCGAGGACCACGCGCTACGCCCTGTACGGGCGGGCGGGCGGGCCGAAGCGGCTCGTCGTCCAGACCGGCACGACCCACTACGCGGCCTACGCCCAGTACCGCGACCTGGTCAACCCGCTGATCGTCGAGCTGGTTCGACCGCTACCTCGTGGGCGGCGAGGTCCACGTCCACGAGCAGCCGCGCCGGCGGAGATCGTCCTGACCTGTCAAGCGACCGCCGGCAGCGTGACGGAGCCGATGACCCGCCGCTACGACATGCAGCATCCGCGGCGGCACCGTCGTCACCGCGACCGGGCAGCACGGCCGCCGACGTGGCCATCAGCGGACGGCCGGATCGCGGCGATCGTGGCACCGGGTACGCCGCTCGAGGCCGACGCGGACGATCGACGCCGACCGGCCGCCACGTCCTGCCCGGGCGCAATCGACGTCCACTCCCACCACCGCGAGCCGGGCTTCACCCGCAAGGAGGACATCGTCAGCGCGACGAGCGCGTGCGCGGCGGGCGGCGTGACGACCTCGTTCGCGATGCCCAACGTCGATCCGCCGCCGAACACCGTCGAGCGGCTCGACGCGATGATCGAGCTGTACGAGCGCAAGGCGATCGTCGACTGGAACATCAACGCCGCGGGGACCGTCGCTCGACCAGATCCCGGCGCTGGCCGACGCGCGGGATCGCCGCCTTCAAGGTCTTCATGGTCGTCGACACCGGGCGCGACTACCCGCACATGCCCGGCATCGGCGTCCACGACCACGGCAAGCTGCTCGAGATCTTCGAGACCGATCGCGCCGACCGGCCTGCCGCTCATGGTCCATCCCCACGACCAGGCCCTGATGGCCCACATCGAGGCAGGGCTTCTGGGCCCGCGGCGAGCGCGACGCGCTGGCCTACGCCAAGGCGTACGCCGCCCACGACGGGATCATCTGGGACACGGCGGCGGCGCTCCTGCTCCGGCTCCAGCAGGCGACCGGGCACGCCGCTCCACCTGCTCCACACCCAGACGACCGGCGTCGTCGAGCAGCTCCGACGCGGCCAAGGCGCGCGGCCAGGACGTCATCGGCCGAGCTCAACCCGTGGGCCCTCTTCCTGGGCAACGACTGGGACAACGATCGAGCGGCTCGGCTCGTACGCCCTGTCGCTACTACGTCCCCGAGAAGAACACCGAGCCGCTCTGGGCGGCGCTGGCGCGACGGCACGATCGACCTCATCTCGACCGACCACGCGCCGCACACTGCGCGAGGAGAAGGAGCCGGGCTGGACCGACGGCTGGAAGGCCCACACGGGCACGCCGTCGACCCAGTTCTACGTGCCCGCTGTTCCTCGACGCCGCCGGCGGCGGGCGATCTCGCCTCGAGCGGGTCGTCGACGCTCCTCGCCACCGCGCCGGCGCGGCGCTTCGGCCTGGCCGACAAGGGCCGCCTCGAGGTCGGCGCGCGACGCCGACATCGCCATCGTCGACCTCGACGCCGAGTTCGAGATCCGCGACGAGATCGTCCTCAGCAAGATCGGCTACACGCCCGTACGCCGGGCAGGCGGGTGCGCGGCGTCGTCGAGACGACGCTCGTGCGCGGCCGCGTCGTCTACGAGCACGGCGAGGTCGTCGGCGACGCCGGGCTGGGGCCGCCAGGCCCGTCCCGCGCGCTGACCGCCGGCACCAGACCAGCGAGCAGGGAAGGAGCAGCACCGATGCACCCGTTTCGGCCTTCTCGTCCCCCACTTCGGCGTCGAGGCCGACCAGGACCTCCTGATCGAGGGCGCCCGGCTGGCCGACCGGCTCGGCTTCGATTCGCTCTGGGTGCGCGATCACCTCGTCTTCCACCCGCACGGGATGGAGGGCACCGACCGGACCTTCATCGAGCCATTCGTCACCCTGACCTACCTCGCCGGCGTGACCGAGCGGATCGGCCTCGGGGCGGCCACGATCATCCCGTTCCGCCACCCGATCAACATGGCCTACAGCGTCGCCTCGATGTCGTGGATGACCCGCCGCCGGTTCGACCTCGGGCATCGGCGCCGGCAACTTCCAGCACGAGTTCGACGTGATCGGCCAGGGCGACCTCAAGCGACCGGAGCTGATGAAGGAGCAGACCCTCATCGCCCGCGAGCTGTGGGCCGGCGAGAGCGTCGAGTGGCACAGCGAGCTGTACGACTTCGCGGACGTCGACCTGAAGCCGCAGCCGGTCCATCCCGGTCCCGGTCTGGTGGGGCGGCGCGACGCCGGCCTCGGCCCGCCTGGCGGTCGACTTCTGCGAGGGCTGGCTGCCCGGCCGCATCACCTTCCCGACCTACGAGGCCCGAGTCGCCAAGATCCGCGAGATGTGCGCCGAGCAGGGCAAGCCGATGATCCTGGCCGGCGCGGTCCCGGTCACGAGCATCGACGACTCGTTCGCAGGCCGCGGTCGACCGGATGAACGTGCCCGGCCTGATCAAGAACGCCAACGACCAGAAGTTCTGGCTCAAGCCCGAGGGCGGCGAGTTCACCAGGATCGAGGAGCTCGACGGCTCGATCCTGGCCGGCTCGCCCGGACGACATCGTCCGCGGCGTCCAGCGCTACCAGGAGATCGGCTGCGACCTCCTGATCTTCGACTTCCGGATGCGCTTCCCCGACTGGCTGAGCCAGATCGAGATCCTCGCCCGGGAGGTCCTGCCGCGCGTGGATCTCGACTCGGCGTCAGCGTCTGATTTCCCCGCGCTGAGGCGCGTGCTCCTCGGCCGTCGGTCTCGCCAGCCCGCACCAGGAGGCCGACGTGAAGACGACGACCTCGACCCAGGTCACCCACTACGAGATCCAGAAGAAGCGGCGCGAGTCGCTCCTCGAGGAGTGGCGCGGCTACCACAAGACGGTGATCAAGCGCGCCGACGTGCGTGATGGTCGATCGACCCGCACCGCCGGACGCGGCGCGGCGTCTACGCCGGGCTGGGACGGCGACCGGCCGACGAAGAACCTCGACGCGACCGTCCACGAGATCGACCCGGGCGATCACCACGACGATCCATCGCCACTCGTGGGACGCGATCATGTTCATCGAGGTCGGGCTCCGGCTGGACCGAGATCGACGGCCAGCGGATCGAATGGCGGCCGTGGGACACGCTCCACCTTCCGAGCTGGGCGTGGCACCGTCACGGCAACGACGGCGACGCGGCCGGCGGTCTTCCACACCTGGAGCGTCCAGCCGATGCTCGAGCAGTTCGGCGTGGCGCTCCTCGAGGAGGGCGGCGACACGCCGGTCGCCGAGCTCGCCGCCACGTCCCCGACCAGGTCGAGCCGCTGCCCGGCGACGACCCGTATGCTCGTCGGACGCAGCGCCTCGCCCGCCTGGCCGAGGGCTCGAGACCGGCGCGCCTGATCACCCGCTTCGACGATGTCCGGGGACTGGTCACCAAGCGCGGCGCACGCAGCCTGTTCATGGTCGACAAGTCGATCGGCTACCACACGGCCGGCCTGAGCGCGGTCATGCACGAGCTCGCGCCCGGGCTCTACCAGTCGCGCCACCGCCACGGCGGCGAGGCCTGGCTGTACGTGATCTCGGGGCGCGGTCACAGCGTGATCGACGAGGTCGACCACCACGTGGGAGGCGGGCGACCTGATCGTCGTCGACCACTGGGCCTGGCACCAGCACTTCAACGACGACCGCGGAGCGGACCGCGCGCACTCGTCCGGGTCCACAACTTCGACGCCCTGTACGACATGATCCGGATCCTGCTCGATCCGCTGAACCTGTTCGAGGAGCTGCCCATCCTCGATGCCCCGGACCTGTCCGGGATCGTCTGGCCCGACCACCTCGACGGCCGGCCCGGGGCCTGACGTGCCGGCCGTCACCGTCCCGCCCGGGGTCGAGGGAATCGTCCGGATCACCGAGCTGCCCGATGACGGCCTGGGCTGGATCGCTGGAACCGGATCTTCGTCGCCGGCGGGATCAAGGAGCGCCTGCTCAACTACGTCGCTGTTCTCGTCCGGCCAGCGCGGCCGCCAGCGAGGTCGGGCTGCCGGTCCACGGCCTCGTCGTCCTGGCCGGCCCGCCGGGCACCGGCAAGACGACCCTGGCCGGCGGCCTCGCCGACCAGGCCGCCGAGATCCTCGACGGCGGCCCGCTCCTGTTCGTCGACATCAACCCGCACGCCTTCCCGAGCCAGCTGCTCGGCGAGAGCCAGCGCAGCGTCGCCCGGCTCTTCGAGCGGACCGATCCCGGACCTCGCCGCGGCGCGGCTACCCGATCGGTCGTCCTGCTCGACGAGGTCGAGGCGCTGGCGGTCAACCGCGACGGGCGCCTCGCTCGAGACGAACCCGGTCGACGTCCATCGCGCGACCGACGCGGTCCTGGCCGGGATGGACCACGTCGCCCGCACCTGCCGCGAACGTCGTCTTCGTGGCCACGACGAACCATCCGGCCGGGGTCGACCCGGCCTTCCTGTCGCGCGCGGACCTCGTCGAGGAGATCGGCCTCCCCGGGCCCGAGGCCGATCGAGGCGATCCTGGCCGACACCCTGGCCGAGCTCGGGGCGACCGTCGAGCCCGGTCGGTCGGAGCTCGACAGCCTCGCCACCGCGTGCGCCGCGGCCGGACTCGACGCCCGCCAGGTACGCAAGCTGGTGATCCGGGCGGCCTGTTCGACGCGTGAGCTGACCCTCGCCCCCGAGCGCCTGACGTTGGTCGAGCTGGGCTCCGAGCTGGGTCGCTTCCTGGCCGACGCCGACGATCTGGCCGGCCTGCCGTCGGGTCGGTGAGCTCGCTGGCCGGCCGCCTGGCGGCCGCTCGGAGCTGGCTGCCGCGCGACGCCGTCCTGCTCGGCGCAGCGATGTTCTGCGTCGTGTCGGCAACGAACATCATGACCCCCCTGCTGCCGGCCATCCGGGACGACTTCGGGGTGAGCATCACGACTGCCGGGGTGATCGTTGGCTCGTTCGGGCTCGCCCGCCTCGCCGTCGACCTGCCCGCCGGCTTCCTGGCCAGCCATGTCGGGCCCCGCCGGCTGAGCGTGGTCGGCGTGATCCTGCTGGTCGGGTCGTCGATCGTCGGCCTGCGCGCCGACCAGGTCGGGCTCCTGATCGCGGCCCGGATGGGCAGCGGCGCCGGTGTCGCGATCCTGGCGACCGTGATTCTGACCGCCCTCAGCGCGAGCGCCACCGCCGCGGACCGAGGCAAGGTGATGAGCCTGTATCCGATGGCCAACAACGTCGGGATCGCCTTCTATCCGCTCTTCGGCGGCTTCCTCGGCACGATCCTCGACTGGCGGGCCACGTTCGCCGTCTCGGCCGTCCTGGCCGTGGCCGCGGCGGTGATCCTGCTGCCGATCCTGTACCGGGTCGATCTCGCCCGGCGGGCGTCGATCCGCAACGAGGCGCCCGACGCGCGGGTGCTCTACGGCGGGCCCCGGCGCCGGGCTCTCCTGATCACGAACGGCGGGGTTGTGGCCAACATGATCCACCGCCACGGCGTACGCAACACGATCCTGCCCCTCTACGCTGCATCGGTCCTCGGCCTCGGCGGCTTCTCGATTGCAACCGCGGTCGCGGCGATGGCGATCAGCGGGCTGATCGTGATGACCCCGGGCGGGATCATCGGCGACCGGATCGGACGGCGGCGGGTGATCTCGACCGGGCTGGCCGCCCTGGCGATCGGCGACCTCCTGTTCCTGCTCACCGGCAACTTCCTGACATTCCTGGTGGTCGCCGCAGTCGTCGGCTGTGGCGACTTCTTCGCGAGCTCGCAGACCGCGCTGCTATCGGAGATCGTGCCGCCCGGCCAGCGCTCGATGGTGCTCAGCGGCTATCGCTTCTCGAGCGATCTGGGTGCCCTGATCGGCCCGATCCTGCTGGCCACGATCATGGACGGCTGGGGCGTCCAGGCCGCGATCGTCGCCGCCTCGGCCATCCTCCTCCTGGCCGCCGTCGCCGCCCGGGTCGGCGTGCCGGCCCGGGTCGACCTGGCCCCCGCCCTGCCATGACCCCGCCCAACCAGGAGAGCTCGCCCATGAGCCCCGACGATGTCGTCCGCCGGATCGATCCCAACGAGGTCGTCGAGCTGGCCCTCGCCCTCGGCAACATCGACAGCCCGACCGGCAGCGAGGGCCGGGCCGGCGAGTTCGTCTTCGACTGGCTGGCCGGCAACGGCTTCAAGCCCCGTCGCTTCGCGCTGGCCGAGGACCGCTTCAACGTTGCGGCCTGGCTCGATGGATCGGGCGGCGGCTACAGCCTGATCTACAACTCCCACCTCGACACCACCCTCCGGCCGGACGCCGTCCTGTCGGCCCGGGACCCCCACGATCCGCTCTACCATTCGGCCTGGGTCGACGGAGACGAGATCTACGGTGACGGCGTGGTCAACGACAAGGGCCCGATGGCGGCCTTCCTCGTCGCGGCCAAGGCGATTCGGGCGGCGGGCTATCCGCTCAAGGGCGACCTGATCGTGAGCGCAGTCGCCGGCGAGATCTCGCGCGAGCCGATCGACGAGTGGCAGGGCCCGGCGTACTCTCAGCAAGGACCTCGGGGCGCGATTCATGATCACCCACGGCGCCGTCGCCGACTTCGCGCTCGTCGCCGAGGGGACCGGCTTCGGGATCGTCGGGATCGAGCCGGGCAAGGCGCACTTCAAGATCACCGTGATGACCGACACGCCTCGCTACTACACCCCCTACCTGCCGCGCCCGACCGGCCTGACCGATGCCCCCAACGCGATCGTCCGGACGGCTGCCGTCGTCGCCGCGTTCGAGGAATGGGCGTATGACTACCAGCAGCGCCACACCTACCGTGGGCCGAACGGGACGATCGTGCCGAAGGCGAGCATCAACGCGATCCGTTCGGGCTACCCGTTCAACCTGACGAGCGCGCCGCAGGTGTGCCGGATCTACGTCGACACCCGGATCCTGCCCGGGCGCCAACCCGCTCGACCTGCGCGACGAGCTGCGGGCGCGTCCTCGCCGGGGCAGGCGTCGAGGGGACGGTCGAGCTCTTCCTGTACCGGCCGGGCTTCGAGGCTCGCGGCGCCGAACGCCTGATCGAGACCGTCCGGCGCGGCCACGACGTCAGGTCTTTGACAGCCCGCCCGAGATCGTGGGTGACCCGGTCACCAGCATGTGGCGCGACACGAACGCGTTCAACGAGCTGGGCATCCCGGCGATCAGCTACGCCCCGCGGTCGCGGGCGCACGCAATCCGGAAATCGTTCAAAGTCAGGGACCTGACCGACGCCGCCGTCGTGTACGCCCGGATCGCGATGGACCTGTGCAACCAGGATCGGCCCCGGTTCAGCTCGTTGGGGGCGCATCCGGATCGGGAGATCGCCGGCTCGACCTCGATGGATCGGCCGGCCGGCTGACGCATCGGGCGGACGCGAGAAGGGACGATCGACACGACCCGGACGGACCACTACGGCACACTCGGGGTTCCCCGCACGGCGACCGCGGCCGAGATCAAGGCGGCCTATCGGCGCCTCGCCCGGCGCTACCACCCGGACACGCTCGGCCGGCGGATGCCTCCGGCCGGGCCCGACGCTCGCGTCGAGCCGGGCGACCCAGCCGACCGCAAGTTCAAGGCGATCGCCCGGGCCTACGAGGTCCTCGGCCGCCCGGGACGGCGGCGGGCCTATGACGCGCGCCAGCGCTCGGGTCGGTTCGTGGCGCCCGGCGCGGACGGGCCGGCCAGCTTCGCCGTCGATCAGGGCCCCATCTACCATAGCGACCTCGGCCACCACAGCGACTTCTACCAGACCGGCGACCCGCTGACCGTCCGCGAGGCGGCGGCGGCCGTCGACCGCTCGGCCGGCTGGCTCCGCCGGGCGATCCGGTCGGGCCGGCTGGCCGCTGTCCATGGGGACTCGGGCTACCTCCTTCGACGGCGGGACGTTGAACGGCTCGACCGAACGGCTCCCCGCCGCCGGCGGCGGCCCGAGGGCCGCGCTTGATGGGTACAATATCTGTGATATTGCGTACAATCGAGCGGACCGCACCCGCGCCGCGACCAACCACCGTGAGGCAACCATGACCCGGATCGGCTACGCCGCGATGCTCGAGCAGTTCCATCCCACCGACCTGCTCGATTGGTGCGTCCAGGCCGAGGCAGCCGGCTTCACGGCAGGCTTCATGGTCAGTGAGCACTTCCACCCGTGGACCCCGGAGCAGGGCCAGAGCGCGTTCGCCTGGTCGTTCATGGGCGCCCTCGGCCAGCGGACGGGCCTGCCCTTCGGCTCGGCCGTCACCTGCCCCGGCTTTCGCTACCACCCGGCCGTGATCGCCCACGCCGCGGCCACTCTCGGGGCGATGTACCCCGGCCGGTTCTGGCTGGGCCTCGGTGCCGGCGAGGCGCTCAACGAGCACGTCGTCGGCGGCGAGTGGCCCGAGATCGGTGTCCGCAGCGCGATGATGTTCGAGGCGATCGAGGTGATCAACAAGCTCTTCAGCGGGGCCGTGGTTCGACACCGCGGCGAGCACTTCAAGCTCGAGAGCGCGAAGCTCTATACCCGACCCGAGCAGCCTGTCCCGGTCTACGTGGCCACGGCCGGACCGCTCAACGCGAAGAAGACCGGCAAGTTCGCCGACGGGATGATCACGGTCGGGGCGGCCGACGAGAAGATCGGCATGCTGTGGGGCAAGTTCGATGAGGGCGCCCGTGAGGCCGGCAAGGATCCGAGCGGGGCGCCCAAGCTCCTCCAGATCCACGTTTCCTGGGCTCCGACCGACGCCGAGGCGATCGACAACGCGGTCCGCCTCTGGCCGAACGGCGGGATGCCCTTCGCCAAGCAGGACATCCGCAACCCCGAGGATTTCGCGGCGATGGCCCGGATGGTCACCCCCGAGCATTTCAAGAACCGGGTCCTGATCACGAGCGATCTCGAGGCCCATGTCCGCCACATCCAGCACTACGTCGACATGGGCTTCGACGAGGTCCACCTGCACAACGTCGGGCGCAATCAGGCCGAGTTCATCGACGTCTTCGGTCGCGAGGTCTTGCCCAACCTGCGCCTCGAGCGCGCGGTCCTCGACCGCCGCCGTCTGACTCGCAGCCCGCGACTGGCGATCCGATGCGGATCGCGATCGGACTGCCCAGCCGGTCCCGTCCCGGGGCCGCCGATCACGTCCTCGACTGGGCTCGCCGGGCCGATCTCGGCCCGTTCTCCAGCCTGGCCGTCGGTGACCGGGTCGTGGCCCCGGCCCATGAGGCGCTCGTCCGGCGCCCCGCCACCCACGATCACCAGCCCGTCGGCCGAGGGCGCCTCGAGGATCGCCCGCTTCGCCGTCCGGTAGGTGTGCTGCGGCAGGACCTCCTTGTGCCTGCCGAAGTCGACGCTCGCGCCGCCGGCAAAGGCGACGATCTCGATCCCCTCGTCTTCGAGGAACGCGCGGACGAGGTCGACGATCTCCTGCGGGTAGTAGGGCGTGACCACCACGACCCGGCCCGCGCCCAGCCGCCGGAGTCCACGGACGATCGCGGTGACATTCGTCGTCGCCGGCAGGCCGGTCGCTTGCTCGATCATCTCGATCAGCCTGGCCGAGCCGTTGGCCAGCACGATCGGAGCGCCGGCCATCAGGATCAGGTCGAGGTTCTCGACCCGGGCGACCTCCTCCGCCGCCGGAACGACCTGGGGAAGCATGGCCCGCAAGTCGGCCAGCCCGAGCGACCTCGGCCCGTCGAGGAAGCGGCTGACGAACAGGACCCCGTCCGGCGCGAGCATCTCCATCTCGAGCGCGGTCGTATGGATCCCGCTGGTGCCCGGGCTCACCAGCCCGATTCGCGCCCTCCAGCCGAACACCGACGGACCCTCCTCGCGCTGTGCTCCAGAACGAAGCCAGACTGATCCGGATTGTGTTCATCGTAGCGGCTCGTTCACCGACTGACTCGCCAATTCCAGCTCCCGCGCAGCCAGGACAGGCGAGGCTCCGTGATCGCGCGCGCCGTGGCTGGGCACCTGCCGCGGCGGCCCC
>CAWEAL010000008.1:0-204558 GCA_963807035.1 uncultured Chloroflexia bacterium | reverse complement strand
CCTCCTGCACGAGCGCTGAGGTGGAGCGGAGGATAGCACAAGGCCACGTGACCTCCCCGGCCGGCCCCGGGCCCGCGGCCGAACCGAGCGCGGCCCGGCGGACACGACGATGTGGGCGGGCGTGCTGATCTGCGTGGCGATGCTGGCCATCTACATCGTCAGCAACCCCGACCGGCCGGACTTCTACAACCACTTCGTGTGGCAGGCCTCGGCCTGGCTGGAGGGCCAGGCCGGCATCCGCTATCCGGTGACCGCCACCCCGACATCGCCGGGCAACGACTACTTCCAGGACGTCCTGCCGATCCTCGACCCGAATGGGAGCATCCCCGGCCGACGCGCTCATCCCGTTCCCGCCCCTGCCGGCGCTCGTCCTGCTGCCGTTCGTGGCCGCCTTCGGCCTGACCACGAACGCCCAGCTGATCGCCACGTTCATCGGGGCGATCGACGTGGCCCTCGCCTTCTGGATGCTCGGCCGGCTGCGCCTCGACCGGCCGGTCCGGATCGCGACCACGATCTTCCTCGGCCTGGGAACGGTCCTGTGGTATGCCGCCGAGCTCGGCTCGACCTGGTTCTTCGCCCATGTCGTGGCGTCCGGCCTGACCCTGATCGCGATCGGGATCGCCCTCGAGGCCGATCCACGAGCGGCCCTCGGCGACGACGGTGACCCCGCTGACGCGCTCGCCGGGCGCACGGGGTTGGCCGGCGGCGTCGGCGGGGCGGCGGGCTGGACGTCCGCCGTGCGCATCGATCGCCGCCAGTTCGTGGCCGGGCTCCTGTTCGGACTGGCCTCCACGTCGCGCCTGACGGTGATCCTCGGGGCGCCGTTCTTCGTCTTCGTCGGCGGTGGCGGCTGGTGGGGCCGGCGGGCGGTCTCGGCCGGGCTCGGCGCAGCGATCCCGGTGGCGGTCTTCCTGCTCTACAACCAGGTGACGACCGGCCATCTGTTGCATCCCGGCTACGACTACCTGTACGCCCTCGAGACCGTCGCCTATCCCGATCTCAACTACCACCCCGGCTGGGCGATCGAGGACCCGCGCTACCTGGTCCAGAACCTGCCCCTGATGATCGGCGGCCTGCCCGATATCCTTCCGCCGTGCACCGCCTCGAACGACGCGCGAGCGCTGTTCGAGCGCGACTGCCCGCTGGTCGCGCCCCGCGACGTAGGCATGAGCCTGTTCCTGACCAGCCCGGCCTGGCTGCTCGGCTTCCTGTCGCTGCGCTGGTGGGGCATCGACCGGCTCGTTTCCGGGTCGGCGATTGCCGTGGTCGCGATTGCCACGGTCAACCTGATGCACTTCAGCCAGGGCTGGGTCCAGTTCGGCTATCGCTTCAGCAACGACTTCGCGCCGTTCGCCCTGGTCCTCGTGGCGCTCGCCCTGCAGGCGATGCGCCGGCGCCGGATCGGCTACGCCCTGATCGGGCTGTCGGTCCTGGTCAACCTGTGGGGGGTGATCTGGGGTCACCTGCTCGGCTGGTGACCAGCCGGCCCGGTTCATGCTGAACCCGGAGGGAGGCGGTCCGCCGGACACAGGGGCCGCCTCGGCGACGGCACTCGGCTCGGCCTGCTGGCGCTGGCCCTCGCGGCGGCCGCACTGGCGACGGCCCTGGCCGTCCGGACCCTGCTGCCGGGCCTCTACCTGTGGGACACCGGCGAGCTCCAGACGATCGGGCCGCCGATGGGCACCGGCCACCCGACCGGCTTCCCCGCCTGGGTCATCCTGGGCTGGTTCGCCTCGATCGTCCTCCAGCCGTTCGGCGACCCGGCGTTCCGGATGAACCTGCTCTCGGCGATCCTGGGTGGCGTGGCAGCCGGAGCGACGGTCCTGCTCGTCGCCCGGCTGACCGGCCGGCGCTGGATCGGCCTCGCCTCCGGCCTGGTCCTCGCGACCACCCCGATCGCCTGGCAGATCGCCACCCGGGCCGACGTCCACGCCCTCCATCTCGCCCTCGTGGCGGTCCTGCTCGGCGTGCTGGTCGACTGGGAGCGCCGTCGGGCGGCGAGCGGCCAGGACGGCATCGACCATCGGGCCGACCGGAGCCTGGTGCTCGCGGCATTCGTGTTCGGGATCGCCCTGGCGAACCACACCCTGAGCCTCCTCCTCATCCCGGGCATCGCCCTGTACGTCCGGGCGGTCGAGCCGGAGATCCTGCACCGGCGCTGGTTCTTCTTCCGCTGCCTCGCCACGGCCTTCGTGACGGCGGCCGTGCTCTACGTCGAGCTGCCACTGCGGGCCGGTCCGTTCCCGGCCCCGCTCGTGTACGGCCAGCCCCAGACCCTGGCCGGCTTCCTGTACGTGATCCTCGGCGTCCAGTTCACCGGCGGCATCGGCCCGGTGTCGAACCTCGACCTGAAGCTCGGCGACCTGCTCGCGACGGCCGGCCAGCAGTTCGGCCCGCTGGCCTGGCTGATCCCGGTGGCCTTCGTCGTGACCGCGGTCCGGCGGCCCCACTACGCCCTGCTGACCGCGCCCGCTCTCGTCCTCACCTGCTGGTTCGCCGAGTCGTACACGAACGCGGAGATCTGGCGCTACCTGCTCGGCCCGGCCCTGATCGCGATCACCTGGCTGGCGGTCCTCGCCGCCGAGGCGGTCGGGCTGCTCGAGCGGGCGGTCGATCACGCGCCGGGCGGCTCGCTCGTCCGCGCCCTGGGCGCCACTGCGGCCGACGGAATCCGCGGCCGGCCGAGCGTGCTGGTCGAGATCACCCTGGCGGCCGTCCTCGTCATCCCCAGCGCGAGCGCGATCCCGGTTACCTGGCGGAGCGTCGACCGGAGCGCCGACCGGGCCGCCCCGAATTGGCTGGCGGGATTCCTGCCGAAGCTCGACCCGCACGGGGTCGTGATCAGCTGGTGGAGTTACTCAACCCCGCTATGGTACGCACAGAAGGTCGAAGGCAAGATCCCGGGCGTGTGGATCGTCGATGATCGAACGCGCCTGGACGAAGGATTGGGCAGTGTTTCCGACGTGATCGATTCCAACCTTGGCCGGCGGGCGGTGTACCTCGTGCGCCTGCCCGAGGACCTGGCGCCCCTCGAGGCGCGCTACACGATGACGCTGGTCGACGCGACCGATCCCGGTCAGCCGGTGTACGAGGTGACCGGCCGAACCGGGGCCCGGCCATGAGCGCCCCGACGGCCGAGGCCAGCGGCGGGCCGGCCCGCCTGACGGCGCTGTCGTACTTCTTTCCCGCCCACAACGAGGAGGGCAACGTCGAGGCGCTCGTGGCGGACGCGCTGACGGCCCTGCCTGCCCTGGCCGAGACCTTCGAGATCATCATCGTCGACGACGGCTCGACCGACCGGACCGGCGCGATCGCCGACGAGCTGGCGGCGGCCCGGCCCGATCGCGTCCGGGCCGTCCACCACCCGACCAACCTCGGCTACGGCGCCGCGCTGCGGTCCGGCTTCCGGGCCGCCCGCTTCGACTGGGTCGGCTTCACCGACGGTGACCGGCAGTTCGCCGTCGGCGATCTCGGCCGCCTGGCGGCCCGGATCGCCGAGGCCGACGAGCCCGATGTCGTCGTCGGCTTCCGGATCCATCGGGCCGATCCCCTGATCCGGACCCTGTACGCGAGGTCCTACCGCCTGGCCAACCGGATCTTCTTCGGCCTCCGGGTGACCGACGTCGACTGCGCCTGCAAGCTGTTCCGGCGCGATTCGCTGCGGGACCTCCGGATCGAGTCGGGCGGGGCGTTCTTCTCGGCCGAGCTGCTGATCAAGCTGGAGGCCGAGTATCGGTCGGTCGCGGAGGTCGGCGTCCCGCACTATGCCCGGACGGTCGGCTCGGCGACCGGCGCCCGGCCGTCGGTGGTCCTCCGGGCAGTTCGCGACTTCTGGAACCTCAGGCTCCGGCTGTGGGCCAACCCGCGACGCGCGCTCCGGCGCGGCGAGCCGATCCTGGGCGACGACTGAGCGCTACTCCGGCTTCGGGCCTTCGCGGCTCTCCGGGTCGACGTCGAGCGAGTTCACGAAGTCGCGGAAGACGGCCAGACGCGGGTCGGTCGACTCCTCGCCCTCCTCGAGCTCGCCGCTGAGCGAAGCCACGACCGCGGCGTCCGGGCTCACGCCGGCCCGGTCGAGGACCGATTCGGAGGCGAAGATCCGGGCGCCGGCCCGGACGGCCAGGGCGATCGCATCGGATGGCCGCGAGTCGACCTCGAGGGTTGTGCCGTTCGCCCGGATGTGGAGCCGGGCGTGGTAGGTCTCCTCGGCGAGGGTGGCGATCACGACCCGCTCGATCGTCGCGCCGAGCTCCTCCAGGATCGAGCTGAACAGGTCGTGGCTGAGGGGCCGTTCGGGGGCCACGCCCTGCAGGCGCATCGCGATCGCATTGGCCTCCCACGGGCCGATCCAGATCGGCAGGTAGCGCTCCCGGTCGCGTTCCTTGAGAATCACCACGTGGTTGCTCGAGGGCATGTGCACCCGGACGCTCTCGACCACGACTTCGATCAGCTCGCCGGCCATGGTCCGATTATCCCACGCCCGATCGGATGGATCGGTTGAGCACGGCTATTTCGTGGGCCTCGGCGTCGGCTTGCGCGTCGGCTTGGGCGTCACCTTCGGCTTGGGGGTCACCTTCGGCTTGACGCTGGGCGATGCAGACGCCGAGGGCGACGGTCCGGCCGAGGGCGACGCACCGGCCTCAGGCACGGCCACCAGGACCGAGCTGACCAGGCGGTTCTGGTCGATCCACATCAGCGTGTCGGGCGCGCCGTTCGTGCCGGCCACGACGACCATCCCGCGCATGTCCGACCAGGACGTGTCGCCGTTGGCCAGCTGGTATTGCTCGACGATCGCTCCGGTGTCCTTGTCGATCGCCAGGACCCGCTGGTTCGGCTGGTCGTAGGCGTAGAGCAGTCCGAGGTCACGCGCCGTCGCGGTGGCCAGCAGGGTGTAATGGGGAGCGGCCCGCAGGATCTCGTCGCCGGGATCGGCCGCCTTCCAGCCCTGGGATGCGCCCCCGATGAAATGGTTGATCGTGCCGCCCTGGGTCAGGTAGATGTCGCCGTCGATCAGCATCTGGTCGACCGACGAGAGGTCCTGCGGGTTCAGCAGGCGGCCGGTCGAGGATGCCGGGAAGCTGCCGTCGAGGGCCGGCGTGTAGACGATGATGTTGCGCTGGGACGGATCGACGACGTACAGGTTGTAGAGCCCCTGGCTGGCGTTGCGCAGGAAGGTGCCGATGCCCCGGATGTCGTTGCCCCAGCTCGACGAGTTGCGCACGATCACGCGGACGATCGTGCCGCGACCGGTCGCGTCGGCCGGGCGCCAGCGCCACAGGACGTTCTTCGCGTCGAGGATCAGCAGGTCGGGGCCGCCGACCGCGATGAACATCGGCACGTCGATCTTCACCCCTCGGATGTTGTCGCCGGCCTTGGCGATCGCGACCGCCTTGCCCGCCTTGAGGTCGATCCGGTAGACCGCCTTCGTCGCCGGGTCGAGCACGTACGGCGCGCCGTCCGGGCCGAGGACGAGCGAGCCCAGGTTGAGCGCCGGGCTGGCCTTGGCGAACGAGACGTCGACCGCGGCGTTGACGAAGATCATCTTGTACAGCTCGTTCAGGCCGGCCCGCGCCTGGGCCCGGAGTGGCGCGGTCACGGCGGTCGAGATGCCGGCCTTCTCCGCGGCATCGAGCTGTTGCCAGGCGTCGTCGAGGAGCTGCTGCGCCCGGTTGCGATCGTTCTTCACCAGGTCGACCCCGGGCCCGTTCACCTGGCTCAGGTCGCCCTGGGCGGTCTGGAAGGCACGCTGGGCCGCCGTGATCGAGCTGAGGTCGCTCGGGCTGCCCTTGATGAAGCCGGCGATCGAGATCGTGCCGACCAGGACGAGGGCCAGAGCGACAAAGGCCAGGACGGCGATCGCGGCCCGGCGCTGCGTCTCGACCCGGCTCGATGCCGGGGTCACCGTGCGCTGGCCGGGCCGGCGGCGGGGCAGGAGGTCGAGAAACCGGCCGAAGCCCCGTCCGACCGCGCCCCCGGCGGCGGCCGTCGCCCGGCCGGCGGTCTCCTGGAGGGAGGACGCGGCACCCGTGACGCTGTCGGCGAGCGGGATCGGGGAGCGGTCCGGCGCGCCGGCCAGCGGCTCCGGGGCGTGGGCCGGAATCAGCCGGCGCTGGCGGGTGGTGGCCGAGACCTCGGTCGCCTCGACCGCGATCGCGGCATCGCTGCCGGTCCCGCCGGCCGCCACGAAGCGGGCGTGGAGCTGCTCCATGGCCGACTGCGGGTGGAGCGTCAGGAGCGCGTCCTTGACCTCGTCCGGGCCGAGCCGCGCGACGAGGTTCTCGGAGGCGATCACGAGCGAATCGCCGACGTTGATCTCGCCTCGCCAGACGCTCGGCTCGAGGTCGTTCGAGGGCAGGCCGCGGGCCCGGTTCGGGTCCGGCAGGGTCGACAGCCGGGCCTGCCGGACGAGGAGCGCCTCGGCCGGGCCGACCGTCACGACGTACAGCTCGTTGCCCCGGACGACGGCCAGGCCGACCCCGAGCGGGCCGTTGGCCTCGTCGTTGCGATCGCCGCCGAGCCGGTCGCGCTGGTGAAGGATCTTCTTGTTCGCCGCCCGGATCGCCTTCTCCAGGCAGACGACGATCCCGGCTGACTCGTCGTAGTAGTAGGCGTCGCGGATCGCCTCGGCGACCAGGCGGGTGGCCTCGCCGACGCGCGGACCGCCCGTCCGCGAGGTGACGACCAGGAACATGCTGCCCTTCGAGCGGGCCACGCTGCCGATCGACGGTTCCTCGGACAGGATGGCGTCGGGCGAGCCGGGTGGCCGGGCCGCGGCAGCGGCGTAGCCGAGCTTCATCTGGAGCCGTACGGCCATGCGGGCCTCGGTGAATCAGGCGAGTGACGGTTCAGAGGGCGTCCAGGGCAATCGGCCCGATTGGGCCCGACCCCCCGGGGCGGCTGGCAGGTGCGCCGGATTATACGCGGCGGATGACCACTCTCAGTTCGCGCGCGGCGAAGCCGCCCGGGGCGGTCCGGAATGCCGCCAGGAGCTCGGGCGCGCGAAGCCGCAGCTCCTGGCCGACGATCGGGGCGTCGGCCTCCACCAGGAGCACCCCGCCCTCGGCCCGGACCAGCCGGCAGGCACCGGCCGCGGGTGGCACCCGCTCGGCGACGAGCGCCTCCCAGGTGGCTCCGGCCCGGGCGAGGCGCAGCTCGTCCTCGAGGCCCAGCCGTCGGGCGGCCTCGGGGATCAGCTCGCCGATCCGCTCCATCGGCCGTCGCCGGCTCCGGCCCGAGCCCTCGTCGCCGCTCATCGGACCCCCCCGTCCGGGCCGATCGGCGCCCCGGGGGCGACCGGCCCGGCGATCGCCGCTCCATCCGGTCCGGCCTCGACCGCCCAGCTGGTCGCGCCCGCCCGCAGCGCGGGGTCGAGGTCGTCGAGGGTCGTCGTCGTGATCAGGGCCTGGGGCAGGGCGGCGATCCGCCGGACGAGGTGGGAGCGCCGGTCGGGATCGAGCTCGCTGAACACGTCGTCGAGCAGCAGCAGCGGCGGCCGGCCGTCGAGCGCGGTCAGGAGATCGAGCTCGGCCAGCTTGAGGGCCAGGATCGCCGTCCGCTGCTGGCCGCGGGAGGCGAAGCCGGCCAGGTTGCGGATCGCGTCGCCGCCATCGAGCTCGAATGCGAGGTCGTCGCGGTGCGGGCCGACCAGGGTCGAGCCGTTCCAGATCTCCTTGTCCGCCGTCTCGACCAGGCGGCGGGCGAGCGCGTCGCGGACCGTCTCGCCGGGTTGGGCCGGCGCGTTCGTCTCGTAGCGGAGGCTGAGCCGGCCCTCCTCGGGCGCCATCTCCCCGTGGGCGGCGGCGAGCGGCTCGGCGATCGCCTCGAGAAGCGCCAGCCGGCCGGCCACGACCGCCGCGCCGGCGTCGAGGATGGCCGTGTCCCAGAACCGGAGCTGCTCGCGGCCGGCCTGCTCCTCGCGGACCGCCCGAAGCAGGCTGTTGCGCTGCTGGAGGGCCCGGGTGTAGGTCGCCAGGTCGGCCAGGTAGGCAGGCGAGCGGCCGCCCGAGAGGCTGTCGAGGGCGCTCCGGCGGAGGCCGGGCGAGCCGGCGATCAGGAGCATCTCCTCGGGCGCGAACAGGACCACCCGAAGCGTCCCGGCCAGGCTGGTCGCTCGACGGGCGACCCCGTTTACCCGGATCCGCTTGCGCTGGGCGCCGGCACCTTCGGCCAGGAGGACGACATCGACGGTCGAGCCACCGCCGGCCTGGCCGCCGTCGATCAAGCCCTCCACCCGGGCCAGGCCGGCGCCCCAGCGGATCAGCTCGCCGTCGGTCGGGGTCCGGTGCGAGCGGCCCGTGGCCAGCAGGACGATCGCCTCGAGCAGGCTCGTCTTGCCAGCGGCATTCGGCCCGTGGAAGAGGTGGGGACCGGGCCCGAGCCGCAGGTCGAGGGCACGGTAGCCCCGCAGGTCGGTCAGGACGAGGCGTTCGAGCAGGGGATTCGACCCGGCGCGCCCGGCGGACGGGGCGTCCGGTGCCTCGGTTCTACGAGGTGGTGCGAACCGGCATGACCACGTGCGTGTACGTGTCGTCGCCGATCGGCCGGAAGACGCCCGGCGAGAGCGGGCCGTTGAGCTCGAGGGCGAACTGCTCGGCGTTGACCTTCTCCAGGACGTCCGAGAGGTAGCGCGAGTTGAACGCGATCGTGGTCCCGTCGCCTTCGACGCTGGCCTCGACCAGGCCTTCGTTGTCGCCGACCTCGGCCGCCGCCGTGACGACCACGCCGCCGCCATCGGCGCTCACCTGGAGCTTGACGATGTTGGCCGCGGCATTGGCAATGAGGGCGGCCAGCCGGACCGCCTTGTAGAGCTCCCCGCGGTCGACCACCGTCCGGGTCGTGTGGCCCTTTGGCAGGACCTGCTGGTAATTCGGGAACTGGCCGTCGATCAGCCGGCTGACGAGGTCGATCCCATCGAGGTGGAAGAGGACCTGGTTGCGGGCCGGGGCGAGCATCACCTCGATCGGGTCGTCGGTGTCGTTCAGGACGCGGCTCAACTCGGTCAGGGAACGGGCCGGGACGACGAGGCTGGTCTCCTCGACCGGGTCGAGGATCTCGATCTTCTTGACCGCGATCCGGTAGTTGTCGGCCGCAGCGAGGGTGAGGTGGTCGCCCTCGAAGCGCCACAGGACGCCGGTCAGGATCGGCCGGGCCTCGTCGCTGGCGGCCGCGAAGGTCGTCTCGATCAAGGCCTGCTTGAGGACCTTCTGCGAGATCCGGGTGGTGGGCCGCTCTCCGGCGGTCGGGATCGCCGGGAACTCCTCGGCGTCGATCCCCTTCACGTGCGACTCGAATCGGCCGCAGCGGATCCGGAGGGTGTCACCGGCCTGCAGCTCGAGCTCGACCCTCTCGCTCGACGGCAGGCCCGCCACGATGTCGGTCAGGAGCCGGGCCGGCACGGTGATCGCACCGTCCTTCTCGATCTTGCCCGGAACCCAGTAGGTGATCCCGATCTCGAGGTTCGTGGCGGTCAACTTGAGGCCCGCGTCCTCGGTCCGGATCAGGACATTGCCCAGGACCGGCAGCGTGCTCCGGGTCGAGACCGCGCGGCTGACGATGGACAGGCCTCGCGCAAGGTTCTCCTGCATGACCGATACATTCACGGGGGATTCACTCCAGGGGCTCGAGGATCGGGCTGGACCAGAGGTGATCGGCGCGGGTTCGGCGCTCTTGCCCACCCTGGTCGTTTCTTCGCTGGGGATTCAATCGAACCTATCTTAGTCCGTCATCATCACCATCATCCTGTTGACGGGGTGGACGGTCACGCTCGACCGTGCGTGATTCGGTGGTGGATGAACCAGGGTCCGCCGTGGATGGCGGGGGCGATCCCGGGGACTGACCGGTGGGCGAACGTGGACATCTCCCGCAGCCGTTCCGGCGGTCTGCCCCATCCTCCGCCCGGGAGGCCCGCGACCGCCCGATCGAGCCCGGTCATTCTCCACAGCGCGGCACGGTTCTCCACGGGAATCGGGCCGTTGTCCACAGGAATGGGTCCCGGAACGGCCGGCCCGCCGCCTGGCGCGGGGGCAACCTCGGACGACCCGCGGCGGCGGGACCCGTCAGTCGGCGTAGATCAGCTCGCGCACGGCGGCGATCTCGCGGCGCAGCTCGTCGTTGGCGGCCGTCTCGCGATTGATCTTGTCGCAGGCGTGGAGGACCGTCGAGTGGTCCCGGCCGCCCAGCTCGGCCCCGATCCGCAGGAGCGACACGTCGGTCTCCTCGCGCATCAGGTACATCGCGATCTGGCGAGGGACGACGATCGCCCGGTCACGCTTCTGGCCCTGGAGCACGTCCATCGGGACGCCGTAGTAGTCGGACACGACCCGGGCGATCCGCTCGGGTGTGACCTGGCGCTTCTTGGGGTTGTAGATGACGTTGGCCAGGACCGCCTGGGCCAGCTCGATGCTGATCGAGGTCGAGCTCATGCTCGCGTAGGCGACGATCCGGTTGAGCGCGCCTTCGAGCTCCCGGATGTTGCTGACGACCTTGCGGGCGATGAACTCGATCACGTCGGAGGTGATCGGGACCGCCATCTCCTCGGCCTTCGAGCGCAGGATCGCGATCCGCGTCTCGAGGTCCGGGGCGGTCAGGTCGGCGATCAGGCCCCACTCGAACCGGCTGCGCAGGCGCTCCTCCAGGGTCACGATCTGCTTTGGCGGGCGGTCCGAGCTCAGGACGATCTGCTTGCCGTCCTCGTGGATCGTATTGAACGTGTGGAAGAATTCCTCCTGCGTTCGCTCCTTGTCGGCGATGAACTGGATGTCGTCGATCAGGAGCAGGTCGATCCGCCGGTAGCGGGCCCGGAACTCGTCGATCTTGCCCTGCTGGATCGATGTGATGAACTCGTTGGTGAACTTCTCGGACGTGGCGTAGACGACCTTCTTGCGCGGGAACTTGGCGATCACCTGGTTGCCGATCGCGTGCATCAGGTGGGTCTTGCCGAGACCGACCCCGCCGTACAGGAAGAGCGGGTTGTAGGCGTGGCCGGGTCGCTCCGCGACCGACAGGCTGGCGGCATGGGCGAGCCGGTTGGCTGAGCCGACGATGAAGTTGGCGAAGGTGTAGCGGGGATTGAGATTCGATGCGCCGCCCTCGCCGCCGACCCGGCCGGGCTCGAGGCGAACCTGTTGGCTGGGGGCCGTGGGGGCCGTCTTCGCCCGCCGGCGGCGCCTCGGCGGCGCGCACGATGAACTCGACCTGGACGCTGTAGCCCACGATCCGGGCGAGCGTCTGGGAGATCAGCGAGCGATAGCGGGTCTCCAGCCAGTCCTTGGCGAACCCGTTCGGGACCGCGATCCGGAACAGGTTGTCGTCGACCTCGATCAGGTTCGTGTCGCGCAGCCACGTCTCGAAGTTAGCCGGGGACAGTGAGACCTGGAGCTCACCGAGGGCGGCTCGCCATACGTGCTTCGCGTCCATATGCTGGATGTGACCCTGCAGCTCGGAGGAATAAATCGCCGACGCGGCGGCCCGGGGTGAACAGTCGACGGCGGAGCCAGGTGTCGTGGCCACGGACGCCGCTACGCGGGGCCGGATACTGACCGCTCCACTGGCTCCTCCGGGGGCTCCGAAGGTGCCCGCGAGCGTCCCGGCGTCGGGGGCTCGCGAAGAATAGCACCGGCTCCGGCGGCCTAGCAAGGCGGCGGCGCATCAGAATCCGGATACTCCCCGGGAGTATCCGAGCACGGGCGCTCGGAATGCGCTCGGGCATGCGCTCGGAGGGCGGTGCCGGACGCCTCGCCCCGGGCCCGACCGTCCATGACCCCGCCTCCGCGGAATCTCTCAACGCACGGGCCGCCCGTCGTGCCAGCAGTCCTGTCAAGATTCCGCCGCGGGCCGCCTTATGGTCGGTCGCGGCCCGATTCGGCCCGGGATACCTTCGTCCGGATCGCCTCCCACGCACGAGCTGGCTCGACGGCCGGCCCCCGACCCCGCCGGCGCCGGCCCCGCATCGAGCTCGTCAGGCCCCGTTCGTGAGGCACCGCCCCAGGTTTGACACTCGATCGGAGCCGTCCATATACTCTCCCGGACGTCGACGCGCCAGGCGCTTTCGTGCGCACGGCGCGTTGTCGTGCCTCTGAGGGTCGGAATCATCTGATTACCAGGGGCGGGCCGAAGGGCCTGATGGAGAGGATCGCGCGCAGTCTCGATGAAGCAGACCTACCAGCCAAAGAAGCGCCACCGCGCCAAGGAACACGGCTTCCGCGCCCGGATGAAGTCGACCGGCGGTCGACGGATCCTGGCCGCCCGCCGCGCTCGCGGCCGGAAGCGGCTGACGGCCTGATCGAGCGAGGCACCCACCCGCCGCGTCTCGTGATGCTCTCCCGCCCGAGGGACTTCGCGACGCTCCAGGAAACCGGGACGGCACGGTCTCATCCGCTCCTCGTCGTACGCTTCGTTCGAACGGACCTCGAGGTCACCCGGTTCGGACTGGCGACCAGCCGCAAGCTCGGCGGGGCGGTCGTTCGGAACCGGCTTCGCCGCCGCCTCCGTGAGGCACTCAGGGCACTGGCGCCCTCGTTCCAGCCCGGCTGGGACGTACTGATCATCGCCCGTCCGGCGCTCGTGACCGCAACGCACGAGGAACTGACCGGGACGGTTGCACGGCTCCTTCGTCGAGGAGGAGTCCTGGAAGGACCGACCACCGCGTGAAACGGATCGGAATCGGACTGATCAAGGTCTACCGAGTGGTGTTCGCGTGGCTGCCATCGAGCTGCCGGTTCGAGCCCACCTGCTCCCAGTACACCGAGCAGGCCATCCAGCGCTACGGACTGCTCCGCGGCGGCGTGATGGGTGCCAAGCGAATCGCGCGCTGCCATCCGTGGCATCCGGGCGGCTATGACCCCGTTCGCTAACCGGTGAACCTGCCGATGAGCCCATCCTTGCGCCGCGGGCTCGACCGCCTGCGGCCGTGGCTTCCGCTGCTGCTGGTCGTCGCGGTCGCCGTCGTCATCGTGGCCGCCTGTGCCCCGATCGGGGGCCCGGCCGCGACGCTCGCCCCTGGCCAGACCGCCACCCCGATTCCGTCGGCGACGCTCCCACCGGCCGGCATCAAGCTGCACCCGGCAACGCCGAGCGACCCCTTCTCGATCTTCGCCTTCCTGTTCACGCCGGTCTTCCAGGCCCTGTTCATCAGCCTCGTCGCGGTCGAGCAGGCGACTGGCAGCATGGTCCTCGCGATCATCGTGGTGACGCTCCTCGTCCGGATCATCCTCATCCCGCTGTACCGCAAGCAGATCGTCAGCCAGAAGCGGATGCAGTTGCTGGGACCCGAGCTGAAGGAGATCCAGAAGCGGTTCAAGGGCGACCGGGTCAAGGTCCAGGAGGCGACCCAGGCTTTCTATAAGGAGCGCGGCGTGAACCCGGCCCAGGGCTGCCTGCCGCTGATCCTCCAGTTCATGCTGCTGATCCCGATGTATTCGGTCTTCAGCTCGGGACTCCAGAACTTCAACCCGACCGAGATGCTCAGCGTCTTCGGCGTCCAGCTGATCAACCTGCACTGCCCGGACGTGCCGGCCTACAACGCGGCCGGGCACATCATCCCGTGCATCAACTCGACGATTCACTTCGCCTTCATCAACATCGACCTGAGCCAGCCGTCGACGATCTTCACCGTGCCGGTGATCGGCCTCGGGATCAGCATCCTGGCGATCGCCTCGGCCTTCCTCCAGCTGTTCCAGTCGCGGATGACCCTGCCGCGCAAGGATCCCGGCGCGGTCGACGACCAGAACACCAAGATCCAGCGCCAGTCGATGCTGTTCCTGCCGTTCATCTCGGTCTTCTACGGCGGGTTCCTGCCGGCGGGCCTGTTCATCTACTGGATCGTGTCCACGCTGTTCTCGCTGGGACAGCAATACCTGATCCTTGGCTGGGGCGGGATGTTCCCGCTCCTCGGCTGGGACCCCGCGTTCGCCCGGGCCCACAAGCCGCGCTTCCCGGTGGCCATCCCCACCGCGGATCCGACCAAGCGAGCGACGAACTCGGTACTAACCCAGACCGACGAGCGCGCGGCAAAAGCCGCGACGACGATCCGTCCCCGTGAACGGGGCGGCCGACAGGGCCGACGAGGGAGACGACGCTGACCATGAGTGCTTACCAGGAATTCACCGGAAAGTCCGTCGAAGATGCGCTGAAGGCGGCCCGCGAAGCCTTCGGGGTCGGTCTCAACGACCTCGACTTTGAGATCCTCACCCCCGGCAGCCGGGGTGTCCTCGGGATGGGCGCCGAACCGGCCCGGATCGTCGCAGCGCCGCGCGACGCGCTGGGCGGCAGCGCACCCAAGCGCGAAGCCGCTGCCGCGACTCCGCTGCCGACGCCGGTCCGCGAGGATCGCCCGCGTGACGACCGCGGCCCGCGCCGCGATGATCGGGGGCCCCGTCGTGACGACCGCGGCCCGCGCCGCGATGACCGGCCACGTGACGAGCGGCCGCCCGAGCGGCACGAGGCCCCGGGTGGCGCCCCGGCCGCCGCTGCCCCGCTGCGGGCCGAGGCCCCTCGCCCGGAGCGACCGGTCCGCGAGGATCGTCCGCGTGGCGACCGGGGCCCGCGCCGGGACGATCGCCCGGTCCGGACCGACCGGCCGCCCCGCCACGACGCCGACCGCGAGCCGCGCCGGGCGCCGGCCTCCGACCTGACCGAGCGCGAGGCAGCCGAGGTGGCTGCGGCACGCGGTTCGGTCGCCGCCGAGCGGGCGGATCTCGAGGCGGCCGACGCCTCGCCGGAGGCGCTCGCGGCCGGCAAGGAGATCCTCGAGAACCTGATGCGGATGATGGAGTTCGAAGTCACGGTCGAGATCCGGGCCGGGGACACGAGCCGGCTCAACGTGGTCGGCGAGGGCGACGAGAAGGAAGCCCTGGGCGCCCTCATCGGCCGGAAGGGCGAGCGACTGTCGGCCCTCCAGCACCTCGTCAACCTGATGCTGTCCCGGCGGATGGGTGACTGGACCCGGGTCCTCGTCGATGTCGAGGACTACCGGGGCCGGCGCGAGCGCCAGCTCGTCGAGATCGCCCGGCGAGCCGCCGAGCGGGTCGCCGAGACCGGCAAGATGCTCCAGCTGGAGCCGATGTCCGCCCTCGAGCGCCGCTGGATCCACATCGCCCTGCGGGACAATCCGGATGTGGCCACCCAGTCGATCGGCGAGGAGCCGAATCGCAGGGTCATCGTCCTGCCCCGCGCCTGACCGTCACGCGGGATCCGGTTCGTCCGTCGAGACGTACCACGCCGGGTGGGACTACCGCCGCAGGTGCGGGTATTGAAACGGCTGATAGGATGACCCACGCAACATGACGACCACCACCGAAACTGAACTGCCGGCGCAGCTCGAATCGAGCCCGCGTCGAGCGTGGCCGCACGTTCTGATCGCCTTCGTCGTGGGCCTCGGCCTGGCCCTCCTGCTGGCCGCCGGCGGCGTGCTCGCCTACGAGCAGGCACACGCCGGCAAAGTCGGCGCCGGGGTGCACGCCGGATCGGTCGACCTGTCGGGCCTGACCCGTGCCCAGGCGGCCGCCAAGCTGACCGCGGCCTACGGCGGGCTCGGCCAGGGCACGCTCACCCTGAGCCTGCCCGACGGCCCATCGACCCTGACCTACGCGGACCTCGGCCGGCAGCTCGACGTGAACGCCGTCCTCGACGCCGCGCTGCTGGTCGGCCGGACCGGGAACCCGCTCGAGCGCGTCGTTGACGAGGTCCGGACCGCCGTTCGCGGCACGAACGTGGCGCCGGTCGTCACCTTCGACCGGGCGACCCTCGAGGCCAGCATCGCCCTACTCGCCGCGAAGATCGACACGCCGGCGGTCAATGCGTCCATCCGCTCGAGCGCGACCGGCTTCGTCGGCACGACCTCCAGCGACGGCCGGGCCCTGTCGACCCAGGCGCTCGAACGCCAGATCATCGTCGCCCTCGCCCCGCTGAGCTCGCCGGCGGCGCAGACGATCGACATCTCCGCCGACCTCGTCGCCGTCGCCCCGAAGGTAACCTCGGCCCAGGCCGCCCAGGCGGCCGCCGGCGGCAATGGCGAGGTCGCGCCGATCGTGCTCATGCACGGCACCGACTCGTGGACGATCCCGGCCGCCACGGTCGCCTCCTGGCTGGTGGTCCTGACCGGAGTAGACGATGTTCCGTACATCTACGCCGATTCGGCCAAGGTGACGGCTTCGCTCAACGTCCTCGCGGCCAAGATCAATCGAAAGGCCGTCAACGCCTCGTTCCTGGTCAGCAAGAAGAACAAGGTCGTCGGCGTGATCGCCGGGCATGATGGCCAGACGCTCGACGTAACCGGCTCGGTGACCCTGATCCAGGCGCTCCTGACCCAACGGGCGGCCGGCGTGGCCAGCACCGCTCCGCTCACCCCGGCCATCGCGACCAGCAGCCCCAGCCTGACGACCGCCGAGGCGACGAGCGCCGCCCCGCTGATGCAGGCGATCTCGAGCTGGACGACCTACTACGCACCGGGCGCCCACAACGGCAACAGCGCGAACATCACGGTCCCGGCCATGGCGATCGACGGGACGATCGTCGCTCCAGGCGCGGAATTCAACTTCTGGAAGGCCGTCGGGGTGGTCAGCCTGGCCAAGGGCTACAAGCTCGGCGGCGCGATCATCAACGGCCATTCGGTCGAAGGCAAGACGATCGGCGGCGGCATCTGCTCCACGTCGACGACGCTGTTCAACGCGGCCCTCCGGGCCGGCCTGAAGATGGGCGCCAGGGCCAACCACTACTACTACATCAGCCGCTATCCGCTCGGCCTCGACGCGACCGTCTGGGAGGACGGCAGCGCGGTCCAGAACATGACCTTCACGAACGACACGCCCTACCCGATCCTGATCCGCACCTACGCCAAGCCGGGCATCGTCCGGTTCACCCTGTACAGCGTCCCGACCGGCCGGACCGTCAGCATCTCGAAGCCGATCGTGAAGAACTTCATCCAGGGCTACACGAAGGTGGAGTACACGAAGTCGCTGCGTGTCGGCCAGACCGTCCAGCAGGAGTACCAGGCCAACGGGATGGACACCTGGGTGACCGTCACCGTCCGCGACAAGAGCGGCAAGGTGATCGACCAGAAGACGTACTACTCGCACTACGCGCGGATGATCGGGATCATCCTGAAGGGCGAGAACTAGGAGGTCGGCCGCTCGAGGGCGGGCCAGCTCGCCGCCGGACCCGGACGGTAGCGGCATGATCGAGCCGACAGGGCCCGACCGGGCGCCGACCCGCTAGCTTGCGGAGTAGACCACCGCAACCGCGATCTTCGTCTCGTAGCCGCTGCCCTGGCGGCCGAGGAACGCCTGAGCGTGGCGGACCGGGACCGCGGCCATCGAGATGAGGCGTTGGCCCTTCTGCAGGCGCGCCGCCGCGTCCTGGGCGATCTCGCCGTAGAGGGCGGCCGCATCTACCTCGTCGCTCGTGTCGGGCGAGACGTAGACGACGATCCACTGGCTCGCCCCGGCGGGGAACTCGTTGGTCTCCATGGTCCGGCCTCCATCGGCGACGCTCGTGGCTGCACTCGGGTGTGCCGGACCATCGTAACGAGCGGGGAAGCCACCTCGCGGCGTTGGCGGCGACGGCGCCCTCGGAGGACGATTGCATGGCCGGCGACGGCGAGTGAAGCCACCCGCGCGGAGTCATTGGTGGAGATGGGGGAGAGTCGAACTCCCCGTCCAGAACCCTTCGCCAGGGACCACTACGAGCGTGTCCGATGATTTGTCGTCAACCGCCCGAGCGCCCATCGGCAGGCTCCCGGTCGGTCCAGTCACGTGTCCCTAGATCGGGCTTTGAACGACGCTACGTGGCGCTCGCACCGTTCGCATCCTCGCTGAATGACGCTTCCACAGCCCACGAGGAGGAGGCTGCTTCCACGCTCACCTTACTGCCTAAGCAGCGAGGGCGAGAGCAGGCTGGCGGTTGCCAGTTACTTCGTTTTGTCGCCTTTTTACGAGGCCAGAGCGACATCCTCGGCTCGCGTTCCCTGGTAGCTGGACCCTGTCGAATCCACGCATCCCCACGGCCATCGAACGCCTGTTCGACAGGTACCCATCATCCCACAAGCCGCGCCTTCTGCCAAGAGGCGAGACCGGACGAGAGACCGGGCGCGCCGGGCAGAAGCGGGTTCGGCAAGCCCCGGATCGGCACGACCGGGCGCGCCGGGCAGGACCGGATCCGCGGGACTGCGGATCGGGCCGGAGGCCGCTCAGCGGCCGCGCGAAACGTCGGCCAGCTGGCGGGCGACATCGCGGCGCGAGTCGCGTTCGGCGATGTCACGCCGACGGTCGTAGAGCTGCTTGCCGCGGGCCAGGCCGATCTCGACCTTGGCCCGGCCGTGCTCGTTGATGTAGAGGCGCAGCGGGACCATGGTCTGGCCCTTCTGCTTCGTCTTCGACAGGAGCTGGGTGATCTCGGCCCGATGGACGAGCAGCTTGCGGGTCCGCTTCGCCTCATGGTTGAGCCGGTTGCCGCCCTCGTACGGGGCGATGTGCGCCGCGTACAGCCACATCTCGCCGCGGTCGATCCGGGCGTACGCGTCGGACAGGTTCACCTTGTGGCCACGGACCGACTTGATCTCGGTCCCGGTCAGGGCGATCCCGGCCTCGAACGTGTCGTCGATCGTGAACTGGTGGCGCGCGCGGCGGTTGAGGGCGATCGTCTCCTCGCCCATGGCTGACTCCTTCGGTGGTGGCGGTCGGCCGTGATGGCCGCCGGCGGATGGTACCCGGGAACGCTCGATCGAGGCTCCTGCCGGGCGCACGAACGCCGGCCCTCGCGGACCGGCGTTCGATAACGCTTCACCACCCGCAGGGTGCCCGCTTAGACGGTCATCTCCTGCGAGGTGGTGCAGCGACGACGTTCAGACACTGCACATCACCTCCTTTCGTTCGGGGAAACCGTACCCGAAGGCGCGGGGCAGCGCAATAGCGAGGTCAGGCGGCCCGGGCGCGCCCCGGCGAGTCCGCCGCCGGCGCGAGCACAGCGGCCGGCGCCGCGGCCAGGACCTGCAGGGCCCGATCGAGGACCGGGTCGCTGCCCGCCGGCGTGTTGGCCGGTACGGTCACCGGGATGTCCGGGGTGAGGCCGACGTGGTTGATCCAGACCTTGTTCGGGGTCAGCCACCTGGCGATCGTGAGCCGGAAGCCGCCGCTGTTGTTCGAGAGCTGCTGGAAGGCCTGGATCGTGCCCTTGCCGTAGGACTGGCTGCCGATCAGCTCGGCCCGGCCGCGGGCCTGCAGGGCGCCGGCGACGATCTCGCTGGCCGAGGCGCTGTTGCCGTCGATCAGGACGACGACCCGGATCCGGGGATCGGTCGCCGCCCCGCCGGCCGTCGCGTCGGTCGCGGTCAGGACGCCGTCGGCCCCCTGCTCGTAGAAGACGACCCCGTCGGCCAGGAACTGGCTGGCGATCGCCTGGGCCGCCGTGATGTAGCCGCCGAGATTGCCGCGAAGGTCGACCACCAGGCGGGTCTGGCCGGCGGCGAGGTCCGCCTTGACCGCGGCCGCGAAATCGCGAGCCGAGTTGTCGCTGAACCCGGTCAGGTGGATGTAGCCGACCGTGCCGTTCGCCAGCGTGCGGGTCTCGACCTCCTTCTGGACGATGACGTCGCGGACGATCGAGATCGAGATCGGGATCGAGGAGCCGCCCCGGTCGATCCCCAGCACGACGGTCGTGCCCTTTGGTCCACGGATCCTGCCGACCGCGTCGTCGACGCTGCCGGCCAGGGTGACGCCGTTGATCGAGACGATCCGGTCGCCCGGCAGGATGCCGGCCTTGTCGGCCGGAGCGGCCTGGATGACGCTGGAGACGACGAGGGTGCAGGTTGGGCCGAGGACGGTGCACGGCGAGTTGTCCGTCGTCGAGGTCGCCGGAATCACCGCCCCGATCCCGGTGAAGGTTCCGGCCAGGCCCTCCAGGGTGGTCTGGAAGGCGTTCGGGCTGAGGTACTGGCTGAACGGGTCGCCGAGGGCGTTGATCATCCCCTGGATGGCGCCCTCGACCAGCGTCTGCCGGTCGACCGGCTCGAGGGCGAAGTCGCTCCGGATCGAGTCGTAGGTATCCCAGAACGGCTGGAACGCCTGCTGGTCGGAGACGGCCGTGCCCGGTGTCGAGGCACGCAGGGCACCCAGGGCGAAGCCCGACAGGAACAGTCCGGCACCGCCGAGGACGACGACGACCGCCATGAACCAGGGGGCGGCACGCCGTTGGCGAGGGCCGGCGTCGAGCCGATCGACCGGGTCCGTCGACGGGTTGGCGGGTTGCTGGGCGCCGGCCGGTCGAGCGGCGGCGGGATCGAGGGGAAGCATCGGTCGTCCTGGGTTGTCGGTTGCGTCGGCTCCACCTGGCGGAGCTTGGGCACCGGCAGCCTACCGCGGCTCGTGCCGGGCTGCCGGTCGCGGCCCCCAGCCGGCGCCGGCCGCGTTACCTCAGGAGGTAGCTCCGGACGGACACCCACGATCCGAGCGTGCCGAGGCCGATCCCGGTGACCAGGACGATGATCGCCAGGTTGCGCGACAGCGAGCCGAGCTCGAGCGGCAGGATCTCGAAGAAGCGGGTCATCAGGTTGCTCAACGGGGCAGCGCCGACGGCCAGCAGGGCGAGCGTGATCAGCGCCCCGAGCAGGCCGACGAGGGCGCCCTCGAAGATGAACGGCCAGCGGATGAACGCGTCGGAGGCGCCGACCAGGCGCATGATCTCGATCTCCTCGGCCCGGGCGACCACCGCCAGGCGGATCGTGTTGACGATGATGAACAGGACCGTCAGCCCGACGAGGGCGAGCAGGACCAGGCCGCCGGTCCGCAGCAGGTTGGTCACGGTCAGGACCCGGTCGACGAGGTTCTGGACCTCCTCGACCGTGGCCACCACGTCGGTCCGGTCGCGCAGGACCTGGACAACCGTGCCGAACTGGTGAGGGTCCTTGAGCTTGATGTTCAGGGTCGCCGGGATCGGGTTCGAGTCGAGGTACTGGGTGAGGTCTTGCCGGCCCTGCTCGGCCATCCGCTGCTTGAACTGGGCCAGGGCGGTCGCCTTGTCGATGTACTCCACTGAGGCGACCTCGGGCAAGGCCGACACGTCCTGGCGGAGCTGGGCGACCTTCAGGTCGGGCGCGTCGTCCCGCAGCTCGGCCACCACCTCGACCTTCTGCTCGACGAACTGGAGGCCCGCATCGAGGCCCGACAGGACGACGAAGAATGCGCTCAGCAGGACGAGCATCAGGACCATCGTGGCGGTGGCCGCGATGCTCATCACCGCGTTCCGCCAGAACCCCTGCCAGGCGCGCTTCAGGCTGAATGCCACGAAGGACAGCACTCGCTAGTCCTCGCGGTGATAGGCGGCACCGAGCTCGTCCCGGGTGATCCGGCCGTCTTCGAGGGCGACCACCCGCCGGCGCAGGGCGGTCACGATCTCGGCATTGTGGGTCGCCATGAGCACGGTCACGCCCAGCTCGTTGATCCGGGACAGGAGCTGGATGATCTCCCAGCTGATCAGCGGATCGAGGTTGCCCGTCGGCTCGTCGGCGATGATCAGGCGGGGGTCGTGGACGAGGGCCCGGGCGATCGCCGTGCGCTGCTGCTCGCCGCCCGACAGCTGCGACGGCAGCTGGGCGGCCTGGGCGCTCAGGCCGACGAGGGACAGGACCCGCTCGACCGCCGGCCCGATCTGGCGGCGGGGCGTGCCGGTCACCTCGAGGGCGAAGCCGACGTTCTCGCGAACGGTCTTGGTCGGCAGCAGCTTGAAATCCTGGAAGATGATCCCGATCTTGCGCCGGATCCGGGGCACCTCGCGGCGATTCAGGCGGGCCAGGTCCTGGCCGTCGAGGATCACCGCGCCGCGGGTTGCCATCTCGTCCCGGATGAGGAGCTTGATCAGGGTCGACTTGCCCGCCCCCGAAGCACCCACCAGGAAGACGAAGTCGCCCTCGGGAATGACCAGGTCCACATCGCGCAGGGCGGTCTTGCCATTCGGGTAGGTCTTCGTCACGTCGTGCAGGACGAGGATCGCCTGCTCATCGCGGCCCTCGTCGATCGGATGGGCAGCGGGCGGCTCGCGGAACGAGCGCGCGGCGGCTCGGGGCGGGGCCGCGTTCGGTGAAGCCACGTTCCGAGGCTACCACCCCCGACCGGACCTGTCCGCCAGGCGAATCTCCTAGAGCAACCCTGGCGAGATCGGCAGGTAGCGCTCGAAGTCGGCAAACGGCCGGCTCCAGCCGAGCAGGACCGGGAAGTCCTCGAACCGGAGGCCGGCCCGGAGTAGGACTTCGACGGCCGGTCCCGACGCTCCCGGCACCCACACCGCCTGGGCCCCCCGCGACGGCACCACCCGCAGGAGATGGCCGAGGGCCGGCCCGAGCAGCCCGGCGTCCCGGACGGCAAGCGGGCCCACCCGGCCCGTCTCCCAGGCATAGCCGTAGCCAACGCTCGCGCCGGCCGGATCGCGGTACAGGAAGCCGTGCCGGCCTTCGAGCCGCAGGTAGCGGTGGTCCTGCGGGATGCTCGACGCCGAGCAGCTCGCGATCGAGCGCACCGACGGCAGCACTCAGCTCGCGATGGCCGGGGCCGTCCGGCGGTCCGGCGGCGATCGCCTCGAACGGCACGCGGCGATCCCGGCCGGCAGCTCGGGCAGGGTCTCCGGCCGGGTGACGTAGCCGCTCAACGACAGGAGGGGCAGGCGGGGCACGATCCCGTACCGGCTGTACAGCCCGCTCGAGATCGGCTGGGCGCTGTCGGTCGCGGTGGCCAGGATCGCGTCGTCCGCCGGCAGGATCGCCTCGACCAGCCGCCGGCCCAGGCCGTGGGCCTGCTCGGCCGGCCGCACGAAGCAGCATCGACAGGAACCACAGCCGCTCGCGCCGGACGGCCGCCGCGAAGCCGACGATCCGTCCCTCGCGCTCGACGACGACGAACAGCCCGGGATCCGTGGCGATCAGGTGCTGGTGGAGCCGGATGATCCGGCCGAGGTCGTCGGGGATCGGCTGCTGGTTCAGCCGGTCGGTGTAGTCGTTGATGCTCTCCCGCCAGATCCCGGCGCAGGTCGGGATATCGTCGGCGCCGGCGGGGCGGAGCGCGACCTCGGTCACGGCGCGGGCTCGGACCCGGCGTCCGAGCGTGCCTCCGGTCGCCAGGCGCTCGAGCTCGGCCTGCATGAACGTATCGAGGTCGCCGTCGAGGACGGCCCCGGTGTTGCTCGTCTCGTACGTTCGTGCGGAGGTCCTTGACCATCTGGTAGGGGTGGAGGACGTAGCTCCGGATCTGGTTGCCCCAGCCGGCCTCGACGTGCTCGCCCTTGAGCTCCCGCAACGCGGCTTCCTTCTCCTCGAGTCGCTCGCTCCAGGAGGCGGGCCTTGAGGACCTTGATCGCCGTCTCCTTGTTCTGGGTCTGGGATCGCTCGTTCTGGCTCTGGGCGACGATGCTCGTCGGCAGGTGGGTCAGCCGGACCGCCGAGTCGGTCTTGTTGACGTGCTGGCCGCCGGCGCCCTGCGAGCGGTAGGTGTCGACCCGGATCTCGTCCCAGTTCAGCTCGATCTCGATGTCGTCTTCCTCGACCTCGGGCAGGACCTCGACCAGGGCGAAGGTCGTCTGGCGCCGGTTCTGGGAGTCGAACGGGCTGATCCGGACCAGGCGGTGGACGCCTCGCTCGGCGCGCAACCAGCCGTACGCGCGACGCGCTTCGACCTCGACGGTCACGCTCTTGAGGCCGGCCTGCTCGCCTTCCTGCTGGTCGACGATCTCGGTGCGGAAGCGATGGCGCTCGGCCCAGCGCAGGTACATCCGGAGGAGCATCTCGGCCCAGTCGGTCGCCTCGGTCCCGCCGGCCCCGGCGCTGATCGATCAGCAGTGCGCCGCGGTCGTCGTACTCACCGCTGAAGAGCAGGGCGGTCCGCTCGCGCTTGAAGTCGACCTCCAGCGCCTCGGCGTCGCGGTCAAGCTCGGCCTCGAGCTCGGGATCCGGCGAATCCTGGAGGAGCTCGACGAGCTCGGCGAGCGAGATCGCTCGGGCCTCGAGCTGGCGCCAGGTGTCGATCTCGGTCCGCAGCCCGTCCGCCTCGCGGAGGACCTGCTTGGCCGTTCGCCCGTCGTCCCAGAAGCCCGGGGCGAGGGTCAGCCGCTCGAGTTCGGCGAGTCGTGCTTCCTTGACGCCGAGGTCAAAGACGCCCCGAGGTCGACCGGATCCGTTCCGTCAGGTCTCGAAGTGCGGCGGCTTCCACTAGCCGCGGCCCTGGACATCCTGGAGGAGGATCGGACGGAGCTCGATGATCCGCAGTGCGGTCTTGCTCCGGGCGACGACGGGGTTCACGCAGGGACAGTAGCCGTTGTGAGGGCAGACGCCGCAGTTGCCGTCGCAATCGAGGGCCGCCGCGTAGCTGCACGTTCGGCAGTCACGCTCGCAGGCAATCAGATCAATGAACGACGCTTCCTCGGCCTGCTTCACGGGCTCCCTCTCTCGTGGGCTGGGGAAGGGTGTGGCACGGGCGACCGGACGAACGCTCGCGAAGGCGGTTTCGGGCTTCCTCCGGGTCTCCTGCCCCATACCCCGCTGGGCTTGGCCCAGTGTACCGGCGCAACCGCGATTCGCCAAGAGGGAATGTGCGAAATTCGTGGCTAAATTAGCGTGTTTCGCCGGTGTTTCGCGGGTCACTGGGCTTCGCTGTCCGCGGCCGATGCGCGGGCGTCGCTGGCCGGTGGCTGCCGATGGCTGCCGGTCGTCGGCCGGTGGCCTGGTCCGGCGCTCCCGCTGGACCGGACGGTCAGTCCGGCGGGCTCTGGCCGCTGATGAAGTAGACGGCCAGGCCGCCAAGCTCGTGGAGGGTGATCTCGACGACGTGGATCGGGTCGCTGTCGCCGGGGCTGTCGGGGGTCGGCGAGCCGTACGAAGTGATCCCCAGGTCCGAGGCGATCCGCAGGACCCGGAGCATGTGGCTCCGGTCCGAGACGAAGACGGCGTCGCTGATCGACCTGCCAGCCAGCGTCGTCCGCACCGCGTCGAGCGACTCGAGCGTGTTCCGACCGCGATCCTCCATGAGGATCCGGTCGTCCGGCACGCCCTGGCCGATCGCGAACTGGCGGCCGACCGCGGCTTCCGTCGTCCGGTCGCCGGGTTGCTTGCCGCCGGTCACGAACAGGTACTGGTAGTCGCCCGTCTTGAACAGGTCGACGGCGTGCTGGAGGCGAGCCTCGAAGATCGGCGAGGGACGGCCGTTGTACTGTGCCGCCCCGAGGACGACGACCGCGCCGGCCGGGCGGCGCTCGTCCTGGAAGCCCTGTTGCCAGATCCGGAACGCGCCGTAGGCGCCGATCGCCACGAGGCCGACCGCCGTCGCCGCCGCGAGCCGGATCAACGCGCGGCGCATGCCAGCCTCAGCTCGCGGCCCGGGGCGGGCTCAGCGGCCGTGGCACTTCTTGTACTTCAGGCCCGAGCCGCAGAAGCAGGCATCGTTACGGCCCATCCGGCGGCCATCCGGGGCGAAGCCGGGCCGGAGCGCTCCCGAACCGTTCGAACCGGGACCCGACCCGATCACCTGGTCACCGAGCGATTCGCGGACGGCCCGGACCGCCGGCGCGGCGGGCAGCCCGCGGGCGATCGTGCCGAGGATCGCGTTGCCGGTCGCGGCGGCCCGCCCGGCCGCTCCGCTCGGCACGGCCGCCGGCCGCGCAGCCGGCGACCCGGCACCGTCTGAACCGGCAGCTTCTGGACTGGCACCGTCCGAACCGGCCTGCCCGGGCTGTCCCGGGCCCGGGAGCGGCTGCGGCTGCGGCGCCGGCGCTTCCTGACGGGTGACCTGGACGCGCAGGATCGTCGATGCGAGCTGATGGCGGATGAAGCCGCGCAGCTCGGCGTACAGGTTGAATGCCTCACGCCGGAATTCGACCAGCGGGTCCTGCTGGGCGTAGCCGCGCAGGCCGATTCCCCGGCGCATGTCGTCGAGCTCGGTCAGGTGCTCGACCCACAGGGAGTCGATCGTGCGCAGCAGGACGACCCGTTCGATCGTCGGCCAGTCGGCCTCGCCGACCTCGGCCTCCTTGGCCGCCAGCCGAGCCTCGACCAGCTCCCGCAGGTGGTCCCGGATCGCCTCACGCGAGCCGAGGTCCCAGAGATCGTCCTCGGTCGCGCCGGCGCCTTCGAGGCCCATCGCCTTGAGCGCCCCGGTCAGGCCCTCGATGTTCCACTCCTCGGGCAGGTCCTCCGAGCAGAACTGGTCGATCAGGGCGTCGATCTCCTCGTCCAGGAAGCCGATGATCGTGTCGCCCAGGTCCTCGTTGTGGAGGACCTTGTCGCGCTCGGCGTAGATCGTTTCGCGCTGCTTGTTGATCACGTCGTCGAACTCGACGACGCGCTTGCGGATGTCGAAGTTGAAGCCCTCGACCCGGGTCTGGGCGCCTTCGATCGTCCGGCTGACGAGGCGCGACTCGATCGCCACGTCGTCCTCGAGGCCCATCCGCTCCATCAGGCCGGCGACCCGTTCGGAGGCGAAGCGCTTCATCAGGTCGTCTTCGAGCGACAGGTAGAAGCGTGACGAGCCCGGATCGCCCTGGCGGCCGGCCCGGCCGCGGAGCTGGTTGTCGATCCGCCGGCTGTCGTGCCGCTCGGTGCCGATGATATGCAGCCCGCCGGCGGCAACGACCCGGTCGTGGTCCGCGTCGCAGACCGCCTTCGCCTCGGCGAGCGCCTCGGCGTAGGTCGCCTTGTCGACCTCGGCCGGGTTCAGGCCGCGCTGATGGAGCAGGTCCGAGGCGAGGCCGGCGGGATTGCCGCCGAGCTGGATGTCGGTGCCTCGGCCGGCCATGTTCGTGGCGATCGTGACCGCCGCGGTCCGGCCGGCCTGGGCGACGATCCCCGACTCCTTCTCGTGGAACTTGGCGTTCAGGACCTCGTGCTTGATCCCCCGCCGCTTGAGCATCTCGCCCAGGATCTCGGACTTGGCCACCGAGACCGTGCCGACGAGGACCGGTCGGCCCATCTCGGTCATCTCACCGATCTCGTCGATCAGGGCGTTGAACTTGCCCATCTCGTTGCGGAAGACGAGGTCCGATTCGTCGTCCCGGATCATCGGCCGGTGGGTCGGGATCGCCACGACCTCGAGGTTGTAGATCTTGTGGAACTCCTCGGCCTCGGTCATCGCCGTGCCGGTCATGCCGGCCAGCTTGTCGTACAGGCGGAAGTAGTTCTGGAACGTGATCGTGGCCATCGTCACGCTCTCGCGCTGGACCCGCAGCCCTTCCTTGGCCTCGACCGCCTGGTGCAGGCCCTCGCTCCAGCGACGGCCTTCCATCTGCCGGCCGGTGAACTCATCGACGATGACGATCTCGCCGTCCTTGACGATGTAGTCCCGGTCGCGCTTGTAGAGGGCGTGGGCCTTGAGCGCCTGCTCGAAGTGGCGAGCGAGGGCGGGGTCGGCGTCGTACATGTTGGGGACGCCCAGCCAGCCCTCCATCTTCGAGATTCCCTGCTCGGTCGGCGAGACGGCCCGGTCCTTGAGGTCGATGAAGTAGTCGCCGCCGTCCTCGGCGCCCTCGGGCCGCTCCGTCAGGCGGGGCACGAGGCGGGCGAAGGTGTAGTACTTGTCGGCCGATTCCTCGGCCTGGCCGCTGATGATCAGCGGCGTCCGCGCCTCGTCGATCAGGATGTTGTCGACCTCGTCGACGATCGCGAAGCTCTGCCCGCGCTGGACCCGCTGGGCCAGCTCGACCACCATGTTGTCGCGCAGGTAGTCGAAGCCGAACTCGTTGTTCGTGCCGTAGGTCACGTCGGCGGCGTAGGCCTCCCGCCGCTCGACCGGGCGGAGGTTGATCAGGCGCTCGTCGCTGGTCGGGTAGCCGGGCTCGAACACGAAGCTCGTGTCGTGGGTGATCATGCCCAGGCTGACCCCCAGGAAGTGGAAGATCGGGCCCATCCACTGCGGATCGCGCCGGGCCAGGTAGTCGTTGGGGGTGACGACATGGACGCCCCGGCCCGACAGCGAGTTGAGGATCCCGGCCAGGGGTGCGACGAGGGTCTTGCCCTCGCCGGTCCGCATCTCGGCGATCTTGCCCTGGTGGAGGACGATCCCGCCGATCAGCTGGACGTCGAAATGGCGCATCCCGAGGGTCCGCTTGGCGGCTTCGCGGATCATCGCGAAGACCTCCGGGATCGACTCGTCGAGGGCCGCCGTGATCCGCTCATTCTCGCGCTTGCGGCGGGCCTTGGCCAGCTCGCGGCGGCGTTCCTGCTCGGGGTGGTGGAGCTCGTCGTCGGTCGGCTCATCGGGCTCGGCGACCACCCGGATCTCCTCGCGCAGCGCGTCGAAGCGAGCCCGGATCTCGGCATCGCTCAGCGCCTCGAACTCGGGTTCGAGCGCGCTGATGTCGTCGATCACGGGCTGGATGCGCCGGATTTCCCGGTCGTTGGAGTCAACGAACCGGTTGAGGAAGCCGAGAACCATGGGCCAAGAGTATAGGCGAGGCGGTCAGCTGCCCCCGCCGGCTACTTCCAGAAGCCCGTCCCGTAGCCCGCCAGGAGGAGCGCCAGGGTCAGGGTCGCAAGGGCAACCCAGAACAGGACCGACATCCAGGTCGAGGTCGGATTCATCTCCGAGTTGGCCAGCCGCGGCAGCCGGCTGCCGCGCAGGGCCGATCCCCAGCGGGGCGAGCGGAGCTGGCTGCGCCAGTCCTCGGGCTGGGCGGTCCGCTTCTCGAGGCCGCCCTTGCCATCGGGGCGGTGGAGCTGAAGGCTCATCGATCTCCCATTCCCGCGGCGGGCACGGCCCGGGCGACTCCCGCCCCGGCACCCGGATCGTCATCGTCACCGGCCGGCAGATCATCGCTCAGATCGAGGGTTCGGGCGACGCCGTCGTCCCACATCAGCATCTGCTGGGTGAGCGCGACATCGCTGCTGAACAGGGCTCCGACCGATTCGCCCCGGTGGATCCGGCGGATCGCCTCGCCGATGAGCGGCGCGATCGAGAACGTCTTGATCTTCGAGATCCGCTTCGCCGGCGGCAGCGGGATCGAGTCGGTCAGGATCACTTCCTTGATGCTCGAGGTCCGGATCCGGTCGACCGCCGGATCGGACAGCACGCCGTGGGTGGCGGCGGCGTAGATCTCGTCGACGCCCTCTCGTTCGAGCGCCCGGACGATCTCGATCAGGGTTCCGCCGGTGTCGATCTCATCGTCGACGATGATCGCCCGCTTGCCCCGGACCTCGCCGATCACGTTCATCAGCTCGGCTCGGTCGAGGTTGCCGACCCGCCGCTTCTCGATGATCGCGAGGGGCGCGTCGATCAGCTCGGCGAACGTCCGCGCCCGCTTGGCGAAACCGAGGTCGGTGACCACGACCAGGTCCTCGAGGTGCTTGGTCTTGAAATAGTTGCTCAGGATGTGGACGGCGGTCAGCTCGTCGACCGGGATGTTGAAGAAGCCCTGGATCTGGCCCTGGTGGAGGTCGAGGGTGAGGACCCGGTCGGCCCCGGCGACCGTGATCATGTCGGCGATCAGGCGGGCGGTGATCGGGACCCGCGGCTGGTCCTTCTTGTCCGACCGGCCGTAGGCGTAGAAGGGGACGACCGCGGTGATCCGGCCGGCGCTCGCCCGCTTGAACGCATCGATCAGGATCAGGAGCTCCATGATCGACTGGTTGACCGGATGCGAGGTGGGCTGGATCAGGAAGACGTCCTTCTCGCGGACGTTGTCGAGGATCTTGACGAAGATGTTCTCGTTCGCGAACTGGAAGACCTCGGCCCTGCCCAGCTCGACGTCGAGGTAGCGGCAGATCTTGCGGGCCAGGTCCGGGTTGGCGTTGCCCGTGTAGATGTCGAAGTGATCCGAATACACGGGAGGCTCACCTCCGCCCGGGATCATCATCTGATCCGGGGTCAGGATGCCGGGGTGCCTGGTGGTGGCGCGCCGGTCGGGCCGTCATTGTCGCCGATGCCATCGCGCTCCGCCAGCCCCTCGCGGAAGGCGGCGATCGCCACGACCCGGTCGCCCTCGGCCAGGCGCATCACGATCACCCCGCGGGCGCTGCTGCTGTAGCGGTTGATCGTGTTCGTCTCGGTCCGGATCACCTGGCCGCCCGAGCTGATCAGGAAGAGCTCCTCGTCCTGCTCGGTGACCTGCTGGACGGCGGCCACGTTGCCGGTCTTGCGGCCTTCGAGCGCGATCAAGCCGACACCCTGGCCGCCGCGATGCTTCACCCGGAACTCGGTCAGGGGCACCCGCTTGCCGTAGCCGGTCTCGGTCAGGACGAGCAGGTCGGCATCGGGCTGGACGACGCTCATCGAGATCACCTCGTCGCCCTTGCGGGCGAGCCGGATTCCGATCACGCCGCCGGCCGGCCGGCCCATCGGCCGGACCTCGGATTCGTGGAAGCGGGCGATCTTGCCGAGGGCGGTCGCAATGATCACGTCATCGGCGCCCGAGGCGACGTCGACCCAGGCCAGCTCGTCGTTCTCGTCGAGGGTGATCGCGATGATCCCCGACGAGCGGACCTTCTCGAACTGCTCGAGCGGCGTCTTCTTGATGATCCCGCGCTTGGTCGCCAGGACCAGGTACTTCGCGTCGTGGAAGTCGGACAGGGTGATCGTGGCCATCGGGACTTCGCCCGACTCGACCTGGACGCCGGGCAGGTTGATGATCGGGATGCCCTTGGCCTGGCGGCTGGCATCCGGGATGGCGTGGACCTTGCTGCTGAAGACCCGGCCGCGGTTGGTGAAGAACAGGGCCCAGTCGTGGGTGTTGGCCACGAGCAGGTGCTCGACCGCATCCTCCTCGCGGGTGACGTGGCCGATGATCCCCTTGCCGCCCCGGTGCTGGCGGCGGTAGGTGGCGATCGGCTGGCGCTTGACGTAACCCCGGCCGCTGACCGTGATCACGACATCCTCGTCGGCGATCAGGTCCTCGTCGGTCATCTCCCGGCTCGAATTGTCGACGATCCGGGTGCGCCGCTCGCCGGCGTACTTGCGCTTCAGCTCGGTCAGCTCGTCCTTGATGATCGCGAGGACGCGGCTGGGATTGGCCAGGATGTCCTCGAGCTCGGCGATCAGCTGGATCACGCTGAGGTACTCGTCCTCGATCTTCTTGCGCTCGAGTGCCGCGAGGCGGGCGAGGCGCATGTCAAGGATCGCCTGGGCCTGGATCTCGGACAGGTCGAACCGGCTCATCAGGTTGGCCCGGGCGGTGTCGACGTCGGCCGACTCGCGGATCGTCCGGATCACCTCGTCGAGATGATCGAGGGCGATCTTCAGGCCCTCGAGGATGTGCGCCCGGGCGCGGGCCTTGCCCAGGTCGAATTCGGTCCGCCGCCGGATCACGTCGCGGCGATGTTCGATGTAATGCTGGAGGACCGACTTGAGCGAGAGCGTCTGGGGCTGGCCGTCGACCAGGGCAAGCATGTTCATGTTGAACGCCGACGACATCGGGGTGTGCTTGAACAGGTTGTTGAGGACCTTGTGCGGGTTCGCGTCGCGGCCGAGCTCGATGTACATCCGCATCCCGTCGCGGTCCGACTCGTCGCGCAGGTCGCTGATCCCGTCGATCCGCTTGGTCTTGACCAGCTCGGCGATCTTCTCCATCAAGGTCGCCTTGTTCACCTGGTAGGGCAGCTCGGTGACGATGATTGCCGTCCGGCCCTTGTTGCTCTCCTCGAACGCGACCTGGGCGCGGACGACCACCCGGCCGCGGCCGTGGGCGTACATCTCCCGGATCGCGTCGACCGTCTCTGTCTCGCCGGTGATCGGGTTGCGCCGGGTGTCGTAGCGGAACATCGTCCCGCCGGTCGGGAAGTCCGGCCCGAGGACAAGCGCGCACAGCTCGTCGACCGCCTTGTCCGGGTCGTCGATCAGGGCGATCGTGGCGTCGACGACCTCACCCAGGTGATGGGGCGGAATGTTCGTGGCCATGCCCACGGCGATTCCCGACGAGCCGTTGATCAGCAGGTTGGGCAGCTTCGCCGGCAGGACCGACGGCTGCTGCTGGGTGCCGTCGTAGTTCGGCTCGAAGTCGACCGTTTCCTTGTCGATGTCGGCCAGCAGCTCCGCGGAGATCGCCGTCAGGCGGGCCTCGGTGTAGCGCATCGCGGCCGCGCCGTCGCCGTCGACCGAGCCGAAGTTGCCCTGCCCGTCGACGAGCGGGTAGCGCATCGAGAAGTCCTGGGCCATCCGCACCAGGGCGTCGTAGATCGCGGCGTCGCCGTGGGGGTGGTACTTGCCCATCACGTCGCCGACGATCGCGGCGCACTTGCGGTAGGACGAGCCGGCCGACAGGCCCATCTCGCCCATCGCGTACAGGATGCGGCGATGGACGGGCTTCAGCCCGTCGCGGACGTCGGGCAGGGCGCGCGACACGATCACGCTCATCGCGTAGTCGAGGTAGCTCACCCGCATCTCGTCCTCGATCCGGATCGAGCGGATATCGCCGATGTCGTCGGTCACGGTTCAGGATCTCCTGGGCAGCTCATCGGGCAACCGGCGCCGCTGTCGCGAACGGCGTGGCTTCGAACGCTGTGGCTCGGAGGGCGGTTGCTTCGGAGGTGGCTGGGGCGCTCGCCCGACGGCGGATCGAGCCGAGCTCGGTCCGGATCGCCGCGGCTCGCTCCGGGGGCAGCTTCGCCAGGGCGTCGCGCAGCACCCACGCCCGGTGACCGTCGCTCGTGGCGGCCGCTCGCGCCGCCTCGCGCTCGACGAACGCGAGCACGGCGTCCGGGTCGACCAGGTGGAGCGAGCGGAGAGCCCATGACAGGGCCTTCTGGACATTCGGCTCGGCGTCGCCGAGGAGGCTGCCGACCAGCCCGAGCCCGTGGGCCGCGACCGATGGCGCCCGGCCCAGGCGGCGGTCGATGAACGGGATCGTCGCGACGGTCGAGCCGACCAGGCGACGCTCCCATCGCGACGGGGCGTAGACGAGCTGCTCCAGCTCCGCCCAGCGGTATGGCTCGAGCAGGATGCCCCGCCCGCAGGGGTGGGCCAGGGCGTCGACGGTGATCCAGTCGCCGGCCTCGCGAGCGGCCCGTCGGAGGAGCTGCCAGGCCCGCTCCGGGTCGACCGGGAGAAGGCGGTCGAGCAGCCCGAAGGCGAACCAGCGCGCCTCCAGCTCGGGTTCGTCGAACAGGCGATCGGCAAGCTCCAGGAAGCCGGCCGGGCGTTCCCGGCGGGTCGCCGCCCGGAAGCCCCGGTCGACCGCCGCGGTCAGCGGCCAGCGCACGCCGTGGATCGGGCCGAGGCCCGGTGCGATCCGGCGGGCGCCCTCGAGGTACTCCGGGTCGGCCAGGCCGGCGAAGGCCCGGGCGAGGCTGCGGGCGAATGCGTCGGGGTCGGCCGTCAGCTCGGCAAGCTCCCGGCCCCTTCGCTCGGCATCCTGCTTGCGGGCCGCCACGAATGCGACCGCCCGGGCGGTGGCCACCGAACCGGCCGTCATTTGCTGATCCCCTCGCCGCTCGCCCGGGCGTTCCGGATCCGAACCCCGTACAGGGCCATCAGCTCGCGCTTGCGCTCCTCGCTGGCTGCCAGGTAGACCGCCTCGGCCGTGGCCAGGACGGTCCCGTCGGCGTCGACGATATGGCCGGCGGTATCGACCAGCCGGCGCCTCGAGCGGACGACCCAGCCCTCGCCGCGGACCGCGGTGCCGACTGTCACGGGCCGCTTGAAGTCGATCGACATCCGGGCGGTCACGCCCCAGTTGTCCTCGGCGACGAGGGCCCAGGCCATCACTTCGTCGAGGATCGTGGCGATGATCCCGCCGTGGACCATGCCGCTCCAGCCCTCGAATTGGTCGTCGAGGACGAAGTCCGACCACGATCTGCGCTCGCCGAGGTGGAGCTTGAGTCGAAGGCCGTTCTGGTTGAGCTCGCCGCAGGCAAAGCAGTTGTGCGGCTCGAACTCGAACGCCGGCCGGGCCCCCGCCGGACTGCCCGGATCGACCGCCTCCGGAGCGTCCCTGCCGGCCGCCGGGCGGACCTCAGATGTCAAGGTTCCGCACCTTGCGCGCCTCGGACTTGATGAAGTCCTTGCGTGGCGCAACCTTCTCGCCCATCAGCATCGTGAAGATCTCGTCGGCCCCGGCGGCGTTCTCGCTGTCGACCCGCAGGAGCGTCCGGGTCTCCGGGTTCATCGTCGTCTCCCAGAGCTGCTCGGCGTTCATCTCGCCGAGGCCCTTGAAGCGCTGGACCGACACGTTCTTGGCGTTCATCTGCTTGATGATCGCCTCGCGCTCCTTCTCCGACTGTGCATAGCGGGTCACCTTGCCGGTGCTGACCCGGTAGAGCGGCGGCTGGGCGATGTAGAGGTATCCCGCCTCGATGACCTGGGGCATATGCCGGTAGAAGAGGGTCAGGAGCAAGGTCCGGATGTGGGCTCCGTCGACGTCGGCGTCGGTCATGATGATGATTTGGTGGTAGCGCAGCTTGGTCAGGTCGAAGCTGTCGCCGATCCCCTCGATCCCGGCCCCCAGGGCGATGATCAGCGGCCGGACGTTCTCGCTCGCCACGATCCGGTCGAGGCGGGCCTTTTCGACGTTGAGGACCTTGCCGCGCAGCGGCAGGATCGCCTGGAAGCGTCGGTCCCGACCCTGCTTGGCCGAGCCGCCGGCCGAGTCGCCCTCGACGATGAAGATCTCGCTGCGCTCCGGGTCACGCTCCTGGCAGTCGGCGAGCTTGCCCGGCAGGGAGAGCCCGTCGAGGGCACCCTTGCGGATCACCAGGTCGCGCGCCTTGCGGGCCGCCTCGCGGGCGCGCGAGGCGGTCAGGCACTTCTCGATGATCCGGCGGCCGTCGCCGGGGTTCTCCTCGAGGAACTGGATCAGGCCGTCGGCGACGACCGCCTGGACCTGGCCCTTGACCTCGGCACTGCCCAGCTTGGCCTTCGTCTGGCCCTCGAACTGAGGCTCGGGCAGCTTGACGCTGATCACCGCGGTCAAGCCCTCGCGGACGTCGTCGCCGCTCAGGTTCGGATCGGATGCCTTGAGGATCCCGGCGCGATGCGCCCAGTCGTTCAGGGACGAGGTGAGCGCCGCCCGGAAGCCCGTCACGTGGGTCCCGCCGTCGACCGTGTTGATGTTGTTGGCGAACGCGAGCACGTTCTCGGTGTACGCGTCGTTGTACTGGAGGGCTGCCTCGACGACCGTCTGGCCCTCCTTGCGCTCGACGTAGATCGGCCGCTGGGTGAGGACCTCCTTGTTCCGGTTCATGTGCCGGACGAACGACATCAGGCCACCTTCGAAGTAGAACGAGCGCTCGCGGTCGTGGCGATCGTCGATGAAGGTGATCCAGACCCGCTTGTTCAGGTAGGCCGATTCGCGCAATCGCTGGGAGATCGTCTCGAACGAGTACTCGGTCTCCTCGAACATCTCGGGATCGGCCCGGAAGGCCGTCTTCGTGCCGCGCCGGGTGCCTGCCGGGCCGAGCTTCGTGACCTTGGTCGATGGCTTGCCCCGAACGTACTCCTGGGACCAGATGAAGCCATCCCGGGCCGATTCGACCCGCATCCACTCCGACAGGGCATTGACCACGCTGACCCCGACTCCGTGCAGGCCGCCCGAGACCTTGTAGCCGCCCTGCTCGAACTTCGCTCCGGCGTGGAGGATCGTGTGCACGACCTCGAGCGCGTCGATCCCGCTCTTGTGCCGCCCGACCGGGACGCCGCGACCGTCGTCCTCGACCGTGACCAGGCCGTCGGCCGAGATCTGGACGGTGATCTTCGTGGCGTAGCCGGCCATCGCCTCGTCGATCGAGTTGTCGACGACCTCCCAGACGAGGTGATGCAGGCCGCGAGCGTCGGTCGAGCCGATGTACATCCCCGGTCGCTTTCGGACCGCTTCGAGCCCCTCGAGGATCTGGATGCTCTCGGCGTTGTACTCGCCGCCCCGAGCCACCTTGCCGGACGCCTTGGCCTTGGCGGACAGCTTGTTCGTGCCCCGCGCGCGCCGATCGGCGATCTCGGCTACGCCGGAGGACGCCCCTTCGGCGGCCGGGGCGACCTGGCTCTCGGCGGCCGAGCTCGACCCGGCGGCGCGCAGGGTGCGGTTGGAGTCCTGGGTCACGCGGGTCCTCCGGTCAGGCGGTCGTAGAGGCGCCCAAGATCCTCATCGGTGTAGTACTCGATCACGATTCGGCCGCCCTTCCTGCCGCGGGCCACGGAGACCTTGGTCCCGAGGGCACTCCTGAGATCGTCTTCGACCCGCTCGAGATCGGGATCGGACCGACGCTCGATGGCCCTGGCTGCCGGCTTTGGCTCGCGCAGGCGCCGGGCGAGCTCCTCGGCCTGGCGGACCGACAGGCCCGAGTCGACGATCGTCGAGAGGAGGTGCAGCTGCTGGACCGCGGGGAGGCCGACGAGAGCCCTGGCGTGGCCCTCGGTCAGGCGACCGTCGCCGACCGCGGCCTGGACCGCATCATCGAGCTCCAGCAGCCGGAGCGTGTTCGTGATCGTGCTCCGGGCGCGGCCGACCTGGCGTGCGATGTCGTCCTGGGTCAGCCCGAATTCCTCGCTGAGCTGGCGGAACGCGTTCGCCTCCTCGATCGGATTGAGGTCCTCGCGCTGGACGTTCTCGACGAGCGCGAGCTCGAGCTGCTCCCGATCGGCGAGCTGGCGAATCACGGCCGGGATCCGCTCGAGACCGGCCATCCGGGCGGCCTGGACCCGACGCTCGCCGGCGACGACGCGGTAGCCGTCGAGGGTCTCGGTCACGAGGATCGGCTGGAGCACGCCATGGTCGGTGATGCTCGTCGCGAGCGCTTCGAGGTTGGCATGCCCGACGTCGCGCCGGGGCTGGCGCGGATTGACGTGGATCTCGGCGAGCAGGATCTCCCTTGGGCCCGACGACAGGTCGTCGTCGCGGGTGGGAATGAGCGCGGACAGGCCGCGCCCCAGCGCCGGGCCTGTGGCGCGGGCGTTCAATGAACGCCCGCCGGCTTGGGATCCATCACCGGGACGGGCTCGCGCGCCGCCGGCCTGGCGGCGGAGCCCGTGTCCTTCGACGTGGGTGCTTCCGTGCCGGCGACGGACGGGGGGCCGCCCGTCGCGATCGCTGGCTGGACCCCTGCCTGGACCCCTGCCTCGACGCCGGAGTCGCGGCCGAGCCGGGCTCGAAATTCGCGCGAGAAGGCCCCGTACGCCGCCGCCCCGCGCGAGTCCGCGGCGTACCGTTGAATCGGCAGGCCGTGGCTCGGGGCCTCCGACAGCCGGACGCTGCGCGGGATCAACGTGTCGTAGACCGCTGGACCGAGGTGGCGCCGGACCTCCGCACGGACCTCCGCCGAGAGGTTCGTTCGAGCATCGAACATCGTCAGGAGCACTCCCTGGATCGTGAGCCGCGGGTTCAGGTGGTCGCGGACGAGATGGATCGTTCCGATGAGCTGGCCGAGCCCCTCGAGGGCGTAGTACTCGCATTGGAGGGGAATGAGCACCGAGTCCGCTGCCGTGAGCGCGTTCACCGTGAGGAGCCCGAGCGACGGCGCGCAGTCGATGACGATGAGGTCGTATTCGGAAACAAGCGGGGCGAGTGCGCGGGACAGGCGTCGCTCACGACCACTCATCGTGGCGAGCTCGACCTCTGCCCCAGCCAGGGCCGGCGCAGACGGGATCAGCCCGACGCTCGAGCTGGTGACCTGGACGACGGCTTCAGAGATCGCGGCCCCGTCCACGAGAACGTCGTAGATCGAGCGTTCGACCGTTCGACGGTCGATCCCGAACCCACTCGTCGCGTTGCCTTGGGGATCGAGATCGATGACGAGGACCCGGTCTCCGGAGAGGGCAAGCTCGGTGGCGAGATTCACCACCGTCGTCGTCTTTCCGACGCCGCCTTTCTGGTTGGCGCAGGCGATTGTCTGGCCCACTCAGTGCCCCGGTCCGATGTCATTCACGCACGAGCATTCTACCAAAACGACGCCCTCCGAGCCTTGACCCAGAACGCCTGTACCAGAACTCCCCGGCAGGACCGATCCCTCGGAGGGAGTTGCACCCCGGGGCCGAACTCGACTCCCGTGCCTGGTGCGTTGATCCTCCACGGGGGGTCTCACCCGGCCCTTACCGGATCGTTGGCTCGGAATGCACCGGGAGTTTCACGTGGAACATTCGCGGGAAGATCGGACCTCCTCGGGCGCGAAGAACCGGGAGGTATAGCAGCGACGGGCGCCGAGGGGGAAGCGTCCTCGAGCCGCTATGTGGTACCGATCTGCCCGAGGTGTGGACACGCAAGCGCGCCACTGCTGGCGAAGCGGCTTCCGGCGGCCCGTGGCGAAGGTCCCGCCCGGCAGGTCCGTCTGGCACTCGCCGGTTGGCTTGGCTCGATCAACCATGTATCGCACGAAATCGTGGCGCTCAGACCGCGATTTCCTGTCTCATCCCGATATTGGTCAGCAGTCGCGGACCACGGGCCCGTGCATGGAAATGGAGCGCCTGATGGGACGCGGATGGATCTCGATCCTCGCCGTCGCGTTGCTGGTCCTCGTCGGCACGCCTGCGCCCGCCTTTGGCGCCTCCCCCTTGACCCTGACGGCGGTCCTCAGGAGTACGGGCGAAGCTCCGCCGGTCACGACGAGCGCCCGCGGCGAGGCGATCGTGACGATCAACGCCGAGCGAACCGAGCTGACGTACCAGATCAGCTTCCGGGGCCTATCCAGTGCGCTGAATGCCGCCGCCTTCTGCGTCTCCTGGGACCCGACGGTCAACACCTGCGCATTCATCGGTTCCGAACTGCCATCTGGTTCGAGCCCGCTCGTCGGCACGCGATCGATCTCTCCCAGCGAGCTCGATACCTGGTTGAGCTCGCCCGGACCGTGGGTCCAGCTGACCACGACGCGCTACCCGGCGGGCGAGATTCGCGGTCCGCTCCTGGCGGTGCCGTCGACCTCAACGATCGCTCCGAACCAAGGACGATCGCCCGAACCATTGATCCTGGTCCTGTCTCTGGCGGGTGCGATCGGCGGATGCATCGGCTGGCGAGGCGTCCGCTCCCGGAAGATGGAGTAGCCGACGCGGGGCAGCCTGCGCGACCTGCCCCGGCTGTGGGCGGATGTCCCGACTCGCGGCGCGTGCTCGCCGGGTCACTCTTCAAGTCACGGCTGTGGGGCTAGCTGGAGCAAGGAGCATCCGGAACGACTGCCCGGCAGACAGGAGATGACGATGTCGAAGCATCTGGTCCGCGCCGCCCCGTATCGCGATCCTCATGGCTGGCACGCCGGGACCGTCCGGGTCCTCGCCAATGCCCTCCTGGTGTTGCTGGCGTACGAGGTCGTGTCCATGGTGGGCGTGGCGGCGACGATCGGCGCAGGGGCGACCGCGCCCGTGACGCCAGTCGAACTGGTGCCGCTGGCGGCCGGCTTCTACCTGGTCCGCTGGATCTTCGTCCTGCCCGGCTTGCTACCGGTTCTCATCGGCCTCGAATACGTCGCCCGACGCTCTCCGCACGCCCGTCTCCTGACCGCCATCGTCGGGTTCGCTCCGATGGTCTTGTGGGAGCTGACGAAGTCGCCGGGCGACTTCCCCTCCGAAACCGGCGCGGTCCTCGGCGTGACCGCTGTGCTGTTCGCGGTCCTCGCGCGTCTGCCCGCCCGCTTCCAGGGGCGCTCGACGGACGATCGTGGGGCAGCGCAACCCCCTGCCGGAACTGCGGTCGCTCACTGAGCGTGATTCCGCAATTCTTGGGGTGGTCGGTATACTGGCCGGGCCGGAGCCGCCACCTCGGTCATCGCTTCGTACCGATCACCGGCAAAGTGGCCAAGGCACCTCGCCGAGGATCGCGCCAGATGAGTCTGACACTCGCCGCGGTGGGCGCCGTGGTGGCTGCGGTCCTGCAGCTGACCATCGTCCCGTACCTCGGCATCGCCGGGGCCTATCCTGACCTTCTGCTCGTGGTTGCCGTTATCGCGACTTTCACCTGGAGCTTCGAATTCGGGGCTCACGCTCGCGTTCGTAGGCGGTCTGATGATCGATCTTCTGGCCCCGCGACCCATCGGCCTCACGGCGTTCACGCTGCTCGTCTCGACCGGGCTGGCGGCGTTGATCGGGCGGCTGGTCCCGCGCGGCCGGATCATCGTCCCGATCGTGGCCATCTTCGGCCTGAGCTTCGTCACGGACATCCTCTTCCTGGGCATCTATTCGGCGCTCGAGGGAACGCTTGACGTCCCCAATCCGACCTCGCTGATCCTGCCCGGGGCGATCTACTCGACCGCGGTCGCCGTGGTCGTGGCCCCGGTCGCGGTCGCCCTCCACAAGCGCTTTGCCGAACGGGAGCGGATCGCGTGGTAGCGCCGGGCATCGTCGACGAGCGGCCCGGCCGCGAGCGCCAGCTCGTCCGGTTCATCGCGTTCGGCGTCGTCGTCCTGGTCGCGGTGATCGGCCTGACGGCGCGGATGGTCTACCTGCAGCTGGTGAGCGGCACGACCTACACCCAGCTGGCGGTCAGCAACAGCACGTTCCAGCAGGCGATCCCCTCGACCCGGGGGCTGATCTACGACCGGAACGGGCTCCTGCTGGTGTCGAACGAGCCGAGCTACACGGTCGAGATCCGGCCGTCGGACCTGCCCTTCACCCAGCGGCCGGCCGTCGTCGCCCAGCTTGCCTCGCTCCTGAAGATGAGCACGGGCGATATCAATGCCACGATCGACGGCAATCCCGGCTCCACCTTCGACCTCGTCCGGATCGCCTCCGCGGTGCCCGTCGCCACGGCCAACCTGATCGCCGAGGAGCACCTCGAGCTGCCTGGGGTGGAGGTCGTCGTCGACAGCCTCCGGCACTACACCGAGGGCCCGCTGATGAGCCAGATCCTCGGCTACACCGGGGCGGTCGACGCGGCCACGCTCAGCCGCCTCAAGTCGATCGGCTACCTGCCGACCGACCTGATCGGGCGTGCGGGGGTCGAGGAGGAGTACGAGACGCAGCTGCGCGGCACGTACGGCACGGAAACGATCCAGCGCGACGCGACCGGCCGCCAGATCCAGGTCCTCTCGACCGACCGCCAGCCGGTCGCCGGCGACTCGCTCACGCTGACGATCGATACAAAGATGCAGCAGCAGGCCCAGGTCGCGGTCGACTGGGCGATGAAGGCTTCGAAGCTCAAGTCGGCCGTCCTGATCGCGATGAACCCGCAGACCGGCGAGATCCTGGCGATGGTCAGCACGCCAACCTATGACGACAACGAGTTCGCCCAGGGGATCACGAACGCCCAGTTCCAGGCACTCCTCAACAACCCCGACAAGCCCCTCCTGAACCACGCGATCAGCGAGCAGTTCCCGGAGGGCTCGACCTACAAGCTGGTCACCGGCTCCGGCGCGCTGGCCGACGGCAAGCTGACCCCGACCACCCTGGTCCAGACGAAGCCGTACATCCAGATCGGTGCCGACAAGTTCTGGGATTGGAACCACGCTGGCTTCGGCCGGATCAACGTGGTCACCGGCTTCGCCCATTCGAGCGACACGTTCTTCTACCAGGTCGCCGAGATGCTCGGGATCAACCGCCTGGCCTACTGGGGCCACCAGTTCGGGTTCGGCGCGCCGACCGGGATCGACCTGCCCGGCGAGGTCGCCGGGATCGTCCCCGACAACCAGTGGAAGCAGGACACCTTCGGCCAGCCGATGCTGCCCGGCGAGGTCGTCCAGTCGGGCATCGGCCAGGGCTTCGACACCTCGACGCCGCTCCAGCTCCTGAACGCCTACGCCGCGCTGGCCAACGGCGGCACGCTCTACCAGCCCCAGGTGGTGCGCGAGATCACTGCGCCGGACGGAACGGTCGTCCGGCCGTTCAGCCCGATCGTCCTGCACAAGATCGCGATCCCGGCGAGCGTCCTGACCACGATGCGGATAGCCGCCCGGCGGGTCATCACGATCCGCCACACGTACAACCTGGTCAATGAGCCGTTCGTGGTCGCGGGCAAGACCGGCACGGCCGAGTTCGGGGTGAAGGACTCCAAGGGCCGGCTGCCGTACCACAACTGGTTCGTGTGCTTCATCCCGCTCCACGGCGACGTCACCAAGCCTGACTCGCAGTTGGCGATCGTCGGCTTCAACGAGGACGCCAACACCGTCGGCAACTCTGCGACCGAGATGGTCAAGTACTTCCTCCAGATGCACTTCAACACGAAGAAGGACCTTCGCCTCGTCCAGCTGATGAAGATCGGCGACTTCTATGCGGGGAACTGATGGGCGTCCTTAAGGCCGAGCCGGCCAAGGTCCAGGACTGGGCGACTCGATCGGTCGGCGCCTACTGGCGCGCCTACGACGTCCAGCTGGCGATCTACGCGCTGCTCCTCGCCGGGCTGGGCCTGGCGATGTCCTACAGCAGCACCGTCGTGACCGGGGTGAGTCCGCTCGATCCCAGCTCGAACTTCCTGCGCGGGCTGATGTGGTCGGTGATCGCCGTCGCTGTCTTCTTCGCCGCCACCCTGTTCGACTACAAGTGGCTCAAGACGTTCAAATGGCCGATCTACGCGGTCAACCTCGGGCTCCTCGGTCTGAGCCTGGTGATCGGCAGCGGGATCGGCGGGGCCGCCCGCTGGATCGCGATCGGGCCACTCCAGTTCCAGTTCAGCGAGCTGGCCAAGATCCTGATGATCGTCGTCCTGGCGAGCTACCTGGCCGAGCGCCACGACCGGCTCGGCTCGCTCCGGGTGATCCTCGGCGCGTGCGTGCTGATGGTCCCGACCTGGATCCTGATCATGCTCCAGCCGGACCTCGGCACCTCGCTCGTGCTGGCCGGGATCCTGGCCGGGATGCTCTTCCTGTCTGGTGCGAGCATGAAGTGGCTGACCGCCCTGGCCGGCGTCGTGATCGCGATGATCCCGGTCGCCTGGACCTACATCCTGCGCGACTACCAGAAGCAGCGCCTGCTCAGCTTCCTCAACCCGGCCAGCGATCCGCAGGGCTCGGGCTACCAGCTTCTCCAGTCGCAGATCGCGGTCGGCTCGGGCGGGGTCTTCGGCAAGGGCCTGACCAACGGGACCCAGGACGCGCTCGCGTTCCTGCCCGTCGGCGACACCGACTTCGCCTTCGCCCGGCTGGCCGAGGAGCTTGGCTTCATCGGCGCGATCCTCGTGTTCGTCCTGTTCGTCATGCTGATCTGGCGGGTGATGATGGCCGGCTACCGGTCCCAGGACCGCTTCGGCACGATCTTCGCCGCCGGGATCGGCTCGATGCTCCTGTTCCAGCTGGTGGTCAACGTGGGCATGGTGATCGGGCTCCTGCCGATCACCGGGATCCCGCTGCCGTTCATCACCCGGGGCGGAGCGTCGCTGATCAGCCTGGCGATCGGCCTGGGCATCCTCCAGAGCATCAACATTCGCCAGTCCAGGGCGGAATGGTGATTCGGCGCCCGGATCCCGCCTGATCGCGGGCCCCGAGGGTGCTCGCAGCCCCCTCCGGACCGGCCCCGGCGCGCACAGAATGGCCCGTGCAGATCGTTGTCTTCCTGCTCAGCGCAGTCGTCAGCCTCACCGCCAGCGTCGTGCTCGTCGCGCGGCTCGAACGGGTCGGGGAGCGATTCGGCGCATCCGAGGCGCTCCTCGGACTCATGGCCGCGCTGGCCGCGGACGGACCCGAGATCACCTCGTCGATCACGGCAATCTCGGGCGGACACGCCACGATCGGGATCGGCGTCACGCTCGGCTCGAATGTCTTCAACCTGGCCGCGCTCCTCGGGCTGAGTGCGCTCATCGCCGGGCGGATCGGGCTCCATCGACGGTCGATCATCCTCGAGGGCGCCCTGGGGATCCTGCTCGCACTGGTCGCCGTCGCGCTGGTCGCCGGGGCGATCGGCCCAATCGTGGGCCTGGTCCTCGGCCTGCTGGCCTTCCTGCCGTATGTGGCCTACAGCGCCCTGGCCCCGAGCCGCCGGCCGAAGCTGAGCCTGCCCGGACGATGGTCGGCCTGGCTGGTCCGGGCGCTCGACGAAGAGGAATCGGAGCTGGCCATCGCGATCCGGCCCCAGCGTGGGGACTGGCGGGATGGCGCGCTCGTCGCCGTTGCCCTCGTGACCGTCGTTGGCGCGAGTGTGGCCATGGAGGAGACGGGCACGAGCCTCGGCTCCGGGGCCGGCTTTGCCCCGATCCTGATCGGTGGCGTGATCCTGGCCGCGGTGACCAGCCTGCCGAATGCCGTGGCCGCGGTCTACCTCGCGTCGAAGGGCCGGGGCGCCGCGATGCTGAGCACGGCCTTCAACAGCAATGCGATCAACGTGATCGTCGGGCTGACGATCCCCGCCGCGATCCTGGGTCTCGGCGCTCCGTCCCAGGACGCGGGCTTCGTGGCGATGTTCTATCTCGGGCTCACGGCGTTGGCCGTTGCCCTGACCCTGCAGGCCAAGGGGCTGAACCGGCCAAGCGGCTCGGTGATCATCGTCGCCTACCTGGTCTTCGTCGCGCTGCTCGTGGCGAGCTAGGCGAAGGCGGCGGGCCTTACCGCCGCCGGAACAGGCCCGGCCGATCGTCACGGGCGGCTGAACGACGCCGGCCAGTTCGGCGCAGGATCGCGTCGATCTCGTCGCGGTACGGCCGGCCGATCGTCATCCGGTCGAGCCACTCCAGGTATTCGAGGTCCCTGCGGGCGATCTCGCCCAGCGACCAGCCCGAATAGCGGCCGAAGTTGATGACGCTGCCCGAGGGCTGACCGGGTGGCGGACCGGCAGCACCCTCGCCGTCCGGGCGGCGCATCGAGCGCTCGTCGTAGCCGCCGCCGATGTTCGAGCGGCCCGACGTCCAGTTGCTGCTGATCGGCTCGGGCGGTGGCATGCCCGCGGCGGTCGACGGCCGGCGGGGCGGAGGTTGAGCGGCGGGACTCGCGAGTGGCCCCGGGGGATGCGGCGGCGCCGGCGGAGGAGCCGGCTGATGCGTCCGCGGCCGCCCGGCGGAGCTGCTCGCGCTCCGCGTCGTATTCGGTCCGCCGAGCGGAATCGCCGAGCACCTCCCACGCGGCGTTGATCGCGACCATCCGCTCGGCGGCCGCCGCGCTGCCGGCCACGTCGGGATGGAACTTCTGGGCGAGCCTGCGATAGGCGGCCTGGATCACCTCGGGATCGGCCTCGGAGTCGACCTGGAGGAGCTTGTACAGGTCGGGCTGGTCGGTCATTGCCGGGCGTCGCGGGAGTGAGCAGGGGTCGTCACAGACCGCCAGACTAGCAGGATGGTCGACGCGGTCCAGCGCTGGCGCATTGCATTCCGGCGCGGCTCCCCGGCCCTCGAGCTCGGGCCGCCGGAGATTGCCCGAACCTGGGAGGCGGCCCTTGTCACGGCCGGCATCCCGGTCGTGATGAGCGCCGCGACGACGCCCCGGCCTCGGGTCACCTTCGCGGCGCCGCTGCCGCCCGGTCGGGTCGCCGAGCACGACCTGGTCGACATCGTGCTCAGCGAGCGCTGGCCCGTCACCCGACTGCGGCCGATCCTCGCGACCTGCCTGCCGGCGGGCTTCGGGGTTGTCGACCTGTACGACGTGTGGGTCGGGGCGCCTGCGATCACGGCGGCGCTCAGCGCGATGAGCTTTCGGGCGGTCCTCGCCGGCATCTCACCGGCCGAGCTGTCTGTTGCGGTCGCGGCCTTGCTGGCTGCCCCTCGGCTCGAGCGGACCCGGGCGAAGGGGACCGGGCACGTGATGTACGACCTCCGGCCGCTGATCATCGACCTGGCGGCCGGTGCGGGCCCTGCGGCCGGTCCGGGCCCTGCGGCCGGTCCGGGCCCTGCGGCCGGCCCAGAAACCTCCGTGCCCTCGGGCCCTTCCGTGCTGCGGATGGCCCTGCGGACCGCCTCGGACGGGCCGTCGGGCCGTCCCGACGAGGTGGTCCTGGCCGTCGGCGAGACTGTCGGGCGGGAGCTCCAGCTCGTCGAGCTCGTTCGTGAGCGACTGTGGACCTCCGATGAGGTCCCGAGCCTCGCTTGACAGGACTCGCACCGAGTGCGGGTCCCCTCCCGGTTCACGTCAAGCGCGCGGGTCCGCCGGGTTCCGGGCCAGAGCGCGGGTCCCCGGCCCGGTTCCGCGCCAGAGCGCGGGTCCGCCCTGTTCCGCGCCAGAGCGCCGGTCCCCGGCCCGGTTCCGCGCCAGAGCGCGGGTCCGCCCTGTTCCGCGCCAGAGCGCCGGTCCCCGGCCCGGTTCCGCGCCAGATGATCGTTGTAGCAACCGTTACACACGGACGAGAGCCGGATTCCGGCTGGAACGGCGGCGGTGGGGCCTGGTTCGTGCACGACACCGAGCCGGATCGGCGCTAAACGGCCGCGACTCTGGCTGCGAACGGCCATAACGGTTGCTCCAGCGGCCATCTGACGCAAACCTCGCCCCGAGCAGGACTCGGAGCGCGACGCGGCCATCTGACGCAAACCTCGCCCCGAGCAGGACTCGGAGCGCGACGCGGCCATCTGACGCAAACCTCGCCCCGAGCAGGACTCGGAGCGCGACGCGGCCATCTGACGCAAACCTCGCCCCGAGCAGGACTCGGAGCGGGGCGGAGCCATGATCACTCGCCCGGCCCGTCCCCTACCGTCGACGCCGACCGGGGCCGGCGGTAGGATCACTCGCCGCGGCCTCGACCCAGGAAGCGACCCGGAGGGATGGACATGACCCAGGAAGAGAACCCATTGGCCGACCTGCTCGGCGGCCTCCAGAACGTGCTCGAGGGCAACGCCACGGCCGGAGCGGCCGGATCAGCGGGGGCGGCCGGAGCGGCCGGATCAGCCGGCAGGGATCCGGTCGGCCAGATCATGGGCATGCTCGGCGCCGCGCCCGGCGCGGGCACCGCCCAGGCAACCGGACCGAGCATCAGCCCGAACGTCATCTCGAGCGTCCTGGGCGTGCTCGGCGGCGGTGCGGCAACCGGCACGGCCGGTGCCACCGGCACGACCGGCGCGGCCGGTGCGACCGGCCTGCTCGGCGCGGTCACGGGCGCAACCGGCGGTCAGGCCGCCGGGCTGAACGGCCTCGGCGGGCTCGTCGACCAGCTCAAGGCAGGTGGCCTCGCCAGCGAGGTCGAGTCGTGGATCGGCAGCGGCGCGAACAAGCCGGTCTCGCCCGAGGCGCTCGGCCAGGCGCTCGGCCCGCAGGGTGTCCAGCAGCTCAGCTCGAGCACCGGCTTGTCGCCTGCGCAGCTCCTGCCCCAGCTGGCTGCGTTCCTGCCCCTGCTGATCAACCACCTCACGCCGAACGGGGCGGCGAGCCTCACCGGCGGTTCGGGCAGCGACCTGCTCGGCGGCCTCGGCAGCCTCCTTGGCGGACTCGCCAACCGCTGATCCAGCGAGCCGGCCATGACGCGGAAGAGCCGCTCGCTGTGAGCTGCTCTCCCGGAGATCGAACGGATCGAACGGATCGAACGGATCGAACGGATCGAACGGATCGAACGGATCGAACGGATGCGAACGGATCGCCTAGCGAGTCATGGGCGCCGGTGCCTGGCCCTGGAAGATCGGGGCTGCGGTCGTGCTCGGTCGAATCGTCTGCCAGGCCAGCAGGATCACGGCGCCGAAGCCGAACAGGTCAGCGATCGCTGCCAGGAACGGGACGATGCCGAGGACGGCCAGGGCGATGATCCCGATCACAGCGGCCAGGTACGGGCGCTGGCGCTCGACCGCCGGTGACGTCCGGCGGAGGATCCAGTCGCCGATCCAGATGCCGGCGACGAGATAGCCGATGAAGGCCGTCAGCGGCCACAGGCCAAACAGGATCCCGAGGCCGAGGGGCGCGCCGATCACGCTGACCATCAGGATGACGACCACGAACATCGGCAGGATCACGCCCGCCAGCCCCGTGGCCAGGGTCGCGATCGGCCGCTGGCTGATCAGCCGCTCGGCCGAGCGGACCTGCTTCGACGCCAGCGCCGCGAGCAGGAGCCCGGCCCCGATCGCGGCCAGTCCGAAGCCGAGGTAGAGCAGGATGATCGCGGGCGCCAGCAGGAGTCCGATCCCGGCCGCATCGATCGTCACGTCGCGGACCGTGCCGCCCACCTGGGCATCGGCGGCACGGGTGACCGTCGAGGAGATCGTCATCACGTCGTGCTGGACGACCGTGCCCGTCCCGAGCGATACCGTGCTCTGCACGGCCATCACGCTCTCTGTCCTGGCTCCGACCAGGTTGGCGGCGCCGTCGATCACGACGACCACGTTCGCCTCGCCCAGGATCGTCGCCGTGCCGTGGATCACGACGACCGCATCGGCATGCTGGCCGGCCGGCAGGGTGATGTCGCCGCCCGTCGAGATCAGGACGCGGCCGGTGTTCGGCGCGCTCGGTCCGGCGGCCCGGACGGCCGGAATGAACAGGACGAACGCCAGCAGTACGAGGGCTGCGATGCGGAATACGCGGTTCATGAGCTCCTCCTCCCGCCCGACTTCGGGCTAGCGGGTCGTGACGCCCGGCCGTTCCCCGGCGGGCTCTTCTGGAGGACCCGGGCGATGCCCAGGGCCCAGGCCTCGATCTCGGTCCACGACCGGAAGTCGCCCTCGGGCGCCCCGATGATCGCGGCGACCGCCCGCTCACCCAGACCGAGGTCGCGACGCATCAGGCGGCCCGCGAAGACGCGATGCTCACGAGCCTGGGTGGCCTCCAGGATCCTTGCGACGTCGCCCGGCACCTCGAGCGGCTTGGCCGGGTCGCCGATCGGGCCGCTCGAGAAGAGCCATACCGGCCGGGCCAGCAGCGCCGTCAGGTTGCGCGCGACGAACTCCTTGGCCGACTCCATCCAGTGGCCGGCATACACGGCGCTGCCGAGGACGACCGCGTCGTAGCCGGCCAGGCTGGTGACCCGCTCGGGCGCGGCGAGGGACGTATCGAGGCCGGCCGACATCAGGACCTCCTCGATCCCGGCCGCGATCTCCACGGTCGAGCCGTGCTTCGACGCGGCCGTCACCAGCACCTTCATGGCCGACACCCTCCTGAGCCTGAGAGTGGCCCCGAAGATCTCCCCGGACCAGTGCCGAAGGTCGCGATGGCCCGTCCCAATCGGCCCGGGGTCGATCGGCTCGTCGCCCATCGGCGCCATTGCGAATCCGCTCGTCGGGTTGTGCGATCCTGTGGCCATGACAACGCCTGAGATCGCTTCGCTCCTGCCTGCCGCCGAGGCGCTCCTGCCCGAGATCGTGGCGATCCGGCGCCGGATCCACCGCCGACCCGAACGCGGGCTGAACCTGCCGCTGACCCAGGGCCTCGTCGTCGACGAGCTCCGGAAGCTCGGCCTCGAGCCGCGGCTCGGCCGCGAGACGACATCGGTCAGTGCGCTCATCTCCGGGTCGGCGCCCGGCCCGACCGTCCTCCTCCGGGGCGACATGGACGCGCTGCCGCTGACCGAGGAGACCGGCCTGGAATTCAGCTCGGAGATCGACGGCGCGATGCACGCCTGCGGTCACGACACCCACGTCGCGATGCTGCTCGGTGCGGCCCGCCTGCTGGTCGAGCGCCGCTCCACCTTCGCCGGCCAGGTCCTGCTGATGTTCCAGCCCGGCGAGGAGGGCTTCCACGGGGCGCGGGTGATGATCGAGGAAGGACTGCTCGATCCGCCCGATGCAGCACGGCCGAGCGGCGCCTTCGCCCTCCACATCTCGACCGAATACCCGACGTCGACGATCAACATCCGGCCCGGTCCGATGATGGCCGCGGCCGACTTCCTGAAGATCGAGGTCCGGGGCCGGGGCGGGCACGCCTCGCAGCCGTCGGCGGCCCTCGACCCGATCACGATTGCGGCCGAGCTGGTCCTCGCCCTGCAGACGTTCGTCACCCGCCAGGTCGACGTGTTCGACCCGGCCGTGATCACGATCGCCCACGTCTCGGCCGGAACGACCAACAACATCATCCCCGAGGCGGCCTTCCTCGAGGGCACGATCCGGACCTTCTCCGAGACGACCCGGTCGCTCGTTCACGACGGGATCCGCCGGGTGTCGGCCGGGATCGCGGCAGCCTATGGGGCGAGCGCAGATGTCGACGTGATCGCCGGCTATCCGGTCACGACCAACGACCCCGGCTTCTCCGAGCTGGTCCGTGCCACGGCCGTCGAGCTGCTCGGCGAGGCCCGGGTGCCGGGCTCGATCGAGCCGGTGATGGGCGCCGAGGACTTCTCGTATGTACTCCAGCAGGTTCCCGGGGCGATGGCCTTCGTCGGCGCCCGGCCTGCCGACGAGGATCCCGCAACGGCGCCGGCCAACCATTCGAACCGGGTGATCTTCGACGAAGCGGCGATGGCGATCGGCACGGCGACCTACGTGGCCGTCGCCCTACGCAGCCTGGCTGCCTCGTCCCGCCCATAGCGTTGGCGTAGGCGAACCCGGCCGTGTGCTGCCTGGCCGCCCTCGGGGCCCTCGTCGGCCCGCGGCTCGTCATCATCCTGTGGTGGCTGGTCGACCCCTCGCGCTGGAGCGCCACATTCGACAACGTGGTCGTGCCGGCCCTCGGTTTCGTCTTCCTGCCCTGGACGACGCTCGTCTATGTCTACTTCGCGCCGACCGGCCTGAACGGCCTCGCCCCGCTCGTGATCGTCATTGCGGTGCTGGTCGACGCCGGCACCTACGGCGGCGGCCTCTTCGGCAACCGCAAGCGGAGCCAGTAGCGGCTCGACGGGTCTCGCCGGTGCGGCGGCTCGCTCGGATCGCGTTCGTGGATGCACCCTGGCCCGACTCGTTTCAATGCACTCAGCGCCGTTCCGCGGGGACGGGCTCCAGGGCGAGCGCCTTCATTGGGCAGCAGTCCACCGCCCGCTGGGCGTCGTGCAGGAGCCCGCGCTCGACCGGCGCCTGGCGAAGGATCGGGTAGCGCCAGTCGTCCAGGTCGATCAGGTCCGGGGCAAGGTCCCCACACAGGCCGTAGCCGTCGCACAGGATCCAGTCTGACTCGAAGCCGGTAGTCCATCCTAGGCGGCCCGGATCCCGGGCGCCCGGCGAGATCCCGTGCCGGCTGCGGTGCCGGGCTCCGTGAAGGAGCACCGTCCCGTCCGGGCATGATGGACGAACTCGTCGCCGAAGACGTTCAGGGCGCTGGTCATCAACTGGGCCGCACCGTCCGGGTGATGGCACGCGCCGCGTCCCCTGACCTGCGACGTCCAGCGTTCGATATGACCGAGCTCGTCAGCACCGGCACGGCCGCTCGCCACCCGCGCCGTCGCATCGCCGATCGCTCGGAGCCCGTGGAGGCACGGGCCGCACTGGCCCGCGCTCTCGTCGGCCATGAACGCCATGATCTCCGCGGTCGCAGACACGCCGCATACGTCGACCGGCAGCAGCCCGACGATGCCGCAGCCGAACGTCAGGCCGCCTCGTTTCATCACGGCCGGATCGAGCGGCAGATTCCATGCGTCCCCTGTGCTCGCCCAGGTTCCGAAGTAGCCGCCCAGCACGACCGCCTGGATGCTCTCCCGGCGGGCGCCTGCCTCGAGCGCTACCTCTCCGACCGTCGACCCGAGCTCGATCTCGCGAACGTCCTGCTGAGCGACCGCGCCGCTCACCGTGACGAGGGCCGTGCCCAGCGACTCGAGCCGGCCGGCGATCGCGTACCAGCGCTCGCCGAACCGGGCGATGAGCGCCGCGTAGGCGAGGCTCTCCACGTTCTGGACCAGGGTCGGACCACCCAGCACGCCGCTCTCCGAGACGCGCGGTGGCGTCATCGTCGGACGAGCGTCTCCGTTGTTGATGTAGTGCACGACCGCCGATGCCTCGCCGGCGACGTAGCCGATCGGAGCCTCGGATCAGCCGGGTCGGGCAGGCGATCTCGCTCCGCCGCTCGTCGATCGCGCGACCGAGCGCGCGGACGGCCGGACCGTGCGCTCGGCCCACGTAGAAGACGATCTCGTCGGCGCCGACGGCTTCCGCGGCCAGCACGGCACCGTCGAGCACGAGGTGCGGCCGGTGGGCCATCAGGATCCGGTCCTTGAAGCTTGCGGGCTCGCCCTCCGCTCCGTTCACGACGACCACGGCGGGGCCGCTCGCGCGTTCCGCCAGCGCTCGCCACTTGCGCCCCACGGGGAAGCCGGCGCCGCCACGGCCGAGCAGGCCGGCCGCCTCGAGGGCCGGGATGAGGCCCCGGTTCTCCGCCCGGCCCGGCAACGGACCGAGCCGCGCAAGGTGGGAGGCCCGGCGCTCGGCGGTGCCGTCGAGGCGAGGACCGGCCAGGAGTCGGTCGATGGGTGCATACGGGTTCAACGGTGGCTCCACACTCCATAGAGGCAGAGGGCCGGCGAAAGGTTTCCCGGTCTGCGCGGATGGGGCGCGAGGCAGCCTGGACCCTGCCCGCCCGGGTACTTTCGGCCTATGTATCCGGCTGGGGCTGCGTCCGACACTTCGGATCAGCAGTTCCTCGCGGCACCGTGCCTCGACCCGGAGGACGAACCATCCGCACCACCGAGCGCGCACCGATCGGTCCCACGAGATGAAGGTCTGGGGGGAGCCACCGCAGCAGCGTCGATCGCGACGCTACGAGCGACTGTCACGTTCTCCGAGCGAGGGCTCCTGGCCGGGTGTCCGCAGCCCGATCGACCCCGGTCCGTTCGAGTCTGACGCGGACGACGCCCCGGATTCCCGGCGCGGCACGATCGCGGTCGCCGATCAGCCCGACTCCATGGATCGCAACCCGGGATCGTCACATGACCGCGGCCGGCGGGGCCCCCTGGTCCACCTGACCGGCGACCCCGGCCGGGACGCGATCGCCAGGGGCACCGCCGCGCTTCTCGCGCTCGGCGAAGAGATCGGTTCGACCGAGCTGGCCGACCCGATCATGGCCGCGGCCTACCGCTTCGCCCGGAGCCGGGGCGAGCGCGTGCGGGCGAGCCAGCTGCTGGCGGCCTACTCCCGGCGCGCCGAGACGACCAGTGGGGCCGATCGAGGCCTGCCCTGGGCGTTCCAGGATCGCGGTGGACCGGGTTCGCCGCTCTACTCGCGAGCCTCGAAGCCGGGGGTCCACTGGCGCCCACGGGACGGCGGCCGGCTGGCGGCCGACCCAGGCGGCTATGCCCGCTGGCTGGTCGAGCCGATCGCCCAGGTCCAGACGCTCGAGCTCCTGGCTGAGCTCGGCGTCACGGCCAACCCGAAGGGCGAGGCGGCCGCCCCGATCCGGCGGGAGCTCCTGCCCCAGGTCGAAGCCAGCTTCGCGCTGCATGTCGCGGCCGACGATCCATGGCGCGACCTGTTCGCCCTGTGGCAGCTGACGACCGCTCCGCACACCCTGAACGACCTGTGGTTCCTGGCGACCGCGATCGCCTACCGCTACGCGACGATGGCGCGGCGGGTGGCTGGGCCGGTCATCGGCACCGGCCCGTTCGAGGGCGAGCAGCTCATCTCCGCCAGCGCGGCCCTCGGGACGGTCCTGTGGCAGCTCCGGATCTACCCCTCGCTCGTCCCCGAGCTGGTCGACTTCGTGGCCGACAAGGCGCGCGCCGACGGCGGCTGGGGAGACCCCGGCCAGCCGTCCGACGTCCTGACGACCCTGGCCGCCGCCGACCTCCTGCTCGGCCTCGACCCGGACTTCGACCCGAGCCAGACGATCGGCTGGTTCGCCCGCGCCCAGGAGCCCGAAGGCTGGTGGCGGGCGCTCGACCCCGAAGTGCCCTGGCTGACGGCCGCCGTCGTCGACTGCCTCGAGCGGGCCGGCCGGCCGTTCGTCGAGCGGTTCCGCTGGCCGGGCGCCCTGAAGCTCGATCTCGACCGCCGGACCCAGCTGCCAACGTACGCCTGGTTCGCCGACCTTGCGCGCTCGATCCAGGAGGTGCCCGGCCTGGCCCGGGCCGAATGGGACGTCGCATTCGTCGACCTGGCCGGCTTCGGGAAGTTCAACACCGACAACGGCCAGTCCAAGGGAGACGACGTGATCGGGGCGTTCGGCCGGGCCCTTGGCCGGATCCCCGGCTCGCGCGCGATTCGCGACGGCGGCGACGAGTTCGTCCTGGTCGGAACCCCCGGCGACACCAGCCTGTACGAGCGGCTCGACGCGTTCCGGTCGATCTGGCTGGCCGAGTTCGTCCATACCTTCGGCCGCGAACCGAACCCCGTCCGCCCGCGGATCACCGTCTCGCGCAGCGTCGGCAGCGAGCTGGCCGCCGGCCGCGAGCGTCTCGGCCGCCGGATCGGCGAGATGAAGAAGCTCCACGAGGACCCGCCGCCCGACGGGGTGATCGAGCGCTCGTAGGCGCACGGTCGCAGCCGGAGCAGCCGGAGCAGCCGGAGCAGCCGGAGCAATCGGTGTCCGCGGTCCGCGCCGGCCTGTCGGCCGGTCGGTGGGTCTATCGTGGGCGAACACAGGCGCCCCGTGCGCACTGGAGGAGACGATGCCCACCATCCAGAACCGGCCGAACACCGCCCTCCTCGTCATCGACGTGCAGAACGGCGTCGTCGCGGGAGCCCACGCCCGCGATGCGGTCGTCGCGCATACGAACCTCTACTGGAAATACCAGACCGCGCCGGGGCGAAAGGCGGGGACGGTGGCGACCACGGATGTCGACTTCGGGGCCACGATCTGAGCCTGGTCGGCGCCCTCAGCCGCCCATCGTCTGGCCATCCCCTTCGAACGGCCTACCCTGAGGTTCAGCGGAGGGTGGAGCGATGAGCGATCCTGAGGTTCACATCGCCGAATGGCAGGCAGCCGGCCTGATCGACGCGTCGCTCGCCCAGCGACTCCGAGAGTCGGGCCAGGGAGCGGCGGCACGTGCGGCGCCGCCGCTCGGAGGCGACATCGCGAATCCGCGGGTTGCCGAAGCGGCAGTCTCCCCGGCGGACGTGCCCGACTCGTTCCTCGGACCGAGCCCGACCGTCGGCGAGGTGTTTGCCTACCTTGGTACGGCGTTCCTGCTCGGTGCCTGGGTCGCCTACCTTGGCACTCTCGCCGCGGATACGAATCGCGAGGCGATCATGACTGGGGGCCTTGCCCTGGCCGCCGCGGTCATGGTCGGACTCGGCGTCCTCCTCGCGCGCGGCGACCAGCGAAGGCGCCGTGGGGCCGGCATCGCGTTCTTCGCCGCGACCGCCCTCGCCGCTGGCGCTGCCGAATACCTCGTCCAGCTGGACTTCCTGCGAAACACCCTCCAGGACCAGGCGCCCGGCGTCCTCGTTGCCCTCGTTGCCCTCGTCGTGGCGTTCGCCCTCCGCCGCCATCTCCCCGCGGTCACCACCCAGCTCGCGCTCCTCGCCGCCACGACTGGGCTGGCTGCGGCCACCCTCGCCTGGTTCCAGGCAGCCGTCGTGCTGCCGGGCGCGGGCAACGGGCCGTGCTGCCCACCGCCGGCGCCCACGCCAGTGAGCTTCGTCCTGGCCTCGGCCGGCTGGTGGCTCCTGATCGGCCTCGCCCTCGGAGTCATTGGATTGGTCGAGGGACGAGCTGAGTTGACCGACTCAAGGGCGGCCCGTCGCGCCGGCGTGACCCGCTTCTGGGCCGGACTCGTCGCAGTCGGCGGCCTCGCCTCATCCCTGACCCAGACCGGCTACGTCAGCAGCCTCGACGGCTACCGGCGGATACTCGAGCCATGGGTCGCCGACGTGGCGATCCTGGTCCTGGCCGTGGTCCTGGTCGAACGGGCCTTCCGGCGCGATTCGAACGCATTCATCCTGTCGGGCGCGATCGGGCTGATCGTGGCTTCGTCCGACTTCAACTTCAGCTACATGGCCCAATCCACCTACGTCGGCCTGTTGATCGAGGGGGCGATCCTGCTGCTGGTCGGCTTCGGCGCCGATCGCCTTCGCCGTCGCCTCGACCAGGGGTGAGCCACCCCGGCGCCGCCAGCGAGCCCGGGCGCAGGCCGCTAGGCTGATCGCCGTGGAGCTCGAGACTGGCCGGCCATCGGATCGTCGCCCGCCGTTCCGCTATTCGGCGCTCGCCCGGGTCTGGTTCAGCGACACCGACGCGCAGGGGGTGGTCTATTACGGCCGCTACCTGCCGTACTTCGACCACGCCCGGCGCGAGTACCTCCGGCACCTTGGACTGGCGGCCCAGTGGCACGGTGACCGCCAGTTCGTGATGCGCGCCCTGGAGGTCGAATACGAGGCTCCTGCGGTCTTCGACGACCTGCTCGAGATCTTCGTCCGGACCTCGCGGATCGGCAATTCGAGCATCACCAACGAGTGCGCCGCCTACCGGGTCGAGGACGACCGACTGATGTGCACGGCGCGCCTGTCGGTCGTCCTGATCGACACCGCGACGAGGCGACCGATCGCGGTCCCGGACGACTACCGTGACACGGTGGCCGCGTTCGAAGGAGACGGGTTCGACCCACGCCACGTTTGACGCTCGTGGCCGCTCAGCCGTACACTCCCGGTTCGCGCCCGGAGACTGTCTGGGCGTCGTTCCATGCCCCACATCAAGCGGTCGCGGGCGCGGCCGGCCCGCACAGCCTGAGGATCCATGTACGCAGTCATCGAGACCGGCGGGAAGCAGTACCGCGTCGAGGTCGGCACCGAGCTCGAGGTCGAGCTGCTCGACGCCAACCCGGGCGACGCGATCACCCTCGATCGCGTCCTGCTCGTGGCCGACGGCGACGAGGCGGCGATCGGCCGGCCGCTCGTCAGCGGAGCAACGGTGAGGGCCGAAGTCGTTCGCCAGGACCGCGCCGCCAAGGTGATCTCGTTCAAGTACCGCCCGAAGGCTCGCCGCCGGGTGAAGAAGGGTCATCGCCAGGACTTCATGCTCCTGCGGATCACCGACGTCGTGCTGAACGGCAAGAGTGCCGCCGCGGCGCTCGAGAAGGCCGCAGGCGGAGGCGAAGACCGAGCGCGATCGCCTCGAGGAGGCGGCTCGCCGCCAGGCCGCCGAGGACGCCGCCCTCGCCGCCAAGCTGGCCGCCCGGAACGCCCCGAAGGCCGAGGCCAAGGCGGACACGAAAGCCGAGGCCAAGGCCGCCAAGGCCGGGACGGGCAAGGCCGAGGCGGCCAAGGCCGAGGCCAAGCCGGCCGCCAAGTCGACCGCCAAGTCAGGCACCGCCAAGTCAGGCACCGCCAAGTCGACCGCCAAGGCCGAGGCCGAGCCGGCTGCAGAGGCGGCGGCCCCGGCCAAGCCCGCGACCAAGGCAGCGGCCAAGCCGGCCACGAAGCCGGCCACGAAGCCGGCCACGAAGAAGGACAAGTAGCCCATGGCACACAAGAAGGCGGGCTCGAGCTCGAAGAACGGTCGCGACAGCGTCGGTCAGCGACTCGGCGTGAAGGTCGGCGACGGCCAGCTCGTGCCGGCCGGCTCGATCATCGTTCGCCAGCGCGGGATGACCTTCCTGTCCGGCGCCGGCACCGGGCTGGGCAAGGACTACACGGTCTTCGCCACGGTCACCGGCAAGGTCCACTTCGAGCACCAGACGAAGTCCAAGAAGCGCATCCGCGTCGAGGCGGTCTCGCCCGACGCAGCCTCACCCGCGGCGGACTCGCCGGTCGGGGCCGAGGCCTAGTTCCAGTCCGGATAGCCGGCGACCACCGGCGGGCGATGACCCGCCCGGACGGCGTCGGAGGAGAATCGAAGCCGTGAAGCCCAAGACGCATCCCAAGTACCACCAGGCGAACGTCGTGTGCGGCTCGTGCGGCACGACCTACACGATCGGCTCGACGCGCCCCGAGCTTCGGGTCGACGTGTGCGCCGCCTGCCACCCGTTCTACACGGGCAAGCAGACGATCATCGACACGGCCGGCCAGGTCGAGCGTTTCCAGAAGCGGATGGAGCGCCAGGTCCGCGCCTAGTCCGCAACGAGGCACTGCGCCCTCGGCGGCTGCCTCGGCGCCCGCCCGGGTTCACCCGGGTTCGCCCCTGGTTCGCCCGGGTTCGCCCCTGGAGCTCGCATCGGTTCGAGCCCCCGGTCGACCCTCGGTCGAGTTCGGATCAAACGTTTGCTCTGACAACCCTTATGCGCGGGTGGACGGCAATTTGCCGGCTTCGAGCCACTCCCGCACGGCGCACCGTGCACGATTCCTTCGCATGGACGGCCCACTGAGCCGTTTCTGCAGTCGCGAACGGTCGTAACGACCGCTCCAGCGACCTTTTGAAACGAACGCCCCGAACGCCCCGAAACGAACGCCCCGAACGCCCCGAAACGAACGCCCCGAGCCACGCCCCGAAACGAACGCCCCGAAACGAACGCCCCGAAACGAGCGCCCCGAGCCACGCCCCGAAACGAACGCCCCGAACGCCCGAAACGAGCGCCCCGAGCCGCCCCACGGCCGCCCCACCACCGCCCCGCGCCTCGAGCCAACGCCCCGAGCCACGCCCGAGCCACGCCCCGAGCCGCCGAGCGAGCCCCTCGGCAGCGCGAGCCGACCGGCCCGGTAGACTGAGTCCCATGCCCAAGCCCAGGTTCACCTACGGCGGCCAGGCCCTGATCGAGGGCGTCCTGATGCGAGGCCGCGATGCCATTGCCGTGGCGCTCCGAGCTCCGAGCGGCGACATCGTGTGGGCCGAGGAGCGCCTCGATGCCGGCTTCCACGGCAGTCGCTGGGCGCGATTGCCCGGGATCCGCGGCCTCGTCGTCCTGTACGAGACGCTCGTCACCGGCACCCGCTGGCTTGTCCGGAGCGCGTCGCTCGCCGTGTCCGAGGAGGGCGAGCAGGGCGCGGAGCTCGGTCGAGGAGCGATCGCCCTGATGCTCGGGCTGACCCTCGTGGCGGGCGTCGGGATCTTCTTCCTGTTGCCCCTGCTGATCGCCTCGGTGACCGCCGGCGCCGTCCAGGACGGCCTCGTCCAGCAGCTCGTCGAAGGGCTCGTCCGGGTCCTGATCTTCGTGGGCTACCTGCTCGTCGTGGGCCGGACGCCGGACGTCCAGCGGGTCTTCCGCTACCACGGCGCGGAGCACATGACGATCCATGCCCTCGAGGCCGGCGACCCGCTCACGACCGAGGCCGTCCGGCGCTACCCGACGGCCCATCCCCGCTGCGGCACCGAGTTCCTGGTGATCGTCGTGGCCCTCTCGATCGTGGCCTTCAGCCTGGTCGGCCGACAGTCGGTGGCGGTGATGGTCGGCGCCCGGATCGTGCTGATCCCGGCGATCGCGGCCGTCGGCTACGAGCTCCTCCGGCTCGGCGGCCGGTACCGGTCGAACCCGATCGTGCGGGTCGTGATGTACCCCGGCATCCTCGTCCAGATGATCACGACGAAGCAGCCGACCGACGACATGATCGAGGTCGCGATCGTGTCGATGGAGCAGGCGATCCTGGCCGACGGCGAGTCGCTGCCGGCCGGCAGCGGGGCCTTCGAGCGGCGGCCCCTCCCGGTCGCCGGTGCGGAGGCTTCGGCCGGATGAGCGACGTCAACCTGATGGCCAAGCTCGAGGCCGTCGCCCGCCAGTACGACGACCTCCAGCAGGAGGCCGCCCGGCCCGAGACATCGACCGACCCGGCCGCGATCCGCCGGTTGGGCAAGGAGCTCAGCCGGCTCGAGCCCGTCGTGAGCGCCTATCGCGAGCTGAGTGACACGACGAACGAGCTGGCCGGCGCCCGCGAGATGCGCGACTCGGAGACCGACGAGGAGCTCCGGGCGATGGCCCGCGAGGAGATCGCCCGGCTCGAGACGAAGGAGACCCAGCTCGTGACGGCGCTCAAGCTGCTGCTCCTGCCGCGCGACCCCTCGGACGAGAAGGACGTGATCGTGGAGATCCGCCAGGGCGCCGGCGGCGATGAGGCCGCGCTGTTCGCCCGCGAGCTCCTTCGGATGTACCTGCGCTACGCCGAGCGGCATCACTTCTCGGCCGAGATCCTGGTCCAGAACGAGAACGGGATCGGCGGGATCAAGGAGGCGATCGTCGACATCTCGGGCGACGGGGCCTACAGCCGCCTGAAGTTCGAGGGCGGCACCCATCGCGTCCAGCGCGATCCCGGCGACCGAGTCATCGGGCCGGATCCACACCTCGACCGCGACGGTCGTCGTCCTGCCCGAGGTGGAGCCGACCGAGATCGAGATCGACGAGGACCGCGACCTCCGGATCGAGGTCAAGCGCTCGTCGGGGCCGGGCGGCCAATCGGTCAACACGACCGACTCGGCGGTCCGGATCACCCATCTCCCGTCGGGCCGGGTGGTCGAGATCCAGGACGAGAAGAGCCAGCACAAGAACAAGGCCAAGGCCCTGGCTGTCCTGCGCGCCCGGCTCCAGGACGACGAGAAGCAGAAGCAGCGCGCGGCCGAACTCGTCCGCCCGGCGATCGATGGTCGGCGGCGGCGACCGCTCGGACAAGATCCGGACCTACAACTACCCCCAGGACCGGGTCTCGGACCACCGGGTCGAGACCAGACCTGGTCGAACCTGCCCGGGATCCTCGATGGCGACCTCGATCCGCTGATCGACACGCTGATCACGACCGACCAGGCCGAGCGGCTCCAGTCGGAGCGTCGAGACCGGCCGAGGGGTGACCCCGAACACGGTCGCCTTCCTGCTCCACGCCGGCATCGAGCGACTGCGGATGGCCGGCTCGGAGCAGCCCTCGCCTCGACGCCGAGCTGCTCCTCGGCCACGCCCTGGGCGTCGACCGGACCGCCCTGATCGCCCATTCCGACGCCCCCGTCGGGCGCCGATGCCGCAGCGGCCTACGAGGCGGGGCTCGTCCGCCGGATCGCCGGCGAGCCGGTCGCCTACATCCGCGGCTTCAAGGAGTTCCACGGCCTCGCCCTGTCGACCGATCCGCGCGCCCTGATCCCGCGCCCGGAGACGGAGCTGCTCGTCGACCTCGTGGTCGCGGCCCTCGTCGAGCGGCTGGTCGCCGCGCCGCGGCCGCCGGGGACGCCGGCCCTCCGGCTGATCGACGTGGGCACCGGCGCCGGGCCGGTCGCGATCGCCGTCGCCGTCGAGCTGCGCCGTCGCCGGATCGAGGCCGACGTGGCGATCGTGGCTACCGACACCTCGCCGGACGCGCTCCAGCTCGCCCGGGAGAATGCCGTCGGCCACGGCGTCGCCGACCGGATCGAGTTCGAGCTGGGCGACCTCGTCCCATGGGACGCCGCCCTGTTCGACATCGTCGCGGCGAACCTGCCGTACATCCCGTCGGGGGCGATTGCGGGTCTGCCGGTCGCGGCCTCGTTCGAGCCGGTCCTCGCCCTCGACGGGGGCCCCGACGGCCTCGACCCGATCCGCCGCCTGCTCGGGCAGCTCGGCCGCGTGCTGCGACCGGACGGGGTCGCGTTCGTCGAGATCGGCTCCGACCAGGCGGCAGCGGTCGGTGCCCTGGTCGCCGGGTCGGTGCCGGGCTGGCAGTCGACGGTCGTGCGCGACCTGTCGGGCCTGGACCGCGTCATCCGGATCGAGCCGGCGCGCTGATGGAGGCGCGCTTTCCGATCCGGCTCGTGGCCGCTCGACCTCGATGGCACGCTGGTCGGCCCCGACCTCGTGCTTCGCCCGCGGACCGTCGCCGCGTTCCGGGCGGCGGTCGGGCTCGGTGTCGAGATCACGATCGCGACCGGCCGGATGGCAAAGAGCGCCCGGCCGTTCGCCGAGATCCTCGGCCAGAGCGCCCCGATCATCGCCTACCAGGGCGGTTTGATCCGGAGCATGTGGGGATCCTCGGGCCCGATCGGTAAGCTCCTCCTCCATCGCCCGCTCCCCGCCAGCGTCGCCCGCGAGGCGCTCGCCTGGTCGAGCGCGAACGGCCTGGCGGCCCACGTGAACCACCTCGAGCGGTTCGTGCTTCCGGCAGAGCGACCCCCGTGCGGACGACTACTCGGCCTTCCTCGGAGCCCGGGCCGAGATCGTGCCCGACCTCGGGGCCTGGATCCAGCGGCCGGTGACGAAGATCCTCGCGGTTGCCGACGCTCCCCGGCCGACCGAGCTCCTGCCGATCGCCCGAGAGATCTTCGCCGGTCGGGCGGCAGTGACCGTCAGCCACCCCGAGTTCCTCGAGTTCCTGGCGCCCGGCGTCTCGAAGGGCGCGGCGGTCCGCTGGCTGGCCCGCCGGCTGGGCATCCCGCTTGAGCAGACGATGGCCATCGGGGACCAGTTCAACGACCTCGAGATGATCGAGGCGGTCGGCCACGGGGTGGCGATGCCGAGTGCCCCGCCCGAGGTCCAGGCCGTCGCCCGCTACATCGCGCCCGACCTCGCCGAGGAAGGTGCCGCGCAGGTCGTCGAGGCCCTCGTCCTGTCCGGACGTCACGGTGCGCGGAACATCCGCCGTTTCGAACGTGGTCTCGAGCGTGGCTGTGGCGCGCGGCGGGGCGGCCGGGTCGAGCGCAGGCTGTGACCGCTCGACTGCTCCGCGACGATGCCGCAGGCCGGGCCGAGGCGATCGACGTCCTGCGCCGGGGTGGGCTCGTCGGCGCTGCCGACCGACACGGTCTACGGGATCGCCGTGTCGCTGGACGCTCCTGACGGGCTCGAGCGCCTGTTCGCCGCGAAGGGCCGGCCGCCCGGACAAGGCGATCGTGCTGCTCGTCTCGGACATCGGCCAGGCGGAACGGACGGGCCTGTTCGGGCCGGCCGCACGGGCCCTGGCCGCGGCCGGTCTGGCCGGGCGGCGCTCACGCTCGTCGTCCCGTCGCGACCGGAGGTCCGGCTCCCGGAGCTCCTCACCGCCGGCGGTTCCTCGATCGGGCTGCGCCTGCCGGGCCACGGAACGCCCCGGGCGCTCGCCCGCGCGCTCGGGCCGCTGCCGGTCACGTCTCGCCAATCGGTCCGGCGAATCCGACCTGACGAACGCTCCGGGCGTCCAGATCGAGCTCGGCGAGGCGACCTGGACCTCGTCCTCGACGGCGGTCCTGCGCCCGGCGGCACGCCGTCGACGGTCGTCCGCTGCAACGGCTGGGATGCCGAGGATCCTGCGCGTCGGCGCGATTCCTCCGGCCCGGATCGCCGAGATCGTGAAGGCGGCCCGCAAGGGCCGCCCCGACTCCGCCCCGCCGCCACCGCGCCCTCGACGAATGGGATCGGCGGCTGAGCGACGCGTCTCGCACCTCCAGCTGTGGCATCGTGGGAAGATGGCCGTGCGCGGGCCCATGTCGCGCGCTGCCGGAGGAGCCGCACGATGACCGCCAGCCAGAGCCTCCGGCCTTGCCTCGGCCTCGATCGCCGAGGTCGACCCCGACCTGTGGGCGGCGATGCGTCGGCGAGCGGCGTCCGCCAGCACGACAAGATCGAGCTGATCGCGAGCGAGAACTACGTCGTACCGCGGCCGTCCTCGAGGCCCAGGGCACGCTGGCTCACCAACAAGTACGCCGAGGGCCTGCCCGGCAAGCGCTACTACGGCGGCTGCGAGTTCGTCGACGTCGCCGAGCGGCTGGCCCAGGAGCGCGCCCTCGCAGCTCTTCCCGGGCGCCGAGCACGTCAACGTCCAGCCCCACTCGGGTGCCCAGGCGAACATGGCCGCCTACATGAGCGTCGGTCAATCCGGGCGACCGGGTCCTCGGCATGAACCTGGCCCACGGCGGCCACCTGACCCACGGCATGGCCCTCAACTTCAGCGGGCGCTACTTCGAGGTCCACGCCTACGGCGTGCGCGAGGACGACCGAGCGGATCGACTACGACGCGCTCGAGGTCCAGGCCCGCGAGGTCCGGCCGAAGCTCATCGTCGGCGGAGCCTCGGCCTATCCCGCGGATCATCGACTTCGAGCGGATGGCCGACATCGCCCACTCGCGTCGGGGCGCTCCTGTTGGTCGACATGGCCCACGTCGCCGGCCTCGTCGCGACGGGCCTCCATCCGAGCCCGTTTCCGCACGCCGACATCGTCACGACGACGACCCACAAGACGCTCCGGGGCGCCGCGCGGCGGGATGATCTTCAGCCGCCGGGAGCTGCCCGACAGCGTCGATCCGGCCAACTACCCGATGGTCAAGCCGAACCTCGCGGCAACGATCGACCGGAGCGTCTTCCCCGGGCATCCAGGGCGGCCCGCTCATGCACGTCATCGCGGGCAAGGCCGTCGCCCTCAAGCTGGCCCAGGGCGAGGAGTTCCGCGACTACCAGCGCCGGGTCGTGGCCAACGCCCGGGTGATGGCCGAGACCCTCCAGCAGCTCGGCGCTCGGCTGATGACCGGCGGCACCGACAACCACCTCATCCTCGTCGACGTCACCCCGCTCGGCGTCACCGGCCGCGAGGCCGAGCGCCTCCTCGACGAGATCGGGATCACCGTCAACAAGAACGCGATCCCGTTCGACCCGAATCCACCGAACATCGCCTCGGGGATCCGGATCGGTACGCCGGCCACCACCACCCGTGGCTTCGGCGAGGATGAGATGCGCGAGATCGCCCGGCTGATCGTCGAGGCGATCGCCGGCCGGGACGAGCCGGCGAAGCTCGCTCGCCTCGCCGCGAGCGCCCGCGAGATCGCCGACCGCTTCCCGGTACCCGGGCTGCCAGAGGCGTGACTGCCGGTTTCCGATGCGCCTGATCGGCGACCTCGTCCGAGCTGCTGCCGGCATTGATCGGGGCGTTCATCGGAGCGGCCCTGATCAGCCTGCTGCTCACCCCGATCGTCCGGGCCGTGGCCCGCCGGGTCAACCTGGTCGACGAGCCGAACCATCGTCGGGTCAACGTCCGGCCGATCGCCCGAGGCGGCGGGATCGCCGTGGTCGCCGGCTTCCTGATCGTCGCGGTGATCCTGACGATGCTCGTGGCGAGCGGCAACCTGGCCGGCTTCTCGCTGCCGGCCTCGATCGGACCGAACGAGCTGACGGCGCTGCTCGCCGGGACGGGCGCGGCCGCCCTGATCGGGCTCCTCGACGACATCCTCAACCTGCGCGCCCGCTGGCAGCTCCTCAGCCAGCTCGTCCTGGCCGCCGTCGCCGTGTGGCTGGGCATCACGATCGACTCGATCGCGAACCCGTTCGGACCGGGCCAGATCCAGCCTCGACGGGATCTGGGGCGTGGCGTTCACGATCTTCTGGATCATCGGGATGATCAACAGCATCAACTGGATCGACGGCCTCGACGGCCTGTCGAGCGGGCATCGGCCTGATCGCCGCCTTCACCCTGGGCCTGATCAGCCTGACCGTCAGCGCCGGGATCTTCGGCCAGCCGTTCGTCGCCCTGCTGTGCTTCGCCCTGGCCGGGGCGCTCCTCGGGTTCCTGCGCTGGAACTTCCACCCGGCATCGATCTTCGTGGGCACGAGCGGGGTGATGGTGATCGGCTACGCCCTGGCCGTGCTGTCGATCCTGGGCACGGCCAAGGTGGCTGTCGCCCTGCTCGTGCTCGGCGTCCCGATCATCGACACGTTCTGGAACATCGTCCGGCGGCTGGCGACCGGTGCTTCGCCGTTCACCCCGGATCGCGGCCACGTCCACCATCGGCTGATGGACATGGGCTTGAGCCAGACCCGGGCCGTGCTCGTGATCTACGGCCTGTCGCTCGTCCTGGCCGTGCTGTCGTTCGTACTGTCGGGCGCCGGCCAGCTGTACGCGTTCCTGGGGGTGCTCGTCGCCTCCGGATTCCTGCTCCTCCTCCTGACCCGGCGATCGCTGGTGATGGAAGACTTCGAAGCTTCGTCCTACGAGGACGATTCGCCCCCGCCGCCGGCGAACAGGCCTCCCGACCGAGCCTGAGCGGGTCCCGGCGCCTTCGGACTGCAACCAACGGCGATTCAGCCGCCCCGTCCCCACCACCGGTCGTCCCGGAGCGATCGGCGCTCTTCCTAATCTGCATCTCATCGGCCGAGTGCTAGCATCGGCTTTCGACCCGTTGCAACAGGAGCCCCTGCACAGCTACTCATGAGCCTGCCCATCGTCCTCGCGATCGTGCTCACGGCGGCCATCCTGGCCTGGGCAGCGGCCTACCTGATCGTGCGCAAGCGACGGGCGGCCGCGCTGAGCCGGGCGCTGCAGAGCAATCCGATCGATGCCGAGATCGGCCGCGAGGCACTCCGGCGCGTCTTCGGCATCCTGGCCGACGAAGACTTGGCACCGAGCCCAACGAGCCCGACCCCGATCGTCGCCAGCCCGGCCGAGGTACCGGCTGCCGCGTCCGCCGACCGGGAGCCGGCCCCGACCACCCTCGCTCCGCTGGCCGCAGCCGCGGCGCTTCTCGAGCTGCAACCGGAGGGGGCGCCCGAGCCGGCGAGCGTGACACCGGCCGAGGCGGGCGCGCCCGTCGTTGCTGAGCCGGCCGGCTATCAGCTGTTCGCTCCAGCCGATGGCGAGGTACCCGCCCCGGCTCGATCGCTGCTGCCCACCTCGACGGCCGTCGGCGGCCGATCGCAGGCGTTCGTCTACGGCGAGGACGACCTCGCCACCCCCGAAACGATGGCGGCGGCGTCCGGCGGCAGGCCGCCCGGCTCGCCCGGCGGCAGCCGGCCGCGCTTCGTCCGGGACACCCTCGGCGCGCTCGCCGTCACCGGTGCCATCCTCGTCCTGGCCGTCCTGCTGTTCCATCCGCAGCTCGGAGGCGGCGTCCCGCCCGCTACGGCCAGTGCTCCGGCAATCGGCGATTCGTCGGAGGCGCCATCCGTGGCCCCGTCGCTCGCGCCGGTCGTCACGCCCAGCCCGAGTCCGTCGCCGACCGCTAGCCCCAGCCCGTCGTCGAGCCCGTCACCAAGCCCGAGCCCATCGCCGTCGGCCACGCCCATCCCGACGGCCGTGCCGACACCCAAGCCGACGCCACGACCGACTCCGGTGCCGACTGCGACTCCAACACCGACGCCGACCCCCAAACCAACGCCCAAGCCGACGGCGACGCCGCCAGTCATCCAAACCTTCACGGTGAGCTCAACGAGCATCTCCGTAGGCGCGTCTGTGAGTTTCTCGGGCACCTGGCTCTACGGCACTTCCTGGCAGATCGACTTTGGCGACGGGAGTGCCGTGAAGAAAGGGTCCCTGCAAGGTCTCCTTACCACTCACGTCTACAACGCGATTGGTGATTTCACCCCGACCCTCACGATCTTCAATGCTTCGGGCAGTGACTTTCAGTACCTCACCACTCCACCTCAGGCAATATCGGTCAACTAACTCAGGTGAAACCCATGCGAATCGGCGTCCGGCTCCTGTTCAGTGCCCTGATCCTCACCCTGTCCGTGCCGGCCGCGCTGGTCTACGCGGCCCCCCCGGTCGAGTCCCTGTCCGTGAGCCTGCAGGCGAGTGAGATCGCTGGCGTCGTCGACCACACCCTGACGGTCAGTGCGCTGAGTGACGGCTCACCGGATTCGACCTACACGGGGACGGTCCGCTTCACCAGCACGGACACCAGGACCGGTGTCATCCTGCCGGGTGACTACACGTTCACGGGTTCGGGCGGCGACCTCGGAACCGCCACGTTCGATGTCACCCTGGTAACCGCTGGTTCCCAGACGGTCACCGCAACCGACACGAGCGACGGAACGATCACCGGCTCCGGGACCACAATCGTCTCGCCCGCTCCCGCCGCGAGCCTGGCACTGACCCAGGACACCTCCGACCTTACCTCCGGAGCGAGCCGGAGCATCGTGGCCACGGTCACCGACGGCTTCGGGAACCCGGTGCCCGGTGAGACCGTGGACCTGGCCAAGACGGCCGGCACGGGTTCGGTCAGCGGGCTGCCCAGCTCGCCGATCACCAACGGATCCGGGGTCGCGTCCCACAGCGTGACCGGCACCACGGCCGGCCCGGTCACGATCACGGCCTCCGATGGGATCCTCAGCAACACGCTCGGCTTCACCGTCGTTGCCTCCTCTGCCGCGACCCTCAATCTGACCGGCCTGACGACCAGCCTCACCTCGGGGGGCACTCGCGACATGACCGCGACCGTCACCGACAGCCACGGGAATCCGGTGTCGGGCGAGAGCGTCACCTTCACCAAGTCCGCCGGCACGGGCGCTGTTTCCGGTCTCACGACCGTGTCGACGAACGGCTTGGGTGTCGCCACCGACACGGTGACGGGAACGACCGCCGGCCCAGTCACGATCACCGCGACCGACGGCGCCCTGAGCGACACGCTCTCGTTCACCGTCGTCGCCTCGGCCGCCGCGACCGTCGTGCTGGGCGGCAGCACCTCCAGTCTTGCTTCCGGCGCGACCCGCACGGTCACGGCGACCGTCACCGACGGCGACGGGAATCCCGTGGCAGGCGACACCGTCGTCTTCAGCCAGTCAGCCGGGTCCGGCTCGGTCACCGGCCTGGGAAGCGCGGTCACCGGCAGCGCGGGCACCGCGTCGCGCACCGTGACCGGCGATGCTGTCGGTTCGGTGACGATCAAGGCAGCCGATGGAGCGATCTTCGACACGCTCACCTTCAGCGTCGTGGCCGGAGCCCTGAATCACATCGTCGTCACGCCCGCCACCGCGTCGATCGATCCGGGGTCCCAGTCGTACACCACGACGGCCTTTGACGCGGCCGGCAATACGACCGACGTGACCGGGACGGCGGTACTCACGATCTCCGGGGGCGGGAGCTGCAGCGCCACGAGCTGCAGCGCCACCGCCCGCGGCGCGCACACGGTCACCTCGACCTACCTGGGCAAGACGAGCACGGCGACGTTGACGATCCTGAACGTCGCACCGGTCGCGACCGACCACACGCCGACCGTTCTCGAGAACGCCCCGAGCACGGCGATCGACGTCCTGGCCGGAACGACTCCGACGCCAACGGGGATGTGCTGACCGTCTCGGCCATCTCGACCCCGTCACACGGCGTCGCGACGATCGATTCCGGTGGGGGCGGGGTCCACTACACGCCGGCTCTCGACTATTTCGGGTCCGACTCATTCACGTACACCGTCCGTGACGGTGGCGGCGGCACCGACACCGGCACTGTCTCGGTCACGGTGACCCATGTGAACCAGACGCCGACGTTCGTCAAGGGTGCCAATCCAGACCGTGGCCGAGACAGTCCAGCCCCGTTGCCCAGACGGTGGTCGGCTGGGCCAGCGGCTTCAACCCGGGCCCCGGCGATTCGGGCCAATCGCTGCTCGCCTATCACGTCGTCACGAACGACCATCCCCTCCTGTTCAGCGTCCAGCCGGCGATCAGCACGAGCGGCACGCTGACCTACACCCTGGCCGCCAATCGCAGCGGCGTCGCCAACCTGACCGTCACCGTCCAGGACGACGGAGGAACGGCGAATGGCGGGGTCGACACGAGTGCCGCCCAGGCGTTCACGATCACGGTCACCGGCGTCGGACCATCCGCCCGCGGCGCAGAACGACTTCCCGACCGTCGTCCAGGGCAGCGGGCCGGTCCGCATCTACGTCCTCGCCAATGACTCCGACCCGGACGGCGATCCGCTGGCGATCGCAGGCTACCGCCAGGGCGCGAACGGCCGGGTCGCCCTCAGCAGCGACCGCACGTACCTGACCTACGACCCGAACGGCTCGTTCATCGGGACCGACACGTTCATCTACTCGGTCAGCGATGGACGCGGCGGCCTCGCCTTCGGCCGGGTCCTCGTGACCGTGGTCAAGGACACCTTCGCACCCGTCGTGACGGCCCCCCGGCCCTGGCTCCGGACCGGGTACTACAGCTCATGGGCTCCGATCACGCTGACCTGGAGCGGCACCGACCAGGGCTTCGGGATCCGGACCTACCAGATCCAGCAGAGCCGGGACAACCAGCCGTGGGCGTACGTGACGCTGCCGCTCGGAGCGCGGTCGCTCGTGCGCTCCGTTGCGATCGGCAGCTACTACCAGTACCGGGTTCGCGCGATCGACCTCGCCGGCAACGTCGGGAAGTGGGCCTACCTGGCGTTCACGCCCAGGGTCACCGAGGAGACCGGGGCGACCTACCTCGGCACCTGGACATCCGCGACCCTGGCGAACGCCTATGGCGGCTCCGTGACCTATGCCGGGACGCACGGCTCGGTCGCCTCGTTCACCTGCACGTGCTCCTCGCTGGTCTGGATCGGGCCGAAGTCTGCGACCCGGGGCACGGCCCGCGTCTACGCCGACGGCGTGCTGATCGGGATCTACTCCGAGAAGAGCACGACGACGCTGTTCCGGCAGGGCATCGCGACGATCACCTTCGCCAGCAAGGGAACCCACCGGATCGACATCTCGGTGACCGGCGTGGGCCGGGTGGACGTGGACGCCTTCGTCACGCTCGAGTAGCGCTCCTCCGGCGGCCGGCCGGCACGCCGGAGGTGTTTGCCGCCCCGAGTTGGCACCTGCTACACTCCGGGCGCCTTGTCGGGTCAAACCGGAGCCTATTTCGCCCTCTTTTCCGAGATCGGCGTCCTCCTGCTGGTGACCACCCTGTGTGGCGCGCTGGCCGGGCACTGGCTGGACTCGCAGGTTGGTTCCTCGCCGATTCTCTTGCTCATCGGGTTCATCGGCGGGGCCGGGATCGGCACGTACGGGATCTATCGACTGATCTCCCGGTTCCTGGCCCAGTTCGACTGACGCGGGGCAGAGACCCGAACGACAATTCGAGGGCACGGTTCGGTTGCCGTGCTCAGTGTGTGGAGCAAACGTGTCGAGCGACGTGGTCGAGACCCCCGCGCCTGCGCCCGCCCCATCGGGGCGGAACCGCGCCGTGCGCCGGCTCGGCCTGCTCGCCGTGGCCGTCATCGTGATCGACATCCTGGCGGTCATCTTCCTGCCACCGTTCCCGCTCGGCGGCTCGCAGGGCCAGGCCTGCGCCTACCCGACCTGCTACATCACGGGCACCCTGGAGCTGCCCCCGCCACACACCGTGATCGACCTGGACCCGGCTCATCCGCTGGCGACGGGCTCGGTCGTGATCGGCTTCCACCCGAGCATCACCAACACGATCATGACGATGTGGATCGTGATGGCCGTCCTCCTGCTGCTCACGTTCCTCTCGACACGGGGCATGAAGCTGGTGCCCAACCGGCTCCAGAACGTGATCGAGTTCGCCTACGAAGGGCTCGAGAACTTCGGGGTCGGCATGGGCGGCCCGCCGGCCAGGCCATACATCCCGCTGTTCGCAGCCTTCTTCCTGCTGATCCTGCTGTGCAACTGGAGCGGCCTGATCCCGCCGATCGGCAAGATTGAAGAGCTCCGGGCACCGACGTCCGACGTCAACATCACCATCGGACTGGCCCTGGTCAGCTTCGGCTACTTCGAATTCCAGGGCTTCCGCAAGCACGGCGTGCGGGGCTACCTCGGCCGTTTCTTCCCGCTCTACGAGTTCCGCAACGGGGTCGGCGCGGGGATCATCGCGATGTTCGTGGGGCTGATCGAGCTGATGCTCGAGTTCGTCAAGCCGGTCACCCTGTCGATGCGGCTCTTCGGCAACATCTACGGTGGCGAGGTCGCCCTGGCCGCGATCACTGCCCTGACCCTGTTCATCGCGCCGGTCATGCTCGTCGGCCTCGAATTCATGCTCAACTTCATCCAGGCGCTCATCTTCAGCATCCTGTCCCTCATGTTCATCGTCCTCGCGATCGAGAGCCATGAAGGCGAGGAGGGCGAGCTCGGGCACGAAGCCTTCGAGTCGCTCGAAGAAGGCCTGGGGGCCGGCCACCCGGTCGCCGCGTAATTTCGGCCCCGGGCAGGCACTGTCAGCAGCTCAACCGGTAAGCAGCAGCCCAGAGAACCGGTCGCTCGACCGGACGCAGGAGGAAACAACGGATGGATCACATCGGCGCGGGACTCGCGGCCCTCGGGGTCTTCGGCCCCGGCATCGGCATCGGCATCCTCGGCGGCCTGGCCTCGTCGGCGATCGGGCGCAATCCTGAGGCAGCCGGCCAGATTCGCGGGCTCGCGATCGTCCTTGCGGCGTTCGCCGAAGGCCTCGGCGTCCTGGCGATCGTCGTCGGCATTCTCGCGATCATCATCTAGCCACCAGGCGGAGATCCAACCGTGCCTCTGCTCTCCGTCACCGGTGCGGCCGCCCACGCGGCTGTCCGCCTGACGGCCGATGCCACCCCCACCGGCGGGCTGACGATCAACCTCTTCTGGATCATCGTCGCCGCAGCCAACTTCATCCTGTTCTTCGCCCTCTTCCAGGCCTTCGGCTCGGGTCCCGTGATGAAGATGCTGAGTGACCGGCGCGACCGAATCGCCCAGGGGCTGGCCGACGCCGAGCAGGCCCGTCACGACCGCGAGGCGAGCGCCGCCGAGCGGCAGGCGACCCTGGTCGCCGCCCGGCGCGAGGCGCGCGAGATCATCGACCGCGCCCAGAAGGTGGCCCAGGAGACCCGCGACTCGGACATCGCCGCGACCAGGGCCGAGCTCGAGCGCCTGCGCGAGCGAGCGGCGGCCGAGATCGAAGGGGAGAAGCAGCGGGCACTGCTCGACCTGCGTGGCGAGGTTGCCAACCTGGCCCTGTCGGCCGCCGGCCAGGTGGTCGGCGAGACGATGAGCGACCCCCGCCAGCGAAGGCTGGTCGAGGAGTTCCTGGCCAAGGCCGGCACGACCGGAACCGGCGGGCATTCGAACTGATGGCCCGCCCGTCAACCGCCGCCCGGCGCTACGCGGAGTCCGCCTTCGAGATCGCCGGCCGCGACCAGGCCTACGACGGCTGGCGGCGTGAGCTCGACCTGGCCGCGACGGTCCTCGAGGACCCGGCCGTCGGCCGCGGCCTGAGCGACCCGACCGTGCCGACCGAGACCCGCGAAGCGGCCCTCGGGGCCGGCCTCGGCCGGCAGGTCAGCGGACCCGTCCTCAACCTGCTCCGGCTCCTCATCCGGCGCGGCCGAATCGAGGACCTGCCCCGGATCGCCAGCGAATTCGGACGGCTCGACAACACCCGCCTCGGCATCACCCCGGCCCGGGCCGTGAGCGCCGCGCCGCTCGAACCGGCCGAAGTCACCGCCCTCACCGCCAGGCTCGAACAGATGACCGGCGGCCGCATCGAGCTCAGCCAGGAGGTCGACCCGAGCCTGCTCGGCGGCCTCGTGGTGCGGGTCGGCGACCGCCTGATCGACGGGAGCGTCCGGGGTCGCCTCGAGCGGCTGCGGAACCAGCTCGTCTCGGGCGCCCTCTAGGAGATCAGTCAGATGGCCATTCGTTCCGACGAGATCATCAGCATCATCAAGTCCGCAGATCGACAACTTCGACCAGGCGGCCGAGACGCGCAGCGTCGGCACCGTCGTCGAGGTCGGTGACGGGATCGCCCAGATCTACGGGCTCGAGGACGCCGTCTCGTCCGAGATGCTCGAGTTCCCCGGCGGGGTGATGGGCATCGCCCTGAACCTCGAGGAGGAGACCGTCGGCGCGGTCATCCTGGGCGAACGCCTCGGAGATCAAGGAAGGCGACACGGTCAAGACGACCGGCCGGGTGGTCGAGGTGCCCGTCGGCCAGGCGCTCCTCGGCCGGGTCGTCGACCCGCTCGGCCGGCCGCTCGACGACAAGGGCCCGATCGCCACGACGAAGACCCGCCCGGTCGAGCGGATCGCCCCGGGCGTCATCGTCCGCCAGGGGGTCGACACGCCGGTCCAGACCGGAATCAAGGCGATCGACGCGCTGATCCCGATCGGCCGCGGCCAGCGCGAGCTGATCATCGGCGACCGCCAGACCGGCAAGACCGCGATCGCCATCGACACGATCATCAACCAGAAGGGCAAGGGCCTCGTCTGCATCTACGTCGCGATCGGCCAGAAGCTCTCGACCGTGGCCAACATCGTGGCGATCCTCGAGGCACACGATGCGCTCGCCCACACGATCGTGGTCGTGGCCGGTGCCGAGGATCCGGCCCCGCTCCAGTACCTCGCCCCGTATGCCGGGGTGGCGATGGCCGAAGAGGTGATGGAGGTCGGCGTCGAGGTGCCCGGCGAGGGCCTGGTCAAGGACGCCCTGTGCGTCTACGACGATCTGTCCAAGCACGCCTGGGCGTACCGCGAGATGTCGCTCCTGCTCCGCCGGCCGCCCGGCCGGGAGGCCTACCCGGGCGACGTCTTCTACCTCCACAGCCGCCTGCTCGAGCGGGCCGCCCGGCTGAGCGCCGCCAACGGCGGCGGCTCGATCACCGCCCTGCCGATCATCGAGACCCAGGCCGGCGACGTCTCGGCCTACATCCCGACCAACGTGATCTCGATCACCGACGGCCAGATCTTCCTTGACACCGACCTGTTCAACTCGGGCCAGCGGCCCGCCCTGAACATCGGCATCTCGGTCAGCCGGGTCGGCTCGGCCGCCCAGACCAAGGCGATGAAGAAGGTCGCCGGGCCGCTCAAGCTCGACCTCGCCCAGTACCGCGCCCTGGCCGCCTTCGCCCAGTTCGCCTCGGACCTCGACAAGGCGACCCGCGACCAGCTGACCCGCGGCGAGAAGCTGTCCGAGGTGGTCAAGCAGCCGCAGTACCAGCCGCTCGGCGTCGAGAAGCAGGTCGCGATCCTGTACGCCGCCACGAAGGGCGCCCTCGACGACGTCCCGTCGAACCGGGTCAAGGACTGGGAGTCCGGCTTCTACCGCTTCCTCGAGACCGAACGCCCGAAGATCCTGACCGAGCTCGCCTCGACCGGGGCGCTCAGCGATGACCTGTCCGCCGCCTTCGACGAGGCGATCGGGGTCTATCGCCAGAGCTTCCTGGCCTAGGCCCAGCGACCGGGGCAGCAGGAACCGCACGTGGCCAGCCAGCGCGACATCCGGCGTCGAATCGGCGCGGTCCGGAACATCCGCCAGATCACCCGGGCAATGCAGTTCGTCGCCGCCAGCAAGCTCAAGCGCGCCCAGGACGCGACCCTGGCGTCCCGGCCGTACAGCGAGAAGCTCGATGAGGTCCTGGCCGACGTGGCCGCGGTCCTGTCCGGCGACGATCATCCCCTGCTGGCCCGGGCCGATCCGGCCGGCAAGCGCCTGATCGTCCTGATCACGACCGACCGGCCGCTGGCCGGCCCGCTCACCTCGAACACGGTCCGGTTCACCCTGCGCGAGGTGATCGACCACGGCGGCGGCGTGACGATGGTCACGGTCGGGCGGAAGGGCCGCGACGCGATCCGCCGGGCCGGGCTGCCGATCGAGGCCCACTTCGCGGGCTTCGGCGACCGGCCGACCTTCGCCGACGTGCTGCCTCTGGCCCGCCTCGTGACCGACGACTACCTGTCCGGCACGTACGCGCGGATCGACGTGATCTATCCCCATTTCGTGTCGACCCTGACCCAGCAGCCGACCCTCGCCCAGGTCCTGCCGATCGTCGCCAGCGAGGACACCAGGGGGATCCCCGGCAACCAGTTCATCTTCGAGCCGAACCCGTCGGACGTGCTCGAGCAGCTCCTCCCGCGCTACGTGGCGACCCGGCTCTACCAGGCCGTCCTCGAGGCCAAGGCGAGCGAGGAATCGAGCCGGATGGTCGCGATGAAGAACGCGACCGAGAACGCCGAGGAGCTGATCGAGGACCTGACCCTCTCCTACAACAAGGTCCGCCAGGCGAACATCACCCGCGAGATGATCGAGATCGCGTCGGGCGCCCAGGCCCGCTGAAGGAGGCACTGACCAGCATGGCGACCGCCACCACCGCGACGGGCAAGGTGATCCAGATCACCGGCGCCGTCGTCGACATCGTCTTCCCGGCCGGCGAGCTGCCGGCGATCTACAACGCCGTCGAGATCCAGAGGGCGGGCCTCGAGCCGCTCGTGTGCGAGGTCCAGCAGCACCTCGGCAACAACTGGGTGCGGACCGTGGCGATGACCACGACCGACGGCCTGGCGCGCGGCGGCGACGCGGTCGACACCGGTGCGGCGATCACCGTGCCGGTCGGCGAGGTCACCCTCGGCCGGGTCTTCGACGTCCTCGGCCACCCGATCGACAACAAGGGCGCGGTGACCGCCGCGGTCAGCCTGCCGATCCACCGCGAGCCGCCGCCGTTCGACCAGCAGGTGACCGACGTCGAGGTGTTCGAGACCGGGATCAAGGTGATCGACCTGATCTGCCCGTTCAAGCGGGGCGGCAAGATCGGCATCTTCGGCGGCGCCGGGGTGGGCAAGACGGTCATCATCCAGGAGCTGATCCGGAACGTCGCCCAGGAGCACTCGGGCTACTCGGTCTTCGCCGGCGTCGGTGAGCGCAGCCGCGAGGGCAACGACCTGATCGCCGAGATGACCGAGTCGGGCGTCATCGCCAAGACCGCCTTCGTCTTCGGCCAGATGAACGAGCCGCCCGGCGCCCGCCAGCGGGTCGGGCTGACGGCCCTGACGATGGCCGAGTACTTCCGCGACGAGGAAGGCCGCGACGTCCTGCTCTTCATCGACAATATCTTCCGCTTCACCCAGGCCGGCTCGGAGGTCTCGGCCCTGCTCGGCCGGATGCCGTCAGCGCGGTCGGCTACCAGCCCAACCTGGCGACCGAGATGGCCGCCCTCCAGGAGCGGATCACCTCGACCAAGAAGGGCTCGATCACCAGCCTCCAGGCGGTCTTCGTGCCGGCCGACGACTACACCGACCCGGCCCCGGCGACGACCTTCGGCCACCTCGACTCGACGATCCGGCTGGAGCGCTACATCACCGAGCTGGGGATCTACCCGGCGGTCGATCCGCTCACCTCGACCTCGCGGGTCCTCGACCCGCTCGTCGTCGGCCAGGACCACTACGACATCGCGCGGGAGACCCAGCGCGTCCTTCAGCGCTACCGCGACCTGCAGGACATCATCAGCATCCTGGGCATCGACGAGCTGTCCGAGGAGGACAAGTCGACCGTCGCCCGGGCCCGCCGCCTCCAGCGCTTCATGAGCCAGCCGTTCTTCGTCGGCGAGGTCTTCACCGGCCGGCCCGGCAAGTACGTCCCGATCAAGGACACCGTGGCCTCGTTCAAGGAGATCCTCGAGGGGGCCACGGACACCCTGCCCGAGCAGGCCTTCTTCCTGGCCGGCACGATCGACGACGTCCGGGAGAACGCGGCGAAGCTCGAGCAGGCATGACTCTCCACCTCGAGATCGTGACCCCCGAGCGGCTCGTCTACAGCGACGACGTCGACGGGGTCCAGGTGCCCGGCAGCGACGGCGAGCTGGGCATCCTGCCTCATCACGCCCCGCTCGTCGCGACCCTCGGCGCCGGCGAGCTGCGGATCAAGAAGGGCGGAACCGAGGAATCGATCGCGATCGTCGGCGGGTTCCTCCAGGTCCGCCCGGACAAGGTCGTGGTGATGGCCGAGACGCGCCGATCTCGCCTCGGAGATCGACCTCGAGAAGGCGCACCAGGCCCGTCGCGACGCCGAGCGGGCGATCGAAGGCGCGCCCGGTGGCACGCCCGACCTGTCGGCCGCCCGGGCCGAGCTCCAGCGCGCCCTCCTCCACATCCGGGTCGCCGAGCGTCGCCATCGCGAGGGTCCCCGGAGCCACGGCTAGCGCCATGGCCGATGCTCGCCCGTTCCACTGGGAGTTCCAGCCCGAACCGGTCCCGCCCGAGGCGTTCCGGATCGAGGGCGGCCGGCCGCTGACCGGATCGGTCCCGATCAGCGGCTCGAAGAATGCTGCCCTCAAGCTCCTGGCCGCCGCCACCCTGACCGGCGAGCGCTGCCGGTTCACGAACATGCCCGAGATCGAGGATGTCCGGGTGATGGCCGACACCCTGCGCGACCTGGGGGTCGTCGTCGACCATCCCGCTCCGAACGTCTACGAGGTCGCCTCCGGCGACGTCGACTGGCTGTTCGTGCCGCTCGAGGCCGCGGCCAAGATGCGCGCCTCGTTCATCCTCCTCGGGCCGCTCCTGTCCCGGTTCGGCCGGGTGATCATCAGCAACCCGGGTGGCGACCGGATCGGCCGACGGCCGGTCAACCTCCACGTCGACGCGATGCGGGCGCTGGGGGCCGAGATCGAGTACCGCAACGGCTACTACTTCGCCCGCTCGCCGGGCCGCCTGCGGGGGACCGACCTGGTCTTTCCGCTCGTGTCGGTCATGGGCACCGAGAACGCGATCCTGGCGGCCGTCCTGGCCGACGGCCGGACGACGATCCGGCCGGCCGCCGAGGAGCCCGAGGTCGACGACCTGATCGCATTCCTGCAGACGATGGGCGCGGAGATCCGCCGGGCGGCGCCCGACACGATCGAGATCACCGGTCGCAAGCGCCTCCGCGGAGGCGAGCACCGGGTCGTCCCGGACCGGATCGAGGCGGGCACGTTCATCGTCGCCGCCGCGGTCACCGGCGGCCGGATCACCCTCGAAGGCGCCCCGTGCGACCACCTCGGCGCGTTCCTCGAGCTGCTCGACCGGATCGGCGTGACGGTCGACTGCCGGGGCGACACGATCGAGGCGTCGGGCCTCGACCGGGATCTGTTCCGGGCCGTCGACGTGACGACCGCGCCGTACCCGGGCCTGGCCACCGACCTCCAGCCGCCGCTGTGCGTCCTGCTCACCCAGGCGGCCGGCCGGAGCCACGTCCACGAGACGATCTTCGAAGACCGCCTCGAGTTCCTCACCGGCCTGTCACGAATGGGCGCCCGGATCCGGGTCCAGGACGCCAATCACGCCACGATCACCGGGATCGCCCCGCTCCACGGCGCCGAGACCGAGATCGGTGACCTGCGGGCAGGCGCCTCGATGATCCTGGCCGCCCTGGCGGCCAGCGGCACCTCGCTGATTCACGGTGCTCATCACGTTCACCGGGGGTATGAGAACATCGAGCGCAAGTTCCACGACCTCGGGGCGTCGATCACGACCGTCGCCGAGCCACCCGTGCCCCGGCGCCGGGCCAGCAAGGGGTAGTCCACCAGCGTATGAAGATCGGGATCGACCTCGGCACCGCCAACATCCTGGTGTATGTGCAGGGCAAGGGCATCGTCATCCAGGAGCCGTCGGTGGTCGCCGTCGACGACCAGAACCGGATCGTGGCCGTGGGCGAGGATGCCCGCGAGATGATCGGCCGGACGCCGGGCAACATCACGGCCATCCGGCCGATGAAGGACGGCGTGATCGCCGACTACGTGATCACCGAGGCGATGCTCAGCCACTTCATCGGCAAGGTGAAGCGCGGCTCGATCGGCTTCCGCCGCCCCGACGTGATGATCAGCGTGCCGGCCGGGGTGACGAGCGTCGAGAAGCGGGCCGTCCGCGACGCGGCCCTCAAGGCCGGCGCCGGGGCCGCCTACCTGATCGAGGAGCCGCTGGCCGCCGCGATCGGGGCGAACGTGCCGATCGCCGGACCGTCGGGGAACATGGTCATCGACATCGGCGGCGGGACGAGCGAGATCGCGGTGATCGCCCTGGGCGGGATCGTGGTGTCGACCAGCCTGCGGGTAGGCGGCAACAAGTTCGACGAGGCGATCGCGACGTACATTCGCAAGAAGTACAACCTGATGGTCGGCGACAGGAGCGCCGAGGAGGTCAAGATCGCAATCGGGACGGCCCTGCCGCTCGAGCGTGAGCTGAGCATGGACGTCCGCGGCCGCGACCTGATCGCCGGCCTGCCCCGGACGATCCCGATCACCAGCTCCGAGGTGATGGAGGCGATCGAGGCGCCCCTCCAGCAGCTCGTCGCGGCCGTCCGCAACGTGCTCGAGCAGACGCCGCCCGAGCTCAGCTCGGACATCATCGACAAGGGCATGGTGATGTCCGGCGGGGGTGCCCTGTTGCGCAACATCGACAAGCTCCTCACCCAGGTCACGGGCGTGCCCTGCCACGTGGCCGAGAACCCGCTCAACTGCGTCGCGATGGGCACCGGACTCGCCCTGGAGCATTTCGACTTCTTCAAGAAGTCGCTCGTCCAGCAGGTCTGACGGGACTGCCCGATGGCGGGTCCTGCCGAGTCCCGGCGCGCCTTCTTCGACCTCCACTGCCACACCTCGTATAGCTTCGACTCACTGGCCCAGCCGGGCGACCAGGTCCGGGCCGCCGCCGCCCGCGGCCTGACCCACCTCGCGATCACCGACCACGACCGGATCGAAGGCGCGCTCGAAGCGAGGGATCGTGCCCCGGCCGGCCTGACCGTCATCGTCGGTGAAGAGGTGAAGACCGCCGACGGCGACCTGATCTGCCTGTTCCTCGAACGGCCGCTCGCGCCCGGCCTGCCGGCGGTCGAGACGATCGCCGCCGCCCGCGAGCAGGGCGCGCTGGTCGGCGTGCCCCACCCGTTCGACCGGCACCGCAACTCGCTCGTGCGGGCCGCCCGGCTCGACTCCCTGGCCGGGCTGATCGACTGGGTCGAGACCTGGAACGCGCGGGTGATCGGCCGGCGCGGCAACGAGCAGGCGGTCGAGTTCGCTCTGGAGCACGGCCTGCCCGGCGTGGCGGTCTCGGACGCCCACTCGACCCTCGAGGTGGGCGTCGCCTACAACCGGGTCGAAGGTGCCGACCCGTCGACGCCGGCCGGCCTGCTGGCGGCCCTCGGCAAGCACGAGCTGTGCCCCGGCCGGGCGAGCTACTTCGTACGCGGCCTGACCCCGATCGCCAAGGGCATCAACCTCCGCCGGGGCAACGTCCGGGTCCGACCGGCGGGCGAGCCGTGACTGGTCCCGGGCGGGACGATGACCGCGATCGACTCGCCGGGTCGGGGCAGGACCATCGGCCGGTGGCAAATTCGACCCCGGAGCCCGTACCGTCGGCGGCGATGGATGTCGCCGCTCCGCTGCCCGCCGCCCGGTCCGCCGAATCCGAGATCACCGCCGACCAGGTCTCGCTCGGCCGGCGCCTGCGCCAGCCGCGGACGATCCTGTCGCTCGTCCTGCCGATCGTCCTGATCTTCCTCTTCGCTCGGAGCCTGCCCGGGTTCAACCTGGAGGAGCTGCCCTCGAAGATCCTGGCCGCGAACGGCGCGCTGCTGCTCGTGGCGTTCGCGATCTTCTACGCCGGGTTCCCGATCCGCGGCCTGCGCTGGGCCGTCCTGGTCCGGGCCACCGGCTACCCGCTGAGGACGCGTGACTCGACCGAGATCATCTTCATCTCGTGGCTCGTCAACTGCCTCGTCCCGGCCAAGCTGGGCGACCTGTATCGCGCCTACCTGCTCAAGCTCAATGCCTCGGTCTCGCTGAGCCGCACGTTCGGAACGGTGTTCATCGAGCGGATCCTCGACCTGTTCGCGATCGTCGTCCTCGGCCTGGCGTCGGGCTTCGTCAGCTTCCGCGGCCGCCTGCCGACCGACGTCCAGGTCGTGTTCGCGATCGGCGTCGCCCTCGTCGTGATCCTGGCCTTCCTGCTCCTGACGCTGCGCAACTTCGGCCGCCGGGTCATCGTGCGGCTGCCGATCCCGGCCCGCTTCCTCGAGCTGTACGACCGGTTCGAGGAGGGCGTCTTCTCGGCGGTCGTCCTGCGCCAGGTTCCAATCCTGCTCCTGCTGACCGGCCTGATCTGGTCGACCGAGGCGTTCCGGCTGTACTTCGTCGTCGAGGCGCTCGGCTTCCCCGATGTCCACCTCGGGATCAGTGGCGCGTTCTTCGTGGCCCTGACCGGCTCGCTCCTGACGGCCGTGCCGTTCACGCCGGCCGGCCTGGGCATCGTCGAGGCGGGCATCGTCGGCGTCCTCACCCTCGTCTACAACGTGCCCCAGACCGAGGCGCTCACGATCGTCCTGGTCGATCGGGCGCTCAGCGTCCTGTCGATCATCATCCTCGGCGGTGCCACCTACGCCGTCTCGCCGATGCGCCGAGGCACGGGGATCAAGCCGCTCCCGCTGGAGTCGGAGCCCGCCGGACCCGCCTGAGGGCCGCAGCACGCTCCGCGGTGGCTGCTGGGCCCTGTCGGTCGCGCCGGGTCGCGGCTCGCTCCTCGGTGGTTGCCGGGCTCCGTTGGCCACGACCTCGCCTGGCCGGGCCGCGCCGGGCTCCGTTGGCCGTGCCTCGCCTGGCCGGGCCGCGCCGGCTGGGCCGCGCCGGGCTCCGTTGGCCGTGCCGGCTCCGGATCCTGGTGGCCGCGCCGGGCTCCGTTGGCCACGACCTCGCCTGGCCGGGCCGCGCCGGGCTCCGTTGGCCACGACCTCGCCTGGCCGGGCCGCGCCGCGCCGCGACCTCGACTTCGCGTCAGAAGATCGCTGGAACGATCCTTATCGTCACTCAGGCGGGCCGCATCCCGGTCGGTCCACCCGATGCGCCAACCCGGTCCGGCGAATTCGTGCTCGGGCCGTGCTCGAGTCGGACGCCGACCGACCGCTCCGAGGCTCGCAGCTGACTGCAAGCGACCATAAGGATCGTCGCAGCGCTCTTTTGACGCGGACCCGCGCCCGACTCGACGTCGCGGAGCCTGGCGCGAGCCCCGGAACGGTCGTTGCCCCTCGCCTCGCGGGCCCGCTACCGCCCGACCCGGAATGGCCGCCGCGGGCCCCCTACCGCCCCGGCGCGAGCCCGGAACGGTCGTTGCCCCTCGCCTCGGGGCCCCCTACCGTCCCGGCACGATCGCCACGGCCGGGCACGATCGCCGCGGGCCCGCTACCGCCCCGGCCCGGCAACGGCCGCCGCGGGTCCGATGCGACCCCGCCCCGGCACGGCTCTCGCGACGCTGTCAGGCGGCCAGGTCTCGGCGCCGGAAGAGGGCGAGGGCGGCCACCCAGCCGGCGATCCCGAGGCCGGCCATGACCGCGATGTCCGTCAGTGGCAGGCTGCCGGTGTCGACCACCCCGGGCACATTGCCGTAGGTGAACAGGCTCAGGCTGCCCAGCCAGCCGAGGTCCGGCACCACGCCGACGACGATGCGGATCAGGTACATCGCGATGATCACCCCGGTGGCGATCCCCGCGGCGCGCCCGCGCGACAGGGTGACGACCGACAGCAGCGTGGTCGGGCCCGCGACCGCGAACCCGAAGGCCATCTCGACCGGGATCGCGAGCGCAAACCGGCCGGCGTCGAACCCGGCATTGACGATCAGCCCACCGACCACGACTGCGCCGATCGCGACGATCGCGATCGCAACCAGGGCGAAGACCTGCCCGGCAATCCCGACCGCCAGCAGGCGCGAGCGGGACAGCGGGGTGGCCAGGGTCAGCTCGAGGTAGCCTCGATCCAGGTCGGCCGCGACCGGCCGGGTCGCCAGCGTGATCCCGGCGACCCCGGCCGCGAACGGCCACAGGAGGCTGCCGATGTAGGTGCCGTAGTAGATGCCCGGATCGCTCAGGCTGCCGGTCATCCCGAAGGCCGACAGGAGGCCCTTGGGGAAGACCTTCATGTACTGGTCGAGCAGGGCGCTGTTCTCCCGCATCGTCGGGTAGAGCCAGGCCATGATCAGGGCGTAGATCGCGACCACGATCGCGACGCTGACGACGATCAGGCGCAGCCGCCGGAGCTCGAGCCGGACCATCGCCCCGATCATCGATCGCGCTCCCCGGCCAGGCTCGGGGCCGACCGGTTGACCGAGTCGTAGAAGCGCAGGAAGACGTCCTCGATGTCGGGCGTGGTGATCGCAATGTCCCGGACGTCGAGCCGGGCGATCAGGTCGAGGATCGGGTTGATGTCGCCCCGGACCATGATGTGGACGTCGCGCGCACCCGCCGACACGATCTGGACGTTGGGCAGGTCGAATGTTCCGGCCGGCGCCGGCTCGGCAAGCACGAGGTTGATCGAGCGCCAGTGCAATTCGACGAGCTCGCGGACGGGTGAGACCTGAACGATCCGGCCGTCGCGGATGATCGCGACCCGGTCGCAGACTGCGCTCGACCTCGGGCAGGTTATGGGACGACAGGAAGACCGTCTGGCCGGCCGACTTCGCCTCGGCCACGAGTGCGAGGAACTCGCGCTGCATCAACGGATCGAGGCCCGTCGTCGGCTCGTCCATGATCAGCAGCGGGGCCTCGCCCATGAACACGGCAACGACCCCGATCTTCTGGCGGTTGCCCCGCGACAGCTGCCGGATCCGGACCGTCGAGTCGAGCTCGAGGCGCTCGGCCAGCTTCCGCCAGGCATCGGCCGGCAGTCCCCGCAGCGCGGCCAGGTGGCGGAGCTGCTCGGCCGCGGTCAGCTCACCGAGGTAGCCCGGCTCGCTCGGCAGGAAGGCGAGGTGGCGATGCACATCGGCCGCCCGCAGCCAGCAGTCGAGCCCATTGATCTGGGCCCGGCCGGACGTCGGCCGGAGGAACCCGAGCAGGCACCGGATGGTGGTCGTCTTGCCCGAGCCGTTCGGACCGAGGAAGCCGAAGACCTCGCCCTCATCGACCGACAGGTCGACCTTCTCGACCCCGCGTCGCGAGCCGTAGCGCTTGGTCAGGTACATCGTCTCGATCACGCTCTTCACGTGCTCACGATAGGCCCGTGCACCCGACCGGCCCAGTGCCGGACGGCCCGGCCGGACGGCCCGATGTCGTCCGGACCCGCGAGCCGCGTCCGCCGGCCGATGAGCCTCGGGGTTGCCTCGCCGCACCACCACGCACCGGGCCCCGCCAGAGGTACCAACCGGCCGGCCACACCGGATCTGTCCGGACCGCACCACACCGTTGCCGGACGACACGATCGAGCGCGCGCCGCTCGGTACCAACGGGTGATAACGACGCAACGGGCCGAGTGGGAAGGTCTGGGCAGTTCGGTAGGAAACCGATCGTCGCCCAGCGGAGTGCCCAGCGAGCCGATATGACGACCACGAACGGACGAGCCTTCAACGAGTGGCTTCGAGCGCAGCTCAAGGCAAAGAAGATGTCCCAGCGCCAGCTCGCGCAGCAGTCCGGCGTCGACCACTCGACGATCTCGCGGCTGATCCGGGGCGATCGGATGCCGTCGCTCGGGACCGCCACGAAGCTGGCCCGCGGCCTGCGCGAGTTGCGCGAGGACGCGGATACCCCGCAGTACCTCGGGCTGATGTCGGCCGGCGCGCCGAACCCGACCGCTCGCGTCGAGTACGCCCTGCGCTCCGATGACGTGCTGAGCGAGCCGCAGGTCCGCCAGATCATGGAGTACTACCTGGCCGTCAGGATGCGCCGGCTCGGCCGGGCCTATCCGAACAGCGACGCGGTCCGCCCGACCCACAACCCCTACCTCCGGGGCACGCCCTCGGCCGGCAGCCCGATGAGCGCCGGGATCGGGATCGCGACCCAGACGCGGGTGAGCCAGGCCCGGCCGATCATGCGGCCGCCGTCGAGCCGGCCGACCAACCGCTACTGATCCACTTCGCAGGACCGATCCTGCGCTCGAAGCACCGATCAACGACCGATCGACGATTGACACGACCCGGATCTCCCTCCACCTCCGGGTCTCGGGGACAGCGAACGCCGGGCTCTGGGGGCCCGGCGTTCGCAATTCATCCTGCACGGCCAGGGTTCCCGGCCACGGGCCCGCGCACGGGCCGTCCGGATGGCGCATCGTGACCGGGTGAGGACGAGCTCGTGACCGTCGCCGACCGACTCGCCGACCGACCCGCCGGACGGCTCGACCGGACCGCCCGGCAGCTCGCCGCTGCCGCCACGCGACTTGACGAGCGGATCCGGGCCGACCGCTGGCTCACGGCCGTGCTGAACTGCCTGGCGATCCTCGGCGGGCTGGTCACGGCCGGGGTGATCGCATGGGGGATCTCCGACGGCCACTTCGGGGTACCCGGCGGCGACGTCGCCAACTACCTCGCGGCGGGCCATCGGCTGCTCGCCGGCTCGACCGTCTATGCCGGGGCCTGGAATGCGCCCGGCACCGTCTACTACGCGCCCCCGGTGATCGTGGCCTTCGGCGCCTTCACCTACCTGCCCGACATCCTCGTCTGGCTCGCCCTGTGCGTGCTCGACCTGGCCGGGCTGCGCTATGTCGCGGGGTCGTGGCGGGCGGCCGGGCTGTGGGGCCTGGTGCCCCTGACCGGCTTCGAGCTCGTCGGCGGCAACCCGAACTTCGCGATCGTGGCGGCGATCCTGCTCGCGGCCCGGGGATCGGCGGGGCCGCTCGCGCTGGCGGCCCTGACCAAGCTCGGGCCGGTCTTCGGCCTGCCCCGGCGCGGGATCCGCTCGTTCGCGATCTGGCTGGCGGTCGGGCTGGCGATCACCCTGCCCTGGCTCGCCCTCTGGCCGGAGTGGTTGTCGTTCCTGCTGTCGGCCCCGGTCGGCGGTGCCTGGCCGGTGATCGTGCCGCTGGCGATCCGCCTGCCGGTCGGGGCGGTCCTCCTGGCGATGCGGCGGGACGGACCCCGGATGCTGGCGGCCTGCCTGCTGACGCCCGGCTTCTACATCGTGACCGCCTACGCCACGCTCATCCTCGTCGGGAGGCTCCTGAGCGACCCCTCAGCTGCCCACCGGCAGGTAGACCGAGATCGTCCGACCCGACGCCGCCAAGAAGCGATCGGCCAGGCGGAAGCCGTCGGCGGGCACGGCGGCTGACTCGGCCGCGCCGCCACAGTCGGGCACGAACAGGGCATCGCAGACCGTCACGATCGCGCCGGGCGAGGCGAGGAGAGCCGCGGGGACGTCGCCTGCCGTCGCGCCGGTCCCGGTGCCGGCCGCGGCAGCCGCGGTCGACCAGGCGGTCGGCGTGTCGGCGGTGCCGGTCACGCTTGCCCCGGCCCGGACGAGCGGGTAGCCGTAGGCGTCGGGCGCCTTGAACGCGGGCAGGCTGCGCAGCTCGATCGGCCGTCCGCCGGTCGTGGCCAGGATTCGGCCGGCTGCCTGCTCGGCCGCCGGCCAGCCACCATCGACGGCGGGCGACGGCGGGGCAACCGCGACGTTGAATGAGACCAGCCCCGCGACGGCCACCCCGCCGACCAGCCTCGGCGCGAGCCGGGCCGCTGCCGAGACGATGCCCGAGCCCGCCGCCAGCCGCCACAGCCCGGCGACCGTCAGCCCGGCACCGATGATGACGATCGGGTCGAGGAAGGCGTGGTACTGGTCGACCGGCAGCGGCGTCACCGTCGCGAGGGCGCCGACCGCGACACCCAGGACGAGCCAGCCGAAGATCAGGCTGCCGGCCAGCAAGCGCGCCTCGCCCCGCTCGGGCTCGGGCGCGCTCCGGCAGCGCCAGGCGAGGCCGGCCGCGACGGCGACCGCTGCGATCACGCCGACCGCGAGGTGATCGGTGAGCGACCCGGCCAGGGGCCAGCCAAGGACGCGGAAGCCGACGAACAGCAGGCGGGCGGGCAGGCCGAGCGCCATCGGCTGGCCGCCGGCCCCGATGAACGCGAGTGCCGCGCGGGTCTCGGACAGCCCGTTGCCGAGCTCGTGGACGATCAGCGGCAGGTAGCCGATCACGAGCACGACGACGGACCCGAGGCCGGCCCGTACGAGGCGGCGGCGGGCCTCGGCCGATCGGCGCGCCCGGAGGTCGAGGAGGTAGGCGACGACGAGCGGCGGGGCGAGGGCGATGCCCAGGACGTGGGACTGCATCGTCACGACCAGCCCGACCGCGGCCGGGATCCACCAGCGGGCCTCGTTCGTCCGCTGGGCCTGCCAGGCGCCGGCCAGGGCCACGACCGACGACAGGGCGATCACGTTCGGGTTCCAGATGCTCGTCGACTCCGCGATCGCGCCGGCCGAGGCGGCCATCAGCAGGCCGGCCGCGAGGCCGGCGAGTGGACCGCCGATCGACCGGGCGAGCCACCAGGTGACGCCGACCGCAGCGATGCCTCCCGCTGCGATCGCGCCGACCACGACCCGCGGGTCGCCGTTCGAGATCCAGGCGAACGGGGCGAGCAGGTAGTAGTAGATGACGCCGTGATGGAAGCCGCCGATCGAGGCCGGCGGCCCGAGGAGCGGGATCCGGCCGCCGTGGACCATGCCCCACAGGACGAGCAGCTCGCTGCCCTGGTCCGCATCCCAGCCACCGCGGGCGGCCAGCCCGGGCAGGCGCAGGAGCGCCGCGATCGCCAGCAGGCCGAGCAGGACGATCAGGTCCGCCCGGCCCAGGCGATCCCGACGGTCCTCGTCGGCCCCGGTCACCCGGCCCGTTCCTCGGGCACGGCGGCTTCGGCCGGCTCGGCGGGCTCCGTGCTCGGGCCGGTCCGCGCTCGGGCGCCGGGCAGGTGCATCGCCTCCGGCGGCAGGACCGTCAGCGGCCGGCCTTCGGCGAGATCGTGGGCACGGGCGGCATTGATCGCGTCGTAGCCCTCGTCCATGCCCGGCGTCTCGAGGTAGTAGGTCACGCCGCGCAGCTCGGGATGGGTGAGGATCCGGGCCAGCCCGGCGGCCCCGATCGCGCCGGCGCCGAGGTGCTCGTGGCGGTCGAGCCGGGACCCACGAGCCGCCTTCGAATCGTTCAGGTGGACCATCGCGAGGCGCTCGAGGCCGATCCGATCGCCGAATTCGCCGACCAGCCGGTCCACGCCCTCGGCCGTGTCGATCGGATGGCCGGCCCCCCACAGGTGGGCCGTGTCGAGGCAGATCGCCACCCGACCGCTCGGCACGCCCCGGGCGGCGATCGCCTCGAGGAGGGAGCCCAGCTCGTCGATGTCGACGCCGATCCCACCGCCTCCGCCGGCCGAGTTCTCGAGGACGAGGACCGCTGAGTCCGCCTCCTCGGGCGTGGCCGCAACGACCGCTGCCACGCCCTCGGCGAGCCGGCGGATCCCGCCGTCGAGGCCCTGGCCCTTGTGCGAACCGGCGTGGACGTTGACGAACCGCGCCCCGAACGACGGGGCGACCTTCAGCTCGTGGGCCAGGACCTCGATCGAGCGGGCATAGAACGCATCCTCCGGCCCGGCCAGGTTGATCAGGTAGGGGCCATGGATCGCGACCGGGCCGAGCGCAAGCTCGGCGAGCCGGGCGCCGGAACGCAGGAAGCTCGCGGGGCGGCTCGGCTCGTCGTCGCCAGGCCGTCGGGTTGTCACTGAAGACCTGAAGCGTGTCGAGGCCGATCGCATGGGCCCGCTCGACCGCCGCGACCATCCCCCGACCGAGCGGCATGTGGGCGCCGAGCCGTCGGCCGTCGGGAAGCATGCGCTGATCGTAGCCGGTAGGCTGGGGCGATGGACCCCGAGACTTCCGGCGCGGATCCTTCAGTGCGGCCAGCCGTCGATCCGTCCGCGCGGCGCGCCATCGATCCGGCCAAGCGGGTGATCGACGCCTTCTTCCGCGACGGCCGGCTCGTGTCGATCCCGGCCCGCCAGGGCAAGCGCCTGTTCGTTCTCGTCGAGTTGCGCGAGCGGTGCTTCCCGGAGGATCGCGACTACCCGGAGAGCGAGGTGAACATGCGCCTGGCGCTCGTCCACCCCGATGTCGCCGCGCTGCGCCGCTATCTCGTCGACGCCGGGCTGATGACTCGTTCGAACGGCGTCTACCGGCGCATGATGTAGGCATGCCCCGACTGCAAGCCAAGAGCTTCGCCGACCCCGACGATGTCCGAACGATGCCGAAGGTCCGGTTCGAGACCGTCGGCCTCGACGATGCCACCGTCGGCCACTGCAGCTTCGAGCCCGGGTGGCGCTGGTCGACCGATATCGGCCCGATGGTCGGGACGCGCCTCCTGCCCGATCCGGCATCTCGGCTACTCGATGTCCGGCGCCGTCCGCGTCGTGATGGACGACGGCGCAGACGCTCGACATCGGGCCGGACACGGTCTTCGACATCCCGCCGGGTCACGACAAGTGGGTCGTCGGCGACGAGCCCTGGGTGACGATCGAGTGGGGCGCGAGCGGGCGGGCCCTCGACGCGGCCCTCGACGAGGCCGGCGCAGCGGGCGCTCGCGACCGTCCTGTTCACCGACATCGTCGACTCGACGGCCACGCCTCCAAGCGCGTCGGTGACGCCGCCTGGCACGGCACTGCTCGCCGCCCACAACGCGCGCCTGCGCGAGCAGCTGAACGTGTTCCGCGGGCGCGAGGTGAAGACGACCGGCGATGGGTTCCTGGCCGTCTTCGACAGCCCGACCCGGGCCGTCCGGTGCGCGGCGGCCATGACGCGTCCGTCGCGGGCGATCGACCTGCGCGATCCGGGTCGGCCTCCACACCGGCGAGGTGGAGCTCGTCGGTGATGACGTGCGGGGCATCGCCGTCCACGCGGCGGCGCGCGTGCTGTCCCTGGCCGGGCCCGACGAGGTCCTCGTCTCGTCGACGACGAGCGATCTCCTCGAAGGCTCGGACCTCGTCCTCGAGGACGCCGGCCGGCACGAGATGAAGGGCCTGTCCGGGGCGCGCCAGGTGTTCCGGCTGGTCCTGCCGCCGTCGAGCTAGGGCGGTTCATCCTGGTCCTTCCGCCGTCGAGCCAGGGCCGGTCATCGCTCGCGAGCCACGGTCAGCGCCGAGACCCCGAGCGCGCCGGCCTCCAGCAGTGTTGCGGCGCAACTGACCAGGGTTGAGCCGGTCGTGACGACGTCGTCGACCAGCACGATCCAGCGCCCCTCGAGCGGTCTCTCATGGGCGCTGCCGGCCGCGATCCGGAAGGCGCCCTCGACATTGCCCGCACGGGCGCTGCGGTGGAGATCGAACTGACGCGCGGTCGGCCGATGACGCTCGAGGATCGGGGCACACGTGAGCTCGAGATGCCGGGCGGCGACCTCGGCCAGCAGCACCGATTGGTCGAAGCCGCGCTCGCGAGCCCGGTCCGGGTGGACGGGCACCGGCACGACGAGGTCGCCGCCGGCCCCGGCGTGGTCCCAGCGCGTCGCCAGTGCCCGACCGAGCGGCTCGGCCAGGCGGCGCTCGCCGGCGTACTTCAGGGCGTGGATCGCAGCCCGGACCGGACCCGCGAACGGGCCGCACCATTCGAGCTGGAGCAGTGGTGCCGGGATCTCGGCGACGATCCCGATCGCGACGCCGCCGGGGCGCTCGAGGCGCTTCTCGAGGGCCGGCCGGCACTGCTTGCACAGGAGCTCGCCCTCGATCCCGCAGCCGGCACAGGTCGGCGGCAGCGCGAAGTCGATCGCCCGCTCAAGCGCGCTTCGAATCGTCCTGCCAGCCACGTTGGCCGATCGTGGCGGGCGGCGCTCACCTGGCAGTTATCGCCCGTTGGCTCGCGTGCGCCGAGCGTGGCCGGCCTGGACGCGCGCAGAAGGCCAGGAGGCCGAAACGAGGTCACCACGAAAGCAAGATGGCGGCTCAGCCGCGAACGGCGGTCCCGAGGAGAGCCCCGATGCCGAACGTGACCGCCGCGGCGAGAGTGCCAAGCGCCGCCTGGCGCAGACCCGAGCGCAGCGGCCGGCGGTGGGTGAGCCGGCTCACCCCCAGGCCGACCGCGAAGAGCGCCACGAGTGACCCCGCCAGGCTGGTCACGAACGCCGCCGCTCCGGCCAGGAGCAGGAATGGGAGAAGCGGGACGAAGGCGCCCACCGAGAAGGCGATCAGCGAGCCGATTCCGGCGGCGACCGGCGAGCCCATCGTCTCGGCCGAGAGTCCGATCTCCTCGCGGACGAACGTATCGATCGCTCGCTCGGGGTCGGCCATGATCCGCCCGACGATCAGCTCCGCCTCGTCGCGGCTGAGGCCCTTCTCCACGTAGATCGCGGTCAGGATCGCACGCTCCTGCTCCGGGGTGTGATTGAGCTGGTCACGCTGGAGCTCTACCTGGTATTCGAGCAACTCACGTTGAGAGCTGACCGAGACGTACTCGCCCACGGCCATCGAGAAGCTCCCCGCGAGCAACCCGGCGACACCGGCGATGATGACGGCGTGCGGGTCCTCCGACGCCGCCCCGGCGACACCCATGATCAGGCTCAGATTGCAGACGAGCCCGTCGGTCGCCCCAAAGACGACCGGGCGGACGACGCTCGCCCCGCGCGTCTCGTGCGGGCCGTCGGGGGCGGCCAGAACCGACCGCACCCGGTCGGCCAGACCTGTCATGGGAGCACGCTTGCCGGTGCTCAGCCGAGCCGCTTCTTCGCCTCGTCGAACTGCTCGCCCGTGATCTCGCCCCGGGCGAAGCGCTCGCGCAGGATCTCCTCAGCCGCCGAGCGGGACGACCCGGCGCCGCCAGGCCGATGGACGATCAGCCAGACCGAGCCAAGGATCGCCAGCGCCACGATCACCATCGCCGCCAGCATCCACCAGCCGCCGGCCCCGTTCACCTCATACCCGTACATCATCGGATGGACCTCCGTCCGGCAAGTCTCGGGTCGGCCTCCGCCGTCGACGAGGGCCGTTCGGCGTCGTTCGACGGTCCGTTCGGCCCTGCGTGCGCCCGGACATCGCGGACGAGAGCCCGCAGGCGCCCGACGCTACGTGCCTGCGGTCGGCTGCTCCGTATCGAGATTCATCTTCTCCATCGTCGCTTGCGTCCTGGCTCCAGCGACGTGGAACAGGACGCCAATGGCGGGCGTGACGTGGACCGCGATCGTGGAGTTCAGCTGATGCTGGGCGCCGTCATGGCGTGACGTGGACGGTGACCGTGGCCCTCAGCTGATGCTGGGCGCCGTCGCAGGCCCGGCCCTCGATGAAGACCGCCACCGCCGTGATCTTCCAGTCACCCGCCGGCAGGCGGACGAGGGGATCCGCGAGGAACGAGGCGTAGAAGTCGGCGTCGGGTTGGTCAGGGCTGTAACCGCCGGACTTCCGGATGCTCGACACCATCGCCTCTCCCGCCTCGAGCCGATACGAACGGCAGTCGGCGGTGCTCGCCGGGTTCACGATTCGGTGATCTCCGCCGATCTCTTCGAAGCCGAACGCGAGCAGGCCGCCGCCCGAGCCGCCGACATCGAGGCCGCCGGTCCCGGTAATCGACAGGGTCGCCTTGCCGTCGATCGCGTCGGTCGTGCGCCAGGTCGTTTGAGGCAGGTCGAACGTGAGCTGGAAGCGGCCGTCGGTTGTCGACGCGTGGCCCGGCACGACACTGGACGACGGCACGGCACCGGACGACGGCACGGCACCGGACGACGGCACGGCACCGGATGACGGCGCGGCACTGGGCAGCGGCATGACCCCGGTGCACGCTGCGATCGCGAGCGACAACACGATCGACGCGAGGGCACGGACACGCAGGGATTTCATCTCAAAGCCTTGACGCTTCGGCCTGTGTGCCAGTTCCTGGGGCTCACCAAGCCCAAGACCCGCAACTCATGTCGAGTTACCCATATAAGTGGGGCGACTATCGAACGCGTCCGCGGCCTGCGGGGCCGGGTTCGGGACGCAAGGATCCCTCGCGACGTGCTCCTCTGAGCATGCCTCGAGCGTGCATCGGCCTTCGTTGGTGGTGGATCGGCGGCGTCGAGACCTCGGATGCCGAGGATTGCGCTCCTGCTAGTCATCACGCTCATATGGAGGCGGCCAGACGACGAACCGCCCAGGCGGTCGTTCCAGGCGCGCCCCGCGAGGTTCCCGGCCTCGAGAGGCGTCGCCCGCATCGGTGGGAAGGCCGCCGGGTTGCCGGGCCCACGACTCGAGGGCCGGGACCCTCAGCCGAAGCGCAGGAAGTCGCCGACCGCCGTCAGGGTCCGGTCGATCGTGCCGACCGGGAGCTCGAGCGTGCCGTTCGCGCCCCGGACGAGCCAGACGACGCCGCGCCAGGGCGGTAGGGCGCGGCGGAGCGAGAGCACCTCGCGCGTGCCGTCGGCCTCGGGCTTGCCCACGAAGACGGCGTCGATCGCGAAGCGCATGAACATCATGTGGATCCCGTTGCTGCCCGGCAGCCACAGGCCGGCACCCTCGGCCAGCGAGGCCCGGCCCATCAGGCCGCAGAACTTGCCCCACAGGGAGTCGGCCGACTCGAGCTGCTCGACGAGGACCGTCCCTCGCTCGACATTCCGGACGCTGGTCATCGGATGCTTGTCACCTCACGGCCACTCCCCGATGGCACGCCACGGCCAGTGCCGAAGCCGGCCACCGCGGCCGGGAGCCGCTCCGCGCGGCCACGGCCAGGGCCGAAGCCGGCCACCGCCGCCGGCAGCCGCTCGCGCGGCCAGCGCCATCGCGGCGAACGCGGCTAGGCCTTGAGGTTCTTGACGATCAGGATGATCGCCGGGCCGAGGATGACGATGAACAGCGACGGGAAGATGCAGCCGACGAGCGGGAAGAGCATCTTGATCGGGGCCTTGGCGGCCTGTTCCTCGGCTCGCTGGCGCCGCTCGATCCGGAGCTGCTCCGACTGGACCTGGAGCACCTTCGAGATCGACACGCCGAGCGTCTCGGCCTGGATGATCGCGCCGATGAAGTTGGTCAGCGGCGGAACCTCGGTGCGGGGGATGATGTCCCGCAGCGCTTCCCGCCGGGTCTTGCCGACCCGGATCTCGGCCATCGCCCGGCGGAACTCGTCGGATAGCGGCCCCTTGAGCTTCTCGACGACCTTGCCCAGCGCGGCGTCGAAGCCGAGGCCGGCCCGGACCGAGATCGTCAGCAGGTCGAGCGTGTCCGGGATCATCAGCAGGATCGCCTTCTTGCGCGCCCCGATCCGCCGCCCGAGCCAGAACTCCGGCGCGATGTAGCCGATCGCGACGCCGATCAGCCCGAGCAGGGCGCCGATCACGAAGCCGGTGCCCAGGATGTTCAGGACGGCGAAGAGCAGGAAGAAGACGATCCCGAAGATGATCGCCACGACCGCCTTGATGCCGAGCCAGTCGGAGACTCGCAGGTCGCCGGGATTGCCGGCCAGGGCCAGGCTCTTCTCGGTTCGATCGGCGAACGAGGCGCTCGTGATCCGGGCGACCGATCCCGACAGGCGCTGGGCCAGCGGCCGGAGCGTCCGCTCGAGGAACGGCGCCTGGAGCTCGAGCTCCTCCAGGTTCCTGGCCTGCATGGTGCCGAGCTGGGTGAGTCGGGCCTGGACGGGGTCGACGGTCTGACCCCCGGCCAGTCCGAGGACGATGAGCAGGATGGCCCCCGCGGCGGCGGCGGCAAGGATGACTGGCAGCATGATCAGACTTCGATGTCGACGATCTTGCGGATGAACATGAAGCCCATGAACATCATGAAACCGCCGAAGATGAGGATGATGACACCGGCCGGCAGGCCCGCGATGTTGACCGAGTCGTCGAACATCGGCGCCATGAAGCCGGGTGCGGCGATGAACAGGAAGGCGGCCAGGCCGATCGGCAGGAAGCCGACCACGTAGCCCGACAGGCGCTGCTGGGCGGTCAGGGTGCGGATCTCGCCCTTGATCCGGACCCGCTCGCGGATCGTGTACGCGATCGAGTCGAGGATCTCGGCGAGGTTGCCGCCGACGTTGTGCTGGATCGAGATGGCCGTGGCCATCAGCTCGAGGTCGTCGGACCGGACGCGCCGGACCATGTTGTCGAGCGCGTCGTCGAAGCCGAGGCCGAGGTTGACCTCCCGGATCACCCGGGCGAACTCGGATGAGATCGGCGGCCGAGCCTCGCGGACGACCAGCTCGATCGCCTGCAGGAACGACGAGCCGGCGCGCAGGCGTTGGCGATCAGGGTGATCGTGTCGGGCAGCTGCTTGTTGAAGGCGTTGAGCCGGCTGCTCTTGCCGGCGGTTGAGCCACAGGCGCGGGATCATGAACCCGATGAAGGCCGCCGATCAGCAGGACGAACGGGCTGCCCAGGGCGGGCAGGACCGAGCGACAGCGCGAGCATCAGCAGCGGGCACGCCCAGGGTCGTCCCGATCCAGATCATGAAGTACTCGCTCGATCTTCAGGTGGAGATCCGCCCGGGCGATGTCCCGGGCGAGGTTCGCCCCGAAGTCACGCTGCTCGACGACCCGGTTGAGGTTGGCCAGGGCCGCGCTCTCGTTGATCATGTCCGGCACATGCCGGCGGCCCCCGAGTCGGGGCGGCCTTCGCGTCAGGCTTGCCGGAGGCGTAGCGCTCCAGCCGGGCGCTGACTCCCGAGCCGCCGCCGGACGATCGCCAGGCCGACGGCGATCAGGATGACGGCCAGCGGCCGCGACGATCGCGACGATCAAGTCCGGTCTGCATTGGACTCTCCTGCTCCGGCGGCTAGTACGTGAAGCCGAACAGGCCCGGGGGCAGGTGCGATTCCCATGGACCTCGAACTTTTCGACGAACTTGGGCCGGATGCCGGTCGGCTTGAGCCGGCCCAGATCTTGCCCTCGACGACGCCGGTCTGCTCGAAGACGAAGATGTCCTGCATGACGATCACGTCACCTTCCATGCCCTGGACCTCGGTGATGTTGGCGATCTTGCGGGTGCCGTCCTTGAGGCGGCTCTGCTGGACGATCAGGTCGATGGCCGAGGCGATCTGCTCGCGGATCGCCCGCAGCGGGCAGGTCGATGCCGGCCATCAGGACCATCGTCTCGAGGCGGGACAGCATGTCGCGCGGGCGAGTTGGCGTGGACGGTCGTCAGCGAGCCGTCGTGGCCGGTGTTCATCGCCTGGAGCATGTCGAGCGCCTCGCCGCCGCGGCACTCGCCGACGATGATCCGGTCGGGCCGCATGCGCAGGGCGTTGCGTGACGAGGTCGCGGATCGTGATCGCGCCCTTGCCCTCGATGTTCGGCGGCCGCGTCTCCAGGCGTGACCACGTGCTCCTGGTGGAGCTGCAGCTCGGCCGCGTCCTCGATCGTGACGATGCGCTCGTCGTCCGGGATGAACGCCGACAGGACGTTGAGGAGCGTCGTCTTGCCCGAGCCGGTGCCGCCGGAGACGAGGATGTTCAGGCGGGCGTCGACGCAGGCCTGGAGGAAGTCGAACATCGCGGGCGTGGCCGTGCCGAAGCGGATCAGGTCGTCGACCGTGAGCGGCGTGCGCGGAGAACTTGCGGATCGTGAGCGCCGGCCCGTCGAGCGCCAGCGGCGGGATGATCGCGTTGACGCGCGAGCCGTCGGGCAGCCGGGCGTCGACCATCGGCGAGCGACTCGTCGATGCGGCGGCCGATCGGGGCGACGATCCGCTCGATGATCCGCATCACGTGGTCGTCGTTCTGGAAGACGACGTTGGTCAGCTCGAGCTTGCCCGACCGCTCGATGTAGACCTGGCGCGGCCGTTGACCATGATCTCGGTGATGCTCTCGTCGCGCAGGAGCGGCTCGAGCGGGCCGAGGCCGATGATCTCGTCGGTGATCTGCTCGAGCATCCGGACGCGCTCGGCGCGGGTCAGGGCGAGGCCTTCCTCGTCGATGACCTTGCCGAAGATCTCCTCGATCTGGCGCCGGACCTCGACCTGGTTGGACAGGTCGAGCTTGGGATCCAGGTCCTGGATCACCCGGCTCTGGATCCGGAACTTGACGTCCCGGAACGACTCTCGAACGGGGCCCTGGGACATCATCCGCGCTGCCGACGTCGCCGCCGGCGGCTGGCCCGGCGCGGCCGGGCGTGCCGCCCGCCGGCGCCGGGGCGGCCGGCGGTCCCCGGCCGCGCCGGGGCCCGATCCCGGTCGAGCGCTCTCGATCCGCTTCAGCAGGGACATCCCCTATACCCCTTCCTGCCCAATCGGGCCGATGATTGCTAGCGCCATGCGAACAGGCTCTTCTTGGCGGGCGACACCTTGCGGGCACCCTCGGTTGCTGGCTTTCGTTGGTCGCCGGTCAGGGCCGTCGCCAGCCGCAGGATGTCCTGGGACACCTGGGCCTCACGGTTGCTGATGAAGAACGGTACCCCGCGGTTGAGCGCATAGACGACGTTGCGACCGTCGCTCACGACGGTGTGGTCGACCTTCCGGCCGATCGAGTGCTCGACGTCGGCGACCCGGATGCCCAGCGTCGAGTCGGCCCGGTTGAGGACGAGCTTGATCGAGCTGTCGTCATAGCCGAGCTGGTTGGTGACCTCCAGGAAGAGGCGCATGTTCTTGATGCTGGTGATCTCGAGGGTCAGCATCGTCAGGATCACGTCGGCCTCGTCGAGGATCGCCAGGGTCGCGTCGCTGAACATCGCCGACGAGCAGTCGACGATCACCAGGTCGTTCGTACGGCGGAGCAGCTCGATCGACCTTGCGCACGGCGGTCGGCGGTCACCAGCTCGGCCATCTCCGGCGAGGGTGGCGCGAGCAGGACCTTGGACGCCCGGACGAATGGACCGATCAGGAACGGGTCGAGCGACTCGAGCTCGACGCCCGGCCTCGAGGTCGGGCGCGACATCGGCGATCGACTTGTTCTTCGGGTTCAGGTTGAGCAGGACGCCGACGTCGCCGAACTGGAACGAGCCGTCGACGAGGGCGGTCCGCTGGTGGAGCTCCGAGGCGGCGGCCACGGCCAGGTTCACCGCGACGGTCGTTCGGCCGATCGCCGCCCTTCGGCCCGAAGACGGCAACGACCTGGCCGAGATCCTCGGCCGCCGCCGCGGCAACCGGGACGGCCGGCGCTGTCGGGAAGCGTTCCTGCTTCTCGCGCTCGCGGGCGTAGATCTGGCGGATCGACGAGATCAGCTCGTCCGAGCTGAACGGCTTGACCAGGAACTCGCGCGCGCCGGCGAGCATCGAGCGGCGGAGGTAGTCGGCCTCGCCCTGGACCGACATCATCACGACCGAGGTGCCGGGCACCCGGGCCGAGAGCTGCTCGGTCGCCTCGATCCCGTCCATGTCCGGCATGTTGATGTCCATCAGGGCGATGTCGGGCTTGAGCGAGACCGCGAGCTCGATGGCGCGTCGGCCCGACTCGGCGAGGCCCACGATCTCGATGTCCGTCTCGAAGCCAAGCAGCCTCGCGAGGTGATCCCGGGTCTCGGCGATGTCGTCAACGATGAGGACGCGGATCTGGTCTGCCATTGGATCTGTTCGTGTGCCTTCGTGCGATGACTGACGTGGTGCGGAGCGGCGGGCCGGCGGAGTGCACGACGGGCGCGGGATCCGGGTGGATCGATCGCGCCCGTCCGGTCGCGCGGCTGGGAGAGCGAGCCTGGAGGTCGCTTCGACCCCCAGGCTCGAACCGGTCTACTTCTTGGGCAGGATCGCCTCGATGACCTGTGGCGGCAGGACGCCGTACTGATCGACGAGGGTCTTGAGGATCACGCCCGTGGTCGGGTCGAGCGGCGGCTCCACCGGTTGCGGAGGCGTCGCGCCGTCGACGTAGTCCTTGGGCGATCGGAGGACGAGGCTGAGACAGCCATCGATCTGGCCGTAGCGGATCACCTCGGACTGCTGGGCCGTGACCGACAGGATCACGATCTCCTGCTGTCCGTTGAGCGACGTTCCGGTCGGAGCGGTGGTCGTCGTGCCGTTGCCCGAGGCCGCCGGGGTCGTCGCCGGCTGCGGCAGCAGCGTTCCAACGACCTTGGCGTTCTGGACGATCATCTTGACGGTGGCGCTGGTCGACGGGATCTCGGTCGTGGCGCCGGTCTTCGGGTCGACCTGGGTCTCGACGAAGCCCGAGCCGCACGCTTCCGGAACCGGCTGCGAGCCGCCGGTCAGGCCGCCGAAGCCGATGATCACGTCGACGTGGTCGCCGGTCTGGACGAGGGTGCCGACGCCGGTCACCTGGTCGACCTGGACCGACATCGCGCGCTGGCCCTTGTCGAGGTTGGGCGCGACCGACTGGATGATCCCGTTCGAGGTGAACATCGACGAGGTGAGGTCCGGTGTTCGCCGTGACCTGGGCACGAATGACCTGGCCGACGACGTCATTGACGCTGGAGAACGCCGTCGTCGATCGGGTCGTGATGTCGACCTTGTGGGTCGCCACCATGTCCGAGGTGATCTGCGTGCCGAGCGGGATGTCGACGGTCGCGTAGACCGTGTCGAGCTGCGTGGGCGGCGGCTGGTTCGGCGTGCCGCCGGTGCCCGTATTCCCGTTCGAGAACAACAGGACGATGAGGACGAAAACGATGATGGCGAGGATGATCCCACCAAGCAGGAACACCCGACTCGTTCGCTTCAAATTACTCTCCCCAGCCGTGTGACAAGTGGCACCACTGTAGCATCGCCCAAAGGCCGCGCGACTATACCAAAGGGCTAGGACCATTAGGAAGAAATGGCTGGAAACCAAGCGGGCGGCAAGCTTGCTGCAAGGTGCTTGCGCCGTTGCCGCCGGACATCCTCGGGCCCGCCCGTCGCCGGCGCGCCGCTGTCCGAAACAGGACGAGCGGCCCGCTCCGTTGGGGAACGAGCCGCTCGTTCATTTGGTGGTTTGAGGGACCGGCCTGGTGGCCGGTCGCGGTGCGGTCCTAGACCGAGTTGCCGACGTTGCTGAGGATCTTCGAGACCTGGCCGCCCAGGAAGATCAGGGCGATGATCGCGACGATCGCGATCAGGGCGAGGATCAGCGCGTACTCGGCGAGACCCTGGCCTTCGTCATCGGAGCGGAACGAAGCGATGAGTGCGGAAACGTAGTTCATCATGTGTGGTTCACCTCCTTTCCCTGAAAGTCCCGTCGCCGCCGTGGGCGAGGGCCGCGTTACGGTAGAGAGGACCGCCGGTCCCTGTCAAGAGGCAGATGGCCTGCGGCGGCATGCGTCAGGGCGCGCCGCGAATTGAGCCGCACCAATGGCAAACGCCGGACCGAATGCCGGTCCGGCGTCGTCCAACGAAGCTCGGCTCGAACGCGAGCCGAAGCTGCGGTCCTAGACCGAGTTGCCGACGTTGCTGAGGATCTTCGAGACCTGGCCGCCCAGGAAGATCAGGGCGATGATCGCGACGATCGCGATCAGGGCGAGGATCAGGGCGTACTCAGCGAGGCCCTGGCCTTCCTCGTCGCGGTTCATCCACGCGAGGAACGAGTTGACGAGCTGCATCTGATGATGCCTCCCTTGATTAGTCCACCCCCGATTGAGGGTAGCGGAACCATACGGCCTGACCGGGCTCGTCGTCGATTAGGACATTCGTACTGGCCGGGTCCAGCCGTTCAGCCGGTCAGCCGATCAGGCGGGTGATCCAGGCCAGCACGGCGGCGATCTGGTCCCGAAAGAAGACGAGCAGGACCGCCATCAGGAGCAGGGTGAGACCGCCGATGATCACGTAATCGACGAACTTCCCGGCCTGCCGGGCCACGATCAGCCTTCCTCGACGGCCGGAGGCGTCGGATCGGGGCCGGCACCGGCTCGTCGGACGGGATCGGGGCCACCAGGCGGACCTCGGTCCCGCCCACCAGCAGCTCGGCCACGACGCCGAGGGTCGCCGCTCGCTGGACGATCTCGCGCCAGGCCTTGGCCGGCAGGACGTGGCCCGGACCGGCGGCGGCCGCCGCGGCGACCGCATCGGCGGCCCGCCGCTCATCGATCATCTGGCTGAGCGCGGCCGGGGTCGATGGATCCGGTGCCGGGAGGGCCGCCTCGGGCTGGGCTGCCGGCGTCTCGGCCACGGCCGAGATCCGGGCCTCGACCTGCTCGCCCCAGTCGAGCCGGATCGAGCACCCGGCGGGGCGCCGTCTCCAGGTAGCCGGCGAGGGCCTCGTCGATCATCCGGAAGAGCCCGCTCTCGAGCTCCATCGGCAGCCGGCGATCCGTGCCGAGCGAGTCGAAGTCGACGACGATCTGGGCCCGCCGGCCGCGGTCCCGGGCCGCCCGGCGGAGCGTCGGCACCAGGCCGAGGTCGTCGAGGACCATCGGGCGCACGTCGAAGATGAACGACTTGGTCGCCTCGAGGGTCGTCTGGACCATCGCGACCAGCTGGCCGGACCTCGGTTCGGGCCAGCTGCCGGGTCCTGTGCTCGACGAGGCGATCGACGATCTGGGCCTGGAGGACGATGTTGGTGAGGCTCTGGGCCGGCCCGTCGTGCATCTGCCCGGGCGATGTCGCGGCGGAGATCCTCCTGGGCGCTCAGGACGAGGCGCGATCACGGCCGGCGGCAGCTGCGCCCTCGCCGCTTCGGCAGGCCGTCGGCACCGGTCCGGCCGCAGTCCGGCCGAGCCGGGCGTGGCGGAACGCCGCCCCCGCCGGCCGCCGCCCGGAGCTCGACGCCGTGGCGCTCGCAGGGCGTCGCGGTAGCGCCGGAGCGCCCGCTGCTTGCCGCTCGAGGACGTCGACCTGCGACTCCATCATCACCGCCCGGCGGGTCAGCTGGACGAGCTGGGCGTGGCCGACTCGACGACGCTCGGCCGGGTTGGCCCGCGCTCGAGCCGCGGAGCGTGGCGACCCGGTCGGCCGTCCGGCCCGCTGCATCTCGTGGCGCTCGGCCTCGGAGCGGGCCTGCTGGCATCAGCAGGTCGATCTCGGTCAGCTCGCGCAGTCGAGGGTCGCCAGCTCGGCGCTCGAGCCGGCCGGCGATCTCACCGGGATCGTCGCTGGTCCGCCGCTGTCTGCCGGCTCGGATCAATCCTCGGGCATCCGGATCCAGCCCTGGCGCATCGCATAGACGACGGCCTGGGTTCGATCGTTGACGCGACAGCTTGCGGAGGATGCTGACTCATGTGGTTCTTGACCGTCTGCTCGCTGATCGACAGCGCGTAGGCGACCTGCTTGTTGGTCATCCCCTGGGCGATGTTGTCGAGGATCTCGACCTCGCGCGGTGACAGCGGGGCGAAGATCGGAGCCGCCTCCTGGCCGTAGACGGCCAGCTCGCGGAACTCCTTGAGGACCCGGCTGGCGACCGCCGGCTTGGCGAAGACCTTGTCGTTGATCAGGTACTCGCCGGCCGTCACCCGGCGGATGATCGTGACCAGGTCGTCCGGCCCGACGTCCTTGAGGATGAACGCGGCCGCGCCGGCCTTGATCGCATCGAACAGGGCGTCCTCGTCCTCGCTCACCGCGAGGACGATGATCCCGACCGAGGGCAGCTCGCGCTTGATCCGCTGGGTCGTCTCGATCCCGCCCGGGGCGGGCAGGGACAGGTCCATCAGGACGATGTCGGGCGACATCTCCATCGCGACGTCGATGGCGCCGCGGCTGTCCTCGGCCTCGCCGACGATCTCGAAGTCCGGCTCGCGCTCGAGCAGGCCGCGCATCCCCATCCGGAACAGGGCGTGGTCGTCGACGAGGAGGATCTTCGTCACCTCCCCGATGGTCCGGCGATCGGGTCCGCCCCGTCGTCGATCCGGGCCGAGGTATTCCGTTGCGCTCATTCGATCTCCTTGTGGAGCGGGATTGCCAACCGTACGACGGTGCCCCCATCGGGCCTGGAACCAACTTCGAAACGAGCACCGATCAGCTCGGCCCGCTCGCGCATGAACTGGAGCCCGAAGTTGCGCCGACCCCGGGCGGCCATCGACCCGACGTCGAAGCCCCGTCCGTCATCGCGCACCTCGAGGATCCACTCGGTTCCCTCGATCCGGGTGGTGACCGAGGCCGCACTCGCCCCGGCGTGCTTGCGGATGTTCTGGAGGGCTTCCTGGACGATCCGCAGGACGACGGTCTGGTCCGATTCGCTCAGCGGTCCGGAGGCCGCTCCGATATCGGTGGTGACCTTCATCCCGGTCAGGGCCGTGAACTTGTCGACCGCGTCGACGATCGAGCCCTCCAGGCCGAGCTCGGCCAGGAGCGGCGGCCGGAGCTGGCTGATGAAGCCGCGAGCATCGTCGAGCTCGCGTCGGAGGCGTTCGCCCACGAGCTGCAGCTCGCGCTCGGCCGCCGCCGGATCGTCGGCGATCACCTTGCCGACGTAGTCGATCTGGAAGATCGCGTTCGACAGCGCCTGGGCGGGCCCGTCGTGGACCTCGCGGACGAGGCGCAGCCGCTCCGCTTCCTGGGCCTCCACGATCCGCATGTTCATCTCGGTCGCGCTGACGATCGGCTCGTTCACCAGGCGTCGTGTCGTCGCGCTCCAGGAACAGCCAGGTCCGCTCGAGGCTCTTGAGCGCCAGCTCGAGCCGGCGCAGCTCGGACGAGTGCCGGCCGGCCGAGCGGGAAACGTCGTCGAGGTCGAGCCGGATCGCGCGCAGGCGGCTCTCCTCGGCGCCCGCCTCGGCCGCTACGGCCGCGGCGTCGTCGCCCGATCCGTTCAGGCCGGCGTGGCCGGGCGAGCGCCGGTCGCCGGCCTGGAGGGTGTCGCGCAGGGCCTGCAGTCGAACGAGCTCCTCGTGCTGGACCCGGCGGTAGCGCTCGGCGATCTGGCGAACGCTGTCCGCTGCGTAGCCAACCGCCGCCTTGGCCTCGGCGTGCAGCTCGTCGAATTCGCCCGTCTCGAGCCTCGGCCCGGGTGCCGTCCATGTCGCCCGAGTATAGAGGGCCGCTCATGGCGCACACCCGACCTGGAACACCCGGGTGCCGGCCAGGGCGGCCGCCGCGGCCGGGTCGGCCGGTGTCCCGAGGGCCACCTCCCGGAAGCAGCCGGCGTCGGCGGTGGCGCTCGCGAGGACCGCCGGCCAGCTGCCGTGGTCCTCGCTGATCACGAGGTACCGCGCCCCGAAGAAGCGGGCCAGGTCCACGACCGAGGCGGGTGGCTCGTCGGGCAGGGCCAGGGTCGGGACCCGGGCCGAGTAGGCCAGCCAGATCGGGAAGTCGGCGATCACCGGGGCGCTGCCGTCGAGCGGCCGGCCGAGGGCCGCCATCCGCGACTCGAGCGCCTGGTAGCGGGCGGCAATGTCGGTGCTCTGCCGGCCGTAGCCGGCCAGGGTCAGGCTGAACAGGACCGCGCTGGCGACCGTCAGCGTGGCGCCCAGCCAGGCGACCTCCTTCGTCCAGCCCCGCCAGCTGCTCAGCCGCACGAACAGGGCGTCGAGGGCGAGCAGGCAGGCGACGATCAGCAGGACGTGGACGGGGCCCGCCGCGTGCAGGAACGTGCCCCAGGTGGTCGCCACCGGGAAGACCAGGGTCGTGATCCAGAAGGTCAGCAAGGACACGATCAGGAGCGGCCGGAGGGTCCGGATCCGGCGCGTCCAGGGCAGCCGGGCGAGCCCGATCAGGCCGATCGGGAAGCTCGGCAGGAGGAGGACGCTGAACAGGTTGTGGCCGAACCCGTCGAGCCGCATCTGGACCAGGCCGCCCAGGCCAACGGCCAGGTAGCGAGCCAGCGTGGGCGGGTCGCTCCAGGCGAAGATGTCGAAGCCGGTCACCGACAGGGCGTTGGCGGCCGCCTGACCGGGCAGCGGATTGCCGAAGACGAGCCAGTCGCGGGCCATCCACGGGGCGAAGATCAGCAGCGCGACGACCGCCGGCACGAGGATCAGCCGGATCCGCTCCGATCGGGCCAGCCGGCCGCCGCCGGCATCGTGGCCGGCGAACCAGGCCAGGCCGGCCCAGGTCAGGGCGAGCCACAGGGCCTCGTTCCGGGCGAGGGCCGCCAGCCCGATCAGGATGCCCAGGCCGACGAGGCGCGGCTCGCGCCAGCGGGCCGCCCGCGGGTCGGCGAGCAGTCGGTTGATCAGCAGGCAGGCGGCCAGGACGAGGGCGGCGAAGAGCGCGGTCGAGTCGGGCAGGGCGCTGAACAGGACGAGGGGCAGCTCGACGGCCGCGGTCAGGCCGGTCCCGATCGCCAGCGTCCGGGCGCGTCCGGCCGGCAGGCCGAGCTCGGTCGCCACGTCGGCGGCCAGCCGCCAGGCGAGGACCGGGATGAGCCCGCCGATGACGATCGCCGGCAGCTGGGCCACCGCGAACGACGTTCCGAGGAGGGCCATCGGCAGGGCGATCAGCAGCGACGGCAGCGGCAGCCAGACCTCGAAGGCCGGCCGGGGGAAGACGAGCGGCGGCGTCTGGAAGCTCCACAGCGCGTCGCTCGTCAGGCCGTGGCCGCTCACCAGGTTGCGGGCGACCATCACGTAGTAGGCGGTGTCCTCGGGCGTGGGGAAGGGCACCGTCCGGGCGAAGGCGGCCCGGACGACGAGAGCGAAGGCGAACAGGAGGCCGGCGGTGGCCCAGGCCTCGCGCCGGGTCAGCTGGTTGCTCACGAGCCGGCCCCGCCCACGCTGGTCAGGACGGTGCAGCGCGGATCGGAGGTGCTGAAGCAGACCGGGTAGAGGCCGGCATCGACCGTCGTCGCCGTCCCGGTGACGCTCCAGACCGGCGCGCCGACCCAGCCCGGCCGTCCGCTGCCGTCGAGGATCGGGCCGAGGGCCGGAACCGCGTTCGAGCGCTCGACGTACAGCCAGCGGACGTCATAGGCGCGGGCGACCGATTCGATCGTCGCGATCGGGTCATTCGGGGCGACGACGCCGGGGTGGCCGGTCCAGTAGCGGATCGCGCCGGTGTCGAGGCTCATCACCACGTCGCCCGCGCCGGCGTGCTGGGCGCCGAGGGCGGCTCCGACCGCCTGGTCGAGGTCGCGCTCGTGTCCCCAGGTGTCGTGGACGCTGGCCGTGAAGTAGACCGCGCCGACGATCGTGATCCCGATCGCCCCGCCGACGAAGACCCGGCCGGCCGACTCGGCGTTCCAGCTCGGCCGGTGGCGGGCGATCCAGGCGACCAGGGCGATCACGGCTTCGAGGGCGAGGAGGTAGGCCTGCGGGGCGAGGGCCGCGCCCGAGTGGATGAACGTGCCGTTCGGGACGTGGACGGCCGAGACGATGGCGGAGAACGCGAAGAGGAGCGCCGCGTAGAGCAGGAACGGCAGGAAGTCCGCCGAGTGGCGGCGCAGCCAGGCCCCGCCGACCATGAACGGGGCGAGCAGGATCGCGCCGACGAGGACGCTGAAGATCGTGATCGCCTCGACGAAGCCGGTCAGCCGGCTGGCGATGAGCGGCCCGATCCCCTGGCCCAGGAGGTAGCCCAGGGTCGGCGTCCCGGTGATGCTGTTCAACTGATCGATCGAGCGGATGAACAGGATCCGGCCGGTCGAGGACGATGGCGACAGGCTGCCGAAGACGACCAGCTGGCGTGCCTCCCAGGGGGCCATCACGGCGAGGAACAGGCCAGCCGCCACGACCGCCGCCCAGACCGGCAGCGAGCGGGGTGCCGCGACCCCGGCCCGGGCGGCCCGCCGGGCGCGCAGGCGCGACCAGATCCAGACGAGGCCGAGGGCCACCCCGACCAGGACGCCGTCGTTGCGGGCGAGCGTCGCCAGCCCGACCAGGACGCCGCTCGCCGCGAACGCCCGGGCGTCGCCGCGTAGGCCCCGGGCGCCGAGCCACAGGGCGGCCAGGACGAGCACCTGGAAGAGGGCGAAGTTGTCGGGCTGGGCGATGAACGGGGTGAGCGCGGCCGGGACCGCGGCGAGGATCCCGCCCCCGAGGGCGACCGCCGGGCGGCAGCCGGCCTCGCGGGCGAACGCCCAGGTCATCGGGGCGGCGAGGGCGCCGATCAGCGCGAAGGGCAGGCCCGAGGCGAAGGCGGTCGCGCCGATGACGACGATGAACGGCACCTGGACCAGGCTGGCCAGGGGCATCCAGTGGGCGTTGCTCGGGATCGGCAGGACCGGGTGGGCGGGCAGGTGGCCGCCGACGTCGACGAACGTCCAGATGAAGTCGATCGAGAAGCCGTGACCGGCGCTGAGGGCGCGGGCCACGTTCACGTAGTAGTACGAATCGACGTAGGCGGGATCCGGGTAGAGCACCAGGAGCAGGACCCGCACGCCGAGCGCGAGGGCGAACAAACCGAGGGCGGTGCGCATCCGGTGCACCGTAGCACCGGGTAGGGCGGCTTTCGACCGGTACGAACGACCTACCTCGGAGGTCCTGCCCCGGCACTCCGGTACGGCCCCGTCCGGCCCGGCGAAGGGACTACGATCGGCCGAGTGTCACCACCGGCCGTCGCCCTGCCGCTCGTTCCCCGCTCGCCGGCGGTCCGGCGCGCCGTGCGCGACGGCCTGGTGATCGCCGGGCTGCTCTTCGCCGGCTACCTGTTCATCGTGGTCGCACCGGTCAGCCGGACGTTCGGCTTCGACGCGTACGCCTACTGGCACCTCGACCTCGCCGCGCCGTACAGCCAGTCGGCCGGCGGCCTCGGCGCCTTCACCTACACCCCGGTGATCGCCCGGCTGTTCGCGCCGTTCGCGGCCCTGCCCTGGTACAGCTTCCTGTGGCTGTGGACCGCCGTCCTGGTCGGGACCGTGATCTGGCTGGGCTGGCGCTCGAGCCTGGTCGTGCTGGCCTTCCCGCCGGTCGCCCTCGAGCTGTACCACGGCAACGTGCACCTGCTGATCGCTGCCGCGATCGTCCTCGGCTTCCGCTGGCCGGCGACCTGGGCGTTCGTGATCCTGACCAAGGTGACCCCCGGCGTCGGCCTGGTCTGGTTCGCGGTCCGGCGCGAGTGGCGCCGGCTGGCCGTCGCCCTGGGCGCCACCGCCGTTCTCGTGCTGGTCTCGCTCGCCATCGACCCGGGCCTGTGGCGGGCCTGGCTGAGCGACGACATCCTGAAGACCGCCGGGGGCGCGCCGCTCGACCAGTTCTCGATCGCGATCCCGCTCTGGCTGCGCCTGCCGGCGGCGGCCGTCCTCGTCGCCTGGGGCGGCCGGACCGACCGGGCCTGGACCGTGCCCCTGGCGGCCACCCTCGGCCTGCCGATCCTGTGGCCGACCGGCTTCGCGATCCTGGCCGCCCTGTGGCCGATCGCCGCCCGCCGGCCGGGGCTCACGTCGCGGGACGTGCTCGGCCTGCGCGGGGCTCGAGCAGCCACGCCAGGCGCCGGCCCAGGAGCAGCGAGCCGCTGATCATCGCCATCGCCAGCCACCAGCCCTCGAACGTGTAGGTTGCGATCAGGAGGCCGGCGACGAGCGCGATCTCGCGCCGGATGAGGAGCATCGCCGGCAGGGCGAAGAGCAGGCCGAAGACCCGCAGGCTGGGCGAGCCGATCACCGCCAGCAGCCCGATCCATGCCCCGGCGTTGCGGTTCGGGACGATCGCCACGGCCGCCAGCGAGCCGAGGGCGACGAGGTCGCCGACCCACCACGGCATCGAGCGGGCGATCCCGGCGCCGGCCAGGATCCAGGTCGGGTCGTTCGCCCGGCCGAGCTGGGCGATCCAGTCGAACCAGGCCTGGACGCCGAGGATCGGCAGGGTGACGAGGCCCAGGCCGGCGACGGCGAGCGCCCCGATCACGGCAGCCCGCCAGTTGCGCCGAAGGAGATAGAGCCACGGCTGGACCTGGGAGGCCTTGAGCGCCCCGACGGCGACCGCCAGGAGGCCCTCCCGATAGGCCGGGCGGTCGCGCGTGGCCGGATCGTGCTCGAGCGGCTCGAAGTCGGGGCGGGCCTCGCCGGGCGCCGGCTTCCGCCACAGGAAGGCCACGAAGGCGGCGAAGACCACGACCTGGACGTTCCCGCCGAGGAGACCCTCGGTGAACGGCGGCCAGGCGAACAGGAACGGGATGGCCGGCCACGGGATCGCGAGGCGCCGGCAGGCGAAGACCGCCGCGCCGGCGCTGAACACGAACCAGCCGGTGATCACGGCGGTCTGGGGCAGGCTCGTGAACAGCGCGACGAATGGCAGCACGAACGGCGGATAGAGGTAGGGCAGGTCATACCCCGGCCCGGCCAGGAAGCTCGAGGCGAGGTACGGCTGCCCGCCGGCCAGCCAGCGGGTGGCGGCCCGCAGCGGAATCACCACGTCGACGCCCCACGGGTACTCGGTCAGCAGGTTGTGGAGCGCGATCAGGCACATCAGCAGGGCGAGCACCGCCAGCCCGAAGCGGAGCAGGCGATTCGGCCCGTCCCGACGGTGAAGGCGTTCACCCGGTGTGGGTCACCCTGGGCGCGATCGGCCGCGACTGTCCGTCCCTCGAGCGACTGGCTTGAATCTGTCATTGAGCGGCAACGATGCGACTACCGGTGCACCCGTGCAACCCGCCGATCGTACTCGCGCCGGGTCGGCCCCTCGATCACAACGGGCGGGAGTGCCGCCACTTCCCCTCGGCGACATCCAGCGGTGCCCCGAAACACCGCTCGGCGCCATCGGGCTTGCCAAACGCCCCAGGAGCAGCAGTACTATCGGCCGATGTTGCTGGCGGGGTGGGGCGCGCATCGCGGTGGGCGTGGGGACGCGGTCGCATACCGCGGTCACGCGCGAGATCGGTCACACCTCGCGGATCGGGTCGGACGCATCGTTGCAGGGACGATGATCGGCCTGTGCCTCGTGTTCGTCGCCGTCGAACTAATCCACGGCATCGGTCCCGGTCACATCTTCACGCAGGGAGCCGGGCACGATTACAGCGTCTACATGGACGCGGCGCGCCGCTGGCTCGCGGGTGGTGGGTTCTACCAGCCCAATCAACTGGCCGGCCCGTATGTGATTCAGGATCGGGAGATCCTCTATCCGCCGGTCGTCCTCGCGCTTCTCGTTCCCTTCACGGTCCTGCCAGCATTCCTGTGGTGGGCGATTCCGATCACTCTCACCGCCTGGATCGTCGTCGGACATCGACCATCATCGTTGGGATGGGCGGCGATCGCCGTGCTCATCGTCCTGCCCGTCCCGTTCGCGGTCAATGCCTCATGGTCGCTGCTGTTCCTGGCTACGGGCAATCCCGGTTTGTGGACCGTTGCGGCCGTCGCCACCGCGACGCGGTGGGGATGGTCGGGCGCGCTGGTCATATTCAAGCCGTCACTCCTGCCGTTCGCGTTCATCGGTAGCAAGACGCGCGGTTGGTGGATCACTCTGGCTTTGATGGCGGCGATCTCCGTTGCCATGCTGCCGTTGACGCTCCAGTACGTCGCCGTCCTGCTGAACGCCCGGGGTCCCATGGCGAGCTTGTTGTACTCGGTAAACAACGTCCCCCTCATGCTGATCCCGGTTGCCGCACGGGTCACAGGTCGGCGAACTGATCCACTGCGGCGGGGACTGGGGCAATTAGCAGTGGCATCCCGCGGAGGCGATCCTTCAGGCGCTTGGCAGCCGAAGCGACCTGAACACCGACATCCGAGTCGGGAACGAAAGCGCGGGCCGGTGGCGCCCGGTCACCCACGCGATGATCGGCACGAGCATGACGGGGACATCCTCGAATGAATAGACCAATCCCGACCTTGAGCCCGACAGATTCAATCCCGCGCGGATCCAGTCGAGGGTCAATGGCCACAGGACGATTCCGAGAAGTCCGAGCAGGGCAGCGATCGCCCACCACCTCTTGTTGCTCACGCCAATCAGGGCAAATGGCAGCAGGGTTGGCTTGCCCAGGATGAATGCGGCGACCCAGGGCCAACGAGTACCCAGAGCCAGAAAGGCGACGATCCAGATCGTCGGCGTGCCGGCCAGGTAGCCGAGGAACAGCATCGGGAACCCGGCGACCAGGGCGCCCGTTGCGAGCCAGCCCCAGCGATTAGGTCGATGCCACAGCATCATCCCGACGGTCAGGATCATGGGAATTGCGAACCACAGCGCCGTCGGCAGGACGGTGAACGGCACGAACAGGACCAACGCCTGCGGCGGGTACATGACCGGACGGATCGCGACCGTGTAGCTGCCCGCCAGTTGCTGCGGGAGGTAGAACGGCCCGCCCGCCAGCCACCGTGAAGTCGCGCCCATATACAACTCGTAGTCGCTACCGCCCATGGCGACGATCGAGGGGTTATGGACCATGACCCACGCCTCGGCGCAGAGCACGGCGGCAAGTGGGAGCAGCAAGCCGAGGAAGAGGCCGGTCCGAAGGACTGGTCCGACGCGCGGGATCGCCGTCGATCGCGATGCGTGTGATAAGTGAGTCGCACGGACGGAGGTCATACCCCGATAGTACCGGGCGTGCTCTGTCTTCTGGTGCTCGCTGGCAACTCGAAACAGGGCTCAGTCCCACGACTCAAGCTCGGCCGGCTAGCTCGATCCTTCGGACGTCTGGGGGTCCGACGACACCGTCGCTTTCTGAGTCCGCGATCGCCCGAGCCACGCCACGATCGGGAACCCGAGCAGCGGGACCTCCAGGCTCGAATAAGCGATCCCGCCGCCCTGCGAGTTCAGCACCGAATGGACCCAGTCGATCCAGAGCGAGCCAAACGGCAGGCACAAGACGAGGAACACCCCTAGGGCGATCCACCAGCGCCGGCTCCAGGCTCCGAACAGGGCGAACGGGAAGAGGCTGGGCTTGATCAGGACGAGGACGCTCGGCCAGGCGTAGACGACCCCCAGGCTAAGGGCCGCGACCGCCCAGATCACCGGGTTGCCGGTGAGGATCTTGAGGGGAGTCGTCGGCCAGAGGGCGCAGGCAACAAGCCACGGCCAGGCAGCTCGCCGGGGCTTCAGCCTGGCCACCGACCAGACAACCGCGGCCCAGGGGATCAGCCACCAGAGGATCGCCGGCAGGAACGTGAAGGGAACGAACAAGACGAGCGCCACCGGTGGATAGAGGATGTCCCCGGCGCTGATCGCATACGGGCCGGAGAGTTGGTACGGCTGGAAGAAGGTGCCCGATGCCAGCCACCGTGCTGCCGTGTCCACGTACAGTCGGTAGTCGACCCCGACCTGGCCACGGAGGGTGGCCGCGTTCGCGGCGAGTTCGGCCACGTCTGCGACAACGAAAAGCAGGCAAGCCGCGACTGCGGTCCAGAAGAGAGCTGTTCGGCGACTGGTCAAGATCGATTTCAGGGTGCGAGCTGGGTCGTGAAATTAAGGAAGGCGAAGACGGCGAACAGGGCGACCCAGACCATCGGCCAGGCGACCTGGAAGGTGATAGATCGGCGTCCACCGAGCCACCCGGCGAATGGCCAGGCGACGGCGAGGTATCGCGGCGCCGACAGGATCCGCCCCCCGAGCAGGACGCTGGCGAACGCGGTCAGAGCCCAGGCGACGTGAGCTTTCGGTGTGCGGTCCGCCCTGGCATAGACGAACAGGAATGCATAGACGAGCAGGACTGACAGCAGGAACAGGAAGAGGGGACTCGCTCGAGTCGCGATCGAGCCACCGGTGGCTGGAGCCAGAGCCGGCGCGTCCCAGGCAGCCTGCCCGTGGAGATTCGCGAGTGGATCGCCGGTCAGCACCCAGAGATAGCCGTAGAACCCGGCCAGCGCCAGCGGCCCGGATCACCAGCCCGGCCCAGGCGCGGATCGGTCGCCGTCCTTCGTTGACCATGAGCTGGACCATCAGCGGGATGGCGAGCAGGACGCCCGGCAAACGTGTCAGTGAGGCGAGACCGTAGAGGATGGCCATCATCGCGTAGCGCCGCCGCTCGGCCGCCAACATGGCTGCGGCCGCGAGAAGGAGGAACAGGCTTTCTCCATACGCCATGGCGAATGCGACGGCGCCCGGGGCCACCGTCAGCAACGCCAACGAGCGAATTGCGGTGTCGCTCGTGAGGTGTCGAGCCATCAGTGCGTAGACAACGACCAGCGCGGCGAAGAACGCGACGTTCGACACCATCACCCCCGCCAGGGCGATGTTGCCGAGGGTGAAGACGGAGGCGATCCGAACGGCGATCGGGAACAGGGGGAAGAACACGTAGTCGTGATACCCGCCGACGATGGGGTTCACGTGGTAGCCGCCGGAGGCGATCCCGAGGTAGTAGACGGCGTCTGACGTTGTCAGGCTCGTCAGAATCGGTGCCGACGACCAGGCCTTGGTCGGATCGGCCAGCGGGGACTGGCTTTCGACCAGGGCGGCGATCGCGATCAGGATCGCCCGACTGGCGAGGAAGATCGCCATGAGAGATGGCAAGACGACGCGCCAGTCGATGGCAACCTCGGCCTGTCCTGGATCGACCGGCGGCTCTGGCACGGGCCGGAGTCTACTGCGCAGGTCGATCGCGGCGCATCGGGTCCGACCGGACTACCGCGATTCGTCGACCGAACTCGTCAGCGCGCGCTCGTGATCCCGCTCTCGGCCAGCCAGTGGGCCGTCTCGACCAGGCCCCGTTCGAGGGTGACCTGGGGGGTCCAGTGGAGCATCCGCCGGATCTTCTCGATGTTGACGACCCGCCGGCGGATGTTGTCGATGTCCCGCCGGTCGATGTGCTGGATCTCGATCGGGCGGTCGAGCGCTCGGCCGATCGCTTCGGCGAGTCCATTGACACTCGTTTCGATGCCGGTGCCGATGTTGAAGACCTCGCCTTCGGCACGCGGGTGGACACCGGTCAGCAGGGTCGCCTCGACCGCGTCGTCGATGTAGGTGAAGTCGCGGGTCTGCATCCCATCGCCGTGGATCAGGAGTGGCTCGCCGGCCATCGCGCTGGCGAAGAACTTCGAGACGACCCCGCAGTACGGGTTGTCCGGGCGCTGGCCGATGCCGTACACGTTCGAGTAGCGGACGATCGCGACCCGGACGCCGTAGTTCTCGTAGAACGCCTGGCAGTAATGCTCGCCGCCCATCTTGCTGACGGCGTAGGGCGAGAGCATCGTGACCGGGTCGTCCTCGTTGATCGGGATCGTCCGCGGATTCCCGTAGACGCTGGTCGAGCCGGTGTAGACGACCCGGTCGGGGTGCGAGTCGCGGGCCGCCAGGAGCACGTTCAGGGTGCCTCCGATGTTCGTCTCGAAGTCGTCCCGGGGGTTCTTCGTGGAGGCGATGATGTTGCGGGCGGCGAGATGGAACACGACCGATGCGTCGGCGACCAGCTCGCGCACGAGGCCTTCGTCGGTCACCGAGCCGCGCACGAACTGGGCGCTCGTCGGAATGATCTCGGCCTGCCCGGTGAACAGGTCGTCGAGCACGGTCACCCTGGCGCCCTGCTCGACGAGGTTGCGGACGAGCCTGCCACCCACGAAGCCGGCACCGCCGGTGACGAGGACCCGGCGGCCGCCGAAGGCGCGATCGACCTGGAACGTCATCGCTTGACCCCCAATCGGAGCAGGACGGCGGGACGGAACAGACGCCACCAGTCTCGCAGGCCGCGCATCTTCGTGAAGCCCTCATTGTCGTGGTAGCGGACGGTGACCGGGACCTCGACCACCCGGTAGCCCCGCCGGATCGCCTTGTACAGGACATACGGCTCGAGCTCGTAGCTCGTGAGCCAGGCCTGGTGGATGTCGACCTTCGGGTCGGCCAGGAGCTCGCTCCGCAGGATTCGGAAGCCGTTCGTGGCGTCGGTCACCCGGCGCAGCGCGAGGATGCTGAACACGAACGAGTAGACCCGGGTCCCGAGCTGGCGCGAGCTGACCATCCCCACGATCCGGCCGCCGGGCATCCAGCGTGAGCCCTGGACGTAGTCGGCACCCTCCCGGAGGAGCGTATCGAGAGCGGGCACGAGCTCGCCCGGCTCGTGCTGGTCGTCGCCTGACAGGAGGGCCAGGTACGGCCGTCCGCGCTCGATGCCGGCCAGCCAGCCGTCGCGGATCGCGGCGCCGACGCCGCCCCGGACGTCGTGCCGGATCACCAGGTCCGCGCCATGGGCCCGCGCTTCGTCGCCCGTCCCGTCACTTGATCCGTCATCGACCACGATCGCCTCGAAGCGACCGTCACGGGGGAACCGGTCGAGCACGCGGCCGATCTTGCCCGCTTCATTGAGGGCCGGAATGACGACGGCGACGAGGGGCGCTGGGCTGGCCGGCTGCTCGCCGCCGGTCACGCCGGCTTCCGCTGCAGCCGCGCCCGGAGCTGGGCGAGGGCCGAGGTCGGGCCGCCCTCCTCGCCACGATCGGCGGCGGCCGTGGGCCAGGGGGCCGCGACCGCGAGGAGCAGGGCGAAGTTGCCGGGCAGGACCACCGGTGAACTGTAGATCGTCGTGGCGATGGCTGCGGCGAACGCAGCCCGTGGCCATCGGCGCAGCAGGTAGATCGCCGCGAGGCCCACGGGCAGCGCAACGAACGTGGCGGATTGGACCTGCCCGAGGCCGAGGTTGAACAGGTGCGCCAGCACGTCGGCCAGGGCGAAGCCCTGCGGCCTGATCCCGCCACCGAGCGCGATGTGCAGGTAATCGGCGTTGGCGGGCAGGCCGGCGAACAGGAGGCCGACGAAGCCGAAGACCGCGAGGCCGACGAGCATCGTCGATGGCGGCCGGCCATCGACGGCGGGCCAGGAACCACCAGAGGAGCACGATCGGCCCGAGCTTCAACGCCGTCGCCAGCGCCGCCGAGACGCCCGCGAGGCGCTCGTGGCCCGTACTCGAGCCCCACCAGACGAGGACCAGGAGGCCGATCAGGACCGCGTTGATGTTGCCCGACAGGGCCGCGAACGAGAGGGGCGAGTTCAAGCCGAGATAGCGATAGGGTGCCGCCACGACGAGGGTGATCGGCAGGCCAAGTGCGAGAACGAAGGCCAATACCGCGAGCTCGCGCTGGCCGGCGCGGACGGCGAACCAGACGACGAGGAGGCTGACGAGTCCCAGGCAGCCGAACCAGAACACCGTCGTCGAGTCCAGCCCGAGGATCGCGACCGGCAGACGCCAGAGGACCGCGACCAGCGGCGGCGACAGCAGCGGGGCAGGAAAGTTGCTCGGGTAACCCGGGACCGGTACGTCGCCCGGCAGGAGCGGGCCGTACAGGTTGTGTCCGGCATTCAGCCGGAGCCCGGCGGCATAGTAGTTCGATGGGTCGCTCCCGACGGCAGTCGGGTGAAGAAGATCCGGCCGCTGGCGGGTCCCGGTCACGTGGAGCTCGAGGATGAACACGATGATCAGCGCGAGGCGGACGCCCCACCAGAACCACGCCTGACCGGCCGCTTCAGCTGGGCGCCGGTCCATTTCCACGTCCTTTCAAGTGGGGCGAGTGCGCTGGGGGCGACATCGTACCGGGCTGCTGACTCCCGCGATCAGGTCCCGGGGCTCGGCGGAGGGCTGCCCGGGCCTCCCACGAGCCAGATCCGGCTCGGCTCGCCGGGCTGGGCGACCCGGCTGAAGGCGACCTCCGGGCTGCCATTCGGGGCGATCGCCAGGCCGGACAGGTCCCCGGCGCTCGTGACCGTCGTCCAGGTGAGCGAGCTGCCGGGCGCTCCGGTCCCAAGGCTGATCGTCCCCCCGAACATCGGCTGCAGGGCGACGACGAGCCGTCCGGCAGGGTCGAATGCCGCGAACGGGACCGCGCTCGCGGGTACGGCCAGGAGCCGACTCGTCGCCCACGCACCCGAGGCGTTCGTCGTCTGATCGACCTCCGAGTAGCCGTTGCGGCGCTCGATGAGGTGGATCGCGCCGTCGGTCTCGATCGCAATCGCGGGGCCGACGAAGGTCCCATTCGTCGTCGGCACGAGCGCCTTGCTCCAGCCGGTCGCGGTCGGGCGGGCCAGGATGATCCCCTGGTGGGCGCCCCCGAGCAGGGCGTAGGCAACGACCGGCGCGCCGGCCGGGTCGACCGCGATCGTCGCTGTCGACGCAGGCGCGGCGAGGGTCGCCAGCGGAACCGGGCTCGACCAGGCGCCGTCGATCGCCCGGCGCTGGTAGACCAGGAGCGTCCCCGCCGTCGTCGACGACAGGTACACGAGGTGCACCCCGCCGCTCGGATCGAGCGCGATCGAAGGCCGAGACACGAAGGTCGAGCTCGTGGTCGGCGCGATCGTCGCCGACTGCCACATGCCCGCTGCATCGTCGCCGTACACGATCCCGCTGGGCGTCTCGTAGGCGAGGTGAAGGTGGCCGGATCGATCGAAGGCCGGGCTGGCGTTCCAGCTCGGCTGCTCGTCGGCCGGCGCGAGGGCCTCAACCGGCCCGGCGTCCGGGCTCGTCGGCGGCGACCAGCCCGCCGTCGGGAGCGGTCAGGCCGAACAGCTGGGGAATCGTCACGAAGGAGAAGCCACGCGCCCGGTACGCATCGATGATCGCCGGCAGCGCGAGCGGGGTGAGCGCCGACCCGCAGTGCATCAGGACGACCGATCCATTCGTGCCGGCCGTCGCGTTGGCGACCTCCGCCGCGACGCTGGGGGCCCCCGTCTGATCCCCGGAGTCGACATCCCAACCGACGAGCAGCGGGTAGCCGGCGTCGGCCGCGACCTGCTCGATGAGCTGGTTGTATCCGCCATACGGTGGCCGGTAGGCATTGATCGAGGGCACGCCGAGGGCTTCGTCGACGATCCTGCGGTCCGAATTGAGGCTGAGCCCGAGCTCCGCCGCAGAGAGGGTTCGCGGGTCGTGGTGCGTCGTCGTGTGGCTGCCGACCGGGAACCCATTCGCGGCCACCCAGTCCCAGAAGCTCGGGTTCTCGCGGACGTATTGCCCGTTCGGGAAGAACGTCGCGGTCGCCTGCTTCGCGCGCAGCGTGTCGACGATCGAGATGCAGGCCGGCACGTTGAAGCCATCGTCGAACGTGAGCGCCACCACCTTGGTCGCACGCGATCCATGTCGGACGAAGGTGGCGGGGGCGAGGCAGCCGGTCTGACAGGATGCCGTCGCTGACGGCGTCGGGGTGACGGTAGCTACAGGTGTCTCAGTCGGTCCTTGCGAGGATGGGGACCCCGTGGGTCCTGATCCTGTGGAGGGTGACGGCCGCGGGACCGGAGCCGCACAGGCTGCAACGACCACCAGGGTCAGCAGGACGAGCGCAGCCGGGGCGATCTGCCGTCCGCGATCCGAGCCACAGTGGCGGTCCCGCCGGCCGGCCGCCGATCCCGGCTCGATGTGCGGCACCGACCCATGATAGTCGGCGTGGACGCGACGCCCTTCGCGCGCGCCGTCCCGCGCTGCCGCTCAGCCGATCGAGGCCGCGCGAGGCGAGGAGACATTCGCCGCGGACCAGAACCTCTTACGGGAGCGAGTCCAGCGACCCAGCCGCGAACCCAAAGCCGAAGGCTCGCCATCGTCGCGCGGAGGAAAGTCGCCTGGCATCCGCCATTCTCCAGCGGTGACGGGCGCCGGCCATTGGGTGGGTAACTCGAAGCTATCCGGACTGCGCCAGAATCAAGGACGATAGGGTCATGGGACTGTCGATCTGAAAGGTCATCCTTCCCACCATGACATCGCGGTTTGGCTTTGAACCCTCGAACAAGGCAGTTGGCCTCCCGCTGACATGGAGACATTGAGCACTCGCGCCCGGTGGATCCTGCCGCTCGCGATCGCGGGGATTCTGCTGGGCCTGCTAATCGGCGCGTTCGCAAGCGGTATGTCGCAGGCTGACAGCAAGTATCGGATCATGACCGCCTTCGACTACGACACCTACGTAGGCGCGGCGCGCCGATGGTTGGCCGGCGGATCGTTCTATGAGCCGTACCAGCTCTCCGGGCCTTACACGATCTTCCTTCGCGAGATTCTCTACCCGCCCGTGGTCCTACTCCTGCTGATTCCGTTCACACTGCTTCCCCCTTTCATGTGGTGGGCGATCCCACTCGGGCTCACGGGCGCGATTCTCGCCTGGCATCGGCCATCACCGTGGGGTCTGGTCGCGATCTTGGTGCTTCTTCTGCTGCCCGCGCCGTTTGATGCGCCATGGGCTTTGAACTACATCGCAACGGGCAACCCCGGCCTGTGGATCATCGCCGCGGTCGCCGCTGGCACGTGCTGGAGCTGGCCGGGTGTCTTGGTCCTGCTCAAGCCGTCGCTCTTCCCGTTCGCGGTAGTCGGAATGAAGTCGCGCGGTTGGTGGGTGACCCTCGCGGTCCTAGCCGTCGTGTCTCTCGCTTTGTTTCCGCTCTGGTTGGACTATGTGACTGTCTTGCTCAATGCTCGCGGTCCGCGAGCGAATATCTTCTATTCGCTCATCAGCGCGCCCGCAACAGCCGTTCCTCTCGTAGCATGGCTAACTGGGAAGGATGGACAGCGAACTCCACATCTCCTCAATTGGATGCGACGGGCGATGCCTGGGGCTGGGCTCGCGCGATGACCTCGGGACTTGTGGGTGACTAGGTCGTACGAGCTCACTCGTTGAGGGTGCGAAGACGATCTGGGGCCTTCGGATCCTCGCCAACATGACGCCGAACTCAGCGCGGGTTGCGGCCGCCTTCTTCCTGCTAGCTGTCGTTGTACTGGTGTGGATCGAACAACCCGACTACCCGTTCCGCCCGAGCGGCGACACGTGGGCGTATGCGGCTGCGGGCGAACGCCTGAACGCCGGTCATGACCTGTATTCGGTCGGCCCCGACGACCGCCCCGTCGCCCTGTTCCCTCCGTACTGGACGATCCCGCTCGTCTCGCCTCCGCCGATCGCGGTGCTGTGGCGACCACTCGCGGCGATCGGTCCCGCCGCCTGGTTCCTGTGGTGGCTAGCCGGGATCCTGTGCGGCCTCGCGATGGCGGCATGGGTTCTCCTGCGTGGGTCGCCGGTCGCCATCCTTGGGCTGATCCTCATGTCTCCCTGGCTGACTCAGGCGACCATCTCCGGAAATGCCAGCGCATTCCTGGTTCCGCTGCTCTTCCTTGGGTGGCAGCTCCGCGATCGAGCCTGGCTCGTGGGCCCGCTGATCGCCGTCGCTGCCGCAGTAAAGCTCTCCCCGATCCTGCTTGGGCTCTGGCTGTTGCGCAGCCGTCGGGTGTCCGCGATCGGGAGCCTGGTCGTTGCTGGACTCGCAATCTTCGTGATCTCCGTTCTCGGGGCAGGGTTCGATGCCTGGCTTACCTGGCTGGCGGCCGCGCCCAGGGACGCACCAGCTCCCTCCAGCCTGGCGGGGATCACGGGTCTGCCGACCGCCATCACCGCGATCGCGGTGATCGTCGTCTGTCTCGGCCTGCTTGTCGCCATCCGATCCGAACGCCTGTGGTTCTCGATCTGCATCATCGGGGCGGTCCTCGCCACGCCTGCGCTCTACTTCACGACCTTCGCCTTGCTGGCAGCCGCGACGTCACCGTTCGTCCGTCCGCTCGTCGCGAAGCCCGTGACGCCGTCGTCTCGCAGTCCGGTTTCGGTCGCGCCCGGCCGTGCTCCCTGAACCCCCGAGGCGGAGTCCGCCGGCTGTCGGACTGCAGCGAGCAGGGTCATCAGCATGTATTCGAGCAGACGTGGCGTGGCAATGACCGAATATGCGACTGCGGCGATCCAGCCGGCACGGGTCGGGGCGAGCCGGACGACAAGGATGAGTCCGGCGACGGCGAGGATGACCCAGAGTACGGGCGATAGGGCGTATGGCGAGAGGTTGTTCACCTGGCCGACCAACCCCAGGTTCGTGTTGCCCAGGAACGCGATCGAACCAACCGGCTCGAGGATCAGTTGGCCGACGACGAGCAATGCCGTCCAGAAGATGAACCGTCCGAGGCTATGCCAGTCCCGCCGGGCGAGCCAGTAGAGCGCAACGAGAGCCGGCACCAGCTTCAGCTGAGCGGCGAGCGCGATCGCGGCCGGACTGCCGGTCGCCAGCAGCAGGGTGATCACCACCTGCGCCTGGCCAACGGTAAGCGACCAGGCGATCGGTCCAGCGAGGATCCCAACCGCGATCCAGGTCCGACGAGTGCGCAGGCCGATGAGCCACAGGGTGATCCCGAACGCGGCGATGGTGATCGTCTCCCAGATGATCGCGGCTGCCTCGAACGGCAGGAGGGCGAGTGGGCGAAAGAGGATCGCCAGCAGCGGCGGGTAGAAGTAGTAGTGCGGGCTGTTGACATCGCCCTGGGCCGCGTACAGCGGAAGGCCGGCATTCAGCCGGCCGGCCGCCTCGTAGTAGGCGTGGACGTCGACGAGGGGATCGGTCGCCAGGTGGAATACGAAGACGAACAGCCCGACGAGCCCCAGGACGATCGCGGCCCCGACGAGGCTCAGGTCGAGCAGCCTCCGCCCGCCGGGACTCAGGGCGAATTGGGCCTGCAGATCGCCGCCAAAGCCTCGCGCCGGTGGGGCCATTCGGGTGAGTCTATTCGGACGCCGGAAGCCCGTCCCGAGCCTCCTGGTACCCCGTACCTTCTGGGCCGCCCAGACAAATCCGGACCATTGACCAACCTCGGCATCTGGCCCACCATTCGAGCCCCTTTCATAGCGCACCCCGTCGCTGGCCAATCGCCGGAGACTCAACTTGCGTACCGCACCTTCAAGCGTCCAACTGAGGATCCGCCCTCGAAGTCGAGGAGCCGGCGCCTGGCGTCCCGGGGTGAGCCGTGATGCAATGTTGCTCGCTGGGTTGCTCTCCGGGATCGGTCAGATCACAGGGCGTGTTTCGCCGCCCCTTGACAGCCTCGCCTACTGGGCCGCCGGCACGTCGAAGCTGCTCTACCCCGAACATTGGTCGCAGGTCGGGAATGGTTTTCTGTTCTATCCACCTGTGGTCGCCCAGGTGAGCGCCCTCCTCCAGCCGATCGGCTGGAACGTGTTTGACGTCGTCTGGAACATCGTGATCTTCGGGTGTTTTTGGTATTGCGCAGGCAATTGGTCCCTGCCTCTTGTCGGGCTCGGCCTGCTGCCGGTCGCCGGCGTGCCGGTGCCGGTGGTCGGCACGTTCCTTGGGTATGCGCTTCTAGGCAACATGCAGTGGCTGCTCGCCGCCCTAGTGGTTCTTGCCCTTCGCCACCCGTCGGCGTGGGCCGTGCAGGTTGTTACCAAGACGGGGCCGGCGGTCGGGGCTCTGTGGCACGTGTTTAGAGGCGAATGGCGAGCGGTGGCCAGCGCCTTTTGCGCGACGGCCACGGTCGTCGCCATCTCGTTTGCATTCGCTCCCCAGCATGTGGGCCGAGTGGGCCGGTTTCGTGGCCCGGAACTACACGTTCGCGAACCCGCCCGATCCCCTGTTTCCGGTTCCATTCTCAGTTCGGGCAGTGAGCGCCGTGGCACTTCTCGCATGGGGAGCCCGCACGGACCGCCGTTGGACGGTCCCTATCGCGGCCGGGTGGGCGCTGCCGGCCCTGTACGGCTTCGGCTTTCTACCGTTCTGGATCGCAGTCCGGCGCCTCGTGTCGATACCGCGCCCGACACGGATCGCACCGATTGGCATCGCGAGGTTCGGCGAACTGAAGCGCCCGGCACCCAACGTCCCTTCGAGCCCCGTGATTGCCATCTCGCCACGATCGGACCGCGGGTGGTCGTCGTCAAGCCTCAGACGGGCGTACCCATGGGTGGTGGCGCCCGGGACCACCGGCGTGCAATGCTCCGCAGAATGGTGACCGCACGCACCGGGCCACAACTGTGATGCCCGAGCTGGAGCTGGCGTCATTGCGGCCGGCATCGTCACTCGGGATCACCCCGCGGATCTTCCTCGTTGCCGCCGTCAACGGGGTCCTCGGGGTTGCTGTCGCCGTCCTGATCGCACCCGCCGCCTGGTGGGTCGATGGGAACCGCAGTCTTCAGGCCGCGCTGGCCCTGGCCGCTGGAACGTTCGGCGAAGACCACGGCTACCTCTACTCGCCGCTCGCGGCCGCACTCACGCTGCCGCTGGCTGCCAGCCTTGCCTCCGGGGTGGTCCTGGTGGGCTGGCTGATTGGGCGGCTGGGTCTCCTCCTGGCAGGCGTCCTTCGTCAAACCCACGAACTGTCGACCCCAGATCGGATCCTCGTGCTGATCGCGGCCATCGGGTTCGTCCCGACGATCCACGAGCTGGTCCTGGGGAACAACTCGATCCTGGTTGCTGCCGTGGTTGCCCTGGTCGCCTGGGCCGCCGACGGCTACCTTCCGGGCCTGCCGATGGGCCTGCTCCTGGCGACGATGCCGAAGCCTGCCTTGATCCCGGTCCTGATCTGGATGGTCGTCTTCCGGCGGAAGGCGTTCCTGTCAGCAATCGGGTCGGCGGCCGCGTTCTCGCTGCTCGGATTGCTGGTCCTCGGGGCCGGCGCCTACGCCGCCTGGTTCGACGTGCTCCTTCACCCGGCCTACCTGACGACGAACCAGGCAGGCAATCTCGCCCTCGGCGCCATGTTGCCCCCGGTCCTCGCCTGGCCGCTGATGGCCCTGACCGTTGTCGTGATGATCCTTGCGCTCCGCCGCGGTGAGACACCCGGGTTCATCGCCTGCCTGTGCGCCGGCCTCCTGATCGCTCCGTACACGATGGCCTACGGCGCCGTCCTGCTCCTGCTCGCCGTCCGCCCCCTCGCCCGGGTCGCGCCCACCGGACCTTCTTCCTGGCCACGACGGGATCGATCGGCGTCGTCCTGTTCCTGCCATTGTGGGTCGGCGCACTGCTGGCGACGGCCCTGGCCGTTCCTCGGTACCGCCTGGGCCCCCCTGCATCAAGGAGCCGATTCTTGAGCCGTCGCTGGCCGATCCTCGCGATCTTCATCCTGTCCGGCGCGGCCGGCCTCGTCTACGAGGTGGTCTGGTCTCGCCAGCTGGTCCTGGTCTTCGGGAATACGACCCAGGCCGTCTCGGCGATCCTGACCGGCTTCTTCGGCGGGATCGCGATCGGCAGCGTGATCGGCGGCCGGATCGCCGACCGGGCCCGCCGGCCGCTCCGGATGTACGGGCTGCTCGAGCTGATCCTGGTCGTGATCGTGGTCCTCACTCCGGTCACGTTCCGGCTGCTCCACAACGTCTACGCCGGGGCGTTCAACAGCCTCGAGCAGAACGCGACGCTACTTTCCCTGATCCGCTACGGCCTGTCGCTGCTGGCCCTGGGGCCGGCCACGATCCTGATGGGCGCGACCCTGCCGACCCTGACTCGCCACCTTTCCCGGGATCCGTCGAACCTCAGCCGCTCCTTCGGCCGGCTGTACGCGGCCAACACGTTCGGGGCGATCATCGGCACGATCGCCGCCGGGTTCGTCCTGATCGAGCTGCTCGGGCTGACCGGGACGCTGTTCGTCGGCGCAGCCTGCTCGGCGATCGCGGGCGTCTCGGCGTTGATCCTCGATCGCTCGACCGGCGCGAGCCTGCCGCCGGCGTTCGAGCCGGTCCCCGCCGGCGACCACCGTGCCGGCTCCCGCGGGCCGGCCGAGGCTCCGGCTGGCCCTGATCGTGGCCTTCGTGTCGGGCCTGACCTCGCTCGGCTACCAGGTCCTGTGGATCCGCCTGCTCGCCTCGGGCACCGGTGACTCGACCTACGTGTTCACGACGATCCTGGCGATCTTCCTGATCGGCCTGGCCCTCGGGGCGATTGCCTTCAACATCTTCCGGACATCGGATCCGGACGCTCAATGTGCTCGCCCTGGGCCAGGTGGTCATCGCCGTCCTGGTCCTGGTCGGCATGGCCACGATGATCGGGCGCGGCGTGACCGGCCTCCTGAATCTCACGACGAACTTCGGCAGCCTGTTCAGCGACTTTGCCCTTCCGGTCGTCCTCGTCGTGCTTCCGGCGACCTTCGTCATGGGGCTGACGTTTCCCGCGGCCTCGGCCCTGATCGCCGATCCCGAAGGTCACGTCGGCGGTAACTCGGGGCTCCTCCTGTCGGCCAACACCATCGGCGCGATCACCGGCACATTCCTGATTCCCTTCGTCGTCATCCCGCTCGTCGGCTCGCCCGTGGCGCTCGGCCTGATCGCCCTGGTCAATGCGGGCCTCGGGATCGCCCTGGCTTTCCGGGGCCGGATCGACGACCGTCTCCCGAGGTTCGTGACCGGCACGGCCGGCGTCGTGACCGCCGGCGTCCTCGTCGTCGCCCTGGCCGGCAGCGGCCTGTTCGTCGACCCGAACGTTGCCCGGATCCGGGCCGGCCACGGCGTCCTCGTGAAGTCGGCGGAGGACGACATCGCCTCCGTCCAGGCCGGCTCGCTCGAGGGCTACCCGCAGCTGTGGGTGACGGGGACCTCGATGACGATCCTCACCGTCGACACGAAGCTGATGCCGGTCCTGCCGCTGATCCTGCGGCCCGACTCGACGACGAACCTGACGGTGGCCTTCGGCATGGGCTCGGCCTGGCGGGCCGCCCTGAATGCCGGACTGACGTCGACTGCGGTCGAGCTCGTGCCGTCCGTGCCCGCGATGTTCGGGGTCTTCTACCCGGACGCGCCCGCGGTTCTCGCCAATCCGAGGGGGCAGATCATCATTGCGGACGGCCGAAACCACGTCGAGCTGACGAACCAGCACTACGACATCATCGTCGTCGATCCACCACCGCCGATCGAGACGGCCGGCGTCTCGGTCATCTCGTCGCTCGAGTTCTACCAGGCCGCCAGGGCCCGCCTGAACCCGGGCGGCGTGATGATGCAGTGGATCCCGTACGGCCAGACGATCGACGAGTTCAAGGCCCACGTCCGGACGTACGCGTCGGTCTTCGCCCACGTGATCATCGCCTTCGGGCCGGGCGGCTACGGCCTGTACATGCTGGGATCGGATCAGCCGATCAGCCCTCGATCCGGCGGCGATCCAGTCCGTCCTCACCCGACCAGGGATCGTGACCGACCTCTCGTCCGCCGCCGACTCGTCGCAGCACGACCTGGCCGGCTGGGCCTCCTTCATTCCGAAGCTGGTCTGGATCCAGGGCGACCAGGTGACGAAGTTCGCCGGCGCCGGTCCGCTGATCACCGACGACCACCCGCTGCCCGAGTACTTCCTGCTCCGGCACCTGTTCGGGCCGCCGTCGCCGCCGGTCAGCCGCCCGCTCCTCCTGTCGCTCACCCCGGCGCCGTGAGCGTTTCCCCTTCTCAGCGCAGCCTGACGGTCGTCCTCCCCGCCTACAACGAGGAGGAACGCCTCGGCTCGGCGCTGAACGAGCTGTTCGGCTACCTTCGGCGACGCGGTGGGCCGGCCCGCGAAGGTTCGATCAGTGCCGATGCCCTGCCGCCGGCCATCCAGGTCCTCGTCGTCGACGACGGCAGCTCGGACGGGACCGCTGCGCTCGTCCGCGCCCGCCCGGAATCGAGCGAGCCGCCGCCCGGGATCCGCCTCGACCTGCTCGTCGTGCCCCACGGCGGCAAGGGCGCGGCCGTCCGGGCCGGGATGCTCGCGGCCGAGTCGGACCTGATCGTCTTCGCCGATGCCGACATGGCCACTCCGCCGGACCAGCTGCCCAGGCTGGTCGAAGCCCTTGCCGATCACGACGTGGCCCTCGGCAGCCGGATCCAGCCCGACGGGCGGGACATGCGCCGGACCCAGCCCGGCTACCGCCGGCTCCTGGGCCGGCTGTTCCATGCCGGGGCCTCGCTGTGGGTCGTCGGCCCGGTCAAGGACACCCAGTGCGGGTTCAAGGGCTTCACCCGCGACGTCGCCCGCGACCTGTTCAGCCGGCAGCGCGTCACCAGCATCGTCTTCGACGTCGAGCTGATCTACATGGCCCGGCGGCGCGGCTACCGGATCGCCGTCGTGCCGATCCAGTGGTCGGACAAGCGCGGCTCGCGGATGGTCGCCCGGCCCGGCCTGGCCGTCCAGGTCGCCTGGGACCTGTTCCGGATCCCGCTCCTTCACCGGCGTGGCTGAGCGGCGCGACCTCACGGGCTGGCTGCCGCTCGCCGCGGTCGCCAGCCTCGTCCTCGTCGTCGGGCTGGTCCTGCTCAGTGCCGGCTCGACCTTCGGCTACGACTACCACGCCTATGCCAACGCGGCCGACCGGCTGCTCCACGGCCAGCCGCTCTACGACCCGTCGGTCAACGTCGCCGGCGGGTTCGCGATCTATCTCTATCCGCCGCCGTTCGTCCTGTTGGCCCTGCCCTTCGCCCTCCTGCCCGCCTCGATCGGGCCGGTCGCCTGGATCGCGGCAATGGGCGGGGCGTTCCTGGCCGGGACGGCGCTCCTGCCGGTGGGCCGGAACGTCCGCTGGGCGATCCTCCTGCTCGCCGGCCTGAGCTGGCCGCTCGCCTACTCGCTCAAGCTCGGCCAGGTGGGACCGCTCCTGTTCCTGCTCTTCGCGGCCGGCTGGCGCTGGCTCGACCGGCCCGCCCGGCTGGGGGCCACGATCGCGCTGGGCACGATCGTCAAGGTCCAGCCGGCGCTCCTGCTCGGCTGGGCGGCGCTCGCCCGGCGCTGGCGGGCGATCGGGGTGGCGATCGTCGTCCTGCTCGCCGCGGCGCTCGTGGCGACCCTGCTGACCGGCCTGGCGACCTGGTCCGACTACGTCGAGCTGCTCCGGCGGGTCAGCTCGCCGGTGACCACGGCCCACAACTTCACGCCCGGCGCGATCGCCTACCAGCTCGGCGCGCCGGAGGCGTTGGCCGGAGCGATCCAGCTCGTCGCAACGGTCGGCGTCCTGGCGGTTACCGTGTGGACGGCCCTCCGATCACCGGCCGAGGTTGGCTACCTGACGGCCGCCACGGCCGGTCAACTGCTGTCGCCCCTGCTCTGGGACCATTACGCGATGCTGCTCCTGCTGCCGGTTGCCTGGCTGCTCGAACGCCGGCGCTGGTGGGCTGCCCTGATCCCGCTCGCGACGGCGACCCCGATCGTGCTGCTCGGGATCGTGCCCGCCGCGATCTACCCGGTGCTGTTCGGGCTCGGCCTCCTCGCGCCGCCGATCGTGGCGGCCCGGCAGCCGGCCCGCCGGGGCCCGGGTGTGAGCATGAAGCCGGCGGCCGAGCCGGGGTTCTTCGGCGCGAGCCGGGCCGAGCTGAACCCCGGGTCGCGCCAGGGGCCGATCCTCGCCGCGGGCCTGGTCGTCTTCGGCTTCGCGGTCTACCTGGCCTCGAACCGGAACTTCAACGCCGGCCGCGGCGACTTCTTCTACCTGGCGGATGCCTTCCTGCACGGCCGGACCTGGCTGACCAACGCCCTCGGGCCGTACGACAACGTCGTGATCGGCGACCGGGTCTACGTTCCGTTCGGGCCGTTCCCGGCGTTCCTCCTCGTGCCGATGGTCGCGATCATCGGGCCGGTCCAGTCGGACAAGTGGCAGCCGATCGTCAACGCCGGCCTGGCCGCGATCGACCTCGGGCTGTGCTGGTGGCTGGCGGCCCGGCTCGGCGTCCAGCGGCTGATCGACCGGGCATGGCTGGTGATCCTGTTCGGGTTCAGCACCCAGATCTGGTGGGTGACGACGCGGGGCGGCGTGTGGCACACCGGCCATCTCATCGCCTCGGGCCTGACCCTGATGGCCCTGATCGAGCTGTTCGGCCGGCGGCGGTCGCTGATCGTGGGCGTGCTCGGCGGGGCGGCCTTCCTGACCCGGGCGCCGCTCCTGTTCGCCCTGCCGTTCTACGCCCTGCTGCTGGCTCCCGTCGATCGGGCGATCGCGGCCGGGCGCTCGGCGGTCCATCGCTGGCGGCCGGTGCTGGTCGGCTGGCTCGTCCTGGCCGTGGGCTTCCTGCCGTTCGCCGCGTTCGACCTCTGGTACAACGCCGTCCGCTTCGGCTCGCCGTTCGAGTCGGGCTACCTGCTGGCCAGCCTGCCCGGCTGGCTGGTGGCCCTGCGCGACCAGGGGCTCTTCTCGCTCAGCCACCTCGGGATGAACATCGACTACCTGTTCCTGCACACCCCGACCCAGATCGCCCAGTTCCCGTTCTTCAAGCCGGACGGCCTGGGGATGTCGATCCTGATCACCAGCCCGGGCCTGTTCTGGGCGGTCCGGGCCGGCTGGACGAGCCGCCGGACGTGGATCCTCCTCGGGGCACTCGTCCTGACCCTGATCCCGAACCTGCTCTACTACGGTGGCGGCTGGCTCCAGTACGGCTACCGCTACGCCCTCGACGCCATCCCGTTCGCGATCGCGCTGTGCTGCATCGCGGCCGCCCGCCATGGCGTCGGCTGGATCTGGCGGCTGGCGATCGCCTTCGGGGTCGTCGTCGGCGCCGGCGGGGTCTACTGGGCCTACCACTTGTAGAGCTATTTGGAGGTCCCGCCGGGCGGCCGGATCGGGGTCCGTTGCCCGCGCAATGATCGCAGCCGATTGAGTGCTATCCTCGCCCGCGTGACCACCCCGACCCCCACGGCGGAGCCCGTCTGTCCGGGCGCCGTTGACGGCTCCGAACGGGCCGAGACGGCGAGCAACCCGCACCCCGAGGCACGCTTCATCGCGGTCGGCCGGCCGCTCGACTCGATCCCGCCGGCCACCTGGGACCGGCTCCTGGCGGCCAACCCCTGGGCGACCCCGTTCTCGAGCTGGGCGTTCCACCGCGCCTGGTGGGACGCCTACGGCGCCAACGCCCACGAGGAGACCCTGGTCCTCCTGCCGGCCGGTCCGACCGGCGAGCCGGACGCCGGCGCCGAGCCGATCGCGATCGTCCCGCTGATGCACCGCCACGAGGTGGAGCCGTCCGACCTGCTCGATCACAGCCGGATGCGCCACGCGTCCGACGTCGAGATGACGCCCGTGCCGGGCACGGCCAAGGCGATCTTCTTCGGCGCCTCCTACCACGCCGACTACGCCACCCTGCTCGCCGCACCGGCCGACCTCGCCGCGGTGGCCGAAGCGCTGGCCGCCTACTGCGCCGGCCGGCGATCCGGCCCCGGGCGTGGGACGTCGTGGACCTGCGCCGCCTGCGCTGCGGCGACCCGGCGGCCGACGCGCTGGCCGCCGCCTTCGGCCGGCGCGAGATCGGCGCGGGCTGGACGCTCAACGTGGAGCGCGAGGAGGTCTGCCCGGTGGTGACCCTGCCCGAGGCGGGCGGCTTCGACGACTTCCTCGCCACGCTGGGCAAGAAGGAGCGCCACGAGATCCGGCGCAAGGTCCGCCGGGCCGAGGCCGTCGGCGAGGTCCGGCTGGCCCACTCGCCCGACCCGCTCGCCGACCTGCCCGCGTTCATCGACCTCCACCAGAAGCGCTGGGGCGCGGACGGCCTGTTCCCGGACACGCACGGCGGCGGCGATGAGCCGGGTCTTCTTCCGCCGGCTGTTCGAGCTGTTCGGACCGGACGGGCCGCTGCGCCTCGCGTTCCTGACCGTCGGCGACCGCCGGATCGCGGCCGGCGTCTCCTTCGAGACCGGCGACTCGCTGCTCTACTACAACGCCGGCGTGGACCCCGACGCGCGCGAGCTGTCGCCCGGGCGTGGTCATGGTCGAGCGCTACGTCGAGGCGCGCCATGGCCGGGGGGTTCCGGCGGATGGACTTCCTGCGCGGCGACGAGCCCTACAAGTACGAGTGGGGCGCCGTGGACGAGCCAATCCAGCGCCTGCTCGTCCGCCGGACGGGTCGGCGATGACGCCGCCGCTCCCCGGCGATCCCTGCCTCGCGCCGGTCGACTGGCCGGCCGTCGCCGGCGGCCGGGTCCGCGTCGTCGAGGTCCTGGCCACCGGCACGAACGGCGGCGCCCAGGAGCACGTCTTCAACCTCGTCAGCCGGCTCGACCGGAGCCGCTACGACGCGAGCGTGGTCTCGCTGTCGCCCGGCAGCGCGGTGCGCAAGCTCCAGCGGGCGGGCGTCGACGGTCTCCGTCATCGACGACCCCGACGACGCGATCGCCACCGGGCGCGCTGGCCGCCCACCTCGCCGACGTCCGCGCGGACGTGATCCACAACCACATGTACCGCGCCGAGATCGTGGGCACCAAGGCGGCGATCGCGCTGGGCGAGGCCGGCCACCGCCGGCCGTACGTCGTGTCCACCGTCCACTCCAGCCGGATCCGCTCGGACGAGGACCAGGAGCGAGCTGCGGCGCCTCACCCCCCAGATGGACCACCTGATCGCCGTGTCGCGCGCGATCGAGGAGAAGATCGTCGACGAGGGCCGGACCGGGGCGCCGGTCCGCCTGATCTACAACGGCGTGGACCTCGAGCGCTACGACCACCAGGAGCCGTGCTGCACGCTCCGCGAGGAGTACGGCATGGAGCCCGACGCGGTCGATCGTGGGCGTGGTCGGCCGCCTCGAGCCCGAGAAGGGCCACCCGACGCTGCTCGAGGCCTGGCCGCGCGTGCTCCGGGCCGTGCCCGACGCCTACCTGCTGATCGTGGGCGAGGGCAGCCGTCACGACGCGCTCGAGCGCCAGGCGCGCGGCCCTCCGGATCGCCCACCGTCATCTTCACCGGGCGCCGCGACGACATGCCCGCGGTCACCGCCGCCCTCGACGTGGCCGTCCTGCCGTCCTACCGCGAGGCGCAGGGCCTCACGATCCTCGAGGCGATGGCGCTCTCGCCGCCCGGTCGTGGCCAGCCGGGTCGGCGGCATCCCGGAGATGATCGAGGACGGCGTCATCGGGCCTGCTCGTCCCGCCCCACGATCCCGACGCCCTCGCCGGCGCGATCGTCCGGCTGCTCACGGACCACCCGCTGGCCGACATGATCGGGCGCGCCGGCCACGACCTCGTCCACGACCGGTTCTGCATCCAGCTGATGGTCAACGCGGTCGAGCACATCTACGACGAGGGCGCGCGGGCCGTCCGGCTGAGCGAGGCGGTCGCCTCGTAGGACGTTCGGGGGATCGGCCGGCGACGGCCGCCGGTTAGGATCGCCGGGAATGAGATTCGCCCGCTCCGCGTTCCCGCGACTCAGCTTCCCGCGCCTGTGGCTGGCCCTGGCCATCCTCCTGCCGATCCTGGCCGGCCTGCTGGCCACGATGTCGACGGTCGACCTCGCCTACAACATCCGGGCCGGCGAGCTGATGCTCGACCAGGGCGCGGTCCTGCGGTCCGATCCGTTCGCGTTCACGACCGGCGGCGGCGCCTGGCTCGACCAGCAGTGGGGCGCCCAGGTCCTGCTCGGCCTCGGCTACCGCCTGGGCGGCTGGCCGCTCCTGGCGATCCTGCGGGCGTCGCTCGTGGCATTGACGATCGGGCTCGTCCTGGTCGCCTGCCGGCGCTCGGGCGTCGGGCTCCGGGTGAGCGCCTGGCTCGCGCTCGGCTCGTTCATCCTGGCCGCCGCCGCGATGGGCCTCCGGCCGCAGCTCCTCGGGATGGTCCTGTTCGCGGCGACCCTGGCGGTGCTGGCCGGCCGGCGCCGGCAGCCGCGCGCCGTCTGGCTGATCCCGCTCCTCGTGATCCCGTGGGCCAGCCTCCACGGCAGCTTCATCTTCGCCCCGGCCGCCGTCGGGGTGGCCTGGCTCGAGGACGCCCTGGCCCGCCGGCCGGGGGCTCATCGGCTGCTGGCCGTGGCGGTCGTCACGGGGCTGGCCTCGCTGGTCAATCCGTTCGGCCCCGGCGTCTGGTCGTACGCGATCGGGCTGACGACGAACCCGACGATCCGGCGGTTGATCAGCGAGTGGCAGCCGACCGCGCTCGTATCGGCGAGCGGGCTCCTGCTGTACGGCTCGATGGTCATCTTCGCCGCCGTCATCGTCGTGCGGGCGCGCGGTCGGGGGCGCAATGAGCTGTGGCGGGAGATCGGGCCGGCGATCCTGTGGCTGATCTTCCTCGGCGTCGTCGCCGCCTCGGCCGAGCGGGGCATCGCCTGGTGGGCCCTGGCGTCGCCGGTCGCCGTGGCCGGGATCGTCGGCGGCGACAGGAGCGACTGAGGCGTCCAGGGAGTCTCCGCCGGCCGAGCGCGCTTCGGCCCTGAATGGCGGGATCGTCGTCGTCCTCGTCCTGGCCGCGGTCGCCCTCGCCACGACCTGGTTCGGCGGCCCCGACCTCCAGGGTCCGCCCGGCCGGCTGACCGACGCGCCGGCCGGAATCACCGCGGCGCTCCGCGGCCGGGTCGGGCCGCGGCGATCGGATCTGGAACGCCCAGGCCTGGGGGTCGTGGCTCGAGCTCGCCCTGCCCGGCGTCCCGATCGCGGTCGACTCGCGGATCGAGGTGATCTGAACGGCGGGATCGTCGCCGTCCTCGTCCTGGCCGCGGTCGCCCTCGCCACGACCTGGTTCGGCGGCCCCGCCCTTCAGGGTCCGCCGGCCGGCTGACCGACGCGCCGGCCGGAATGACCCCGGCGCTCCTCGGCCGGGTCGGGCCGGGCGATCGGATCTGGAACGCCCAGGCCTGGGGGTCGTGGCTCGAGCTCGCCCTGCCCGGCGTCCCGATCGCGGTCGACTCGCGGATCGAGGTGATCCCCGCCGGCGCGTGGGACGACCATGTCGCCCTGTCCCGGGGCGACCCGAGCTGGCAGTCGATCCTCGATCGCTGGCGGGTGACCGTCGTCGTTGCCAGCCGCGAAGAGCAGGCCGCTCTGATCCCGCTCATCCAGGCGTCGCCCGCCTGGACGGTCGTCTACCAGGACGCGGACGGCCTGATCTTCGTGCGGTCACCGACACAGTGATAGGGCAGGAGAGGGTTCCGAATGGACCGGCCAACGACCAGCACCGACGGCCTGACCGTCCCTTGGGTTGGCCCGCGGATTCTCTACAAGTGCTTGTCTCGCACGAGGTAGTTAGGGCGTTTGCGAACCTCCTCGTTGATTCGCCAGACGTATTCCCCGATCACGCCGAGCATCAGCATGATCAGGCCGCCGACGACGAGCACCGCGACCATCAGCGGGGCCCAGCCGGTGAAGGGGCTGTCGCCGGCCAGCCAGCTTATGACGATGGTCACGGCCCAAAAGAACCCGAAGCCGGCGGTCAGGACGCCGAGAACCGTGATGAACCTGATTGGGAGATATGAGGCGTCGAGGACGGCGTCGATGAAGTTCTTGAGTCGCTTCCAGAAGTTGTATTGAGACCGCCCGACCGTTCGCTCCCGCCGCTCGTACGGGATGAAGCTTGTCCGGTAGCCGCCCCACAGCAGATCGCCTTGGAAGAAGCGATGCCGGACATCGATGGCGTTGAACGTGTCCATTACGGCCCGGTCCATGAGCACGACATCGAATCCGCCTCTCGGGATCTGCGGCAGGGCCATGCGCAGAACGCTGTAGGCCACCCGCGAGGTGAACCGGGCGAAGAGCGGGTCTGAGCGGCTGGCCCGGAAGCAGATCACCAGTTCCGCACCACCCTCCCAACGTTGCACCATCTGCGCAATGAGCTCGATGGGATCCTGAAGGTCGGCGGAGATGTTGATGACCGCGTCCCCGGTAGCGGCCTTGAACCCCGCCAACATCGCGGCCATCTGGCCGAAGTTCCGGGTGAAGGTAATCGCCTTTACCTTGGGGTCTCGCGCCTGTAGGTCGAGGATCTCCTGCCAGGACGCGTCCTCCGAGCCGTCGTCGACGAAGACGAGCTCGTATTCGTGTTGGGGTAGATCGTGCTCGAATGTCGCCGCGATCCGGTCGCGAGTCTCCCTCAGAGAGCCCTCGTTCTGGTAGACGGCTACGACGATCGAGATCTTCATAGGGCCTCACCACGCTCGCACAACAGGAAGATGCTGGAACACAGGTCTGGATAGCGTTGGCCGAGCTCGTAGCAGCCGTCCAGGTAGGCCTGCGAAATGATGTCCGTCTTGAGCAGGCGGTCCCATTGATAGTTCGCGAGCGCCTTGAAGAAGATCCCCGAGCGATGCACAACCTTGAGTCCGGCGGCGAGGACGTCTTCTTGAGAGTGTCGAGAGCGTAGGTACGTCGATGTCCGTGCTCGACTTCTCCAGATGTAACGGCCGCATTGTCCGAGATCAGGCCCATATGAACAGCGATCTGGCGTGAGGGCGCGTTCGCGTTGGGGCACACCAGGAACAACCTGCCGTCGTCCTTGAGCCATTCGTTGTTGATCCGCCGCAAGACGCCGACCGGATCATCGAGATGCTCCAGGACATGGGTCAGGATGATGTTGTCGTACTGCCTTGGCAGGGTCACCGTCTCGAGTAGCCCATGGACGAATCTGGCCCGGTCTCCGAGTCGATCCTTCGCGTCTCGAAGCGCGGCGTCGGAGGCGTCGAGGCACGTGATGTCGTTGAAATATGGAAGGAGGAGCTCGGTGAGCCTGCCAGTGTAGCTACCAAGCTCAAGCAGGCTGCCGGTTCGGAAGAATGGCTTGAACGCTCGGATCTTGTACGGATCCATCACGTCAAGATCGAAGTCGTACGCGTACTGCCGGCTCTGCGTGTCCTCGATCTCGGCGTTGTAGTCGCGATTCCCGCTCACCCCTGTCTGCCTTTGGTCTGGACATCGTGCCGCATGCTCATCGTCCGTCCCTTGCACATCGGTCACCGTAAAGCCCTCCCTTTGGTAGAGAGCGATGGCTGGTCGGTTGTCCCTGTCGACCTCGAGCAGGACACCGGCGTATCCGCGCTCCTGCGCGTAGGCGAGGCACTCGGCAAGCAGGCGAGACGCAAGTCCACGATCCCGCTGCTGGGGGTCGACCGACACGGTTGTGATGAAGGCGTCACGGCCGTCTGCCTCGAAGTAGGCGGCCACCAGCCCCACCAATGCGCCCACGACCCACCCCTCGAACCGCATCGCTCGGCCGGCAATCTTCCGAGCATACGCGTCGATCTCGACCCGCTCGCTGAGGCGGGGGATGAAGTCGTCATCGCAACGGCGCAAGTGCGCCGCGATCGCCGTGGCCGAGGCTACGTTGACCCTCATCTCGAACGGACTGGTCATGTCTCAAGGACGGCCGCCCCGAAACCGAAGCGCCCGAACTCGTTGCCGTTGTAGAGCAGGAAGACTGAGCCGTCGCATTCGAACGGATGTGGGTAGCACTGCATCTCGGCATCCCAATCCCCGGAGCCGCCCTCGAGCCGCGGGTTCTGATCGTCGCGAACCCAGTCATGGAGGTTGCTCGAGACGGCGTGGCCGATACGGTATCCCCTCAACGGGTTGGTTCGAAAGTCGTCCGATTGCCGGTAGCAGAAGAACATGTGGTACTCCCCTGCGATCTCGATGACGCCCGGGAGTGCCTGGCTCTCGTCCGGGCCCATTCGGTCTGGGACGATCTGTCGACCTTCCTCCTTGACCCAGAACAGACCGTCCGGAGAAGAAGCGTGGCCGATCTTGTAGGTTCGTTCCGGTTGCCCCGAGGCAGGTGTATCGCTTCCATCCCGTCCCGAAGATGTGCCACATGTGGAACCTGTCTCCGATGTAGCTGACGAATCCGTCGCCGACGAGACACGGCTCATGCAGGGACGCCGACAGGACCGGGCCGGCGCCCACTCGTTCGAAGCTGGCGCCATCGTCATGACTGACCGCGAGACCGATGCCGGTCTCGATCGACACAGACACGCGTCGGCTCCAACCCGTCGTGTAGCCGTAGATCAGGTCGCCGTGGCGGACGACACTCATCGGAAAGATCCCGTGCTCATCGAAGCTACCTAGCTCGCCGAGAGGGATCACCGTCTTATCGGAGACTCGGAGAACTGTGCGGAGGGACTTGTCGAGATCGACGAACGCGACGTGACTGAGGAACTTGCCAGTCTGACCATTCCGCGACCTCGTTGAGAAGAAGACGCGGACACGGTCGGCGAAGGACCAATGCCTGTGGCGCCTGCGCGTATTCGTGGCAGTCGTTCGGCAAGGGTACAGTTCGTGGGTCGAATATCTTGCCCGAACTTCCTCCACCGCATGGTTCCAGCGCCTTCGCCTAGTCCAACGATCCATCCAGAACGGCAAGGCCGAAGCCGTGCCGGCCGACCTGGTTCCCGAGGTAGGCCAAGTAGGTCGTCCCATCCAGCTCGAAGACGTGCGGATAGCTGACCATCTCGGAGTCCCACCTTCGTCCGAGACCTCAATGCCAGCGCTCGAGTCGTCGCGCACCCACGTCTTGAGGTCGGCGCTCGACGCGTACCCGATCCTGTAGCCGATTGGCCTTCCCGCGAAGTCGGCGCTGCGCCGGTAGCAGAAGAACATGTGATACGCGCCCGTCGGCGAAGAAGACGTCCGGGCTCGCCTGCGCCTCGTCCTCCTCGAGCCGGCTCTCAATGAGGTCGCGTTCGACCTTCGTCCAGTGGATGCCGTCCAACGAGGTCGCCTGCCGGATCTTGTAGACCGGCTCGGGCCGTCCGTCCACCGACCTTCCACTTGCGACCGGCGATGTAGAACAGGTACCAGAGCCCGTTGAAGCGCCGGATCTTCGGTCCGCTGACGACGAATGGCTCGTCCGGCGTGTACGACGAGCACTGGCCCATCCCCGAGCCTCGCGAAGGTCGCACCCCCGTCCAAGCTGCGTCGCCATCCGATAGCGACATTGAACGGGACCGACTCGCAGCGCGTCCAGCCGCCGTAGTAGGCCCACACCTCGTCGTCGTACCGGGATGACGGAGACAGGGATAGGTGCCGAACTCGTCGAACGCGCCGAGGTCGCCCAGGCTCAAGATCGGGTGTTCCGCGACGCGCACCACACGTCGACAGGTCGCGCCGGTCCAGGTCAACCCAGGCGGAGTAGCTGACGTACTGCCCATGCTCGTCCCGGGCGGCCGACATGAGAAGTAGACCCGCACAACGTCGTCGAACACCAGCGTCGCCGGTGCCTGGGCGAACTCCCTGAGCCAGGTCCGGCCCGGCACATCCTGCGGCGTGAAGACCTTGCCGAGCTTCCGCCATGTGAACATCGCGGCGGCCTCACCGCGCTCAGATCAACTCGAAGCCCGTCCGCACGATCTCGCGGCACGACGGCAACGGGTTGAACATCATGCACGTCGACGATCGACAGCCACGGGACGAACTCGTCTCCGAACTGAGCGTATACTCGAACGGTCGCGCCGGAGGAACCTGCAGCGTCCATCCCGCGGCGCCGGAAGTCCTCCCTGGAGTACAGCTCGACGCCGCCGATGGCATTGACGTAGACGCTCGCGCCCACCGCGCTCGCAGAGGGCGAGCACCCTATCCTGGCCCTTCAGTCCGTGGTCCGCGGCGACGTCCGAGGATGGCCTGGATCGGCGTCGTGATGGCAGGTGATCGCAGATCGCCAGATCGGAGTGGTGGAGGAAGCGGAACAGATTGCGCTCCTCGTACCGCAGGATCTCGCTCGAGCAACGGGAAGGACCTCGTAGAAGTGCGGCGCGCGGCGGTAGGCGCCCGTAATCGGGTTGAGCAGCTTCTGCGGGTCGAAGTCCGGCGCCATCTCCCGGTCGCCGCACGTCGAGGTGTCCGGGGCTGCCTTGAGCGGCAGCGAGAACATCGCATCGGCTCCGTTGCGCAGCATCCGGTTGCGGTTGATCCAGCCCTTCTTCGTGTACTTGATGTTGTCGTAGACGACGAACAGATCGACCGCCGCGATCAGCTGGAAGTAGCCGATGTAGGGCAGGAAGTACGGCTGCATGATGGCGATCTTCATGTACCGCCCGGCGCTCCGGAGGCACTCGTCGGTCACGGCCTGGCCGGCGATGATCGAGCGATCCTGTCGACCGACGGCGAGATCGCAGGTCGGGATAGATCGGCAGGCAAAGCACCTGGCGGACAGCGCCTCCGCCACGGGCAGGTTGCTCGCGCGCCGCCGACGGCAGGCCTCGGTACATCGGGAACTCGGAGATCAGCGGATAGAAGTAGCGGCGCGGCGATAGATGTCGCTGCTCCCGCAGTTTCTGGTATCAGCTCGTCGCGGCTGAGCGGGTAGTCCGGTGCCACCAAGATCGGGAAGTAGGCGTAGTTGCGCCACCGTCTCGGCCGGCTCGGCGCAGGCACCGGATCCCGTCGACGCCGCCAGAGCCTGCCGGTAGCGAGCGTCGATCGCGCTTGCGCCGTTGCGATGGCGTCGTCGATGTACTTGAGTTGCAGCAGTCCGAAGGCCGCCTTGATCTCGCTCATCTTGCCGTTGATGCCGGGAGCCACGACCGTGACTTCGTCCGCATAGCCGAAGTTCTTCAGGTGGTCGATGCGCTGCTTGGTCTTGGCGTCGGGGCAGACGATGGCGCCGCCCTCGAAGGTGTTGAAGACCTTGGTGGCGTGGAAGCTCAGCACCGACAGGTCGCCGTGCCGGAGCACGCTCTGCCCTCGGCTACCTTGACGCCGAAGGCGTGGGCGGCGTCGTAGATGACCTTGCAGGCCGTAGGTGTCGGCGATCTGCTGGATGCGCTCGACGTCGCAGGGAGTGCCGTAGCAGTGCACCGGCATGATGGCCGTGGTCTGCGGGCGTGATGGCCGCCTCGATCTTGGCGGGGTCGAGATTGCAGCGTGTCCGGGTCGATGTCCACGAAGACCGGCTTGATGCCGTTCCACAGCAGCGAATGGGCGGTGGCCACGAAAGAGTACGGCGTGGTGATCACCTCGCCCGTGATGCGCAGCGCCTGCAGCGCCGTGACCAGCGCGATGGTGCCGTTGGTGAACAGGGCGATGTGCTCAACGCCAAGGTATTCGGACAGGGCCGTCTTCAGTTGCTGATGAAACGGTCCGCCGTTGGTGAGCATCTCGCTCTCCCAGATCTGCTGCAGATACGGAAGGAACTCGTCCAGTGGCGGCAGGAGGGCTGGGTGACGTAGATGTTGTCACCGTTCGACATTGTCGACCTCCGCATTGGCAGCCCTGGGTGACCCACCGAAGCTGAAGAATCGGTGGGCGAGGTAGCTCAACACGACCACAACGACGGTGTATCCGGCCTGCGTGACATAGATGTTCAGCGAGAACGTACTCAACAGGAATGGGAGCGCCACGAAGGCCTCCGATGAGCGTGGCGACGTGCAGCAGCGAGTGAAACCGGGGAAGCTCCCTTCGCACGATTCCGGCGGCTTTTGAAAGACGAAGAGGAACTTGTAGCAGGCTAGGCATCCAGCACGGCGAGGGCCAGGCCGAGGATCAGGGTGATGACGAAGGGTAAATCAGGACGCCAAGGCGTTCGCAAGCCCATTCGCCATAGCCGAGCACGGTGTCCACCCTCCGACCACAGTAGAGGACCTGCTCGCGTTCGTGGCGGAGGAAGCGGACCGGTGGCGGAGCCGGCAGCCTGACGGTGAGGCTGTCCTGCCACGCCGATCGGAGACGCTCGCTCGGGGTCGTCACGCTGGGCGCCCCGACGCCGAGAGTGGCACCTAGCGGCCGGGCTCTCGTCGACTGCGGGAGCCGTCCGATTGGCGGCATCGGGCTTTTCACCAGGGATGGCGTCTCGCTCGTGTCGACAGGCTCATCCGACCTCCAGCCGCCACCGAAATGACGACGTCGCCTACTTGAGACCGGACAAATCCGTCCAATCCGGCACATTCTACGCTTGGGGTATGCCGATCTGACCGTGGGTAAGGGGTTTTGACGGCAGGTACTTCGGGGTCGTCCTCGAGCGTGGCGGCGTACGTTACTGTCTCGCCAGTGTCCGAGACCCAGCCCCTGCTAGCCGAGCGCGCGCGCCCTCGTCCGCGCATTTCCTTGCCACAGCGGTCGGACGTCGTGCTTCTGGCTGGCCTGCTGACCCTGGGAGTAGTCATCCCGTTCGCCGTGGGGCTGATGGCGGGCTCGCAGGACATCCCGCGCAACGACGATTGGGTGTATCGCCGGATCGCGCTGGACCTCGCGAGCCAGGGCGTGCTATCTCTTCACAGCGTCACGACGATGCTGGTCGGCCAGATCGTGCTCGCTCAGCCATTCCTGAGAGTCTTCGGACTTTCGTCGTCGGCGTTCTCGGCCTTTGGCGTGGTCTCGGCTATCGGGGCGGTGCTCGCCTCATACGGGTTAGCTCGCCAGTTCCTCGCGCCTCCGCGGGCCGCTTTGGCGACCGCCCTCCTGTTGGTCTTCCCCGGGTACCTGGCGTACGCGACGTCCTTCATGACCGACGTGCCGACCCTCGCGCTCGAGCTGACGTGCCTCGGATTTCGGTGTCGTCGCTCTCCGCCACCGCCCTGTTCGGATTCGTTGGCTGCTGGCTTCCGCGGCAGTCGGATGCCTCGCGTTCTCGATCCGCGAGTTCGCGATCGCGGCACCGGCGGGTGCGCTTTTGGCCGCGATTTGCGCAGAGCCTCGTCGCTTCAAGACATGGGCCCTGGCGATTTGGTGCTGCGATCTGTTGCGGGCTTCTTGTCCTGCTGAAATCGGCACTCCCCGGGCAGCATCTGGGCGGGGCGATCGGCTACGCGGCGATCAACATCAGTCTCTATCAATTCGGCGACGCGCTCGCCAGCTTCTCGCTTCCGCTTCTGCCCGCAGCCATCATCGCTGCCATGTGCTGGCGTCGGCGCTGGAAAGGCGCAGACGTCGCGATTGGGGTCGAACTGGGCGTCGTCCTCCTCGGCTTCGAACTGTTCCAGTGGTACCACGACAGGACGATCCCACTCGTCGTGCTGGGTAACCTGGCCAATGAGCGGGGCGTCGCCGGGTCGGCCGTCCTTCTCGGCAACAGACCCCCGCTCTTCGGCGATGTGTCCTGGCTCATGTTGTCTGCGGCCGCCCTGATGGCGTCGTTCCTTGCCCTTGGGGTTGGTGCAGGGGTCGTCGGCTCATGCTTGCGCCGCCACAACCGTTCCATCCGTGCCCTTGTGCATGCCCTGGGGTCTCCCGCTGGGGTCCTGGTGCTCTTTGCATGCCTGTTAGGCCTGGGCCTCGCCATCTTCGGGATCCACTGGCCCGTCTTCGACCGGTATTACTGGCCCCTGACACCACCGGTTGCCATCCTGCTCATGTCTCCGGGGGCGGAAGCCGCAGTTCGCCGCAGTCCACGTTTGGTCGTACCCGTGGGGGCCTCGCTGATCGGCCTCACGTTCATGTCGCTGATCTTCATGTTGAACTCGTTTGCCTTCGATTCCGCACGATGGCGTGCGGGCGAGGAGCTGACTCAACTCGGCGTGAATCCGGATGAGTTGGATGCTGGCTATGAGTGGGTCGGCGCTCATGCACGGACGCTCCCTGAGTCGGTCACCCTAGGCTCGGGGCTGACCGTGTGGGAGGCCTACTTTCCCGGATATCGAGCATGTGGGGCTGTAACGTCCGACATGGTTGGGCCGCCTGGTTTCGACCTCGTAGGCTCAGAGAGCTATTCGCTCGAGCTCGTCGCAGGCCCCACCGAGCGGTTGTACCTGTACCGATCGACAGAGGCAGCCTGCCTGCCCCATTAGTTACGGCTGCGCCGCCACCGGCTGGCTCGAGCGCGGCCCCGAGGGGTCCGAGCCGACCGACGGCACCGAGCGCGGGTCCGTTGCCACGAGCGGGATGATCGCGATCAGCAGCGCGAACGCGTCGAGCCACAGGGTCGGCAGGGCCATCGTGATCGCCACGACGAGGAGTGGCTCGCCCATCCGCGGCCGGACGAGCCCGGCGATCACCGTCACCGCGACGGCCGCGATCAGGCGCACGAAGTAGGGGATCGGCAGGATGCCGGAGACGTCGCCCGGACCGCGCTGCTGGACCGTCGCGATGAAGCTCGACCAAGAACTGGGGCCAATTGCCACGCTGACCACCAGGATGACGAGGCCGACCGCGATCGCGATGCCGGCGTCACGCCAGCGCCGCCGCAGCAACAGGTACAGGACGCCCAGCCCGGGCGCGATCTTGATGGCGGCCCCGACCGCGAAGGCCCACGGCCAGCGGCGCAGGCCGAGCACGACCAGGGCGGCCAGGACCAGGTGGACGTTACTGTACGAGAGCTCCACCGCGACCGGCAGGTAGACGACCAGGGCGAGGGCGACGAGCGGCCGCCAGCGGGCGATCCACAGCAGGCAGATCAGCTGCAGGACGATCCAGCTGATGTCGAAGGCTCGCGAAGGAAGAATCGCGGCGATCGGGGCGAGGATCTGGGCGAGCGGGGGCGGATACCAGTAGGCGTACGGCGTGACCGAGGTCGCGTTCGGGTCGTACAGCAGCTGGCCGTTGAGAAGGCGCTGGGCACCCAGCCAGTAGGCGTGCTCGTCCTGGCTGCCGGCCCAGCTGCGCTGCGCCACGACGAAGATGAAGGTCAGGCCGATCACGGCCAGGACGATCAGGCCGATCGCCGGATAGCGCCGGCCGCCGATCGTGGACGGCCCGCTCAGCAGCTTCCAGGCGGCTCGCGCCCGGGCGGCCACTACAGGCTGAGCGAGGACCAGTAGCGCTCGGCGTGGCCGGAGAGCCCGCCCAGCGCGCCGATCTTCCGGCCGTAGCCGCGGACCGCGTCGGCCATCTCGCGCGGCCCGCCGAACAGGCGCGCCAGCTGGCTCTCGTAGATGGTCACGCCGCTGATCTTGCGTTCGATCTGATCGCTGATGTCGGCGTAGGCCGGCACGATCGACACGTCGTAGGGCATCTCGCGGAACCCGTCGCCGAGCTCGTCGATCGAGCGGAAGTCGTTCCACCAGGCGTACGGGAAGTCTTCGTAGAACGACACGGTGCCGGCCCATTCGGGACCGGGCATCACCCAGCGCCGGGCGTCGCCGATCATCGCTAGGCCGACGTTCCGGACGAGCTGGTGGTCGACGTGTCCTCCGACCCCGAGCGGGAAGTAGACCTTCTGGGGCTCGAGTCGGGAGATCTCGCGGCGGAGCAGGGCGACCGGCGCGGGATCGTCCTCGCGCGGGCTGCCGAGCAGCTGCTCGTCGCCCTCGTAGCCGCGGAAGACGGCATCGGGCAGGTCGAGCAGGATGAGGGCGGCCTCGCTGAAGTAGGCGTAGCGCTCGTCCTCGAGGCGGCGGGTGGCCGTCGCGTCGGCGGCAGCCTCGGCGTCGGTCAGCTCGCTGGTCAGGACCGCGCCCTGGGTCGGCAGGTCGTCGATCACCGGCTGGCCGGCCAGCGACTCGTTGTGGATCGAGGCCCTCCGGTACCACGACGAGCGCTGCCAGAAGCGCTTCGCCGCGGCATCGGCGTCGGCCTGGGTCGCATCGAGCCGGTCGGTCGTGGCCGCCCAGGGCGGAGCCGCGTCGCTCGCGAGCCCGACATCGTTGGCGATGTTCGCCCGGTTGAACGCCTCGGTGACCGGCCAGAGCGTTTTCGAACCGAAGCCGAGCGCCTCGCGCTGGTACGTGCTCAGGTGCTCGGCGCCGCCGTTGCCCGAGAAGACGGTGATGATCGCGACGTTCTGGCCGAGCTCGCGCAGCGAGGCGATCAGCCCGCCGCAGGAGAGCGCGACATCGTCCGGGTGGGGCGCGACGAAGACGTGGGTCATGGCGCCCGGATTATACCGGCGCGTCCTCGGTCGAACCGAAGCCGGCGGCTCCGATCAGGGGCACGAAGGCGCAACCGCCGACGGCGGTCTCGGTGATCCGGCCACCGTGCCGGGTGACGAGGATCAGCTCCTGCTCGCCGAACGGGCCGACCGGGACGACGAGGCGGCCTCCCTCGGCGAGCTGGTCGACGAGCGGGCCGGGCACGGTCGGGGCGCCTGCGGTCACGATGATCCGGTCGTGGGGCGCGTGCTCCGGGTCGCCCAGGCTGCCATCGCCCACGATCACCTCGACCCGGCCGGTCGATCCCGGCCCGGCGAAGCCCAGCTCCGCCAGGCGGGCACGAGCCGAGGCTGCCAGCTCGGGCAGGCGCTCGATCGTGCGGACCCTCGCGCCCATCGCGGCGAGGACGGCCGCCTGGTAGCCGGAGCCCGTGCCGATCTCGAGGACCCAGCCGTCGGGCTCGATCCGAAGCAGTTCGGTCATCCAGGCGACGATGTACGGCTGGCTGATCGACTGCCCGTTCTCGATCGGCAGGGCCTCGTCCTCGTAGGCCTGGTCCTGGACGTCCTCGGGGACGAACCGCTCGCGCGGGACCGAGTCCATCGCGGCCAGGACGCGCTCGTCGTGGATCCCCCGGCGCCGGAGCTGCTTCTCGACCATCGCCGCCCGCGCGGCGGCGTGACGGTCCTGGATCGACGGTCCGCGGCGGCGGGGCGACCAGCGCACGATCCAGCCGTTCCGCCGCCCGGCCTAGCTCGAAGGGCTGGCGGAGGGCCCGACGGACGAGCCCGGGGTGGGCGTCGAGCCAGATGGGCCGGCGCTCGGCGCGGCGGACGGCGAGGCGGCCGTGCTCGGCGCGGCCGAGCCGCTCGGGCCGGCCGACGGGGCAAGGCTGCCGCTCGGGCCTGCCGACGGGGCGGCACTCACGCTCGGCAGCGGGATCGGCGTCGGAGTCGGGCTGAAGAAGCCGCCGGCACCGCCGAGCATGCCGTAGGCAAAGATCCCGATGAAGACGACGACGACGGCCACGACGAACGCCGACGAGTATCGATCGCCGATGTGGACGGCCGTCTCCGACGGAGACGGAGCGCTCGGCGCCGGTCCGCCCCGACCTCGCGGGCCGCGGCCGGTCCCCGCGGTCGCGGCAGCCCCGACGGCCGGCGCCGCGTATTCCTCGTCTTCGTCCTCGCCAAGCTCGGCTGCCTCTTCCCCGGCCCCGTTCGCCTCGGTCGGCTCGGGCTCCGCCTCGGTCGGCTCGGGCTCCGCCTCGGGGTTGCCGTTCTCGGTCTCGATCGAAGCCGTCTCCTCGGCCCGGAGCTGCTCGGCCGGGTCGAGGCCTTCGCCGAGAGCGGGCTCGGGATACGACGAGGGCAGGGTCGGATCGATTGGTACGGGGTCCGTCATGCGGGGCTGTGTCTCCTGTGGGGGCGGGCTCGGCGCGGGCGCCAGTGTACCGAACCGGCCATCACGCGTCGCGCACGGCGGGTTTCAGCAGCCCGGCCAATCCGGCCAGCGCGGCGATCAGGCCGAACGCGCCGATCACGTTGGCCACCCCGAAGGCCTCCGCCAGGACGCCGCTCGCGCCGGTCGCCAGGGTCGTCGCACCGAGCACGAGCGAGAACCGGATCGCCACGACCCGGGCCATCATGCCCGGCGGGACGCGCTGCTGGAAGAGCGTCTGGCTGGGGATCAGGAAGAACAGGTTGGCGATGCCCACGCCGACCATCAGCCCGATCGCGAGGGGCAGGAGGTCGGTCCGGCTGTAGAGCAGGATGCACGCGCCGATCGCGGTGTAGCCGGCGATCACCAGGCGGCCCTTGCCGATCCGCGCGCCGATCAGCCCGACGGCGATGCCGCCAACCAGGTTGCCGACCCCGATCCCGCCTTCGAGGAAGGCGTACACGCTCGTGCCCGGCAGCGAGCCGCGCTGGATCACGCCGGCTGCGTACAGGACCGACAGCGGCAGGAGGACACCGATCGCCATCTGGCCGGCGATCCCCTGGAGGGTGTTGGCGAACAGGACCGCGTCGTTGCGCAGGAACCGCCACCCCTCGAGGAAGTCCGACCGGAACGTCCGCTCGGCCCAGTCGCCCTGGCGGACGACCGCCGGGATCGCGACCGTGGCGATCAGCACGCCCGAGACGACGTAGGTCGCGGCGTCGAACCAGAAGGCCAGCGCGAACGCGCTGCCGAGGACCAGCAGGAGCAGGCCGGCGAGGGCGTAGCCGACGATGTCGGCCAGGGTCTCGGACAGCCAGGTCGCCGAGTTGGCGGTCATCAGCTCGTCAGACGGGACGATCCGGGGGATGACCGACTCGCGAGCCGGCCGGAAGAAGATCGAGACCGAGGTGACGAGGAAGACGAGCGGGTAGACGAGGAGGGCATTCACGAACACCGCCAGCGGCAGCAGGAAGACGATCCCGGCCCGCAGGAGGTCGCTCAGGACCAGGACTCGCTTCTGGTTCGCCCGATCGACGAACGTGCCGGCGAGCGAGCCGAAGACGAGGTTCGGGACGGTGGCCACGAAGAAGACGAGGCTGACCGCGATGACCGAGCCGGTCTGCTGCAGGATGAAGAAGCCCAGGACCACCTGGTGGACCCGATCGCCGAACAGGCTGAACAGGCCGCCGGTCCACAGGGTCGCGAAAGGACCGTTGAGGGCGAGCCGGCCGTACGGGTTGCGCATCGCGCGCTCGACCAGGACGGCCTGGAGCCCGCCGCGCGGTCGGCCTTCGGGCAGGGCGACGCTCGCCGGTGAGGCCATCGCCATCCCGGGACTGCCCAGGATGATCGGCCGATCGAGCCGCGAGGCCTCGCTCAGGCCGGGCACGAGGCCCGTGCCGGCCGCCACCATCGGCACGGCACGGCCCGGCCGGGAGAGTCGAGTGGCGCCGGCGAGGCCGGGGGTCGGCTCGAGCTGCGGGCCGCGGGGTCGCGTGGTCTGGCCGCTCCCTGCGGCGGCGCTGGCGTCCGCCCGGGCCTCCGCCTCCGCCCGGGCCGCGTCCTCCTCGGCCCATTCGTCGACGGTCGGCACGCGCTGGACGACCGCGAACAGCAGGAACCCCAGGCCGAACGCGATCAGCAGGTCGCCGATCGAGTCGACGTTGGCGAGGTACGGCAACGGGACCGGGACGATGTCCGCGAACGGGCCGAGATGGACCAGGAAGCTGGGATCGAGGGTGGCCGGCAGGATCGTGTGGATCGCCGGTGAGACGTCCTCCGGCCTGAACCCGGCCGCCGTGAGGCTCGGCTCCCAGATCGGCATCCGGCCGGCGTTCACCGCGAGGACGACCGCGTTCGACAGGACGCCGACGAAGGCGATCGCGATCCCGGGCAGCCGCCGGTTCGCCCAGAGGCCGACGAGGAGGATGACCGAGGCCCCGGTGAGGAGCGGGACCTGGAGGCCGATCGCCGGTTCGAAGCCGCGCGTGATCAGGGCCTCCGCTCCGTAGCGGACGAGGACCGCGAGGAAGACGAGGGCCGCCCAGCGGAAGCGGACGAGTGCGATGTTGCCGAGCCGGCCGCCGTTCAGCAGCCCGAGAACGAGGCCGAGGGCGATCCCGACGAGAAGCACGCCCCGCTCGGCCTAGCGCGCGTCGATGGCCCTGGGACCGGTCTCTGGCGCCGCCACGAACGGGATCGGGGCTGCCGGAGTCTCGATCCCGCCATCGGCGAGCGTGCTGGCGTGGCTGGCCGTGACGCCGGTGCTCGCGGTCATTCGACCGGCGACCGTGGCGAGCATCGGGACCGGGCGCGGCTCGACCTCCCGGCCCGGATCGGGCACGCCTTCGACCCAGTCGGTCTTCACGAACGCGTCGACGATCTCCGGGTCGAACTGGATCCCGGCGAACTTGCGCAGCTCGCCAAGCGCCTGCTCCGAGGTCAGGGGCTTCATCCGGTACGGCCGGGCCGCCGTCATCGCCTCGAACGCATCGGCGACGTGGAGGACCCGGGCGAGCTTCGGGATCTCCTCGCCGAGGAGCCGATCCGGGTAGCCCGAGCCGTTGTACCACTCGTGGTGGTGGCGAATGATCGGCAGCTCGGGCGCGAGCTTGGTGACCGGGGCGATGATCTGGGCACCGAGGACCGGGTGAGAGTTCATCAGCATCCGCTCATCCCGGGTCAGCCGGTCCGGCTTGAGCAGCACGTGGTCCGGCACGCCGATCTTGCCGACGTCGTGGAGCAGGCCGCCCCACTCGAGCGCCTCCATGTCCCGCGCACCCAGGCGCATCACGCGGCCGATGTCCGAGGCGATGTCCTTGACCCGGTGGCTGTGCCTGGCCGTGAACGGGTCGCGCTTGTCGACGGCTTCGGCCAGGGCGCCGATCGTCTGGGTGAACATCTCGCGCATCTCGACGAGGCGCTCGTTTGCCAGCCGGATCGTGTACAGCGGCAGCGCGTACAGGGCGGTCGTCCACCAGCCGACTTTGTCGTAGGTCTGGGTCATCAACCACGCGAGCGGCGCCAGCGCCATGAAGCTGAGGCCAACCCCGCGATCTCCGGCCCGGAGGGCGTCCCTCAGTGACACGTGAGCGCGCAGAGAAGCGATCACGGAGGCGATGGAGAGATTCAGTGCCGAGTAGACGGCAGCAGCCACTGCTGTTCCAAGGAGGTCGATCAGGGGATTGGAAGGGTCGGGGACCAGGGTCTTGAGCACGACCCCACCAACAACCGCCGGAAGGACGATTCCAGCATGATTCGACAGCGAGCCATACCAGGGAATCTCTCGCCGAAGCTCTCGGAGCTCGGTCGAGCCGATCAAGGCGACCCATCCGCCTGCCGCCGGGCCGCCCAGATTCATCGCGGCGAGACACGGCGCCACCGCAACGGCGATCAGTACTCCCCCGGGGACCTTGACCGGCATGGCCGAGGTTACGAGCGTTACGGCCGTCCAGAAGATGAGCCCGACCGCGATTCCAGTTGCCTCATCGCCAACCGGAATCCGTATTCTGCTGTCGAACCCATAGAGAAGGCTCGCGGCGACCAGCGCCACGGCGCTGACTGCCACGAGCCCGCTGATGAAAAGGGCGAGGGATCTAGACATCTCAGTTCCGCTTATGCAGCCGGCACCGAGACTCTAACCCCTCCGGGTCCTCCCCGGAATAGAACCAAGGTCCTAAAACACCCTCAGTGAGGCTCCCCCGGCGAGCAGCGTCCCGAGGACGACGCTGGCCAAAAGAGCCCCACGCACGAGTCGAGTTACCCACAACGGGGCTCGACTACCAACCCTTGGCATTTCCTTCGGGCTTCATTCGAGCTCCTCCTCCGACCCCCGCTCACCGCGGAGGTCGATAAATCCGATTAGTTCGCCGGTTGCACAAGTCGCTCGGCCCCACCCTGTGTGCCCATTTCAGGTGGAGGCGTCAGCGCGTCCGAACTTGACATTACTTCCTAGTACTCACGTACTGGAAAGTCGAGGGGACTATAGGGAGGCCTGTCTAGACCGGTCAATACGGCAGGTTACCTATCCGCACGGGTCTGACGCCCGCGGATCGCGAAGTACTTGCCTACAAGTCCCTCAACGGCGGCGCATCCACTCCAAGGTCCTCCGACATCGCGGTTGCGTAGTGTCGGTACTGCTCCTCAGCCGCGGCGTGCGCTCCGGTGAGTTGGTAGAGCCTCAGGAGTCGCCGCTCGATGGTGTCGCACGACGGGTCTACATCAAGGGCTCGGCGGCACAGCTCGATCGCGCGATCGAACCGCGCGGCCTCAGTCTCATCCTGGATCGCCCGCTCGATCGCCTCTAAGTAGGAGGCGTGGAGATGGTCGCGGTAGCTCGTCGACCACTCTTCGTATTCGAAATCGAGGGCAAACCGACCCACGTATCTCTGACTGAGCAACACGATGGTCGACCATGCCGACGAGACTCGCGCCTCTTCGATCGCTTGACGACAGATGACGGACTCGGCCTGAACCAGCTCCCCATCGAGCCAGAGCAGATCCGTCTCGTGACGGACATACCCAGGCGACAGATCCTCGATGTATCGAGGCTCGAAGACCCGCCGCAGGAAGTAGACGGTCTGGTTCAAAGAATTCGAAGCCGCCGAGGGGTCCTGGTCCGGCCACAAGGCGTCAACGACTTGATCCCGGGTTGCCACCATGTTTGGGCGCGTAATTAAGAAACATAGAAGCGCAAGCACCTTTCGCCGGACTGCGTCTCCATCGACAGTCCGGGGGCCAATCTGGATCCTCACTCGGCCGAGATCCGCGACCTTGACCCTATCCGCCACACGACGTGCGAGTCTGCGCCCAACCCCAGCGAAGTCGGGTCGGTTGCGCGACTGCCGGGCGAATGCACGGAGGAGTTCGACATCGGTCCGCTCACCGATCGCATCGAGCCGTGTCGCGGCCGCGGTTCGAGCCGAACGTTCGCTACCAGCAAGCGCGTTCCTCAGTGGGTTGCGCCAGCGATCGGGCCGCAGAAGGACTTGGCTGTCCACAACGGCCCGCACATATTCAGAGCCAGAACCTACCCCTCTCGCGAACAAGTCCGCCATGACGCTCACCCATGGCCCAATGCCATCCCCGCGACTGCGAAACGTGGCTTCTACCGCCTGATCACCAGCGAGGACGGCTTGGAGGAGTTCGGTCTGGATGCCCCAGCGATCAGCTCCTTGCAGAACCGCCTGCCGGTTCGCGTCACGGACCAGATCAGCGGCATCGGCGTCTCCAGCCATGACGGCGGCCAGCGCCCGGACCGTCATGATGCGGGCCTTGAAACCTGGCTCACGATGGGGTCGGTTGACGTCGATCCGCTCGACCCGCGCTCTGGCATCGCGGAATGCGCCGCCAGTGACGTCGACAACCGCGAGCGAGGCTGGATACTGATCCTGAAGGTCGGGAGGCATCATCTCGACTGCTCCGAGACCCATCAGCGTGGCCATCGCCTGCCCACGATCGCCGTATTCGAAAAGAATCGAAGAGGCCTCGAAACGGGCTTCGTCGAGAACAATCTCGAACTGCGATCCCAACGCCAGCCCGATTTCGTGAGCAGCCATTGCCATCTCATTCCTGTGGGATAACGCCCAGGTCCTCAAGAGGCGGGCTGCACCAATCTCGTAGCTTGCCGAACTGGCACTCAGGGCCGCGATGGCCGCATCAGCTGCATCCAAGGTGCCTTGCGCGTTCCCCATCGCGCGTTCGACTTCGCCGATATTCAACTGAGTGATTCCGAAGTAGTGAAGGTCACCGTCGAGCTGCTGCGTCTCGGCCATCGTGCGGAGGTGGCTAAGGGGCAGAGCTAGGGGCCCGTCGATGGACGAATCGATCAGGAGAGTCATCGCGCGCCCGATGGCTACGAGCCGGGGTGTCAGGCCGCTGTTGGTCAGCTCCCTGGCGGCTCCTATCGACTTCGCGAGGTGGCCTGCCTGGTAGTAGACCGAGGTGAGGTTCGCCATGGCCTGATCGAGCATCAGGCCAGTGCCGCCAGAGCGGAGGGCGGCGACCGCCGATTCGGCGAGGTGGACGGCGTCGGCCGGTCGGCCGCGATGGAGCTCCATCCGCGACAGGACAATCTCGAAGATCGGCCAGGTCCGGCCGTCCGGCAGGCGGTCGATGAACGACTCGGCGATCGCGAAGTCACCCCCGGCCATGATCGAAGGCAGGGATGCCTCGACCAGCTGATGAAGCTCGTCGATGTCGCCGGCCGCGGCGAAATGGTGGGCGGCCAGGCGCCAATCCGACTCCGCTGCATGGTGGGCGATCAGCCGGTGCAGCCGAACGATCTCGTCGTCGCCGACTTCCCGCCGCAGGCGAGCCTCGAGGAATTCCTGGACCAGCGGGTGATACCGGCGGCCACCGGCATGGGTGTCGCTCCGGCGGCTGAGCAGGCCGATCCGCTCGGCCTCGGCGACGAGCCGCCCCGCGTCGAGGTCGTCGACCTCCCCGACGACGGCTGCCAGCTTCGGATACACCGACTGGAGCAGGGCAGCTCGCATGACGAACTGCTGGGTCGCTGGATCGAGATCCCCGACGACCTCCTCGGCGAGGTAGTCGTGGAGGTCGCCGGTGGCGCCGGTCAGGCCCTCGACGAACGTCCGGATCTCGGCGGCCGAGCGATCGCGCAGAGCGGCCTGGACGAGCTGAAGGCAGGCCGCCCAGCCGTCGATCCGCTGGGTGAGGTTGGCCAGCACGTCCTGGTCGAGAGCCCGCCGGTAGATGTCGCGAAAGAGGCGCTCGGACTCGGCGAGGTCGAACCGCAGGTCGTCGGTCCGCAACTCGGCCACCGCTCCGATCGAGCGAAGACGTGCCAGGGCGAGGTTCGGTGGCCGCCGGCCGGCGAACACGATCGTGAGGCGGTCCGGAGCCCGGGCGACGAACTCGTTGAGGACCTCCCGGATCTCGGGCACGTCATCGATCTGGTGGAAGTCGTCGAGGATGAGGATCGCGCCTCCCCCTGCCCCGAGGACGCCGTAGTCCTGGATCAGGCTCGCGACCACCTCCTCACGGGCTGGGCTGGCCGGCGTGCCCAGACGCTCGATCAAGGCCCGCGTCGGTGCCGCGAACTCGGGGTCGAGTTCCTGGCCCGCCGCGACCAGGTAGCGGACGAGGCTGACCCAGCTCCGATCGTTGTCGTCGATCCGATACCACAGCACCCGACGCCGGGTCCGGCGCGAGAAGTCGGCCAGCAAGGTCGTCTTCCCGTAGCCAGCCTCGGCCGTGACGAGGATGACCCTCGAATATTCCTGATCAGCCAGCCAGCTGATCAGCCGATCGCGTTGGAGCGTCTCGGCCCGGAGGGCGGGACGCTGCGCTTTCGCCGCTTGTAGCGGGAACTCGGACACACGCTCCCCCGAGTCGCGGCTCGGGGACGAACCGGGCTGGGTCCGCCCCGGACCGACTGGCACCGGGATTTGACCGCCGGAAGGCGGCTGGGCTTCCCGGTGAGTGGCGAACGATAGGGAAGCGGGAGCGTGCCTGTCAACGGACGGGCGTGCGGATTCGACTCCGTCGGGCTGGGCTTCGGTCTCGCTTCTGGGGAGCGCCATGGCAGGCATCTTGCCCGGCGGCACTCACCACACGATTAGCTGCGCGCGCAGGCCGGCTCAACTCCGCGTCAGGTGGGGGCTGTCAGCCCTCGTACTCGAAGCCGATCTTGACCTCGACCCGGTACTCGACGATCTCGCCGTTCTCGACGACCGCGGTCGACTTCACGACGTCGACCGTCTGGATATTTCGGACGGTCTTCGACGCGGTCGCGACCGCCTGGCGGGCCGCGTCGCTCCACGAGCGTGGGCTCGTGCCGACCATCTCGCGAATGATGATGACGCCCATCGGTGCTCTCCTCCGGTCATGCCTGTGGGTTCAGCATAGCCGCGGCCTGGTCAGGGATGGAATGGTCGGTTGGCTCGTGCGGCCGCGGCGGTTTGCGTCAAATGTGCCCGCGAAGGCCGCAAAGGCCGCCGCCGTGCCGAGCCCGCCGTGCCCGGTCCGGGCGGTTTGCGTCAAACGTGCGCTCCAGCAACCCTTACGACGACTCGGGGCCGCCCGCCCGGCTTACCCTCGGTGCCCAGGGCTCGAACCGAGCACGACCCGAGCACGAAACCGCGGGCCTGACGGCCAGCGACCCGATTCTCAGGCCCTGGCAGGGCCGCGAACGATCGTAACGATTGCTGCGACGCTCTATTGACACGAACCCGGCGGACCGCTGGCGGAACGCGGCTGAACGCGGCCGAACAGAGCGGAACGCGGCCGAACACGCGGGCGGAACACGCCCGGCGGAAGCCGGCGGAACCTGACGCTGCGATCGGTCCGGCGGGTCCTCAGACCGGGGATCCGCTCGACACCGCGCGAGCGGCCTGCACCTTGTCGAAGCACGAGCTGCAGTAGATCGGCCGATCGTTGCGCGGGGCAAAGGGCACGATCGCCTGGCCGCCGCAGGTCCCGCAGATCGCCGCGTGGAACTCGCGCGGCCCTCCGATCACGCGGGCCCGCTTGGCTGCGGCTCGACAGGACAGGCAGCGCTGCGGGTCGTTCTGCAGCCCCTTGCTCTCGAAGAAGGCCTGCTCGCCGGCCGAGAAGACGAACTCCTCGGCGCAGTCGCGGCAGACGAGCGTCCGATCCTGGTGCACCCTGATCCTGGCCTCCTGCGCCATGAGCGAGGATGAATCGGAGCCCGTCCTGGGGACGGGCCACGGACGCGGGCGGTTGTCGCGCGCTCGGTTCGCGACCGGCCGGCTGGGGTCGGACTCTCAGAGCGGGACGATACGCGGCCCGTCAAGCGGCTACCACCCGGGAGATTCGCGCGAATGCGCCGACCCATGCACGAATGTCGTCGATTCGTGCATGGTCGCCGGGTCCGAGCGACGCAAGAAGCGGTGCTCGAGCGCACCGATCGGGCGGCCGGCGGCAGACCCGGCAACGTCCGCGCAGTGCTCGAGCGCACCGATCCGGCGGCCGGCGGCAGACCCGGCAACGTCAGCGCAGCGCTCCCCCGCGCACCGATCCGGCGGCCGGAGACCTACCCGGCAACGTCGCGCAGTGCGCCCGCGCGCACCGATCCGGCGGCCGGAGACCTACCCGGCAACGTCCGCGTAGCGCTCCCCGGCGTAGCTGACGAAGCGCGTCTGGGTCTTCTTGAACCACAGCTTGATCTCGCCGGTCGGCCCGTTGCGGTGCTTGGCCAGCTTGAGGTTGATCACCTCGCCGTCGGTCTCCTGCTCCTCGCCGGCCCGTTCCTTCTCGCGCCACAGGAACATGACGAGGTCGGCGTCCTGCTCGATCGCGCCCGACTCCCGCAGGTCCGACAGCCGCGGCTCGCGCGACTCGCGCATCTCCGGCTGGCGGGAGAGCTGCGAGAGGGCGATCACCGGGACCGACAGCTCGCGCGCCAGGGCCTTCAGGCCGCGCGAGATCTCGGAGACTTCCTGGACCCGGTTTGCGTCGCGGTTCTGGGTGGTCGCCTGCATCAGCTGGAGGTAGTCGACGATGATCAGGTCGAGGCCGGCCTCGGCCTGCAGCCGGCGAGCCTTGGTCCGGAGCTCCATCGCGCTGATGTTGGGCGTGTCGTCGATGTAGATCGGCGCCTCCGAGAGCGAGTTCATCGCCGGCGCGATCCTGGCGAAGTCCATCTCCTCGAGGAAGCCGCTCCGCAGCCGCTGAGAGTCGATGTTGGCGACGCTCGAGAGGAGGCGCAGGACGAGCTGCTCCTTGCTCATCTCGAGGCTGAACACGCCGACGCTCCGCCCGTCGCGAACGGCGGCGTGCTCGGCGATGTTCAGGGCGAAGCTCGTCTTGCCGACGCTCGGCCGGGCCGCGAGCACGATCAGGTCGCTCTTCTGGAGACCGGTCGTCAGCGCGTCGAGGTCGGCGAAACCGGTCCGCACGCCGCTGATCTCGCCGCGGTGGGCGTGGAGATAGTCGAGCCGGTCGTACGCGTCGTGGAGGAGTGAGCTTCAGCTTGCTGAAGCCGGTCTCGATCCGGCGCTGGCTGACGCTGAACAGCTCGCTCTCGGCGCGGTCGATCGCCTCCTGGATCTCGGCCGGGTCCTCGTAGCCGATGCCGGCGATCTTGCCGGCCGCGGCGATCAGGTTGCGCAGGACCGCCTTGCGCTCGACGATCCGGGCGTACTGGACGGCGTGGACCGCGGTTGGCGTCTGGTTCGAGAGGCTGGACAGGTACGATCGGCCGCCGATCGCGTCGAGCTGCTCCTTGCGCTCGAGCGACTCGGCCACGGTCACGATGTCGACCGGCTCGCGCCGCTCGAACAGCTCGAGCATGGCCGCGTAGATCGAGCCGTTCGCCTGCCGGTAGAAGTCGTCGGGACGCAGGAACTCGGCGATCTCGACGATCGCGTCACGGTCGATGAGGATCGAGCCGAGCACAGACTGCTCGGCTTCGAGGCTCTGCGGCGGAAGTCGATCGATCAAGGCACACCCAGATTGCGGAGCGGCCGTGACAACTTGGCTGTCACCGGCCGGTTGGCGAGGAAGGCCCTATGGTCGCCGCCCGGTGCCTCCGATCGATCCACAAGGCGCGCCTGATGCTGGCGCGCCGTCCACCAATCCTGACCACACGTTGACGGGATGTGGACGAGCCTGTGGACCGTCCGGCCGGGCGAACCGCCGGGGGTCTCGCCGCTGGCGATCGCCGGTTGGCGCCCTAGTCGAGGCGGCGGATGACCCCGATCAGCTTGCCCTGGATGCGCACGTCGTCGTAGAACATCGGCGGCGTACTCGCGGTTGGCCGGCTGGAGGCGGACGCGTCCCGCCTCCTTGAAGAAGCGCTTCAGGGTGACCGCGTTCTCCTCGACCTGGGCCACGACGATGTCCCCGTTGCGGGCGGTGGACTGCGGCCGGATGACGACGAAGTCGCCGTCGGCGATGTGGGCGTCGATCATCGAGTCGCCGCGCACGCGCAGGACGTAGGCATCGCCGCTGGGGGCGAGCATCTCCGGGTACGGCCAGCGTCTCGTCGGCGCGCTGGTAGGCCTCGATCGGTCCGCCGGCGGCGATCTCGCCGATGATCGGCAGGAGGTGCGCCTCGGTCGCGGCGGTCTGGGGCGTGAGCTCGCTGGACAGGCCGAGCTGCAGCGCCGCCGTCGGCGTCAGCCGGATCGAGCGCGGCCTGGCCGGCGCCGCGCTCGAGGTAGCCCTCGCGCTCGAGGATCTGCAGGTGGTGGTGAACGGCGGAGGTCGACGCCAGGTCCACGGCGCGCGCGATCTCCCGGACCGATGGCGGACACCCCGCGCGTACGCAGCGTGGCCGCGATGTAGTCGACGATCTTGAGCTTGCGTTCCGCGTCGTGCTTGGTCATCGCGACCTCCTTTCGCGACGCACGGTACAGAACGGACGTTCGATTGTCAAGCACCTCGGACGGCGGGAGGTCGACCGCCTCGGTGCTCGCCCGGGTTGCCGTCCCTGAACGGCACTGGTAGACTGCGCTGTCCCGGAACGAAGAACCAGCGCGACGGAGCGCACGACAGCCCATGGCGCGAACGAAGCAACAAGGGACGCAGCAGCTCCGGCCGGGCACTCGGTCGGGTGCTGAGCATGGCCGCGTTCCTGCCGGTCGCCAGCCGTGCCCCGATCTACGCCCGGCTGATCTGGGCGCTCCTGCGGGACGAGCGAACGCCGACCAGTCCGCAAGGCCCTGCTGGCGGGAGCGCTGGGCTACCTGATCCTGCCGGCCGACCTCATTCCGGACCGCATCCCGGTCATCGGCGGTCTGGACGACCTCGTCGTGGTCGTCCTGGCCGTCGACCTCTTCCTCGACGGAGTGCCGAGCGAGGTCCTCGATGAGAAGCTCGACGAGCTCGGGATCGAGCGCGGCGCGTTCGATCGCGACGTCGCCCAGATCCGACGACTCATGCCGGCACCGATCCGGCGCGTCATTCGCCGGGTCCCCCAGGCCGTCGGCCTGGGCGTCGGCGGCCCTGCGTTCGACCAGGATCGGGCCGCGCGTCCGGGACTGGATCAACAAGGAGGGTTCGCTCGCGTGAAGGTCATCCTGACCGCCGACGTCGCCGACGCTCGGCAAGAGCGGCGAGATGAAGACGTGGCCGACGGCTACGCCCGCAACTTCCTCATCCCGCAGAAGCTCGCCGTGCCGGCCGCCGGCGGCGCCTACCGCGCCTGGCAGCACGACATCGCCAGCCGCGAGGAGAAGCGCAAGCGCGAGCGCGAGGAGGCCGAGATCGCCGCCAACCGCATCGGCGGCGACCACCCTGACGATGGGCGTCAAGGTCGGCGAGGGCGGCAAGCTCTACGGCTCGATCACGGCCAAGGACATCGCCGACGCGCTGGCCCGGCGCGGGATCGAGGTCGACCGCCACAAGATCGACCTCGACGAGCCGCTCAAGACCCTGGGCACCTACAAGGTCGCGATCCGGGTCTGCGCCGGGATGACCCCCGAGGTCACCGTCGTCGTCGAGCCGAAGGGCTGACCGCCCGCGTTCCGGCAGGCTCGGGGAGCGCCCCGGTCGACACCCGCGCGCATCATGGTCCGGTGACCGATCGGACGATCCTGCACGTCGACCTCGACGCGTTCTTCGCGGCCGTCGAGCAGCGCGACCGGCCCGAGCTGCGCGGCCGGCCGGTGGTCGTCGGTGGCGGAACGCCCGACCGAGCGCGGCGTCGTATCGGCCGCGAGCTACGAGGCGCGCCGCTTCGGCATCCATTCGGCGATGCCCCTCCGGACGGCCGGTGCCCTGTGCCCCGATGCCGTCTTCCTGCCGGTCGACGGGCGCAAGTACCAGGCCGTCAGCCGGGAGGTGATGGCGATCCTGCGCCGGTTCACCCCGCTCGTCGAGCCGATCTCGATCGACGAGGCGTTCCTCGACGTGACGGCGTCCCGGGCGCTGTTCGGCGACGGCCCGAGCGATCGCGCCGGGCGATCCGGGCGGCGATCCGCGACGAGGTCCGGCTGACTGCCTCGGTCGGCGTCGCCACGACCAAGCTCGTCGCCAAGATCGCCTCGGACCTGCGCAAGCCGGATGGCCTCGTCGTGGTCGAGCCGGGCGGCGAGGCGGCCTTCCTGGCGCCGCTGCCGATCGCGCGCCTGTGGGGCGTCGGCGAGCGCACGGCCGCCGCCCTGGCGCGAGCTACGGAGTCGGCACGATCGGTGACCTGGCGGCCCTGCCCGAGGACCTCCTCGTCCGCCGTTTCGGCAAGCACGGCGCGACGCTTGCCGTGCGTGCCCGTGGCATCGACGACGACCCGGTCGCCGATGGCGGGCCGGCCAAGTCGATCAGCCACGAGCACACCTTCGACGTCGACACGAACGATCCGGCCCTGATCGAGCAGACGCTCCTGGCGATGGCCGACGGGGTCGCCAGCCGCCTCCGCTCGGCGGGCCTTCGGGCGGCAACGGTCCATGTCAAGGTCCGCGACTCGTCGTTCCGGACGGTCACTCGTCAACGGACCCTGGCCGAGCCGACCGACCTGGCCGATCCGATCTGGCGGACCGCCCTCGAGCTCGCCCGTCCCGAGATCCGCGGGCTCCATGTCCGGCTGCTGGGGGTGGGCACGTCGGGCTTCGCCGAGCGGGAGCAGCTCACCCTGTTCGCCGAGGAGGCCGGCGGGCTGGATGGCCGCCGACGGCGCGCGACCGAGGCCGCCGACGCCGTCCGCCGCCGGTTCGGCGACCGGGCGGTGACCCGTGCCCGGCTCCTCGGCTCCGGACTGCCGGCACCGTTCGAGCGGGACCCGATGAAGCCCCTCGAACGTCGGACCGGCATGAACGACGCGGAACCTGATTCCTCGAGCCGATCGCCGCGCGGGCACTGACGGAGGCCTCGAAGCCGGCGTCCGGCAGCTGTGACGCCCGAGCTGTCACAGGGCTCCGCAATCCTGCGTTTGAGCTCTTGACATCGAACGCATGTTCGATCTAGTGTCAGGCAATACCGAACGCCCGTTCTGTCGCTCGATTGAATGGTTGGGCCCGCCACGAAGGGGTCCGGGAAGGAGTGGACCAATGGCAATGCTTCGCGTGGAGCCCACGCCAGTCCACGTCAAGGCCGACTGGTTCGACGGCCGTCCGCGTGAGATCACCTGGGCCGACGAGCGTCTGCCGATCACGTCGTACAACCTCGTCCGCGAGGAGCGCTCCGCCTACCCCCTCGAGACCGGCCCGCGCTCGTTCTTCGAGGTCCAGACCCCCCGGGCGCGCTTCCAGCTGACCTACCAGCACCGCCCCCGGCGCTGGGTGGTCGAGGCCGCCGACCAGGTCGAACCGCGCGGCCTGGCGGAGTCCCGCCTGGCGGCCTGAGCCACGACATGAGCCCGCCGGCCGGACCCTCCACCGGCCGCGAGTGCGGGCATCTCCGTCTCGCAGGGCAGCACGCCGGTACCGTGCCTGCCCTGCGAGACATCGCTCCTGTTCGTCGGCCGCGCGCGCCTACAATTCGGCCATGTGCGCTCAATCCGTGCCCGGTAATCCGACGCACTTTCGGGACCTGACCGTCCAGGCGTTTGTCGACGAGCTCGCCTCGGCCGCGCCGGTCCCCGGCGGAGGCAGCGCCTCGGCCGTGGCGGCGGCCCTCGGAGCCGGGCTCGTGACGATGGTCGCGGCCCTGTCCGTCGGACGTCCGAAGTACGCGGAGCACGCGGCGACCCACGCCGCGGCCGGAGCGGCCGGTCGCGAGTTGGCCGACCGGCTGCTCGGAATCGCCGATAACGATGCGGCGGCCTATGCCAGCTTCGCCGAGGCGCTCCGCCTGCCGAAGGCCACCGAGGCCGAGCAGGCGGTCCGCCACGCCGCCCTGCGCTCGGCTGCCCGGATCGCCTCGAACGTGCCGCTCACCTGTCTCGAGGCCTGTCGAGAGGTCGTCGAGGCCGCCCACGCTCTGGCCGGGCGGTGCAATCTGAATGCCGCGAGCGACCTGTCGGTCGCCTGCCTGATCACCGCCGCGGCGGCCCACGGTGCGGGGGCGAACGTCCTGGTCAACCTGCCGGCAGTGGGCGATGAGGCGTTCAGCGCGGCGATGTCGGCCCGCGTCGGCGACCTGCTCGGTGAGATCGACGAGCTGTCGCGGACCACCCGCGAGGTTGTCGCCACGGGCGTGCTCCGGGCACCCCTCGTCGGGGGCGCCTGACCGGAGTGGCCCAGCCGGGCGACGCGCGTCTCCTCCTCGGCAGCCCGATCGCCTCGGAGATCCGGGCGTCCGTGAAGGCCGATGTTGCGGCCTTCCAGGAGCTCAACGGCTACGCGCCGGGGCTGGCCGTCGTGATCGTGGGCGCGGACGCGCCCTCGGCCGTCTACCTCCAGCAGATCCTCCGGGGCTGCCGCTCGGTCGGGATTGAAGGGCGCCTCGTGGAGGTGGCCGGCCAGGCATCCGCGGTGCACCTGCGCAGACGGCTGATCGAGCTGAACAACGACCCGCTGGTCAGCGGGATCATTGTCCAGATGCCGCTGCCGCCCGACATCCCGCTGTCAACCGTTACCGGTACGATCGACCCGGCCAAGGACATCGACGGGATCCACCCGCTCAACGCAGGACATCTCCTCCAGGGTCACCCGGGCTTCGTGCCGACCACGGCCCAGGCGGCGGTCGAGCTGCTCAAGCGCTCCGGGATCGAGCTGCGCGGCCGGCGTGTCGCGATCGTCGGCCGGTCGAACGTCGTCGGCTGGCCGGCGGCGATCCTGCTCACCCGGGAGGACGCCACGGTCACGATCTGCCACTCGCGGACGGTCGACCTGGCCACCCAGGTCGCGAGCGCCGACGTGGTCGTGGTCGCGATCGGCCGGCCCGGCCTGATCACCGGCGCGATGCTGAAGCCCGGCGCCACCGTCGTCGACATCGGGATCAACGTCGTCGAGCGCGGGGCGGCCGGTGAGGCGGTCGTCGGCGACGTCGACTACGAATTGGCGCGCTGGGTGGCCGGCGCGATCACGCCGGTCCCGGGCGGCGTCGGCCCGGTCACCAATGCCCTGCTCATGTCCCACGTCCTGGAGGCCGCCCGGGCGCAGGCCCGAGCCGCCCGCTCAACCTCGGCCGTCGCAGCTGGAGTCAACCGTCCATGAGCTTCCCGTCGGATCTCGAGATCGCCCGCTCGGTCACCCCCCGGCCGATCGTCGACGTCGCCCACGATCTCGGCCTGCGTGACGACGAGATCGAGCAGTACGGCCCGCGCAAGGCGAAGGTGCCGCTGTCGGCGATCGAGCGTCTCGAGGCAGCCAATCCGCGCGGCAAGTACGTGCTCGTGACCGGGATCACGCCGACCCCGCTGGGCGAGGGCAAGTCGACCACCGTCGTCGGCCTCGTGCAGGGGCTCAACCGGATCGGCAAGCGGGCGGCCGTCACGATTCGCCAGCCCTCGCTCGGGCCGGTCTTCGGGATCAAGGGTGGCGCGGCCGGGGGCGGCTACAGCCAGATCATCCCGATGGAGGACTTCAACCTCCACCTGACCGGCGACGTCCACGCGATCGGGGCAGCCCACAACCTGGCCGCGGCGTTCCTCGACAACAGCCTGTACCACAAGAACCCGCTCGGGATCGACGCCCTGAGCCTGACCTGGCCGCGGGTCGTCGATATCAGCGACCGGGCGTTGCGCAAGACGGTGATCGGGCTGGGCGGTCGAGAGGGCGGCATTCCCCGCGAGAGCGAGACGATGATCACGGTCGCCTCGGAGGTGATGGCGATCCTGGCCCTCGCCTCCGACATCCACGACCTGCGCAGCCGGCTCAGCCGGGTCGTCGTCGGTTACACCGTCGACGGCAAGCCGCTCACGCTGGAGGACCTCAAGGTCGCCGGAGCGATGACCGTCCTGCTCGTCGACGCGATCAAGCCGAACCTGCTCCAGACCCTGGAGGGCGGGCCGGCCTTCGTCCACTGCGGCCCCTTCGCCAACATCGCCCACGGCAACAACTCGGTCCTGGCCGACCGGCTGGCCCTGGTCACCAACGAGATCGTGTGCACCGAAGCCGGCTTCGGGGCCGACATGGGCGCCCAGAAGTTCTTCGATATCAAGTGCCGCCAGTCGGGCCTGCGGCCCGACGCAGCGGTGATGGTCGGCACGATCCGGGCCCTCAAGATGCACGGTGGGGTGGGCAGGATCGTGGCCGGCAAGCCGCTCGATCCGGCGCTCCTCCAGGAGAACGTCGACGCCGTCCGGCTCGGCGCCCAGAACCTGGCCAAGCACATCGAGATCGTCCGGAGCTACGGCGTCGAGGTGGTCGTCGCGATCAACGCCTTCCCGACCGACACGCCCGCCGAGGTCGCGGCGATCCAGGAGGCCGCCGTCGCGGCCGGGGCCCGGGCGGCGGTCGTCTCGACCCATTACACCGACGGCGGCGCGGGGGCCGAGACGCTGGCCCGCGCGGTCTGGGACGCTGCCGAGGCCGGCTCCCCCGGCTTCCACTTCCTGTACCCGGACGACGCCCCGCTGCGGACGAAGATCGAGGCGATCGCGACCCAGGTCTACGGTGCGGCCGGCGTCGAGTACCTGCCGGCGGCATCCAAGGCGCTCAAGCTGTACGAGGAGCTCGGCTACGGCCACCTGGCGGTCTGCATGGCCAAGACCCAGTACTCGCTCAGCCACGACCCGAACCTGAAAGGCCGGCCGGCAGGGTTCACGGTCCCGATCCGCGACGTCCGGCTGTCGGCCGGAGCGGGCTTCGTCACGCCCCTGATCGGCGAGATGCGGACGATGCCCGGCCTGCCCTCGATCCCGGGCGGCGAGAAGATCGACATCGACGCGAACGGCAACATCGTCGGCTTGTTCTAGCCGGCGTCCCCCAGCCGGGATGCCCGCCTAGAGCATCCCCGTCGCGAAGGCACAGCACAGGCTGACGAGCAGGCCGAGGGCGACGCCGAGGACGCCGACGCCCCACATCGAGAAGTCGATCGGCCCGAGGGCGGTCTCACCATGACCGTGGTCGTCGTGGCCCGCGGCGGCGGGTGCGGCGCTGGCGTGCGGGTCGGTCATCGGGTTCGGCTACCTCGTTCGGGGCGATCCTCCGACCGCATTCTCGCACCCCGAACGGGCGGCTGCGCCGTAGACTCCGGGCGTGCTCACCCTCGTCCTCACCCGCCACGGACTCACCCCGCGGTCGGACCCGGAGCAGCACCTCGGCCAGCGGATCGACATCGAGCTGTCGCCGGCCGGTCAGGCCCAGGCGACTGCGCTGGCCGTCCGGCTCGACAAGGTCCGCTTCGAGCGGATCCTGTGCAGCCCGCTCGTCCGGGCGCGCGAGACGGCCGCGATCATCGCCGGGCGCAGCCCGCAGGCCCCGCGGGTCGAGGCCGACCCACGCCTGCGCGAGATGGATTACGGCCACTGGGAAGGCCTGACCTATGCCCAGATCGACGACCGCAATCGGGCCGAGCGGCTGGCCTGGGAGGTCGACCCGGCATCGATCGCCTGCCCCGGCGGTGAGTCGGGCAACGACGTCGCCCGCAGGGTCACCTCGTTCCTGGTCGACCAGCTGGCGGCCAACACACGGCTCACCGGCGAGGCCAGGCTGGCCGACCGGCCGATTCTTGTCGTCGCCCACAGCTCGCTCAACCGGATCCTCGTGTGCGTCGCCCTCGGGATCGAGGTGCGCCAGTTCCGCCTCCGGCTCCAGCAGTCGCAGGCGAACCTCACCGTTCTCCGCTTCGAGCACGGATCGGGTCCCGGCGACGCCCGCCTGATCCTGCTGAACGACCTCGCCCACCTGCGCCGGCCGCCGAAGACGCCCTGGGAATAGGTGCCCCGTCCGGCCTAGGGCTTCAGGCCGTCGAGGACGAGCAGGCCGTAACGGGCTGTCCCGACCGAGGTGATCGAGATGACCCTGTCCGGGCCGGGCAGGTGGAGGTGGTAGGTCGTCGCCCCGCCGGCGCAGCTGCCCACGAAGACCTGCCGTCCGCCGACCGTCGTCGTGCTCGTCGAGCCGAGGCCGCTCGACTGCGAGCAGGCGCTCTCGTCGTAGCTCGCCCGCCACGACGCGAACCAGGCGTTCGAGAAGACGAGCGGCTTCAGCTCGACGACTGCGACGTAGGCGAAGTCGCCGGTGGCCGAGTTGATCCCGAGCGCGACGGCCAGCGACGCGGCATTCGCGGCCAGGTCCGGATCGGTCGCCAGGTTGGCCTCGATGTCGGGCATCTCGCTGATCGCCTGCCCGTCGATAGTCGGCGGCAGGACCGCGAGGAGCATCGGGTCGACCGGCACGGCCGGTGAGGCCCCCGGCGAGCCGCTCGCGGACGAGCCTGCGGGTCGCGAGCTCGAAGGGCCCGACGAGGCCTCGTCTCTCCCCGATGGCGACGCCGAGGCTCCCGAAGGCGACGCGGAGCTCACCGACGGTGCGACCGGGGTCGGGCTCGCGGTCGCATTGCATCCCGCGAGGAGGAGGCCAAGGACCACCGCCCGGCCGAGAGAACCGCCGCGGCCGAGGAACCAGCCTCGGCCGACCGTCACTCGAGATCCCGTCGGACGACCGGGTAGCGTTCGTCGGCGACCGCCAGGCGGAATCCGCAGCCGAGCCAGAACTCGGGGGTGGCGGCGCTCGTCGCATCGGGTCGCGTCCCGGCCTGTGGATAGGCTTCGACCGCGGCAAAGCCTCGTTCGGCCAGGTCGTCGCAGACCGCCGCGACGAGCCGCCTCGCCTGGCCCGTGCCGCGCGCGGCCGGAGTGGTGGCGATGCAGGTGATCACCGCCGGCAGCGGGGCGTCGGGCAGTTGCGGATAGAGCTCGCGCAGCCGGAGCGCCCGGGGATACGCGGAGAGCGGCCCGAACTGGGCGTAGGCCGCCGGCTCGCCGTCGACGGTCAGCACCTTGGCATAGCTGCCGAAGACGGCCAGCCCGCGGCCGAGCAGGCCGAGCTTGCGAGGGGCCTCTCGTCCTACCGCGGGTCGCGGCTTCGGCCGGGGCGCGAATGGATTGTCGGCGACCGGGGCGCGCTCTTCGAGGAAGGGGTTCGCCGGTCGTTCAGCCCCCGCGAACGGGTTGGTGAAGGCGTTCGCCGGCGAGGCGACGACATCGGCGTCGTCGTCGCCGAACGGATTCGGCCGGCGCGGAGGCTGGGCCGGACCGGCCGGTGCGAGCCAGGCCAGCCGGGCCGCTTTCGAGCCTCGATCGGCGTCCTCCCAGTAGTCGCACGAGCGATGGTCGAAGCCGGGGTCGGCGCAGGGCGGGACGAGGCCGAACGATTCGGCGTCGACCACGTCGACGATCCGGATCACGGTTGGCCGGCCAGGGCCGCCAGCCGGCCGCTGCGCACGAGCTGGAACGCGGCCGCCAGGTCGGGCCCGGGTTCGCGATCGCCCTGGAGACGGGGCACGACCGCCCGAGTCGCGGCGTGCGCCTCGGCCACCCCCGCCCCGGGCCTGGTCCCCGGCAGCAGCTCGAGACGGAGGTCGAGGGCCTGGGCGGCGACGATCAGCTCGATCGCGATCACCCGCTCGACGTGCTCGAGGACGGTCCGGGCGTGGCGCGCCGCGATCGAGCCCATCGACACGTGGTCCTCCTGGTTGGCGCTCGTCGGGATCGAGTCGGCGGTCGCCGGATGGACGAGGACCTTGTTCTCGGAAACGAGGGCGGCCGCGGTGTACTGCAGGATCATCAGGCCCGAGTCGACCCCCGAAGAGGCCGCCAGGAACGGGGGCAGCCCGCCGTTCAGGCGGGCGTCGACGAGGAGCGCGGTCCGTCGCTCGCTGATCGAACCGAGCTCGGCCAGCGCCAGCTTGGCGAAGTCGAGGGCGAGCCCGATCGGTTCGCCGTGGAAGTTGCCGCCGCTGATCACCAGCCCTCCCCCGGTCGCGATCGCGCTCGGGTCGGCGGTGCCACCGCCGGGGAAGACGAGCGGGTTGTCGGTCGCGCTGTTGATCTCGATCAGGAGGACGCCACGGAGGTAGTCGAGGGCGTCGCGGACGGCGCCGTGGACCTGGGGCACGCAGCGCAGCGAGTAGGGATCCTGGACCTTGTGGGCATGGCCGTGATGGCTCGTCTGGAGCGTCGACGAGCGAAGGAGGTGGCGCATCTCGGCGGCGACCGCGACCTGCCCGGGGTGGGGCCGGGCGAGCTGGTACTCGGCCGCGAAGGCGACATCCGTGCCGAGGAGCGCCTCGACCGACATCGCCGCCGCGACACTCGCGGTCCGGGCGAGGCGGTCGGCGTCGGCCAGGGCCAGGGCGCCGACCGCCGACATCATCTGGGTGCCGTTGAGGAGGGCCAGGCCCTCCTTTGCCTCGAGCACGAGCGGCTCCAGGCCGGCCTCGCGGAGGGCCAGGAGGGCCGGCATGCGCCGGCCGAGGAGCTCGACCTCGCCCCGGCCGATCAGCGGCAGGGCGAGGTGGGCGAGCGGAGCGAGGTCACCCGAGGCCCCCAGCGAGCCCTGCTCCGGGACGACCGGGTGGATCCCGGCCGCGAGCATCTCGAGCAGGCGTTCGATGATCAGCGGCCGGCAGCCGCTGTGCCCGAGGGCGAGGGTGTTCGCCCGGAGGAGGAGCATCGCCCGCACGACCTCGATCGGGAAGGCCGGCCCGACGCCGGCGGCGTGGCTCATCAGCAGGTTCTGCTGGAGGCGCGCGGCGTCGGCCGGCGCGATGAACGTCGTGGCCAGATCGCCGAAGCCGGTCGTCACGCCGTAGACCACCTGGCCCTCGCCGACGAGCCGCTCGATCGACGTCGCGCGCCTCCTGGACGCGCGCACGGGCATCGGCGTCGAGGGCGACCGGCGCGCCGTGGCGGGCGACCGCCTCGACGTCGGCGATCGTGAGGGTCGCCCCGGTCAGGACGATTGGGTCGATCACGGCGTCGATGGTAGTCGGCTATCCTGCCCGGCGTGACCCAGCGACCCGGCGAGGCCTGATGCTCGCCTTCATCGACCAGATCGTCATCCCGTTCCTCGACCAGCCTGTACGGGGCGATCGGCTACCTCGGCGTCCTGGTCGCGAGCGGGATCGAGTCGGCGATGATCCCGCTGCCGTCCGAGCTGATCCTCCCCTTCGCGGGCTTCCTCGTCTCGGATTCGACGCATGTTGAGCCGCTCACCCACGGGCCCTGGAACTTCTGGCTGGTCGTGATCGCGGCAACGATCGGCAACGTCCTCGGCTCGCTGATCGCGTACGCGATCGGCGCCTGGGGCGGCCGGCCGCTGCTCGAGCGCTACGGAAAGTACGTCCTGATCCGGCCCCACGAGATCGAAACGGCGGAGCGCTTCTTCGCCCGATGGGGCTCTCCGACCGCGTTCTTCAGCCGGTTCCTGCCGGTGGTCCGGACGTTCATCAGCTTCCCCGCCGGGGTCGCCAGGATGCCGCTCGGCCGGTTCATCGTCTACTCGGCGGCCGGCGCGTTCCTGTGGTCGGTGGGCCTGGTCTATGCCGGCACGGTCCTCGGCGCGAACTGGGTCGACATCCGGCACGCGCTCCAGCCGTTCGACCTGCTCATCGCGGTGGTGTTCGTCATCGCGGTCGTCGTCTTCGTCTGGTGGCGGCTGGGGATGCCCGGCCGGGGGCGCAGGTCGGCGGCCTGAGCTCGGTCAGGCCTTCGGGCGAGTCGTTCGGGTAGCCCGTCACTCCGGGCGCGTGTGGCGCGAGGTGCGCGGGGGGCTCGGCGGGTGCGTGGCGCGAGGTGCCTGGCGCGAGGTTCGTGGTGCGCGGCGCGGGCGGGCGCGGGGTGCGCGAGGTGCGTGGCGAGGTGCGGCGGGTTCGTCGAAATGTCGGCGGCAGACGCGCTATCGCGAGGTCGGGCCGATCGGAGCCGCAGCGAGCTCGTTCGCGGAACGGATCCCGAGCGTGGCATGACGGTCCGCACGGCCACGTCTGCCTGCCACCGGCCAGAACCTCGACCTTACGGCGTCTGGCAGAGACATTCGGACGAACCTCGGTCAGGCGCGAGGGGCGAGGCGGGTGCGAGGCGCGCGAGGCGAGCCGGCACAGCCGATCAGGCGGTCGGATCGCTCGGGCCTCGCGGCGGGCCGCCGAGGCCGCGTAGCCGGAAGGCGTTGGCGTGGGCCGGGAAGCCTTCGTGGTCGGCCAGGGCGAGCGTCGGCTCGGCCAGCCCGGCGAGGGCTTCCGGGGAGAGGCGGGCAACCGACGTCGAGGTCAGGAACGTTCGTGCTGTCACTCCGCCGTTGAGCTGGGCGTAGCCGCCGGTCGGCAGGGTGGCCGGGACCCCGATCGTGTAGCTCGAGGCGCCGATCGGCGTGTTCTGGCCGAGGAGGACCTCGCCGGCGTAGCGCAACCCGGCCATGGTCCGCTCAGGGTCCGACGTGGCCAGCTGGACGTGCTCGGCGGCGTAGGCATTCGCGACCTCGAGGGCCTCGGCCATCGAGTCGACCAGGATCGCCCCGCCGAGGTTGCCCAGGACCGCTCGGGCGGCCGCCGCCCGTACCGCCGGCAGACGCGGCAGCTGATCCGCCACGGCCGTCTCGACCGCCGCGACGAGCGCCTCGGAGGTGGTGACCAGCGTTGCCGCTGAATCGGAACCGTGCTCCGCCTCGTTGAGCAGGTCGATCGCCAGCCGCCACGGATCGGCGGTCTCGTCGGCGATCAGCAGGCTCTCCGACGGGCCGCACAGCATCTGGGTAGCCACGCCGTAGCGCTGGGCCAGCACCTGGGCGGCGGTGACCGCCGGGCTGCCCGGCCCGACGATCTTGCTTACCTTCGGCAGGGTGGCCGTCCCGAACGTGAGCGCGGCGATCCCGGCCGGGCCGTTCGCCCGGAAGACCTCCGCGATCCCGAGCTCGTGGGCGACGGCCAGGGTGGCCGGATCGACCTGGCCGTTGCCGCCCGGGGCCGGCGGCACGACCACGATGATCCGGGCGACGCCGGCAACGACGGCCGGCGTCCCGACCTGGCACAGGACCGACGGATAGGAGGCCTTGCCGGTCGGCACGAACAGGCCCGCGCTCGGGATCGGGGCGAAGCGCTCGCCGAGGGTGAAGCCCGGTCGAACCTCGCGGGTCCAGCCGGCCGCGGTCTCGGCGACCTGGGCCTCGTTGAACAGGCGGCTGTTGGCGATCGCCTCGCGGATGCCGGCCAGCAGGCCGGAATCGAGGCCGGCGTGGGCGGCGGCGATCTCGGCCGCCGGGACGCGCAGGTCGGCGGCGGACGCGAACGACACGCGATCGAACTGCGCCGTCGCCTCGAGGACCGCCTGGTCGCCGCGCGCGGCGACATCGCGGAAGATCGCCTCGATCGAGGCGATCAAGGCCGGCTCGAAGATTGCCGCCGTCGAACGGGCGAGGAGGCGCTCGCGCTCGGCTGGAGCCAGGCTCGACCAGCGGCGGACGGCGAGGATGCCCATCAGACGGTGACGCTCATCAGCGGAGGGTAACTGACCCGCCCGACCGCTAGAATCCAACGATGACGATCACGGGCCGCCAGCCGCTCCCCGGCGCGCGTCCTGTCCGAGCGCCACGCGGGACCGAGCTGACCTGCCGGGGTTGGGGCCAGGAAGCGGCGCTCCGGATGCTGATGAACAACCTCGATCCGGAGGTCGCCGAGAATCCCGACGCCCTCGTCGTCTACGGCGGCACCGGCCGGGCGGCCCGCTCGTGGGCCGCCTTCGACGCGATCGTCCGCGAGCTTCGACGGCTGGCCGACGACGAGACCCTGCTCGTCCAGTCGGGCAAGCCGGTCGCCGTCTTCCGGACCCACGAATGGTCGCCCCGGGTCCTGATCGCAAACTCGAACCTCGTCGGCAAGTGGGCGACCTGGGAGGTCTTCCGCGAGCTCGAGCGCCAGGGCCTGACGATGTACGGCCAGATGACGGCCGGCTCGTGGATCTACATCGGGACCCAGGGCATCCTGCAGGGCACGTTCGAGACCTTCGCGGAGCTCGCCCGCCAGCACTTCGGGGGAACCCTCCGGGGCCGGGTCACGCTGACGGCCGGGCTGGGTGGGATGGGCGGAGCGCAGCCCCTGGCGATCACGATGAACGATGGCGTGGCCGTGTGCATCGAGGTCGACGAATTGCGGGCGCAGCGGCGCCTCGAAATCGGCTATGTCGATCGGCTCAGCCGCGACCCGGACGAAGCGTTGTCGATCGCGCGGGCGGCCGCCGCGGCCGGCGAGGCGCTGTCGATCGCCCTGGTCGGCAATGCCGCCGAGATCGAGCCGGCCTGGGCGGCCCGGGGTGAGCGCTTCGACGTGGTGACCGACCAGACCTCGGCCCACGACGCCCTCGGCGGGTACATCCCGGCCGAGATCGCCTTCGCCGACGCCGCCGTCCTGAGGACGAGCCAGCCCGACGTCTACATCGCCCACGCGATGCGCTCGATGGCCGCCCACTGCCGGGCGATGCTCGACTTCCAGCGGGCCGGCGCGGTCGTCTTCGACTATGGCAACAACCTCCGGGCGCAGGCACTCGAGGCGGGGGTCGCCGACGCGTTCGGCTATCCCGGCTTCGTCCCGGCGTTCATCCGGCCGCTCTTCTGCGAGGGCAACGGCCCGTTCCGATGGGTCGCCCTGTCGGGCGATCCGGCCGACATCCGGCGCACCGACGAGGCGCTGATCGAGCTCTTTCCGGAGAAGGCGGCGCTCCACCGCTGGCTGCGGATGGCCCAGGCCCGGGTCCCGTTCCAGGGCCTGCCGGCCCGGATCTGCTGGCTCGGCTACGGCGAGCGAGCGCGAGCCGGCGCGGCCTTCAACGAGCTGGTCCGGACCGGCGCGGTAGGCGCCCCGATCGTGATCGGCCGAGATCACCTCGACTCGGGCTCGGTCGCCTCGCCGAACCGGGAGACGGAGGCGATGCTCGACGGCTCGGACGCGATCGCCGACTGGCCGCTGCTCAACGCCCTGGTCAACACCGCGGCCGGCGCGACCTGGGTGAGCATCCACCACGGCGGCGGCGTCGGGATCGGCTACAGCCAACATGCCGGGATGGTGATCGTGGCCGACGGCACGGCCCTGGCCGCGCGCAAGCTCGAGCGCGTCCTGACGACCGACCCGGGCATGGGCGTGGTCCGCCACGTCGATGCCGGCTACGAGCGCGCGATCGAGGTTGCCGCCGAGCGCGGCATCCGGATCCCGATGCGCGAGGGCGGCCAAGGCGGCTGAGGCGCGCGGATCGAGCGGCGGATCGAGCGGCGCGGGCCAAAGCCGAACGAGCCGACGCCCCGGCCGAATCCCACCGCTGCCGACCATAGCGCGCCCGTCCGCGGAATCGTCCAGGAGCCGTGCCAAAGCGCCGCGTACCAAGGCGCCGCCGGTCCATAACGTGCCCGCCCCTCCATACGTGGCAGAAGCACGACGTGCCCCCCTCCAAGCGTGGCCGCAAGTTCAACGTGGTCGCCCGTCCAGAACGGGCCGCATCCACGACGGGGCCGCCCACCAAGCGAGGCCGCATCCACGAACGGGGCCTTGCTCCCGACCCTCGTCCCCTATTCACGAATCAAGCCGCGGAACTCGGCCTACAGCTTCGGCGGCGGTCCTGCCTCCGCGGCAGATGCAGCCTCGAGCGCCTGGTTGCGCGCAGCCCAGTCCTCCGGGCTGCTGGGCATCGTCTTGATTGTCCGGATCGGCGAGAGGATGAGGAACACCACGGGTGTGAACGACAGGATCGCCCCGATCCAGATCGTGGTCGACAGGCCGAAGAGCGTCGCGAGCGTCCCGCTGATGATCGAACCGATCGGGATCGTGCCCCACACGAGGAAGCGCATTGTGGCGTTCATTCGGCCCTGGATCCGCTCCGGGGCAATCGCCTGACGGAAGCTCACCTGGTTGATGTTGTAGATCAGGCCGGTGAACCCGCCGAGGGCCGCCGATGCGATGAGGAAGGGCTCGGCCGAGCCCTTCGGTGCGATCGCCACGAGGAGCACGGACGGCCCGTTCAGGACCATCGACCAGATGATCGCCCGGCCGACCCCGATTCGGGCCGCGACTCGGGTCGCGATCAGGGCCCCGACCAGGGTCCCGACGCTGCCCAGCGAGAAGATCACCCCGATCCGGAGCGGGTCGAGCCCCAGGACCCGCACGACATACACGAGGTAGATCCCGAAGGCCACGTTCGAGAACAGGTTGCTCGTGCTGGTCGCGGCCGCGATCATCCGCAGGTAGGGGTGGCCCAGGACGTAGACGAGTCCCTCGTGGATCTCCCCGCCGAAGCCGCGCAGCCGTTCGGCCCGGCTGCCCCGCGGGCCATCGCGCGGCGGGACCGGTGCCTCGCTGCCGCGGATCGTGAACACGAACAGGGCCGAGGCGAGGTAGCTGATCGCATCGACGATCACGGCGATCGGCGCGGTCAAGACCCCGATCAGGTAGCCGCCCATGCCCGGTCCGAGGATCTGGGCTGCCGACTGGCTGGCCTGGAGCTTGGCGTTGCCCTCGACGAGCTGCTCCCGGTCGACGAGCGAGGGCAGGTAGGACTGGTAGGAGACGTCGAAGAAGACGGTCAGGATTCCCATCGCGAAGCCAACGACGTAGAGCTGGGCGATCGTCAGGGTATTGAGCTCGTAGGCGATCGGGATCGAGATCAGGCAGAGTGCCCGGCCGAGGTCGCCGACGATCAGGATCGGCCGGCGCTGGAGGCGGTCGACCCAGGCTCCGGCGGGCAGGGTGAACAGCAGGAACGGCAGGAACTGGACCGTGCCCAGCAGGGCGACCTCGAACGCGCTCGCCTTGAGGAAGATGATCGCCACGAGCGGGATCGCCAGCTGGCTCACCTGGGTCCCGAACTGGCTGATCGTGTCGCCGACCCAGAGCTTCAGGAAGCTGGGGTGGTGGAACAGGCTCGGGCGGGCCGCCGGACCCGCCTCGGGAGCCATTTCGGGATCGGGCATCGCGGTAGCCTAGCATCAGCCGTGCGCCGACTGCCGGCCGATCCGAGGTCCGCGCAGGCGGCCGTCGGACCCTCGGCAGACGTGGCAGGATGGACCCGTGGCCAGGCTCGTCGAGTGCGTTCCCAACTTCTCCGAGGGCCGCCGGATCGAGGTCGTGGACCGCCTCGCCGATGCCATCGCCCGGACACCGGGCGCCCTGCTCCTGGACCGGACGAGCGACGCGAGCCACAACCGGAGCGTGCTGACCCTGGCCGGCGAGGCCGAGGCGGTCGTCCAGGCGATGCTCCGTGCGGTCGAGGTCGCGGTCGGCGAGATCGACATGGAGGAGCAGACCGGCGAGCATCCCCGGATCGGGGCGGTCGACGTCATCCCGTTCGTGCCCCTCGGCGAGACGACCCTGGAGGAGTGCGTCGAGCTCGCCCGCGCGTTCGGCGCCCGGATCGCCGACCGGTTCGACTTGCCGGTCTACCTGTATGCCGCCGCCGCGACCCGTTCCGACCGGGTCAAGCTGGCCGATCTCCGGCGCGGCCAGTATGAGGGCCTCAAGGCCGAGATCGGCCAGGACGGCCGCCGGCCCGACTTCGGCCCGGCGCGGATGCATCCGTCGGCCGGGGCCGTGGCGGTCGGGGCACGGCCGTTCCTGATCGCCTACAACATCAACCTCGCCTCGACCGACCTCGAGCTGGCCAAGCGGATCTCCCGACGCGTCCGCGAGTCGGGCGGGGGCCTGCCCCGGGTACAGGCGATGGGCGTCGCACTCGACCAGCCGGAATGCGCCCAGGTCTCGATGAACCTGCTCGACTTCTCGGTCACCCCGTTGTGGCTGGTGTGGGAAACCGTCCGGTCCGAGGCCGCGGCAGACGGGGTCGAGCTGCTCGAATCGGAGCTGATCGGCCTGTGCCCGCTGGCCGCCTTCCTCGACGTCGCCGACCACGCCGGCTTCGACCCGTCGGCGCCGGTCGAGGAGCGCTGTGGAGCTGCCGCGGGCTACCTCCACCTGCGCGACTTCAGCCCGATGCAGGTCCTCGAGCTCCGACTCGCCGCCGCCCAGCGCGGTGACGGATGACGCGGCCGGGATGACGCGGCCGAGATGACGCTCCGGGTGATCGAGGGCGGCCTGAACGACGGTCCATCGGTCGGCCTGCTGATCCTCGGGGCGAGCGAGGTGGCCACCCTCCGGGGTGGCCTGCGGACCGGACCCGGCCAGGATCAGCCGGCGGTGCTGCGCGCCCCGGCCGGCTCCGCCCCGTCGGCCGATGACGCCCCGGTCGTCGCGACCTGGGAGGATCGGATCGTGGCGGTCGGCCCGCGGGCGGAGGTCGAGCGCAGCCTCGAGGGCCAGGGCCTGCCCCTCGCCCGGTTCGCCCGGATCGATGCCGATGGCGGCACGATCACCCCCGGCCTGATCGACGCCCACACCCACCTGCTCTTCGCCGGCAGCCGGGAAGGCGAGCTCCGCCTCCGCCAGCAGGGTGCCGGATACCTCGAGATCCTCGCCGCCGGTGGCGGGATCCTGGCGACCGTCGAGGCGACCCGCGCGGCCTCCGCCGAGGAGCTCCTCGCCCACGGCCGGCGCTGGCTCGAGGAGATGCTCGGCCACGGGGTCACGACGATCGAGGCGAAGTCGGGCTACGGCCTGGATCTCGCGACCGAGCTCCGCCTCCTCGAGGTCGCCCACACCCTCGGCCGGGAAGGTCCGATCGACGTCCTGCCGACCTGGCTGGGCGCCCACGCCGTGCCGCCCGAGTTCCGGCGCCGGCGCGACCCGGCCGAGGCCTATGTCCACTCGCTGCTCGCCGAGCAGCTGCCCGGGGTCGCCGCCCAGGGCCGGGCACGCTTCGCCGACGTCTTCTGCGAGCGGGGTGTCTTCAGCGCCGACCAGTCGCGCCGGATCCTGCTGGCGGCGGAGGCGCTCGGGATGCGGCCCCGGCTCCATGCCGACGAGCTCGCGCCCTCAGGTGGCGCCGAGCTCGCGGCGGAGATCGGGGCACTCTCGGCCGACCACCTTGCCCGGCCGTCCGAGGCGGGCATCGAGGCCCTCGCCCGGGCCGCCCATGCCGACCGGCCGGTCGTCGCCACCCTCCTGCCGGCGACGACCTGGTTCCTGATGGCCGACCACTACGCGCCGGCCCGGACCCTGATCGAGCGCGGCGTTCCGGTGGCGATCGCCTCGGATTTCAACCCGGGCACCTCGCCCACGGCCAGCCTGCCGCTGGTCATGACGGTCGCCTGCCTGGCCCTCAAGCTCACCCCGGCCGAGGCCCTCGCCGCGGTCACGATCAACGCGGCCCACGCGCTCGGCCTGGGCGACGAGATCGGCTCGATCGAGCTCGGTAAGCAGGCCGACCTGACGATCTGGCGGGTGCCCAGCCACGCCCAGATCCCGTACTGGCCGGGGGCCGGCCTCGTCCGGACGGTGATCAAGCGCGGCCGGACGGTCTTCCAGCGCTGACCTCTCAGTGGCCGGCCTCGAGACGGCTGCGCCCGTCGAGGATGAACAGGAGGGCCAGTGACGGGCCGATCGTGACGGCCGCCGCGATCGAGATGACGACCAGGGCATCGAGCGTGCCCGAGGGGGCCGCTGCGGCGTCGATCGACAGGTAGCCCGGCAGGATCGCCGGGAACTGGGCGAGCCCCCAGCCCCATACGATCGCCGTCACGGCGCCGGCGGCGACGACCCGGATACCGCGGGTCGCGCCCCGGATCAGCAGGACCAGGCTGCTGCTGCCGAGGATCACCGACAGGGCGACGAGCGGCAGACCGCGGCTGGCCATCCCGGCGTCGAGGAGCGGGGCGTCGGCCCGCAGCACGAACAGGCCCGCGATCGACAGCCCGCCCGCGATCACGCCCATCGCCAGCGCGCGCCGGCGGAAGTAGCGCTCGAGATCGCCGTCGTCCCGGCGATGCGCGGCGGCCACCAGGAAGACGGCCGCGACGAACGCGCCCGCGGCGATCGCCAGGATTCCGACCAGGAGCGAGGTCGGGTTGAGCCAGCTCGTCCAGGGATCGCCGGCGGCGTTGCCGGCCGGCACCCGCCCCGAGGCGATCGCTCCGAGCGCCGTGCCCAGGAAGAACGGCGTGATCACCGACGACAGGGCGAACGTCGCGCCGAACGCCCGCCGGCCGGCGAGCGGGCGGGTGTACCGGCGGAAGGCAAAGCCGGCGCCACGCAGGATGATCCCGAAGGCGGCCAGGGTGAGCGGGATGAACAGGGTCGACATGAGTGACGAGAACGCCAGCGGGAAGGCGGTCCACAGGATCACCACGTCGAAGATCAGCCAGGTGTGGTTCGCCTCCCAGACCGGGCCGATCGAGGCGTCGATCAGGTCGCGCGGCCGCTCGCCCCGCCGCGCATCGCCGGCCAGCAGGTCCCACAGGCCGGCGCCGAAGTCCGCCCCGCCCAGCACGGCGTAGATCGTCACGCCGAGCCAGAGCACGATCGCGACGAGATCGGCGGCGCTCACTGCCTGGGTCCATAGGGCACATCGCCGGCGGCCGGCTCGGCCGCGCCCTGGCGGCTCATCGAGCGAAGGACGATGAACAGGGCTGTCCCGAGGACGACGTAGATCCCGAGCACGACCAGGAACGACACGACGATCCCCGGCGCACGGGTGACCGCGTCGGAGGTGCGCAGGAGCCCATACACGATCCACGGCTGGCGGCCGACCTCGGTGACCACCCAGCCGGCCTCGAGGGCGACGATCGCGGCCGCGCCGGCGATCGTGGCGAAACGGTAGAACCAGCGGCTCGTCGGGAGGTCACGCCGGCGCCACCAGGTCAACCCGAACCAGGCTGCGAGCGCGAGCAGGGAGAACCCGGCGGTGAGCATCGTGTCCCAGGCCAGGTGGACGATGTTGACCGGCGGTTGGTCGTCGATCGGGATGCCGTCGAGGCCCTGGACGACCGTGTTCGTGTTGAAGCCAGCCAGCAGCGAGCCGAGCGACGGGATCTTCAGGCCGCCCACGATCTGGCCGTCGACGAGGATCCCGCCCAGGACGACGGGCGTGTCGGGGCCGGTCTTCTGGACCAGCTCCATCGCCGCGAACTTGGCCGGCTGATCGGTGTAGATCGCTCGGGCGGCGATGTCGCCCACCCCGATCTGGAGGGGCGTCGCAACCGCGGCAACCGCAAACGGGATGATGAAGCCGAGCCGGGTGTAGCGATCGAGCCTGCCGCGGAGCCGGCCGAGGGCGTAGACCGAGGCGAGCAGGAAGCCGGTGACCATGTAGGCCGCCAGGAACATGTGGCCGGCCTCGTACCAGGTCGCGTTGTTGAAGAGCACCCCGAGGGGCTGGACGTCCGTGATGTTGCCGTCGGGGCCGAGGGTGAAGCCCGCCGGCTGGTTCATCCAGGCGTTGGCTGCAACGACCGAGAACGTGCCGCCGAAGCCCGCGATCGCGATCGGCACCCCGCTCAGGAAATGGGTCCATGGCGACAGCCGGTCCCAGCCGTAGATGTAGACGGCGATGAAGATCGCCTCGAGGAAGAAGAAGATGCCCTCGATCGCGAACGGGATCCCGTAGGCCGCCCCGAACCGGCCCATCAGGCCGGGCCACAGCAGGCCCATCTCGAACGACAGGATCGTGCCCGACACGGCGCCGACCGCGAAGGTCACCGCGATGATCCGCGACCAGCGCCGGGCCAGCCGCAGGGCGTCCGGGTCGTCGTGCCGGATCGCCCGCCAGTTGGCGATCAGCAGGAAGGTCGGCAGCGCGACGCCGAGGCAGGCCAGGACGATGTGGAAGCCGAGGGTGAACGCCATCTGATCGCGGGCGGCGAGCAGGTTCGCTGCCGGGACGGGATCGAGGGCGAAGAGCATGGTCAGCCTGCCGCCTCAGCCCGGGCCTATTGCTTGCCGCGCGACTCCAGGAGGACGACCGTCGTCTCTTCGGGCAGGGCCGACATCGCGATCTGGAGCTTCGGCTGGGCCGGCCCGGGCGTGCCGCCCATCTCGTGGAAGAACTTGGCCATCGCCTCGTCGCAGTCGGCCTCGTCCTCGCAGACGGGCATCGGGACGACGATCTTCGGGTCGAGCTGGGCGATCAGCTCGGCGGCGCGGGTGGCGGTCAGGTTGCCCCCGATCGGCACGCAGGCGATGTCGACCGAGCCGATGTCGCCGAGCTTCTCCTCGGTCAGCAGATGGCCGATGTCGCCGAGGTGGATCGTGTGCATCTGGTCGAGCTCGACCACGAAGGCGGTCTGCCGCCCACGCTCGGCACCGCGCTTGTCGTCGCGGTAGGTCCGGACGCCGGTCAGGAGCACGTGCCGGATCTCGTACTCGCCCGGACCGTCGAGCACGAACGCGTCTTCGAGGCTGCTCGGCACGAGCGTCCTGCCATCCCGGGCGGTCTTGCCCTTGGAGCGTGGCAGCGGTCCGTCGTCGGGGTGGCTGTAGGTCACGATCTCAGCCGTGATCCCGCGGCCGGTCGGCCCGACGATGGACTGATACGGATCGGCGACGACCACGGCGTCCCGACCCTTGAGTCGGACGCAGGTTCGCCCGTACCAGGTGAGTTCCATCGACCCGATTCTGACAGATGCCGATCACCGTCGCCTTATCCGGCGGATGCCTCGTCGTTGGCCTGGCCCCGGACCGTGTCCGCATGCCCGGGCAAGGCGCTCCGACCGTCCGTCTCGGACAAACAGAGACCGGGAGCGCCTGCCCAATCGGCGCTCCCGGTCGGAGGGAGGGAGGTGGAACTCGTCGTACGGTTCCGGGCACAACGGTAGGCGACCCGGATTCAGCCACAACGCGCCGTTTGGTTAAGAAAGGGACATGCTCAACGGCCTCGCGCGAGCATCGATCCGCGGGCCGCCCGCTGCCACTCGCGGCCGTGCCGTGGAGGGTGCGGCCGCCCGCTGCCACTCGCGGCCGTGCCGTGGGGGCGCGGCACCTCCCCCGTGCAGCCGGCGCGGCCACCTGCGCTCGCGTGGTCGGCGCGGCCAAATGTGTGTGTCAAATGCACGCTCCAACGGTCGTTATGCCCGAACGACGGCCGTTTCCCCGCTGGATCGGTGCTTTGGGCCGGGAATCGAGCACGAATTCCGGGCCGCAATCGCTAACGGGGGCGCGTCGGCAGGCGCGAGCCGCCATAAGGGTTGCTGCAGCGACCATTTGACGCGGGCTCGACCAGCGGCCGCTGCCGGCCGGCCCCACGGCGCTGCCGGCCGGCCCCACGGCGCTGCCGGCCGGCACCCCCGGGCCGGCCCGGGTCATGGGACGACCGGGGGACGGTCCCTCGCGGGCGACCTGCCACAATCGGCCGATGGCCACGAACCACGCCACGAACCACGGCTCGGACCACGCCACGAACCACGGCTCGGACGACGCCACGAACCACGCCACGAACCACGGCTCGGACCACGCCACGAACCACGCCAGATTCACGACCAGATCACGACCAGATTCACGGCCCGAACCCTGGCCCGAACCGGCCCCGGCTCGAACGAGCCTCGCCCGGGGGTCGTCGACTGGCGGCCCTGGCCGTGGTCGCCATCCTCGTTGGTGCCTGCGGCTCGACCGGCCCGACCGGCCCGACCTCGGCCGGCCCGAACGCGAGCGGGGCACCGTCCAGCGGCCCGGTCGCCAGCTCGAGCCCGACCGCCTCCGCGGCATCGCCCGCCGCTACGCCGAACAACGACGCAATCTTTGCCTCGATCGAGACGGCCGTCCAGCAGCTCCGAGAGCTGAACAAGAAGTCCGACGTGGCCCGCAGGATCCTCGACGAGTCCCAGCTCAGCGCGGTGATCAGCGCCTCGTTCGACAAGACCAACCCACCCGCCCTGATCGCGGCCAACGAGCAGCTCTTCAAGGCGCTCGGCTTGCTGCCGGCCGACGCGTCGCTCAAGGACCTCGATGTCCAGCTCCTGTCGAGCCAGGTCGCGGGCCTGTACGACCCGGACACGAAGACGATGGACGTCGTCTCGAAGACCGGCCAGCTCGGTCCGATCGAGGAGATCACGTACGCCCACGAGTTCGATCACGCGCTCCAGGATCAGAACTTCGGGCTGAGCAAGCTCGGCCTGGACGACACGAGCAACTCCGATCGGGCGCTCGCCCGGCTTTCGCTGCCGGAGGGCGACGCGACCCTGCTGATGACCCAGTGGGCCGAGACCCACCTGACCACCGTCCAGCTCCTCCAGCTCGCCCAGGAGGCGAACGACCCGGCCCAGACGGCGATCCTCGCCGCGATGCCGGACGACCTCAAGGAGACGCTCCTCTTCCCGTACCAGCAGGGTCTGGCCTGGGTCAACGGGCTGCAGTCGAGTGGCGGCTGGGCCGCGGTCGACGCCGCCTACGCCGTTCCGCCCGACTCGACCGAGCAGAATTCTCCACCCCGACAAGTGGGCGAGCCACGAGAAGCCGATCGCGGTCACGATCCCCGCCTCGCTGCCGGCCAAGCTGGGCGCGGGTTGGACGATGCCCGTGACCGACACCTTCGGCGAGTTGCAGTTCCGGATCTGGCTCGAGCAGGTCGGCAAGCTGCCGGTTGCCCAGGCCGAGGCAGCCGCTGCGGGATGGGGCGGTGATCGGCTCGCCCTCGTCGAGAAGGGCAGCACCTTCGGGATCGCGATGATCACGAAGTGGGACGCCCCGGCCGATGCCGCCGAGTTCGCCGCGGCCGCCGGGCCGGCCCTCAAGCTGCTGCCGGCCGCGACCGCGTCGATCGACCCGGGAAGCACGAACCAGGTCGTCCTGTTCGTCGCCTCGGACCAGGCCACGATCAGCACCCTGGCCGCCGCGCTCGGCCTCGCTGGCTAGGCGCTGGTGAGCGACGTCGGAGTCAGGCCGCTGGAAGCGCCAACGGGAGCGCAGATCGCGGAGCTCGCCAACGCCTTTGACGCCTACCGAGCTCACTACGGCGAGGCGATTGAAGCAGGCGCGTCGGCGCAGTGGCTGGCGGACAACCTCGAACTCGGGCGCCTGACGGCGTACATCGCGGAAATCGAGGGCGAGCTGGTTGGCTTCGCCACGACCCTGGACGTCCCCGCCTCGCTCCGGCTCGGCCACTACTGGCAGGTGCGGGACCTCTTCGTGGTCCCCAACCGACGTCGATTGGGCATCGCACGCGCCCTGCTCGACTTCATCCGGAGTTCGGCAACCTCCGCCGGTGCGCTGCGCCTGGCGGTACAGACGGAAGGGGACAACAGCGCCGCCCGACAGCTGTACGAAGCGAGCGGATTCGCCCCGGTCGATGGCTACCTCGGGCTGACCCTGACGCTCGTGGGTGACGAAGGCAGCTGAAGGCCCGCAGCGGCTCCTACAGAGGAGGCGGGCGGGCGCTCCGCTACATCGACTCCGGCGCGGAGATCCCGAGCAGGGCCAGGGCGTTGGCCAGCGTTCGCTGGGCCGCCGCCACCAGGGCCAGGCGCGCCCGCGAGCGCTCGGGCTCGGACGGATCGACCACCTTGGCGTCGCGATAGAAGGCGTGGAAGGCCGTGGCCAGCTCGGTCGCGTAGGCGGTGATCCCCTGGGCCTCCTCGAGCCCGGCCGCATCCTCGACGACCTCGGGCAGGCGCACGATCTGGCGGGCGAGCAGGCCCTCGGCCGCGCCGGCCAGGGCGCTTCCGACCGAGGCTCCCGGCTCGAGCCCGACCTCGGCGGCCCGGCGCAGGATCGAGGCGATCCGGGCGTGGGCGTACTGGACGTAGTAGACCGGGTTCTCGCTCGACTGCTTCTTCGCCAGCTCGATGTCGAAGTCGATCCCCGAGGTCGGCGCCCGTGAGGCGAAGAACCAGCGGGCGGCGTCGACCCCGACTTCGTCGAGGAGCTGGTCGAGGGTGATGAACGTGCCGGCCCGCTTGCTCATCGAGACCTCGACACCGTCGACGATGAAGCGGACCCAGGCGATCAGGAGCATCCGGACCGCTTCCCGGTCGTAACCCATCGCCTCGGCGGCGTTGCGCACCCGGGCGACCGTGCCGTGGTGGTCGGCGCCCCAGATGTAGATCAGCTCGTCGAAGCCCCGGCTGAACTTCTCGGTGACGTAGCCGATGTCCGAGGCGAAGTAGGTCGGCTCGCCGTTCGAGCGCAGGATCACCCGGTCCTTGTCGTCGCCGAACGAGGTCGACCGGAACCAGGTCGCGCCGTCCTTGAGGTAGACGAAATCGGCGGCGCGGAGGCGATCGATCGCCCGCTCGACCCAGCCCTCGGTGTAGAGCGAGCCCTCGCTCTTCCAGACGTCGAAGTGGACGCCGAGGTGGTCGAGGCTGGCCTCGATCCCGGTCCGGACCTGGCCGGCCGCCCAGCGTCCGACCACGTCGGCCGGGTCCGCGCCCGGTGCCTCGGCTGCATCGAGGACCGCCGCCGGGAGCGCGTCGGCGAGGGCCTGGGTGTAGTCGCCGTGGTAGCCATCATCGGGAACCGGTGCGCCGGTCCGCAGCGCGTGGACGGTCGCTCCGAGTTTCTGGATCTGGGCGCCCGAGTCGTTGAAGTAATACTCGCGGGCGACCGCGTGGCCGGCCGCTTCGAGGACCCGGCAGAGGACGTCGCCGACGAACGCGCCGCGGGCGTTGCCGATCGTGAGCGGCCCGGTCGGGTTGGCCGACACGAACTCGACGTTGATCCGGCGCGGACGCGCCGCGGCGACCCGACCCCACCGTTCCGGCGCCGCCAGGATTGCGGCCAGGACCGAGTCGAGGGCGGCGTCGGCCAGGTGGAGGTTGATGAAGCCCGGCGGTGCGACAGCGGCCGAGGCGATCGGTGTCGATCCCGGGTCGCCGGTCGACTCGCGATTCAGCTCGACGGCGATCGCCCGGGCGATGTCGAGCGGCGAGCGGCGGAACGAGCGGGCGAGCTTCAGGGCGACGTTCGTGGCCAGGTCGCCGTGGTCGGGGTTGGCCGGCCGCTCGACCTCGACCTCGACCGGCGGCTCGCCGGGGGCCGGACGGGGCAGGGCTCCCGATTCGACCGCGGCGCCCAGGGCGCGCTCTACGGCATGGATCGCCGCCTGACGAAGGGTCGCCTCGGGAAGGGGCGTGGGCGTCACGCTCGGAATGGTAGCCGAGCCCTCGACCTGGGGGCCGTGCGTGTCTGCGCCTCCGCCGCGGCCGGCTCCGTAGCCGCTCCGTGGCAGGCTCCTTAGCCGCTCCGTGGCGGGTTCCGTGGCCGCTCCAGAGGAGCTGCCTTCGGGCCGACCTCGTTCGATTGTCGCCACCAGCGGCCTTATGGGGATCCGCGGGCGAAGGTGAGCCGCCGACCCCTTCGGTCGCGCTCAGGTGATGGGAGGCACCATTGCGTCGGTCCCTACTGCAGCCGATCGGACGCGCCTGCTTGGCCATAATGCGTCCGTCAGCGACATTCGGACCACCTTGGGCCGGACCGGCCGGGTGGCCGGGCCCGGTGGCCGGCCGGTGGCCGGGGCCGGGTGGCCGGGGCCAGGTGACAGGGGCGGGGTGGCCGCCCTTGGGCTGGTGCGAGTGGCGTCCTGGACGGGTGTCGAGGGGGCTCCGCCAGGGGCGTCTGGTCTTTTCAGCGCACCAAACCGCGCATCTCGCGGTTCAATCGGCGACCGGCACGACCTCAAGCCTCAAAAAGCCTCCTGAGCCACGCTTGGCCCGGGATGGATTCGAACCGAGTTTGAGTCGAGGCCCAGCGTCGCGCCGGGTATCGGCGCCGGGGCGAACGCGTCTCGCGTCGTTTGGTGCGTGAGAAAGACCAATGACATGGGACCGACCGCCACGCTCGCGGACCGACCGCCACGCTCGCGGACCGACCGCCACGCTCGCGGACCGACCGCCACGCTCGCGGACCGACCGCCACGCTCGCGGACCGACCGCCACGCTCGCGGACCGACCGCCACGCTCGCGGACCGACCGCCACGCTCGCGGACCGGGCAGGGCCCGCGCTGGCCCGCGCCGGAGCGCAGGAATGCCGGTCAGAGCTCGAAGCGGTCGCCCGGATCGACAAGGTGCGTCGGGATGCCTCCGCTCAGTCGCTCGACGGCGGCGACCGTGGCGCTCCGATCGCGGCCCGACAGCAGGTGGGTGAGCAGGATCCGACTGGCGCCCGACTCCGCGGCGAGCCGCCCGACGTCGTGGACATCGAGGTGCTGGGCCCCCGGCGAGACGGGCCCCAGCCCGAACGACACCTCGGTCAGGAGCACGTCGCCGGGACGGATCAGGGGCGCGAGATCGTCGGCGCGCCCGCAGTCTCCCGAGTAGACCAGCCCGGGCCGAGCGCCGAACCCCAGCATTCCCCCGCTGCCCACGCGCACGTCCGCCGCGAGGACCTGGTAGCCGGAGCGGGCCAGCGGCTGGACCCGGAAGGCGTACGAGTCGTCCGTGTGGGTGACCCGGTGCGCCTCGAGGAGGAGCCCGCCGGACTCGGGGATCATCCCGCCGACCTCCCGGAGCAGCCCGTCAGCGAGGTTCTCGACGTCGAGCGACTCTGCGGTGAAGCCGGGTTCTCCGAGCAGCGCGTCGAGGCGCTCGGACAACGCCGCCGGCGCGAGCACCGGCACGCGCCGCGGCGGTTCGAACTCGTAGCGCAGGTAATGGCGGAGCGGGACGAGATCGATGAAATGGTCGGGGTGGAGGTGGCTGATCGCGACCGCGGCCAGGGACGATGGCTCGAGCGTGCCGGCCAGGCCGGAATAGGTCCCCTGGCCCATGTCCAGCAGGAGCGCCGTGTTGCCCGAGCTGACCAGGTAGCAGGAGCCGACCGCCCCCGGCCGGTTCGTGTAGGCCGGCCCCGCACCGAGCACTCTGAGCCACATCAGCCGTCCGCCCGCTCCGGGATCGCGACCGCGGCGGACCGACGCCGTCCGACGAAGCGGTCCGGAATCGCGATCGCGACCGGCTCGCCGCCGGACTCGCGCGGCGCGCGCCGGAGGACCAGCGCCCCGAATCCGGCATCGGCCGCGATTCGATAGGCGTCGTCGAGCCGGTAGGCGAACCACGACGGTCGGTGGGCATCCGAGCCGGCCGTCACCCGCTGTCCGCCGAGCTCACGGAAGCGGGCGACGACGGCGGCCGTCGGATACGTCTCGGCCACGCGATGGCGCAGCCCGCTCGAGTTCACCTCGAGCGCCGTGCCACTCTCGACGAGCGCAGCGAGCGAAGCCTCGTAGACCTCCGGTCGCTCGGCCAGCTCGGCTGGCTTGATCCGCGGGTCCAGGTAGCGCTTCACCACGTCGAGGTGGCCGATCGTGTCGAACAGGCCCGATCGGGCGGCGGCCGTCACCTGGGCGAAGTACGGCTCGACCACCTCCTCGATCGGCCGCCCCGTCGCCCACGTCCCGACCCGCGCCGGGACGTAGGGAGAGTCGGGCCAGTCGTGGACCGAGCCGATCGTGAAGTCGTATCGATGGCGGGCGAGGTGTTCGCGAAGGTCCGCCTCCCAGCTCGTGTTGTAGGTCAGCTCGGCCCCGAACCGGATCGCCAGGCCGCGTCCGGCCCAGCGCTCGGCTGCATCGCGGATCGTCCGCTCGCGCTCGGCGAACGTCGTGTAGTTGAAGGCAGGGTCGCGCGAGTCGAAGTCGACGTGGTCGGTGACCGCGAACTCCGCGATGCCCAGCTCGACCGCCAGCGCGGCATACACGTCGATCGGGACGGCGCTGTCGGGCGACAGGTTCGTGTGGACGTGGGCGTCGACCGGGAGGTCGTGCGCCCGCCGGTCGTCGACAGCTGCTTCCGCCGTCACCCCGCGATCAGGCCGAGCTCGTGGCCGATCCGCGAGAAGGCATCGAGCGCGCGGTCGAGATGGGCGTCCGTGTGGGCCGCCGTCACGATCGTCCGGATCCGGGCCTTGTCCAGGGCGACGGTCGGGAAGACGATCGGCTGGGCAAAGATCCCCTCGTCGAACAGCCGGTCGGAGAAGCGCCCGGCCATCGCCGAATCGCCCATCATCACCGGCGTGATCGGTGTCTCCGAGACGCCGGTGTCGAAGCCCAGCCGGGCAAGCTCGGACTTGAACCGACGCGTGTTCGCCCACAGCCGCTCGTGGAGGGCCGGCTCCTCCTCGAAGACGTGGATCGCTTCGAGGCAGGCGGCCGCCACCGCGGGCGGCGCGGAGGTCGAGAAGAGGAAGGGGCGGGCACGCTGGATGAGCAGGTCGCGCAGGTCCTGCGAGCCGGCCACGTAGCCGCCCAGCGCTCCGACCGCCTTGCTCAGCGTGCCGACCTGGATCGCAACCCGGCCGTGGAGCCCGAAGTGGTCGACGCTGCCCCGGCCCGCCCGGCCGAGGACGCCCGAGGCGTGGGCGTCGTCGACCATCACCGCCGCCCCGAACTCCTCGGCCGCGGCGACGATCCCCGGCAGCGGCGCGATGTCGCCGTCCATGCTGAAGACGCCGTCGGTGACGACGAGGATCAGGCGATGGGCTCCGCCGCCGTCGCTGCGGCCGCTCGCCCGGGCGGCGGCCAGCCGCTCGCGCAGGGCGGCCACGTCGGCGTGCGGGTAGATCGCCCGGGGGGCCTTCGAGAGGCGCATTCCGTCGATGATCGAGGCGTGGTTCAGGCTGTCGCTGACGATCAGGTCGGCCTCGCCGGTGATCGTCGGGATCACCCCCGTATTGGCCGTGAAGCCGGACGGGAAGCTGAGCACGGCCTCGGTGCCCTTGAAGCGGGCGAGGGTCGCCTCGAGCTCCTCGTGCAGGGACATCGTCCCGGCGATCGTCCGGACGGCACCCGAGCCGACCCCGAACCGCTCGACCGCGGCGAGGGCCGCGGCCCGCAGGCGGGGATGATGGGTCAGGCCGAGGTAGTCGTTCGAGCTGAAGCTGACGCAGGCCCGGCCGTCGACCACGACCTCGGGACCCTGGGCCGAGCTCATCACCCGGAGCGCCCGATAGAGGTGGTTCGCCCGCAGCTCGGCCAGCTCGGCGGCGATGAACCCGAGCGGATCGGTACCGGTGACGGTGGTCATCTCAGACCTCCTGGGGCAGGAGCACGACTTTGCCGGCGTGTCCGCCGGCGATCAGGTCGAATGCCTGGCTGAAGTCTCGCAGGGCGATTCGGTGGGTCAGGATCGGGGTCAGGTCGAGGCCCTGGGCCAGCAGGGCCTGGGTCCGATACCAGGTCTCGAACATCTTCCGGCCGGTGATCCCGTAGACCCGCAGCCCCTTGAAGATGATGTCGTTGCTGAGATCGAGGGTGATCGGCCGGGAGGGCAGCCCCAGCAGGGACACTCGGCCGCCGTTGGTGACCGCCTCGAAGCCCTGCCGGATCGCCGTCTCGGCCCCGCTCATTTCGAGCACGACGTCGACACCGACGCCGCCGGTCTGCGCCCGAAGCTGCCCGACAACGTCCCCGGCCCCGTCGATGACGACGTCGGCCCCCATTCGGCGGGCGATCTCGAGCCGTTCCGGGTTGATGTCGGTGGCGAAGACCCGGGCCGCACCGGCCAGCTTGGCGATCGCCACCGTCATCAGGCCGATCGGGCCACAGCCGGTGACCACGACCGTCTGGCCGGCGAGCTCCTCGACGAAGGCGGCGTGGACGGCGTTGCCCATCGGCTCCTGGATCGCCGCGATCTCCGGGCTGAGGCCCTCCGACGGCCAGGCGTTGTGGGCCGGCAGGGCGATGTACTGGGCGAAGGCGCCGTCCATGTCGATGCCCAGGATCCGCAGGTTGGCGCAGACGTGCTCGCGTCCGGTCCGGCACTGGTAGCAGCTCTGGTCGACGAGGTGGGTCTCGGCCGCCACCAGGGTCCCCAGCGGGATCTGGCCGCGGCCGCGCAGGTTCGGCCCGTGGGCGACGACCCGACCGGCCATCTCGTGGCCGAAGATCCGGGGCAGGCCGCCGCTCAGGCGCTGCTCGGCCCAGTCGTCCCAGCGGTAGATGTGCAGGTCGGTCCCGCACAGGCTGGTCGCCTCGAGCCGGATCAGGAGCTCCCCGTCACCGGGGACCGGAACGGGCACTTCGCGAAGCTCGGCACCGGCCGATGGGCTGGCCTTGACCAGGGCCCGCATCGTGCTCGGGATCTGTCCGTCCGCCATCGTTGCCTCCTGCGAGGAGTCTAGTCGGCCGCGACGATCGGATTCTCGACCGAGCCAATCCCCTCGATCTCGACCCGGACCCGGTCGCCCGGCTCGAGGAAGACCGGCGGCGTCCGGAAGACACCGACGCCGGCCGGGGTGCCGGTCGAGATCACGTCGCCGGGCTCGAGGCTGATCGAGGCCGTCACGAACTCGATCAGGGCGGGGATCCGGAAGATCATGTCGGCCGTGTTGGCGTCCTGCATCAGCATCGGCGAGCCGGCCCCCGGGCCGTTGCCGGGGATCCGCCACGAGCGGATCCGGAGGCGGTGGGGATCCGGGATGGCGGTCTTGAAGGCAAGGATCGGGCCCATCGGCAGGAACGTGTCCGAGCCCTTCGCGCGCAGCCACTGGCCATCGCCATGCTCGCCCGCCCGGAGCGCCGGCGGGCTGCCCTGCCAGTCGCGGGCGGAGATGTCGTTGAGCACGACGTAGCCGAGGACATAGCTGTATGCGTCGGCCGCGCTCACCCGCCGGGCCGCCCGGCCGATCACGACACCGAGCTCGCCCTCGAGGTCGAGAGCATGGCAGCCGATCGGACGGACCACCGGCTCGCCGTCGGCCACGACCGTGTTGCTGAACTTCGAGAAGACCATCGGCCGGTCGGGGGCCTCCCGGCCCCCTTCGGCAGCGTGATCTCGGTAGTTCAGCCCGATGCACACGATCTTGCCCGGCCGGGGGACCGGGGCGGCCGGGACCAGCTCGCCGACCGGGTCAGCCCGATCCCCGGTCCGGACGATCCCGTCCGGACCCAGCCGGCCCAGGGCCATCCCTTCGACCGGCGTGCCCACCCCGCCGAGCTCAGACGCCGCCTGATATGCGAACAGGCGCTGGGCCGTCCCGTCGTCGACGAACTTCCGGCTCCTGGCCACCCGCTCAGCTCGGGCTGGCTGACGCCGCCGGGGTCGGGGCGGCCGAGGGTTCGACCGACGGGATCGTCGACGGGGAGGCCGTGGCCGGCGAGGAGGCGCTCGGCGCGACGCTCGGCGCGACGCTCGGCGACGGCCTGGCGCACTGCATCTCCGGGTTCGTCGTCTCGGCCTCGGTCGTGTAGAACTCCTTGATCTTGGCCACGTCGAGCGTGTTGAGGTAGAGGAGCCGGTCCCAGACCAGTGCGGCGAAGGGCGCCGCCATGTCGTCGAACCGGGCGATCACCGGGGCGAGGTCACCGGCCTTGATCCCGCAGACCGGACTGTCCGGGAAGTTCTGGGGTATCGCCTGGAGCGCCGCCTGGGTCGCGCTGTCGCAGGCACCCATCTTGCAGTTGTAGAGGATCACGACCGCGCCGTGCTCGAGGTTGTGGATCCAGCCCTCCGGCCGGGTCCCGTCATCCGGCCCGTAGAACTTCGCCGGGATCGGGCCGTCGACACCGGGGTTGTTGTAATGGGGGCCGGAGGCCGGCGGGCAGTAGGCGTAGCGCTGGTTCGTGCCGATCGAGATGTGCAGGTTGCCCATGTCCGGCTGGGCCTGGCCGAGGAGCGCCGGCGAGCCGTTCGGCAGTGGCGTGCCGGCCGGCTGGGGCTGGCTGACCGTCGTGCAGGTGTAGGCGCTTGCGGTGGCACTGAAGAAGAAGAAGCTGCCCGCGATCGCCAGGATCGCCAGCACCCCGAGGCTGAGAAGCGCCGTGCGATGACGCTCGTAGAACGAGGGCTGGTAGAGCGCCCGGCGCGACCGGCCGGTTGGCGCGGTCCGACCGGACGGCCGGCCGGTCGCCCGACCGGGAGTCGGCCGGGACGAGCCGGTCCGCGCCGGCGACGCGGCCGGCGAGGCGGCCCCGGAGGCGGCCGAAGGGACGACGACCGACGGGGCGTCAGGGCTGGGGACCGGGGCGGCGGCGTTGCCCGCCGGGTTCACCGGGCGCGAGATCGAAGGGCCCGGGCTGGCCGGGCGGCTCGCAGCACCACGGGTCGCCCGTGAGCTGCGGCGAGAGGCTTTGCTCAAGGTGTCCTCAGGGATCGGGTCCAGGGGCATGGTCGAGGCCGGTCCGGACGGTTGCGGTCCGCCTCGGCGGCCTAGGTTACCGTCCCCGGCCGACTCGTGCCCGGCGCGTGGCAGAATCGAGCGATGAACGAGCGCTCCTCCGGCTCGCCCCGGCCGTCGCCACCTTCTCCTTCGCCCCGGCCGTCCCTGCGCGGCATGCCGGGCGGGATCCGCCTGTTCCTGGTCTATGGGTTCCTGATCCTGGCCGTGATCGGGCTGTCACTGCGGTTCGTGGTGGACCAGGCCATCTCCGCCCCGGTCAGCCCGATCGGGGTCGTGGTGATGATCCTCCTCGCCTACACGATCTTCACGATGACCCTGGTGATCCAGCGCAAGGAGGCCGCCCGGGGCCTCGCCCTCGGCCTGGCGAGCCTGACCCTGCCGGCGATCCCGCTGGCCTGGCTGACGTTCGTGCAGATCGGGCCGCGGGTGGCGGCGACCCTGTTCGTGCTGGCCTTCGCCATGCTCCTCTTCCGGGGCCTGCTCGCCCCCGAGGTCCGGGCCTGGCTCAACGAGATCTGAGGATCGGGTCGGCGGCGGGCGGCCGCCGCCGACGTGCGACTTGCCGATGCCGCACACCCGGACTCGCCCGGGCCGTTAGGCTGGCGCCGTGATCGACACGCCGGGCTGGGTTCGCGATGCCGTCTTCTACGAAATCTTCCCGGACCGATTCGCCAGCAGCGATCGAGTGCCCAAGCCCGGCCACCTCGAGCCCTGGGCCGACCCGCCGACGACCCACGGCTTCAAGGGCGGCGACCTCCTTGGGATTGCCGAGCAGCTGGGCAGGCTGGCCGATCTCGGGATCACGGCGATCTACCTGACCCCGATCTTTGCCTCGGCCTCGAACCATCGCTACCACACCTACGATTACCTGCGGGTCGACCCGCTCCTGGGCGGCGATGCCGCGCTGCGCGAGCTGCTCGAAGCTGCCCACGGACTGGGCATGCGGGTGATCCTCGACGGGGTCTTCAACCACACCGGGCGCGGCTTCTGGGCGTTCCACCATATCCTCGAGAACGGCGCCGCCTCGCCCTACCTCGACTGGTTCCACGAGGACCGGGCCGCCCTCGACACCGGCGTGCAGCTCCTCGCGTACCCCAGCACGGGCCGGACCGTATCCGCGCCGGGCGAGCCGGGCGAGGACGCGAGCTCACTCGCTCGCCTCGGCTACGAGGCGTGGTGGGGCCTGCCGGCCCTGCCCAAGCTGAACACCGACTACCAGCCGGTCCGCGACTACCTGCTCACGGTCGCCGAGCACTGGATCCGGTTCGGGATCGACGGCTGGCGCCTCGACGTACCCGAGGAGATCGCCGATCCGGCGTTCTGGCAGGCCTTCCGGGAGCGGGTCCGGGCGGTGAACCCCGAGGCCTACCTGGTCGGTGAGATCTGGCGGATCGCGCCCGAATGGCTGGCCGGCGATCGCTTCGATGCCGCGATGAACTACCCCCTGGCCGAGGCGATCCTGGGCTATGCCGGAGCTCACCACCTCGACGCCGCGGTCGTCCACAGCCACGCCGAGTACTCGAAGATCGTGCCCCTGAGCGGTGACGAGATGGCGGAGCGGCTCCGCTCGATCCTGGGTGCCTACGCCCCGGAGACGGACGCGGTCCAGCTCAACCTCCTGGGCAGCCACGACACGCCCCGCATCCGGACCTTGCTCGGTCGCGACGAGGCCGCGATCCGGCTGGCCGTCATGCTCCAGGTGGTGCTGCCGGGGGCGCCCTGCATCTACTACGGCGACGAGATCGGCCTGGAGGGTGCCAATGATCCCGGGTGCCGCGGCGCCTACCCGCTCGACGAGGGGGCCTGGGACCGGCCGACGCTTTCGTTCGTCCAGGCCGCGATCGGGCTGCGCCACGCCAGGCCGATCCTGCGTGGCGGCGGCCTCCGGATCGCCGGCACGTCGGGCGACTCGCTGGCGATCCTGCGGGCAGGTCGCTGGGATGCCCTCAGCGAGGTTCCCGATGGGGCCGAGCCCGCCCTGGTCGTGGTGAATGCCGGCGAAGGCGCGGCCAAGCTGTCGATCGACGCCCCGGAGCTCGCCGGCCGGCGTCTCGTTGCACCCCTGGCCACCCGCGACCTCTCCGGGCAGGGGCCCGACGAGCAGCCCCTGGGCGGTTCGGTGGTCAGCGCCGACGGCCGGCTGGAGGTCGTCGTGCCGGCCCGCTACGGCGTCGTCCTGCTGCCCGGCTGAACCCGCGCGGTCCGATCCGGGCCCCCGTCTATACTCGGCGGCCTGTGGCTGATCTCCCATTCGAGCCGGGCAGCATCGAGCTGGCCGGGCGACTGCTCCGCAGTCTCGACGTCGAAGGCAAGATCCCACGCGCAATCGAGGCATTGGGCCCGGTGGGGGGTCGCGAGGTGATCCTCCTGGGCGGCGGGCATGCCCGTGCCCGACAGCTCGAGGAGCTCGGTGCGCGGGTGACCGTTGTCGAGTCGTCCGCGGCCCTGATCGAGCAACCCGACGCCAGCGCGGACATCGTCGTCACCTACTGGTCGGGCTTTCGCGAGGATCCTGGATCCGGCCTGGTTTCCGGGTCCAGTGTGGCATCCGCGTCCGGCGATGCATCCGGGTCCGGCCTGGCATCCGGGTCCGGCCCCGGCGACGGTCGCTCCGGGCAGCTCCGCCACGCCGAGCGGGTCCTCCGCCACGGCGGACGGCTGCTGGTCGTCCACGACTACGGCCGGGACGAGGTCTCCACGTTGCGGGGGGACCTGCCCGAATACCGAACGTGGAGTCGCCGAGATGGCTGGTTCCTGCGGAACGGCTTCAGAATCCGTGTCGTGCACGCTTTCTGGACCTTTGACACGATGGATGAGCTCGCGTCCTTCGTTGCCGGCTCGTTCGGCAGCCCGGGCTCTGCGCTCGTGGCTTCGCTGACCCGGCCCCGGCTGAGGTACAACGTGGCCGTCTACCACCGCACCAGGGGTGGCCCATGACCCCGGCGCTCCGGCCCCCCAGGATCACCCCGATCCGGGTCTCCATCGGGATCGCCCTGGCCGGCTCGCTGGCCCTCGTGGCCTACGCATTCCTCAAGCGCGACAACAGTCAGATCCCGCTGCTGGCCACGGCGGCCGCGATCCTGGGCATCGTCCTGCTCGTGCTGGCCGGAAGCGGTGCGGTCGCGACCTATCGGGCGGCCCGCGACGGCCGGGCGGGCCGGGCCGTGGTCCTGGCGATCTGCGGCGGCATCGCGGCCATGGCTGCGGCCGGGGTCCTCGCCTTCGCCACGATCCTGGGGCTGCTCTACCACCCGGGATAGCCGAGGTCGAGTCGCGCGTCGGGGGCCTCGAGGAGATCATCCGGGAGCTTCGCCGGAAGCGCGACGCCGTGCGTCACGGGCTCGACCTCGGCACGAGCGTCGAAAGCGCGGCCTCGCGCCGGATCTCGGTCGTCCTCGCCATGCCCGCCTCTAGGCATCATCGGGCGATCGCCCGGGAGCATCCTGAGACGATCCGGGCGGCGTTTCCCGCATCGTCCGAGGTGATCGAGGCGGCCCTGGCGAACGCCGATCTGCCCTGGCCGGGCGACGGCATCCTGTGGCTGTCACAGCTCGAGCCGGGACCGGCCCCGCGGGCGGTTCGAGCACGAGGCCCTGATACACTCGGCCGGCCCGCCCCCATCGTCTAGAGGCCTAGGACGCCACCCTTTCAAGGTGGAGATCAGGGGTTCGAATCCCCTTGGGGGCACACCTGTCTTGAGTCGCGACATAGGCGACACATGAGCCGCGACATGCGTGACATGTGATCAGCCGGTCGCATGAGACCCCGGCCATCGGCCGGGGTCTCGTCGTTGGTTGCGCCAGTACCGGCGATCAGGCTCGATCCGATGGCTCGAGAGGATCTCGCCGGTGTCAAGGGCGACGACCGTGACCTCCTGCTCGTCGACGATGGCCAGGACCCGCCGACGGGCGAAAGCCGCGCCGATGTTGAGGTGATAGAGGCGGCCGGCCCGGCGCAGGGTGATGGCGCCCGTGCTGTCGGTGACGTCGTAGCGGAGGCGGAAGTGGCCCCGTCCGCCGGAGCCGGCGGGCAATGCCCGCGGTGTCGCCCGGTACGCCTCGCCGGGCGTCACCCGCCCGATCGCCCGATGCGGCCGCTGCTCGTTGTAGGCGAGGCGGAAGGCGTCGAGCTGGGCCTGCAGCGAGGTGCGGTCCCGCGCTGCCGGCTGCTGCCCGAGCCAGCGCTTGAGGGTCTGGTGGAAGCGCTCGATCTTGCCCTGGGTCTGGGGATGGCCAGGCGCACCGTTCTTCTGGCGGATGCCGAGGTAGGCGAGCAGGTACTCGAAGCTGTTGCGGCCCCCGGTGAACCGGGATGTATAGACCGCGCCGTTGTCGGTGAGCGTGGCGGCAGGCCAGCCGTGCTCGTCGCCAGCAGCGGTGAACGTGGCCACCACGTCGTCGCCGGCGACCCGCCGGAAGACGGTGCAGCCGAGCAGGTAGCGCGAGTGGTCGTCGAGCCAGGAGCAGATCTCGACCTCGCTCCCGTCGGCCAGGCGCCAGTGGGTGAAGTCGGACTGCCAGACCTCGTTGGGCGCGCCGGCCTCGAACCGGATCCACGAGCTGCGCGGGCGCTTGCGCGGCTCGGGCACGATGAGGCCGGCGGCGTGGAGGACGCGCCGAATGGTCGAGGTCGACGGGACGGGCAGGCCCTCGCGCTCGAGGTGCCAGGCGATCGTGACCGGTCCCGCGTCGAGGCCCCGGGCGGTGAGCTCGAGACGCAGGGCGACGATCCGCGCGCACACCACGTCGGGCGTCCGGCCCGGACTGCTGCGCGGCCGACGCGACCGCGGCTCGACAGCCTCCATGCCGTCGTCCCGGTACCGGCGCAAGAGCCGGTGCAAGTGCCCGCGGCTGATCCTGTACTCGGCTGCTGCCGCGGTGACGGACAACTGCGCTGAGACGACCTTAAGGATGGCCACCCGATGCTTCGACATGGGCGCCACTGTCACCCATGTCCCGACTCACCAGTCGCCTATCAGGTGTCACCTATGTCCTGGAGTCAGACACCCTTGGGGGCACACCCGCTGTCTTTTCTCGAAGAACGGTCGGGCCGGCGGCGTCCAATCGATCGCGGTGATCTCCCGATCCCGGACGATGACCCGCTCGACGAGGATCCGGCAGAGCTCCTCCTGCCGGGCCGGCGAGGCCACGGCGATCGCCTCGGGCAGGGCGAGCAGGCGAGCCCGATAGGCATCGAACGAGCGGATCCGATCGTCGTCGGGCAGCGCCGCCAGGGAGGCTCGGACCGCGTCGCGCTGGGCCTGGTACTCGGCATCGGAGAGATCGCCCCAGCCGTGCTGCTTCTTGAGCTGCTCGAGGCGATTGAGCAGGCGCGGCCGCTGGCGACTCGCGGTCACGACCTCAGGCGTCTCGAGCCGCCGGCGGAGCTCGGTCCGGGCGGCATCGATCACCGAGCCCGGCAGGACGGCTTCGGCGATCGCCGCCAGGACCTCGCCTTCGACGAGTTCGGCCGGCGAGCGGCGGGCTCGGCAGCCGAGCGTCGGGCAGCGGTAGTAGCGGCGCTCGGTGCCCCGCTGGAGGTGGGCCTCGCCGCGCATCCGAGTGCCGCACGAGCAGTAGAGCAAGGCCGCGCAGGACGTAGTGGCGGAATGGGGCGGGCTTGTTGCCCAGGCGTCGGCGGGCGGCGATCGCGGCCATCGTCCGGCCGTACTCGGCCTCGCTGAGGATCGGCTCGTGGCGGCCCGGCCCGTTCATCGCGGCCGCGCTTCTCGACGACGAAGCCGAGGTACAGCCGACCTCGCCGGACGATGTCCTTCACGGCGTCGCGGGTCCAGATCCCGCCGGTCCGCGCTGGGACCCCGTCGGCGTTGAGGAGTTCGGCCACGTCGGCCAGGGAGTGCTCGACGAGCTCGGCCCAGATCCGCCGGACGACCGCGGCCTCGGTCGGGACGACCTCGAGCTCACGCGGATGGACGAGCTGGCCCGTGGCGTCGTGGCGGGTGCGGTAGCCGAACGGGTCGTGGCCGCGGTGGCGACCGTCCTCGAAGAGCTGGCGCTGCATCCGGGTCATCCGCTCGGAGTCGAGGTCACGCTGGAACTGGTTGGCAAGACAGAACTGGCCGAACATGTAGCGCCCCGCCGCCCCATCGAAGCGGGCCCCGGGCATGTTCGCGACCAGGAGCGGCACCTGGAGTCGTTCGAGCTCATGGCGCAGGTCGAGCATCAGCCGGACGTTGCGGGCCAGGCGGGATGAGGTCGTAGACGACGATCGCCGCCGCCTCACCGGCAGCGACGGCCCGCAGGAGCGCCTGGTAGCCATCGCGGGCGGCGGTCGAGCCAGACTGGTGGCCACCCGAGTCGCTGATCACCCGGACCGAGGCGCCAGCCGGCAGGAGCGCCCGACAGGCCGCCTCCTGGAGCTCGTCGCTCACGTCGGCCGCCGTCGCCTCCTTGTACGAGCGGCGGACGTAGATGAGGTAGTGGGTCACCCGTCCATGGATGCGTGGATCGGCCGCGATTGCAAGGGTCATTCGGGGATCAGCTGCGTGTTCGCGGGATCGTCGGGCCGTGCGGGCTCCCGGACGGGGGCAGCGCGGCCTCGGCCGAGACGTCGGCCAGCCAGAGGGCGAGCGGGGCTCAAGGATGCCCGCCGTGGTCGGCTGCGCCTCGCTCAGCGGGTCTCACGTTGAGCTGGAGGACGACTGGGTCGGTCATCGCGCTCGTCCGCGCCTGGCTCAGCCGTGGCTGTTCGGTCGTCAACCACTCCGCCCGCGCGCACCGGGCGAGACGTTCGATGGCGAAGAGATGGCCAAATGGATCGTGACCCTGGGCCAGCCGGACGAGGTGGGCCTCGATCCGAGCGACGGACCGCTCGATCGCCGCGCCTCGGCGCCGCCGGCGTGTGCGGGCTCGCTCATCGCCGCTCCGCCGGCGCCTGAGTCGGAGCCGAGCCAGCCGCCAGTCGCCTCCCCGGGCTCGTCATCGCCGGCGTTCGGGTCCCAGGCGCTCCGCGGGTAGTCCTCCTCGATCGGGCAGATCCACCAGCTCCGGTGACCGCGGCGGGCGATCCGGCGCGGAGGGGGATCACCGAAGCCGATCGCCGATCTATAGACGGCGATTCGGCGTTCGGCGATGACTCCCCCTCTGTCGCCGAACCCATCACCGAGGGATCGCCGAATCGTGCTTGTTCGGCGATGTTCGGCGACTCGGCGATCGGGTAGACGTGAATCCCGGCGCCGCGTCCGCTTCTAGCACTGCCCGGAACCCCTCGGAGTCGGTCGGGGAGGGCCTTGACGTAGTTGCTCGCGGTGTCCTTCGACACGCCGATGGCCTTCCCGAGTTCGGCATACGTCATGCCCGGGTTCGCGACGACGGCGGCGACGACCGCATCGGGCGGCACCTTCGTGCCCTTGGCCTCGTCGAGGTCCTGCGGGTCGATCAGCAACCCGCCGGCCTTGGTGACGACGACCCGGCGCTCGCGCCGGACGCGCTTGCGGAGGGTGAGTCGGGCGTGGCTGAGCCCGCTCCCGTCGTTCTCCATGAGGAGCACGACATCGCACCAGCGGCCCCACTCGCCGAGCACGTCGGAGATCCGCCGCTCGCCGCGGCCCTGGGGCTTCTTCATGTGGATGAGGAGCACGATCGCGAGCTCGGGATACTCGGCGAGCATGACCCGGAGAGCGGCGAAGACGGCCTGGATCTCCTTGCCCCACGGTTCGACCTGGGTCGCGCCCGTCGCCGTGTCGACGATCAGGAGGAGCGCCTCGTGCTCGCGGAGCCAGTCGGTGACCCAGGACCGCCACGCGGCGCACCGTCAGTGCCGGCGGACCCGCCGGCGGCGGTCAGGAGCGGGCAGGCGGTAGTAGCGCCCGGCCAGGTCGGCCCGCGTCGAGCTCGAGCGACCCGAGCACGGTCGCCTCGCGCCCGAAGTCGTCGTCGGCGTGCATCTCGCTGACGTACAGCACCGGCCCTTGCCGCAGGACCGGCCAGGTGCCTGCGAATGAGCCGCCGGCGACGGCGACGCGGATCGCGAGCTCGCCACCGATCGCGTACGACTTGCCGGAGCCCTCTTCGGCCGCCACGACGACGATCCGGCCGGGTCGGATGAGATCCTCGACGTACTCCACCTTCCCGAGCGGCGAGAGGGTCGCGCCGCCGCGATCCTCCGGCTCGAGCGAAGGGCCCGGTCTCCGCGATCCGCGGGCGACGGTGACTCCGGTGGATACCGGCCGATCGACCGGGCGATCTGTTGGACTTCAATCGCGGCGAGCGGCGGTCGGCAGCGGGTGTCATTCTCGACCCGCAGGGCTGCCTCGATGGCGGCAGTCGTCATTCCAGGTCGGCGCATTGAACCGGCAAAGCTCGCGAGTCTGGCATTCCGTTGCCCTTCTCGGATCGGGTCTCCAGCGGCCGACGGTGCCGAGTTCCGCTGCTTTGTCATCAGGAGATCGAGGAGGGCCGCCGGAGCCTGCTCGATCCCGTCCTCGATCGTCCGGAGCCAGGCCGTATTGCTGGCCATTGGGGTGCCGCGACGGCGGGATGACGATGTACGAGCCCGGGCCGCGCACGTCCACGTGCGGCAGCACCCGAACGGTCGGTCGGATCGGCGTGCTCGTCTGGAAGATCAGATGTCGGCCCCGGCCCGTTCGAGTCGACGCCGTCAGCGGCAGGGCCAGCGGTTCGAGCGCACGCTCGCCATCGGGGCCGTCTACGTCCAACACGACGAGACCGTCCGCGACGACCGCCCCGACATTTGCGTCGGGCCACAGCGTCCACCAGCGGTGGATTGCGGCGGGGTCATCGGTAGCCTCGAGGAGGCCGTGCAAGGTGCGCGGGTGTTTGCCCGGCGCGTCGCAGTTTGATCGGAGGCAGGAACAAAGCCCGGTCGCCGTTGGTGTGTGGAGCGGCAGCACTTTCCAGCCGCGTGCCGCCATCGCCAAGGCAGCCGCGACCGGGCTCTTCTCCGCCATCGCCTCGGACTGGCCGAGCGAAGGGTCGAGGCTCGGCGGGCTGTCAGCTACTTCCGGGCCTTCGAGCAACCTCGCTATCTCCTTCCTCGTCTTGCGAGGTGGAGGCAGCGATCCTGCCCGAGAATCAAGAAACCCGATCAGGTTACGGGCGCCCTCGCCTCGCAACTACTGACCGGGTTAACGGTCCCCTTCGTCGACGACAGGCTACACCGAGGGCATGAACTCCTGCAAGGCCCGCCCGACATGCAGGGTGTCCTGGTGTCCGCAGGAGCACTCAATCTGCATCTTCCAGTTCGGGTCGACGCTACCGACCGCCCGCAAGTAGATGTCATTCGCTCGAGCGGCGCGTCCGGCTGCGAAGACATATCGCCCTGTCTTCGGATCACCCTTGACCGGGCCGATCAGCACGAGCTCAACGCCGTCGTTCTCAGTGTTCTGGCGCAGGCGAGCAAGAAGGCGACGGCAACCCCGTCCGCGACAGTGGATCGCTTTGGCGAGACTGCCCGTTCGATGCTCGGTGGTTCGCAGCCGCTGGAGTGCCGCTGACTCCTCCCGACTCTCGAAAGCGAATCGAGGCAGACCGGCCGAACTGGCTGACCTCGGAGGCTCAATCCCTCGCGCAGTGACGAAAGCCATATGGGCAAGAACCGGCGGCGGCAAACCGAGTTCGTCTGCCAGCGCCCGGATGTCATCTTCGGTCCAGCCCTCAGGTGTCCGCCAGAAGCGACGTTCATCGAGCTCGAGCGCATCGCCCAACTCATGAATGCGCTCACGCACAGCTTTCATCTGGTTCGTCCTCGTCCCTGGAGATCGGTGGAAAATCAAGCGGGTCGTAAGTCTCGTCACGGATTGGCCGCGCCACTGATCCGAGCACCGCGACTGTCGGGTTGGACCGCTGATCAACCGACACGTCCAGAAACCGTTGCCCTGAGCGCGCTCAATCCGGGTCCGATGACCGCTTTCCAGACCCTCGTCCATCGAGGTCAAGCCGCAACTGGCTGTCCTTCGGGGCCCGTCGGGCGGAGCCTGCATTCTCGTATTCCAAGCTCCTGTGAAACAAATCCGCCAGCCTTATTAGGTGGACCTTCGGCTCGGCCTTCAGATTTGGATCGAACCCGGAGCGACCGAATAGGTAGATCTCCGGTTCAGCTCCAGGATCAACGGTGGCGATCCCTCGCCGGAGATCATCGAGGTCCTTTGGCTTCACGAACGATTTCGTCCACTTCGCACTGCCGGCTACGACGAAGTTCGAACCAGACATCCCAGCCGCGTCGATATCGCCGGTCGGGAACCACCAGAATCCAATCTCCGAAAGTGGAGTGATCTTCCGAGCTCCACTCAGGCGGCCCAGATACTGTCTCGTCACTTCCTCGAAGGTCCAACTCACAAATGCGTCAAATCCATCTCCCCAAAGATGGTCGAGTACCTGAGCGCCCTGTCCTTGCTGAATTGCGCTGCGCCAAGGATCTACCTGTGCGTAGTAGAACCGCAGGTATTCGTCCGCCAAGACATATTGGCTAGTTCTTGGGCGGGGCTTGTTGGAGTCTCCGGGCAGCGTTCGCCGTTGAACCAGCCCGAGATCCGTCAGGCTCTCCAAGTACGGGTTGACACGATTGGCACTTGAGAGGCCGGCCTGGGAGGCGATCAGGGCTGGTGTATTCGCTCCTTGAGCGACGGCTCGGACGATCGACTCGTATGTCCGCGGCTCACGAAACTCCGCTCGAAGAAGATCCGGCGCCTCGCGGAAGAGGCGTCCGTCCGGTGAATACGCAAGCCTTAGGACCTCGTCACGGAGCGTTCTCGTTTCGTCGAATTCTTCGAGGTAGTCTGGGATCCCGCCGGCGATCGAGTAGAGCCGAATGCGGTCCTCGGGAGTCCACTTCGGCACGAACCTGGCGGCGTGAAAGTAGTCGAACGGCTGCAGGTGAAGGCGCCTCGTTTGGCGTCCGTAGAGCGCCCCGTCGGACGAGACAAGCCTCTGCATGATTGCCTGCTGCGATCCCGCCAGGATCAGGATTAGGTCGCACTTGGATCCGACTCGATCCCACCACCTCTGAATTAGCGATGGGAGCGCGGGATTGGCGTCCACCAGGTACGGGAACTCGTCCAGGATCAGCCCGATCCGCCGCCTCCCGGCGGCCTCGGCCACTACTGCAAGTAGTTCGTCCCAGTCGGTGAATGCCAGTCTTGGCGGCCTACCCTCACGAAAGCCGGTCGAAAGCGGGCCCAAAGCTCCGCCTAGGTCGGCGAGCTGGTCCCGCTCGAGCTGTTGTGCCGCGACGTAATACGCGATCGGTTTGCGTCCGGCGAACCTGCCAAGGAGCTCGCTCTTGCCCACACGGCGTCGTCCGTGGAGCACCACGAGTTCGGGCTGGCCCGAGCGCCACGCTTGGTCAAGGGTGTCCCGCTCCAAGTAGCGGTCGATGAAACGGCGTACCACTGCGTTATCTAATCATACTTAGACTAATCGTGCTTAGACTAAGCGAGCCAAACACTCTGGCCTCAATTGGTCCGATCCACTCCCCGGGGGCAACATCATTCGGAGATCGGGCAGGCAGGCTACCGCAGGCACCTCACGGCACCGTAGAAGAGCTCGTAGGCGGCGGCGGACGTGGCCCACGTCGCGGCCCCGGCGAGAACGACGCCAGGCAGCACCGTGACCGGCCGCCGAGCGGCAGCACCGCTGACGAGGAACCCGATACCCATGCCCAGGCCGGCGAGGGCGCCGAAGGCGAGGCAACCAAGCAGGTAGCCGCCCGGGAACGAGGGCAGGTTGATGGGACAGGTGTAGTTGCCGGTGCCGGTCGCGAAGAGGGCGAAGATGGCCGCACCAAGGCCGACAATGAGCCCGAGGGCGAGCGCCGCTCGGGCCAGCTCCCCGTTCGAGAAGCGGCGCGCAGCGAGCCCGCCGGCTACGGGCGCGGCGACCCAAAGGGCAAGGGCGAGGCGGTCGGCTGTCTCGAGGTCAAATGGGCCGAGGGACTGGTACTCGCCTGCCTGCATGAACACGAAAAAGGCTGCCAGCAGGATCGCGAGCGATACGCCCACCGCGACGGTTCTCGTCCCGATCGTCGCCACCTTCACTCGCCCACCCTCGTCACGGCATGACTCTCCGTGAACGGCGAACGCAGGTCAATGGCTGAACCCAGGGGCGCAAGGGGTCGTCACCTCGGCTCAACACGATGACCTGAGTGTTGTGCGGGCACGCCCCTCATTCCGGAGAATGGCGAGCGGTCGATCCTGATCAGCGCACAATCGACAGGGCAGGGTGTGATCACCGAGAGCGAGCACCGGGAGAAGCGGGCGGAGATCCTCGCTCGTCTTTGATCGGTTTGCTCCGGGACGGCTAAGAGAGGGAGTGGCGATGAACCGACGCCTGCTGGCAAGCAACGGCGTCCGTGTTCTAGCGTGGGCGCTGCTCGGTGCCGGCATCGTCATCATCGCACTCAATCCCGGTGTGCCATCCCTTCCTTATGCCCTCTTTTGGCTCGGCGTCATGGCCATCGCCCGAGGCATCTCGATGTTCGCCGCTTGGATCGCCGTGGCAGTCGATCTGTCGCTCCTCTTCATCTGCTTCGTCGGAATGGAGATCGGCGGGCTCATCCTCGTGCCGTGCGTTGTCGCGTTCGCCCTCGCCGACGCAATGCGGCCCGATCTGGCGAGCGCCTCATGACCGACCTCTGTTCAGCGCCCGGTCTATGTCTGCGCGGAAGGCCACTCCTGCCGCCTCGAACTTCGACCCAAGCCTCAGCTGGGTTGAGAACCGGTTTCCGTGCTTGCCAACGACACCATGAGAACTTGGTGCAGCCCCGCCTTCGAACTACACTCGGTGGCGTCTGGACTTGGCTAGAGTCGAAAAAGGTCGACCACTCGCGGCGAAGCTGCGGAGGCCGGCGCGCTTAGGTCGATTGATGATGGGGGTGGTGAAGGGTGCGTCGGGATGCGCGGCTACTGAAGGAGAAGGCTGTGGCATCGCTGCGCCGGGCGGCGACTGCATTCAATTCGCTCCAGGACGCAGGTCGACACACGACGGTCCTAATCCACCTCCAGCATGCCTTCGAGATGCTGATCAAGGCTTCACTCCACGAAGGCCATGTTGCGATCGTTGACTCCAATACCGGGCAGTCCATTGGGTTCAAGAAGTGCCTCAACCTCGCTGTCATGCACTTAGAGCTCTGCGACGAGGATGTGGGCACGCTTCGCGCGATCGATCAGCTCCGGGACGATGAGTACCACTACCTCGGCTTAGTGTCGGAGGGGCTGCTCTATCTGCACCTCCGAGCTGCTATCTCGATCTTCGACCGCTTGATGATCACGGTTTTCGCTCAGACCTTGGCGGATCAACTGCCTGCCCGCGTCCTCCCGATCTCGACCGAGCCCCCGGAGGATCTCGACATCTTGATCGATCGGGAGTACAGCCAGGTGAAAGACCTACTCCAACCAGGTCGGCGGCGAGGTACCGAAGCGCGGGCACGGATCCGGACACTTCTGGCCCTCGAAGGTCACGTCACAGACGACAACGAGATCCACGAAGCCGACGTTGCTCGAGTCAAGAAGGCGATCCGTTCGGGGGAGGAGCGTTCTGCTGTTTCTTCCGCGCCTCGACGGCTTATCCAGCCGAACTGTCGGGATCGAGGTTTCGATCACGGTCCACACTACGCGCAAGGAGGGCGTGCCAGTTCGCTTCTTGCCTGGTGATGAGCTCGGGGAGGCAGGGGCCGTCCGCGACATCGACCTGCAGCAGCGCTTCCCGTTTTCCAAGACGAAGCTGGCTGAGCTCGTGGGCCTTACGCCACCCAAGGCAGGTGCTCTTCGAGCGCATCTCGGCATTGACGGGAACGACGCCTACCACCATGTCTTCACGTTCGGCCACAGTACGCACGACTGCTACTCCCACGCCGCACTCAAGGAGATGCGCGAGTCAATCGACTCGGGCCTCGACATGAACGAAATCTGGGCCGCCAACCGCCCGCGGAGCAAGCATTGACTTCTCGTCAATCTGGATAAACGCACCGCTCTTCCCTGTCCTCAACCACCCAACGAGTCCGTCCCGCGGTGTCGAGAGGTGCCAGCAGACCTTCGCGCCGTCTGGCAGAAGGATCTGGTCCGCCTCTCGATGGTCGGCCCTCACCGCCCAGATCAGCTCAGCCATGAGGCCAGCACGCTCGGACCGTGCGGTCACGCCAGCCCGAACACGCTTGTCCAACTCGTTAAGGGAGTCCGCAAGCCAGAACGCGGCTGCGCGCCAGGAGCCGGTTCTCTTGGACTCGCGGAGCAGGTCGTCTGGCACCTCCATCGTCGAATTTCTGATCGTCACTCTCGACCTCCAACACTGTTCTTCAAACTGCCGGGTCCGAGTCGCGGACATGCCAATCCGAGCGCGAACGCGGTCGGCCGGGGGCTCTCGGCTGTCCGGCGAATACGAGGATTTCTGACCTCGATAGCAGCCACGTTCGCCGCCCCAACCTCATCGCGGCGAGTCGCCGTCCCGCCACCAGAGCTCGAACCCTGCGGGGGGTGATCCCGAGTAGCAGAGCCGCTTCCTCGACGGAGACCACGTCGATGTCCACGCGCAAACTATACCGTTAGCGGTATCGTTTGTCTCCCGGATGCCTCTTTACCGGAGCTAGGATCGACGTGGCGTCTAGAGCGGTCCGCCGGATAGGGGCGATCGCGCCTGTTCACACCATGGGTGGATCGTGGCGGCGCTACTGGCCGTCCCGGGCCAATCCCACGAGACCAGATCCGTCAGCGGTCAGGATCAAAGATCGAACAAGGGTGAGCATCATGGATGCTAACCAAGGCTCGCCATCGATCTCCTCTTTTTCGGCAAGTTCTGCAAGCTCGCGTTGCCAGCGTTGCCGATCATCAGGATCGTAGTGTCCTGCACCTAGCTTGTTTCGGATGAACTTGATGAATGCCGTCCACGTGACTGGGTAGTCGCTTTGACCAAGCCAACATGCTAGGTCATCCCGGAAGGTCGACAACGGAACCCAATCCCCGGAGTGCTCCGTCTGAGGCCACCAGAGTGCCGGCTGGTCCTTCTCGACCCGGGCGGCCAGCGTTGCGGCTCGTCGAAGATCGGGACACGAGAGCATCGCGCCGTAGTTGTTGCTGACGCGTTGAAGCAAGGGATAGGTATCGAGCAGCCATAGGTGGCCCGCGAGCGAGGAAGCGTCCCGCAGCTCTCGATGACTCAGGGAGCCTTTGTTGTGCGAGCCAACCAGCTGCGCGTAGTCGGCAAGGAAAATCTCGCGTCTCTTCGTCATTCAACACACCTGGATCAAAGCTTGGGACGTCGGTTTCGTTGGCGGGCAGGCTTGCATGCTTGAACCTTTCGACCGAGTCGACCCCCAACACCTCGGAGAAAATCGCGACTTCTGCGACGCGACCGCGGTAGCTCTC
>CAWEAL010000007.1:0-142202 GCA_963807035.1 uncultured Chloroflexia bacterium | reverse complement strand
TCGCCCTTGGAGAGGTGCGACAGCTTCTGGTCCAGCGGGAGGCCGAAGGTCCGACGCATCTCGCCGGCGTACCCCATGTCGAAACCCTCGTAGAAGGCCGCGTGGTAGTGCACCGCCTGCTCGAGGGTCAGATACGGATACAGATGCGGCCGCTCCGGCACGTAGCCCGTCTGCGCCATGATCCGGGCCATCTCGTCCGGCACTTTGTCCGACCCCAGCACCGTGATCGTGCCGCGCGCGGGCCTCAGCATCCCGAGCAGGAGACGGATCGTCGTCTTTCCGGACCCGTTCGGGCCGAGGAATCCGTAGATCGAGCCCTCGCGCACCTTGAGTGCCAGGTCGCGGATCTCGAAGTGCTTCCCCGCCCGGTAAGCCAGGTCGAACGTCTCGATCGCGTAACTCATGCGAGCTTCACCTTCATCTCGACCCGGAGCGCCTGCTCCAGATCCTCCCGCGTCACGCCCAGCGCCGCCGCCTCCTGCAGCAGCTGGCGCACCAGGCGCCGCGCGAGGCGTTGGCGCTCGGCGTCCCGCTTCGGCTCCGCGAGCTCGCGGACGAAGGTGCCCGCGCCCTGCCGACTCTCGACCACGCCCACCTCCTCGAGCTCTCGGTAGGCCTGCACGACGGTGGCTGGATTCACCCGGAGCTGCGACGCCAGGTGCCGCACCGAGGGCAGGGCCCCGCCGGGCGGCATCTCCCCCGTCGCCACCGCGATCCGGATGCGATCGGCGATCTGCACGTACAGCGGAATCGAACTGCGTGGGTCTATTTGGCGGAACACGTCCCCGGTCACTGTGTCGCTGTACCGATACAGTGGTACTTTACGCCGGCCTTGTCAAGAGGGGGGGTGCAGCACCAGCAGGCTGATCTCCCACGGACAGCCCCACCGGATCGGGGCCGTGATCGCGCCGACCCCGCGCGAGACGTAGAGCTGGCGGCCGCCCTCGCGCAGGAGGCCGGCGAGATAGCGGAATCCGAACTGCGACGGCACGTACGGCGGCCGCAGGGGAAAGTGGCCCTGCCCGCCGTGGGTATGCCCGGAGAGCATCAGGTCGAGGCGCACCTTCGGGGGCCAATAGGCCGGCGGAGCGTCGGGGTCGTGCAGAGAGACCACGATCCGCGGCACGTCTCCGGGAAGTCCCGCCGTCGCCGCGTCGAAGTCGATGACGTCGAAGCGCAGGTCCCCCGCGCCGGCGACGGCCAGCGCGGCGTTGCCGCGGCGGACGCGACGAAGCGTCCCACAGCTCGCGAACGCCGGCCGCCGCCGCGCGACGTGCGCACCACCTCGGACTGGCGTAGTGATCGTCGATGCCCAGCACGGCGAAGACCCCGTCCGGCGCGGCAAGCGGTTGCAGCAGGTCCACCAAGCCCTCCGCGTACCGCGCGTGGTGGGAACGAAGTCGCCCCAGCAGGATCAGGTCGGCGCCAACTCCAACGCCGTCGCGACCGCACGGGCCGGATGCCGTTGCGGCACGATCGCCGAGTAATGCCTGTCGGTCGAAGGCGATGCGATAGTCGTCGAACGGGCCTGCAGATCCGCTACGGCGAGGTCGGCTCGCTCGACCACGAGACGCTTGTGCCGCCAGAAGCCGAAGGGCGCCGTGAGCCGCTCGACCCAGTTGGTCGCCACGTTCTTGAGCCGAACGGGCGGACCCGGGCCGCAGCGCCGTGCTCCGGCCGGTGCCGCGCGGAGCGGAACAGCGGTCCTATCAGGCGACTGGGCCTAGAGTCCAGTGGGATGATCAACGAAGGACCACGGGAGCTGGAAGCGCTCGGCGATGTGTTCGGCCAGCGCCTTCACGCCGAGCGTCTCGGTCGCGTAGTGCCCGCCATAGAACACGTTCACACCGAGCTCCTCGGCGTCGAAGTAGGACGAGTGCTTCCCCTCTCCCGTGACGAACGAGTCCAGTCCCGCGTCCCGCGCCTGGGCAATCATCGAACCGGCACTGCCGGTGATGATCCCGACCCGCCGCACGCGTTCCGGCCCGCCGCGATCAGCCGCGGGCGCGCACCCAGGATCTCACTCAGCCGGTCCGCCAGCGCTTCTCTCGGAACGTCCATCTCTCCCCAGGTGCCGAGCGGCGACCCGCGGTGCTCGCCGAACCAGCCGCGCACCTCCATCCCCAGACGCCGGGCCAGCACCACGTTGTTGCCGACCTCCGGATGCCGGTCCAGCGGGATGTGCGCGGAATAGAGCGCGATCCCGTGCCGGATCAGGGCGGCCATCCGCCGGTAATGGCGCCCGACGACCGGCTCGAGACCTCCCCAGAACAGCCCGTGATGGACCAGGAGCAGATCGGCGCCGCGCTCGGCCGCCTGGTCGATCACGGCCTGGCACGCGTCGACGGCCACGGCAACGTTCTGCACTTCCCCGCCGTTCTCCACCTGCAGCCCGTTCAACGCCTGCGGCTCGTCGCCGACTTCCTTCGTCCGCAGGTAGTTGTCGAGGTAGCGAACCAGATCATCGAGCCGCACGGCCCTCGCCTCGCAGACGTATGGTCACTGACCGCTCACCGACTTGTCTGTGTGTTGATTGTATGTTGGAATGTTCGAACTGGTATGCACATTGTAAGCGCTGTTGCGCCAAGGAATTGCGCAGATGCCGTCGCCGAGTGGGGATCCAGCGTTGATTGCCGTGTCAATCACCTAGGATGGCTGAGTCGGAGCGCGCGGCGGGACCGCAATGCGCGCCACCGGGATTCGCTGGCCCCCCGATGGCAGCGATGGGCGCGGAGGCGCCTCCCCATTCGACTCGGCAGCCCGCTCGTCGCTGGTCGTCGGGGTCTCGTCCATCCGGATCAGGCCGTTGACGGTTCCGCCTTCGGCGACGGCGATTCGCCGCGTGGTGATGTCGCCGTGCACGGATGCACCGGACTGGACCTCGACCCGTTCCCGGGCGCGGATCGCCCCGCTCACGGTGCCCCCGACCACCGCCTCCGTCGTGTCCACGTCGCCCTGGACGCTGCCGCCCTTGGCGACCAGCACTTGGGCGGCAGCCCGAACGTTCCCGTCCACGGCGCCCTCGATCTTCACGACGCCGTTGGCCTCGAGGTCGCCGCGCACCGTCATGCCGGCGCCGATGATGGACAGCGCTCCGGTGGGCGCCGACGCACCGCGCGGCTGGGCTGTCCCTGAGTCAACAGCGGATTTCTTCCTGCCGAAGATTCCCATGGCTACGTCCCCCCTTCACGCACCATCGTCGTCGGGTCGATGGAGCGCCCGTTGTGTCGAATCTCGAAGTGCAGATGTGGCGCCGTGGACCGTCCCGTGTTGCCGGAGAGCGCGATCACCTGCCCCGCCCTCACGTCGTCGCCGCGCGAGACCAGCACCCGCGAAAGATGTCCGTACATCGTTTCATACCCGGCGGGATGCCGAAGGAGCACGAACAGCCCATACGACGAGTCGTTCCCCGCCGCCTCCACCGTGCCTCCGCCGGCAGCCCGCACGTCGGATCCTTCGGGCACCGCCAGATCGATGCCGGGGTGGAGCTCCTCGCTCGGCGACCCGGAGACCATTCCGCGCGTCCGGAACGACGGCACCGACAGCGGCCAGCGATGCGGCACCGACGGTCCTTCCTCCGCCGCAGAGTCGGCGGAGCGCGCCGGCGCGCGGGCGAGGATCGGTGGCGCGACATAGAGCCGCTCTTCGCCCGCCGCGAACTCGCCGGTGTCCCTCGAGGTGGCCGGCGGCCGCGCCCCGAGCATTCCGCGCAGGTGCGTGTACCGCGCCTCGGCTTCGGCAAGCGCGGCGGCGAGCTCGTCGACGCGCTGGTTCTCGCGAGTGAGCTGCGCCACCCGGTGCTGGAGGAACGGCTCCTTCCCTGCCGCCGTGAGGATCGGACCGTACGCCGCGACGATCACCGTGATCACCACCACCAGCACGACCGCGGTGATCATCAGCGTGCGCGCCAGCCACCCGGGGATCCGAAGCTGCCGTGAGGCGAGCGCGCCGTTTTTGTGCACGATGATCGTGTAGCCGTCGGCACGCATCAGCCATCCCACCGCCGGCCGAGGATCAACTCGAGCAATCGCGCGAGGTCGTCCTCGGAGTAGAAGCGCAGCTGGAGGTGCCCCTTCCCCTTCCCCGTCAGGACGACCGAGGCGTCGGTGCCGAGCCGCTTGCGCAGCGCCTCCTCGATGCGGCGCGCCTCCGGTGGCACCGCCCGCTTCGGGCCCCGGCCGTCCTTCCGCGGTCGCGGAGTGCCGCGGGCCTGCCGCTCCATCTCACGCACCGACCACCCTTCGGCCACGCACGCGCGGGCCAGGCGCTCGATCTGCTTTCCGTCGCCGAGGGAGAGAAGCGCTCGGGCGTGCCCGGCCGAGAGGGCCTCGTCCGCCACCAACTGCTGGACACCCTTCGGCAGCTTGAGGAGCCGGACCGCGTTCGCGATCGTCGAGCGGTCCCGCCCCACGGCCTCCGCGATCGCCCCATGGGACAGCGCGAAGTCGTGCGCCAGCCGCTCGTATCCCTGCGCCTCGTCGATCGGCGAGAGGGACGCGCGCTGGAGGTTCTCGACCAGGGCCAACGTCAGGAGGGTCCGGTCGTCCACGTCGCGGACGACCGCCGGGACCTTCTTCCACCCGAGCGCGCGGACGGCGCGCCAGCGCCGTTCGCCCGCCACCAGCTCGTATCCGGAGCTGACCTGCCGGACCACGATGGGCTGCAGCAAGCCGTTGACGCCGATCGAGTTCTTCAGCTCGGCGAGTGAGGCCGGATCGAGCGCGCGGCGTGGCTGGAACCGGTTCGGCTTGATGCCGTCCACCGGGAGCTCGCGCACCAGCCCTTCGCGCTCCGCGTCCTCGACCGTGCCGACGCCCAGCAGCGCCTCGAGACCGCGGCCCAGCCGGCTCCGGTTGGCGGCTGCGCCGCTCACGAGGCGGCCTCGGCGGGACGGTGCGCCGGCTCGCGGTGGTCCGCCCCCAGCTTGGAGGCGGTGCGGCGGATCAGCTCCTCCGCCACGCTCAGGTAGCTCTGCGCACCCACCGAGCCGATGTCGTAGAGAAGGATCGGTTTGCCGAAGCTCGGCGCCTCGGCCAGGCGCACGTTGCGGGGAATGACGGTCTTGAACATCCGCGCGCCGAAGTACTCCTGCGCCTCCTCGGCGACCTGGCGCGACAGGTTCAGCCGCGCGTCGTACATCGTCAGCAGCACGCCGTCCACGGCGAGGCGCGGATTGAAATTGCGCTGCACCAGCCGGATGGTGTTGAGGAGCTGCGAGAGCCCCTCCAGCGCATAGTACTCGCACTGGATCGGGATCAGCACGGCGTCGGCCGCCGTCAGCATGTTGAGGGTCAACAGGCCCAGAGACGGAGGGCAATCGATCAGCACGTAGTCGTACGAGCGCCGGAGCCCTTCGAGGGCCCGCCGCATCAGGGTCTCGCGGTGCGCCCGCGCCACCAGCTCGACCTCGGCGCCCACCAGGTCCCGCGACGCCGGCGCGACGTCGAGGAGCGGGAAGTGGACCCCCCGCCGGATCGCGTCCGCCAGCGGCCGGTTGTCGAGCAGCACCTCGTACACGGTGAGCTGCAGCGCGTCGCGCTCCAGTCCCACACCCGAGGTCGCGTTGGCCTGGGGATCCGCATCCACCAGCAGGGTGCGCTTCTCCGCCGCCGCCAGGGAGGCGGCGAGGTTCACGGCGGAGGTCGTCTTGCCGACGCCGCCCTTCTGGTTAGCGATGGCGATGACGCGGGCCATAGGGTGGGCAGAATCTACCCCCTAAATGCCGGTGGCTACAAGAGATGTTTCACGTGCAACACGGCCAGGACAGTTGCGAGAGGGGCGTTGCGAGGGGAAGGCAGGGCGGGGTCTGGGGGGGGGCAGGGGCCGCCTCGCGCTTCGGGCGGCCCTGTTCCACGTGCAACACGGCCAGGCCGGTTGCGAGTTGCGAGAGGGGAGGCCCCCGCTAGCTCTGCCTCGCCCAGCGGACCAGCTCGGCGATCCCGGGCCGCTTGCCGTACATCAGGATGCCGACCCGGTAGATGCGGGCCGCCACCCAGACCACCGCGACCACCGTCACGGCGAGAATCGCCAGCGACGCCGCCAGCTCCGCCGGGGGCACGTCGGACGCCGCGAAGCGGATCGGCATGATGATCGGGGACCAGAACGGCACCAGTCCCATCACGTGCGAGAGTTTCCCCGCCGGGTCGTTCAACACCGCCGGAAAGACGAGGATGCCGGGAATCAGCAGCATGACCACCGGCATTTGTGCCTGTTGCGCCTCGCTGTCGGAGGACACGCTCGCGCCGACGACCGCAAACATCGCCGAATACAGGAGATAGCCCAGCAGGAAGTAGGCGAGTATCAGGGCGACCATGCCGCCAGCGATGGCCGGGAACTGGATCGCCGCGGCCGCCTCCGCCGGCACCTTGAAGAGCGAGAACACCGCCGCCCGGTAGCGAATCAGGGCCGCGGCCGCCACTCCCCAGACGCCCATCTGCAGCAACCCTACCGCACCCACCCCCACCACCTTCCCGAGCAGGAGCTGGAAGGGGCGGAGGCTGGAGACCAGCACCTCGATGATCCGCGTCTGCTTCTCCTCGAGCACGCTGCGCATCACGTTCACGCTGTACAGGAAGATGGCCATGTACATGACGAAGCCGATGATGTAGGCGAGGAAGAACGTGGCTTCGCCGGTCTCCCCGGTCGTTCCCTTCTTGCTGATCCGCAGGGTGGAGACCGAGATGTGCGCCTGGGACTCCTGCACCATACCCGGGTCCACGCCCCGTTCCGTGAGCCGCTCCATCATCACGGCCTGGCGAGCCGCGGCCTGCAGCAGGGCCATGTCCCGGAGTGAGGAGACGTTCTGGCCCCGGTACTCCAGCTTCCCCGACTCCAGCGTCGCCCCCGTGACGACGAGGAAGCCGTCGATGGCCTTCACCTGCACCTGCTCCGTGAGATCCGCCATCGCGGCGGCGGCCCCGCTCTCCGACGTTGTGACGCGATCCACCCGGAACTGGTTGCCGGTCTCGAGCTGTGTGACCAGCCGGTCCGCCAGGGTCCCGCTTCCTTCGTCCAGCAGGCCGATATGGCGCCCGCCGCCGCCAGTTCCCGCGAGCACCGCCGGCAGCACCGTCACCACGATCATGAAGACCGGGCCGAGGACGGTCGAGATGAGGAACCACTTGCTGCGTACCCGCTCGACGAACTCCCGGCGGATCACCGCCCAGATCTTATTCACGCGACGCCTCCGGACTCCGGGGCTTGGCGCCGGCTGCGCCGACCTTGTCGAGGAAGATGCGGTTCAGTGAAGGCTCGATGTGCTCGAAGCGCTGCAGGCGCGCCGCGGCGGCAACCAAGCGTTCCAGCAGCAGCTGTGGCTGGACGCCGTCGGCCAGCGCCAGTTCGGCATAGCCGCCGTAGTCGTCTGCTTTGGCCACCAGGGTCCGGTCCGCAATGATCGGCGCGGCGAACTCCCGGCCGCCCTCGAACGCCACAGCCACGTGCGTCCCCCCGTGCACCCGCTTCACCTCCGCCAACGGACCATCGAGCACCTTGCGCCCGGCCGCGATGATGCAGACGTGGTCGCAGATCCGCTCCGCCACGTCCATCTGGTGGGTCGAGAAGACGATCGTCGTGCCGGTCCGGGAGAGGTGGACGATGACGTCCTTGAGGGCCTGGGTATTGATCGGGTCGAGCCCGGCGAAGGGCTCGTCGAGGATCAGGAGCGCGGGCTCATGCAGCATCGTGGCGATGAACTGCACCTTCTGCTGCATGCCCTTCGAGAGATCCTGCACCTTCTTCGCGCTCCACGCGCTCAGATCGAGCCGCTCGAGCCATTCGTCGGCCTTCCGCTGCGCCACGTCGCGCTTCACACCTTTCGTCAAGGCGAGGAAGACCAGGACTTCCTTCACCCGCATCTTCGGGTACAGGCCGCGCTCCTCGGGCAGGTACCCGATCTCGGCGCTGTGCTCCCGGCCGCCGCGCGCGTCGCCGAACAGCCGCACCGTGCCCTCGTCCGGGATGATGATGTCCATCAGCATCCGGATCGTGGTGGTCTTGCCGGCGCCGTTCGGGCCGAGCAGGCCGTAGACGGCGCCGCGCGGTACCGACAGCGACAGGGTGGAGACCGCCACGAAGTCTCCGAACCGCTTCGTGATCCCGTCGATCTGGATGATTGGATCGCTGGTCATGTTCCCACGAGGTGTGTGATGAGGGCTGCCCCGAAGGCGGCTGCAGCCTCGGGGCCGCTGGCCGTCACGATCGTTCCGTCCACGACCACCGGATCCCCTACGTACGTCGCTCCGGCTTTCTTCAGCTCGAGGACCGCGCGCGGCACCGGATACACGGTGGCACGCCGACCCCGGAGCACGCCCGCACGGGCCAGCACCGCGCCCGAGAGGCAGATCGCGGCCACGGGCTTCCCCGCGCGATGGAACGCCCGCACCAGCTCCAGCAGGGGCGCGTCGTCCCACAGATGTGCCGGCGCCCCGGCTCCTCCGGCGATCGCGAGCGCGTCGTACTCGCCCGCGTCCACCTGCCGGACCGTACAGTCGATCGCGACCTTCGCGCCGAGCATCCCCACCGCGGTGCCCGCCCGTGTCGAGGCCACCGTCACCGCGACGCCGTGCCGTTCGAGCGCGTGCCGCGGCTCCAGCAGCTCCTCATCACGAAACCGTTCGGGAGCGATGACGTACAGCAGTTTCGGCGTCGGCCGCCTCCGGGATCGGAGACGGACAATAACCGCGCGCGCGCCGACAGGCGAGCGCCGGCGCGCAGGTCAGCGGCTGTTCTTGGTGCCCTCTTCGAGGGCGTTCCAGCCCAGCAGGGCGCACTTGACGCGGACCGGGAACTTGGCGACGCCCACCAGCGAGCGCGCCTCGCCCAGCGTCTTGTCGCGCGCGGCCTCCGCCGAGCCGTGCATCATCTCGTTGAACCGGGCCGCCAGCGCACGCGCATCGCGCACCGACCTTCCCTTGATGAGCTGGGTCATCATCGACGCCGACGCCTGGCTGATGGAGCAGCCGCGGCCGGAGAAACGCACGTCGGCGATGGTGTCGCCGGAGATCACGAGGTCGAGCTCCAGCTCGTCGCCGCACGACGGATTCGTCAGCCCGATGCGGTGCGTATGCGGCTCGAGCGCGCCCTTGTTCCGCGGGCGCCGGTAGTGGTCGAGGATCAGCTCCTGGAACAAGTCCTCGAGCGCGCGATCGGGTTGATCAGGCATGGGCGAACCCGAACAGCGTCAGCGCCTTCTCGAGGGCCACGACCAGTGCATCCACATCCTCCTCTGTGTTGTACACGTAGAACGATGCGCGCGCCGTGGCACTCACGTTGAGGCGGCGCATCAACGGCTGCGTGCAGTGGTGCCCCGCGCGGATCGCGACGCCCTCGTGGTCGAGGATGGTCGCGAGGTCGTGCGGGTGGATGTCCGCGAGCGTGAACGAGATCACGCCGGCGCGCTCGTCCATGGGGCCGTAGATCGTCATCCCCTCGATCGCCGAGAGCTTCGCCAGCGCGCGGCCCACCAGCTCCCGCTCGTGCGCGGCGACCGCCTCCATGCCGAGCCCGCGCAAATACGCGATCGCGGCGCCCAGCGCGATCGCCCCCTCCACGTTGGGCGTGCCGGCCTCGAACTTCTGCGGCAGCGGCGCGTAGGTCGCCGTCGTGTCCTGGACGACGTTGATCATCTCGCCGCCACCGTGATACGGCGGCATCGCGTCGAGCAGCTCGGGCTTCCCGATCACCGCGCCGATGCCCATCGGCCCGAGCATCTTGTGGCCGGACAGGACGTAGAAGTCGCAGTCCAGGGCCTTCACGTCCACCGGCATGTGCGGCGCGCTCTGCGCCCCGTCCACGACCACGATCGCCCCGGCGTCGTGCGCCAGCCGGACCAGCTCCGCGACCGGATTGATCGTGCCGAGGGCGTTCGAGACGTGCGTGAACGCCACGATCCGCGGCGAACGCTCCAGCGCGCGCCGGAAGTCCGCGAGGTCGATGCGGCCGTCCGGCGGTCACCTCCACCATCACGATCTCGGCGCCGCGTGCCTGCGCCACCAGCTGCCACGGGATGAGGTTCGAGTGGTGCTCCATCGCCGTCACGACGATCGTGTCGCCGCGCTTCACGCTTGAGCGCGCCGAGCGACGAGGCGATGAGGTTGATCCCCTCGGTCGTCCCGCGGACGAAGATCACGCCGTTCGGATCCGGGGCGCCGGTGAACGCGGCCACGCCCGCGCGCGCCTCCTCGTACGCGTCGGTGGCACGCACCGCCAGGTCGTATCCGCCGCGGTGCACGTTCGCGTTCAGTCCGCCGTAGTACGCGCTGATCGCGTCGATCACCGCCTGCGGCTTCTGCGACGTCGCCGCGGAATCGAGGTAGACGAGGCGGCGGCCGTTCGACGGCTGCCGCAGGATCGGGAAGTCGCCGCGCACGTCCCGCAGGCGGGGCGCGGCGCCGGCGGGACGGACCGGGGCGACATCACAAAGTTGCTCCTAGCGGTGGTCCGGGGCTTGCAGCGCCCCGCGCACCAGGTCGGTCGAGGGCGTCGCGCACCCCGGCGTGGCGTATCCGGCCCAGGATCTCGGCCCCGAAGCCGTAGAGCAGCAGCGCGCGGGCCTGCTCGGGGTCGAGACCGCGGCTGCTGCAGGTAGAACAGCTCCTTCGGGTCGAGCGGCCCGAGCGTCGCGCCGTGCGTGCACTTCACGTCGTCCGCGTAGATCTCGAGCTGCGGCTGGCTGTCGGCGCGCGCCTCTTCGGACAGCACGAGGTTGTGGTTCGTCTGTTTCGAGTCGGTGCGCTGCGCCCCGGGGCGGACGATGATGCGCCCGTTGAACACCCCGCGCCCGGCGTCGTCGAGGACGCCGTTGAAGAACTCGTGGCTCTGACAGTCCGGCTTGGCGTGGTCGATCACGGTGTGATGATCGGCGTGCCGCGTCCCGGCCTGGAGATAGAGCCCGTTGAGGACCAGCTCCGCGCCGGGGCCGTCCAGCACCGAGACGATGTCGTGCCGCGCCAGAGCCGCGCCGAGGACGATCGGATGGAAGCGCAGCACGCTGTCCGCGTCCCTGCATGCGTATGCGTCGTCGCGACGTGATACGCGCCCGCCGCCTCGCGCTGCGGGCGCACCAGCTCGAGATGCGCGCCGTCCCCGACGACCACCTCCGTCACCGCGTTGGTCCAGTAGATCGCCGTCCTGGAGCGCGGCGTAGCTCTCGATCACCGACGCGCGCGCCCCGCGCTCCACCACGATCAGGTTGCGCGGATGCGTGACCGTCGGCTTCGCGCCCGGCGCCGAGAGGAAGAGGAGCTGCAGCGGCGCGTCGAGGTCCACGCCCGCCGCCACGTGCACGAACGCGCCGTCGCCGATGAAGGCCGTGTTGAGCGCGCCGAACGCGTTCGCCGCGTACGCCGCGTGGCGCGCCAGGTGCGCCTCGAGCAGCTGCGGCTCGCGCTCGAGCGCCGCCGCGAGGCTGCCGGCGCGCACGCCCGGCGGCAGACCGTCCGCCGACGAGAGCGGCGCCGAGTAGCGCCCGTTCACGAACACCAGGCGGCAGGCGCTCTCCACCGGCAGGAACAGCGGCGCGACCCGCCTGGCCGCCGGGCCGGCGCGCCGCGCCGGGAGCGCGAACGGCGTCTCGGCGATCGGCGCGACGCTGGTGAACCGCCAATCTTCCTGGTGGGTCGTCGGGAAGCCCGAGCTCGGCGAACCGCGCCATGGCCGCCGCACGGATCTCCTCGCAGCCACGGCGGCGCGCGCGCGCGCTCCGTTGGCCGCGAACGCGTCGAACTGCGCGACGTACCGCTCTGCCGCGCCGGCGGGCCGCCTCATCCGGCGCGTCGCCATGGCCTCAGACCGCCGCCTCCGGCGCGGACCCAGTCGTAGCCCTTGGACTCCAGCTCCAGGGCCAGCTCCTTCCCGCCCGAGAGGACGATCTTCCCCTCGCTCAGCACGTGCACGCGGTCCGGCGTGATGTAGTTGAGGATGCGCTGGTAGTGCGTGACGATCACCGTCGCGTTGTCCGGCCGCCGCAGCCGGTCCACCGCGCCCGCCACCGTCCGCAGCGCGTCGATGTCCAGCCCGGAGTCGGTCTCGTCCAGGATCGCGAGCCGCGGCTCCAGCACCGCCATCTGGACGATCTCGTTGCGCTTCTTCTCGCCGCCGGAGAACCCGTCGTTCACCGGCCGGTTCATCAGGCTGTCGTCCGACTCGACGGCCTTGCAGCTTCTCCGCCAGCAGATCCAGGAACTCCAGCGGATCCAGCTCCGGCTGCCCGCGGTGCTTGCGCGTCGCGTTGAGCGCCGCGCGCAGGAAGTACGCGTTGGTGATGCCGCGGATCGCCACCGGGTACTGGAAGGCGAGGAACACCCCCTCGCGCGCCCGCTCCTCGGGATCCATCTCGAGGAGGTCCCGGCCCTGGTACGTGACCGTGCCCGCGGTGACCGCGTAGGCCGGATGGCCCGCCAGCACCTGCGCCAGCGTGCTCTTGCCGGAGCCGTTCGGGCCCATGATCGCGTGCACCTCGCCGGCGCGCACCACCAGGTCGACGCCGCGCAGGATCTCCTTGCCCTCGACCGAGGCATGCAGGTTCGTGATCTCGAGCATGGACGCGCTACCCGACGCTGCCTTCGAGGCTGATGCCGAGCAGGCGCTGCGCCTCCACGGCGAACTCCATCGGCAGCTCGCGGAAGACCTCCTTGCAGAATCCGTTCACGATCATGGACGTCGCGTCCTCCGCCGACAGCCCCCGCTGGCGGCAGTAGAAGATCTGGTCCTCCCCGATCTTCGAGGTGGAGGCCTCGTGCTCCATGGTCGCCGTGCTGTTGCGCACGTCGATGTACGGGAAGGTGTGCGCCCCGCACTGGTCGCCGATCAGCATCGAGTCGCACTGGGAGTAGTTGCGCGCCCCCGTCGCCCCCTTCAGGATCTTCACCAGGCCGCGGTACGTGTTCTGCCCGTGGCCGGCCGAGATGCCCTTGGAGACGATGGTGCTGCGCGTGTTCTTCCCGATGTGGATCATCTTGGTCCCGGTGTCCGCCTGCTGGCGGTTGTTCGTCACCGCCACCGAGTAGAACTCCCCGATCGAGTTGTCCCCCTGGAGAATGCAGCCGGGGTACTTCCAGGTGATCGCCGAGCCCGTCTCCACCTGCGTCCACGAAATCTTCGAGTTCTTCCCGGCGCACTTCCCGCGCTTGGTGACGAAGTTGTAGATGCCGCCACGGCCCTGCTCGTCCCCGGGGTACCAGTTCTGCACCGTCGAGTACTTGATCTGCGCGTCGTCGAGCGCCACCAGCTCCACCACGGCCGCGTGCAGCTGGTTCGCGTCCCGCATCGGCGCCGAGCAGCCTTCGAGGTAGCTGACGTAGCTGCCCTCCTCCGCCACGATCAGCGTCCGCTCGAACTGGCCCGACGCCGCGGCGTTGATCCGGAAGTACGTGGACAGCTCCAGCGGGCAGCGCACCCCCTTGGGGATGTACGCGAACGACCCGTCGCTGAAGACCGCCGAGTTCAGCGCCGCGAAGAAATTGTCGTTGGTCGGCACCACGGAGCCGAGGTACCGCCGGACCAGTTCCGGGTGCTCGCGCACCGCCTCCGAGAACGGACAGAAGATGATCCCGTGCTGCGCCAGGGTCTCCTTGAACGTGGTCGCCACCGACACGCTGTCGAACACCGCGTCCACGGCGACACCCGCCAGCCGCTTCTGCTCGGAGAGGGGGATCCCCAGCTTCTCGAAGGTCTCCAGCAGCTTGGGATCCACCTGCTCCAGACTGTCCAGCGGACTTCGCCTGCCTGGGGGCCGCGTAGTAGACGATGGACTGGTAGTCGATCGGCGGGTGTTTCACGTTCGCCCAGGTCGGCTCCCGCATCGTCACCCAGTGCCGGAACGCCTTGAGCCGCCACTCCAGCATGAACTCGGGCTCGCCCTTCTTCGCGGAGATCAGCCGGATGACCTCCTCGCTCAAGCCGGCCGGTACGTCATCCGACTCGATGTCGGTGACGAACCCGTACTTGTAGGGCTGCAGGACCTGCGTCTCGATCGACGTCATGCCTGCCCCTGCCGCCGCGTGGGCGCGCCGCCTTCAGCCGCGCCGGGCGTGATGGCGTACTCGCACGCGTTCGAGCCCTCGGTGATGTGGGTGCGCCGCTCCACCTGCGACGCCAGCACCTCCGTGAGGAACCGCCGCTCCGCGGCGCACACTTCCGGGTACCGCTCCGCCACCGCGCGAATCGCGCAGTTGTGCTCCGCCAGGCGGAGCGCGCCGTCCCGGCTGTCCCACTCCGCCATGTACCCTTCCTCGGTCAGGATCCGCACCAGCCGCTGCAGCCGGATCTCGACCGGCTGGTCGGCCAGCTCCGTCTTCAGCAGATCCGCGCGCGCCTTGAACTGGTCCACGAACAACTGGTTGATCTCGCCGCGGCCCGCCTTCTCCTCGATGTGCTGCAGCAACTCCTTGAGGGCGTTCTCGTAGCGGTTGGGGAACAGCGCCTCGCCCCGCGGCGTCAACCGGTAGACGTACACCGGCGCGCCCAACCCTCGCTGCTCCCGTACATAGACCACGGAGCCGTCCAGCTCCAACTCCTTGAGATGGCGCCGAATGGCGTTGGTCGAGACCCCGAAGATCACGCTAAGATCTTTCGTCAGTAATAGGTTGCGATCTCTTGATCTCGAGCAGAACCTGAGCCCGTGGGCCGCGACGACCCGTCGGTACGTTAGGGATGTCCGTCATGGGCGCCTAAATCCCAGTGAAATAGTCGGATATAGCAACTTCACCAATACTTTTGTTTGCGAAGTGAATCCTACGCTAGAAGAGGAGGCTGCGCAACACTGACTGGGCGTCTGGTCCAAGCGCGTTGAGGAGATCTCCGACGGTGATCCAGCCGCTGCGGTGCTCGACGGCGAGGGAGAGGATCGCCTCGCGGAACGTGGCCTCGCCGGCGGCTCGACGCGCGGCCTCGATGGCGGCAACGCCCTTGGTCCGAAGCAACACGGCCCCGGGAGCGCCCGGGATGAGCGTAGCGAGCGGCGGATCGGCGCCCGGCGCGACCGCCGCGTGCCAGCGTGCCTCCGCCTCGCGCACGAGCCGCTGGCGCACGGTGTCACCTTCCAGGGTTCCGCGGGCGGCGATCGCGGTCCAGGCGGGGAGGCCTTCGAGCAGCCACCACGAGAGCGGTCCGGCGGCGTCCACCGAGTTGCCCCACCAGCTGCGGGCCACCTCGCGGAAGAGGAGATCGCGCGACGAATCCAACCCGCCGCTGAAGATGAGGCCCAGGAACCCTCGCGTCTCCGGCAAACGGGTGGAGACGACGTTGACGTCGACGACTGGGAGACGGCCGAAGGCACGGGAGCAGAAGATCCAGGCGGCGCGAACGGTGCCGAGCAACGCGTTGGTCGTCGCGGCGGACATCGTATCGTCGGGCGCCAGCCACAGTGCGACGCCGAGTCCCTCGGCACGGCGCGTCACGACCCGGTACGGACCGAGTGCGAATGCGGGGGTGGCTGCCGCGACGCCCTCGGTCGTCCAGGTCGTTCGCCGCCGGCCCGCTGAAACGGCTTCCGCGGTCATCCGGCCCGGCGCGACGGCGCGCCACGTGTCGGGGACGTCGAAGCGAAGCGTATAGCGCGGCCGCATCGTCTGCACGACCTGGCCGGAGGAATCCAGGGCGGGCTGCGCGCGCGGCAACCAGTTCCAGGCGAGGTACGCGCCATCGGGCGCGAAGCCGCCCTGCTCGGCGGGAGCGCGACGGCCTCGGCGCCGAGGTGATAGAAGAACGTCACCGTCGTGCCTGCCTGCGGCTGCACCGCTTCCGGCAGCGCAAGCCGGGAGACGCCGTCGGCGCTGCTCGGCCGCACCAGAGACGCGGCCGTACGCACACTGTCCAGCGCGAAGCCGGGCCAGAGCCAAACGGACGCCGAGTCCGCGGGCACGGGCCATCGTTGACGAGGTCGACGCGCGCGACGAAATCCGCGCGCAGTCGCGCGGTATCGTAGTGCACCAGCGCATCATAGGAACGCACCTGCCACGGCGACCACGGCAGCGTGCGCGGCAGCGCCACACCCTCCGCAGCCGGCAGCAGGCGCTCGGCCCCGCTCGTCGCTCCGCGGATCTCTCAGGCCATCCAGCACGCGCCGGTAGCCGACGGCGATCGAATCGTATGGCGCGGCGCGCGGATAGCGGAATTGCAGGACGATGAGATCGCGGCGCCTGGCGATGACGTACTCCTCCACCCGGAGCGCCACTTGGCCGATGGTCCCGCTCACGGACAGGTGAATGGCTGGATAGCCGACGATCCCCAGCGAGTCCCGACCGAGCAGGGCGAAGCTGTCGCCGAGCTGCGGGCGCCAGGCGACCTGGACACGTTGCTCGGCCACCTGTTTCAGGGACGCGCGTCCAGGGTAGGACGTGAGGATGACTGCCCCCCACAACTGGTCTCCGAGCGAGGCCCCCCGTGGGTGGAAGATCACCGTGGCTGTCCGGCGTCCCTGGCCCGGCTCGAAGACCCAGTCGTCGAAAGGGCGTGGGACCGAAACACCGTACGCCACATTCTCGTACACGGGGGCATCGACGGTGCCGGTGTCCTGGGGAGACTTGGGCAGGCGGCGAGGGCAGCGTAGCCAGACAGGCGACCAGCGCGACGCCGAGCATGGCCCATCCTACAAGTCCGGAGCGAAACAGCGCTACATTGGCCGTCCCTATGTTCCCAGTTCCTGCCCTTCCTCCTCGGCGTGGCCGTCGGCGCGGCGTACTGCGCGCCGGTCGGGCCGGTCAATCTCGAGATGGTGCGGCGGGGCCTTTCCGTCGGGTTCCTGGCGGGCTTCCTGGTGGGACTCGGCTCGGTCATCGGCGACGCCTTCTGGGCCGCGGTTGGGATCCTGGGCTCGAGTCTGCTGACGGATTCGATCCCGCTGCGGACGGGGATCGGCATTCTCGGAGTGGGGATCCTGTTGTTCGTGGCATGGGGGGCGTTCCGGGCGTCGCGCCAGGATCCCGACTATCGCCTGACCGACCCTCCGCGCAGGCGGACCGGCTTCGCCGTGGGCGTGGCCCTGTCGATGGCGAACCCGTTCGCGGTGCTCTTCTGGCTCACGGTGACGGCATCCGGTGCGATGGCGAGCCTGGGGGTGGACCGGGATCATCACGTGGCCCGCGTGTGGTTCTTCATCGGGCTCGTCGCGGGGGCGATCGTGTACGCCCTGGCACTGTCCGGGGTCGTGGCCTGGAGTCGCCGCTTCGTGTCGGCCCACGTGATGCGCAAGATCAACCTGGGCGCCGCGATCACCCTCCTCGGACTCTGGCCGTCTTCCTGGCGTTCCGCGTCGTCAGGCTTCTCCGCAGGATGTAGTCCCTCCCCGCCGCGATGTCTGCCTCGAGCGCTTCTGCAACGCCGCTGCTGTCCGTGGCCGGGGTTACGAAGCGCTACCCCGGCGTCCTCGCGCTGGACGCCGTGGACTTCACCGTCCGCGCCGGCGCGGTGCACGCGCTGGTGGGGGAGAATGGGGCGGGGAAATCCACGCTGCTCAAAGTGGTGGCTGGTGCGGAGCGACCGGACGCCGGCACGCTCTTGGTGGACGGGAAGTCCGGTGACGGTTCGCGGCGCCGCGGGATGCGCTGCGCTCCGGCATCACCGTGATCTACCAGGAGCTGTCGCTCGTGCCGGCGCTGGGCGCGGACGCCAACATCTTTCTGGGCATGGAGCCGGCGCGATACGGCATCCTCGATCGCCGTGCGGCCGCCGCGCGTGCTGCCGACGCGCTGCGGGCGCTCGGTGCCGACTTCGACCCCGCGACGCCGGTGCGCGACCTGTCGGTCGCCGAGCAGCAGCTGGTGGAGCTGGCGCGAGCCCTGGCCCGTGACGCGCGACTGATCGCCCTGGACGAGCCGACGGCTGCGTTGTCGCACGTCGAGACGGAGCGCCTCTTCACGCAGATACGCGAGCTGCACGAGCCGCGGCATCGGCGTGGTGTTCGTGTCGCACCGGCTCGACGAGGTGCGCCGCATCGCGGACGAGATCACCGTCCTCAGGGACGGCCGCCGCGCCTTCACCGGCCCGGCGGCGGTGGTGGACGACGCCGCGCTGATCCGGCACATGGTCGGCCGCGATGTCGAGTACGCACGCGTCGCTTCCGCGGCCCCGGTGCCCGGCGCAGCGCTGCTCGAGGTGCGCGGTCTCACGCGTCGGCGGGCCTTCGCCGACATTTCACTCGTGCTGCGGCGCGGCGAGATTCGTCGGGTTGGCCGGGCTGGTCGGCGCCGGACGGACCGAGGTGGCGCGCTGCATCGCGGGAGTGGACCCGGTGGACGCCGGCTCGATGCTCCTCGCGGGCGCTCCGTATCGCCCCGGATCGCCGCGCGAGGCGATCGGTCGCCGCGTCGTCTACCTCCCGGAGGACCGCAAGACCCTGGGGTTGGTGCTGGGCTTGAGCGTGCGCGAGAACGTGACGCTCCCCACGCTGGCGCGCTTCGTCCGCTGGGGCGTCGTCCGGGCGGAGCGCGAGCGGGCGGCTGCCGCGCGGCAGGTCGCGGCGGTGGAGTTGCGACCCCCCGAGATCGAGCGCGAGGCGGGCACGCTCTCGGGCGGCAACCAGCAGAAAGTGGTGCTGGCCAAGTGGCTGCTCGCCGACGCCGACGTCCTGCTCTTCGACGAACCGACCCGCGGCGTGGACATCGCGACGAAGACCGAGCTGCACCGCGTCATCCGCTCGCTGGCCGACGCCGGCAAGGCGGTGCTCGTCATCTCCTCCGAGCTGCCCGAAGTGCTCGCCCTCGCGGACCGGATCGTGGTGATGCGCGAAGGTCGAATCTCGGGCGAGCTGTCGGCGGCGGAGGCGACCGCGGAGCGCGTGCTCGCCCTGGCGTTGCCGGCGCCGCACGCGGCATGAAGACGCGCGCCGCCGCCCGCTTCGGCGTTCCCCTCGCCCTCGCGGGCATCGTCGTCGTGGCCGGCGTCTTCATCCCCGGCTTCATGAGCCGCGCCAACCTCACCACGATTCTCCTCCACGTATCGATCAACGGCATTCTGGCGCTCGGCTCCATCTTCGTGATCATCACGGCGGGAATCGATCTCTCGGTCGGGTCGGTGGTGGGCCTGGCCGGCGTGCTGGCGGCGGGCACGCTCACGAGCGGCGCGGTGCTGCGGTTCTTCGGACCCGCCGGCGCCGCGGTCGTCGCGGCGCTGGTGGGGATCGGCGTGGGCGCGCTGGTCGGACTCGTCAACGGCGGCATCGTCGCGCGGCTTGGCGTGGCGCCCTTCATCGTCACGCTCGCGATGATGACTGCCGCGCGCGGTGCCGCGCGGCTGGTGACCGGTGGCGTGCCGATCGGCTTTCCCGATCCCGGGGATCCGCTGTACGACCGGAAGATCGCCGCGCTGGACGCGCTGCACGCGGTAGGGGGCGGCCGTATCCCGGTCCCCGGCCTGCCCACGGGCTTCCCCGTGCCCGCGCTCGTCATGCTGGCTCTGGTGGCGCTCGGTGGATTCGTGCTCACGCGCACGCGCTTCGGCCGGCACGTCTATGCGGTCGGCGGCAACGAAGAGGCCTCGAGGCTCTCCGGCGTGTCGGTCGGCTGGGTCAAGCTGGGCGTCTACGCGATCGCGGGCGCGAGCGCGGGCCTGGCGGCCGTGCTGCTGGTCGGACAACTCCGCAGCGGCGGGCCCGATGCCGGGATGCTGTACGAGCTCAATGCGATCGCGGCCGCTGTGATCGGCGGCACCTCGCTGTTCGGCGGGATCGGCACGGCGTGGGGTGCGTTGACCGGCGCCCTGTTGATCGGCGTGCTGAACAACGGGCTCGACCTCATCGGCGTGCAGGCCTTCTGGCAGGAAATCGCCAAGGGCGCGATCATCCTCCTCGCCGTCCTGTTCGACGTGTGGATGAAGCGGATGGACGCCCGCCGCTGGAAGGAGACCGGAGCCGGAGACGGCGGCGGCGCGGGTCCGTCCTGACGGGGAGGATGCGATGAGACACGTGCTGACGCGGGTGGCGCGCCTCGCGTGCGCCGGAGCGCTGATCGGGGCAGCTGCGCAGGCGCAGGACCTGCCCATTTCGCGTTGGCTGGTCCGCGGCCCGATCCACACCGACACCGGCGCGATGCGGCTCGTCCGCGACTACCTCGGCGGGGAAGCCACCGTCCTCCCCGACTCGGGCGACGTGATTGCAGGCGGCGCCTTCCTCCCGGTCGACGCCGACTCCCTCGGCGGCATCGATCTGCTCCGGGTCTTCGCCACCGCCACCGACAACGCCGCCGCCTACGCGCACGCCTACGTCTACGCACCGGAGGATCGCACGGTCCTGCTGGTGATGGACAGCGACGACGATCTCGTGGCGTGGGTGAACGGGCAGCGGGTGTGGCTTCACGACGTCGCCCGCGGCCTGCGTGCCGGAAGCGATACGGTGCAGGTGCGCCTGGCGTCCGGCTGGAACAGCCTGCTGCTGAAGGCCGTCAACCGCACGGGCGGTTTCGGCGTGCTGGGGCGCCTGGCGCGCGCGCCGGGGGAGGGGCCACTCGATGGCATCCGGGCCGCGTACCGCCGCCCGGCCGACGTGGCCGCGCACAACTACCCAGCCGGCACGATCACCGCGTCCACCCTGCGGCTGTCGGGAGCGGCAACCTGGAATCGGGATCGCTTCGAGCTTCCCGCGAGCCTCACACTCACGGCGTGGGGCCGCGACACGCATGACGGGTACCCTCGCGCGGCTGACGCAGGCAGGCTCGAGCTGGGCAGCGGAGAGCGTGGCCTCCCTCGCCCCCGGTCAGCCTCAGGCGCTGGGGTTCCAACCGACGTTCGACGAGCTGCGGCGCGCGGCGCTCGACGTGGCACCGCTCAAGGTAGTGGTGACGTGGCCCGGCGGGAGCCGCGACGCCACGCTCACGGTGGATCCCGATTGGCTGCTCCGCGTCTGGGGTGGGCGCATCGCGGTCGGCTCGTGGCTGCGCGACTCGTCGGCCGACGGCACCCGCCTCCTCGAGACCACGCTGATCGTGCCGGCGGTCTTCGACGGCCGCGCCGTGGATCTGCTGGTGGCGCAGTTCGGGCCGCGGGCGCAGTACCAGGTGAGCGGGCACTCGGGCACGTGGCGCGAAGGCGCGGTCGAGCTGTGCGCTCCGTGCCGTGCCGGCGACACGCTGAGCGTGGCCATCCGGCTCGAGCCGCGGCGGCCCTGGTGGACGCTTCCGGAAGTCCGGGTGCGCGACATCGGCTACCAGGAATTCGCCGACGGCTACGGCTACGCGCTGCGGCTCGCCGGTCGCGCCCCCGGCATCGCCCGGCCCGACGCACGCGAATGGCTGGCCGCCATCGGCGGAGGCAACGCCTACGCCCGGCTGGCCGACCGCTATGCCGCCGCCTATGCGCCGCTCGCGGCCGAGATCCGCCGCGACACCCTGCACCTGATCGGCAATTCGCACATCGACGCGGCGTGGCTGTGGCCGTGGAGCGAAACGTCGGGCGAGGTCATCCCCAACACCTGGCGCACCTCGCTCAAGCTCGCGGCGATGTTCCCGGGCTATGTCTTCGCCGCCAGCGCCGCGGCCTATTACGACGCCATGGACCGCCTGCAGCCGAGGCTCGCCGACTCGCTGCGCGCGGCGGTGAATGCGGGACAGTGGGCGATCGTCGGAGGGTGGTGGCTCGAGCCGGACCAGAACATCCCCTCGGGCGAGGCATTGGCCCGACAGGGACTCTACGGACAGCGCTACTTCCAGCGCCGTTACGGTCACCGCGCGAAGGTCGGCTGGACCCCGGACTCCTTCGGCTATCCGTGGACACTGCCCCAGATCTACAGGCAGGCGGGCCTCGACTACTTCGTGACGCAGAAGATCCGCTGGAACGATTCGACGCAGCTGCCCTACGACGCGTTCTGGTGGGAGGGGCGCGACGGGACGCGCCTGTTCACGTACAACCCGTTCGGCTACGACCACGACCTGGAGCCCGGGCGGCTGATCAGTGACCGGCTCGACGACGAGCGGCGCAACGCCGGGATCCGCCATCAGATCGTGCTCTACGGCGTGGGGGATCACGGGGGCGGCCCCACGATCGAGATGCTGGAGCGGGCCGAGGAGCTGCGGCGCGTTCCGACGTTCTCGACGATGATGTACGACGGCCCCGATCACGCGCTCGAGGCGGTGCGCGGCTCGGAGCCCGACAGCGCCTTCCCGGTCTGGCATAGGATCGAGCGGACCGGACCGTCCGGCCTGGTTGCCCGGCTGAGCCTCGCCCGGCCGGATCGCCACAACGCCTTCGACGCGACGCTGATCGCCGACCTTCGGGCCACGTTCGCGAGCTTGGCCGGCGAGCCGCCGGAACAGCTCCGGGTGGTCGTGCTGGCAGGCGATGGTCCGTCGTTCTGCGCCGGGGCCGATGTGGGCTGGATGCGCGCCGCGCTCGAGCTGGAGGTCGAGGCCAACGAGCAGGACGCGATGGCGATGGCCGAGATGTTCGAGGCGATCGACACCTGTCCGGTGCCCGTCGTCGCCCGGGTCCACGGCGCGGCCCTCGGCGGGGGAACGGGCCTGTGCGCGGTCAGCGACCTGGTGATCGCCGAGTCCGGGACCCGTTTCGGCTTCACCGAGACGCGCCTGGGGATCCTGCCTGCGGTGATCGCGCCGTTCGTCATCGCCAAGATCGGCGAGAGCCAGGCCCGGGCCCTGTTCCCGCCGGGCCGTCGGTTCGATGCGATCCGGGCCCAGCGGATCGGGCTGGTCCACGAGCTTGCCGAGGGCACCGAGGCGCTCGATGCGGCCGTCGCGGCCGCCGTCGACGACGTGCTGGCCGCAGGACCGACCGCGGCCCGGGCGGCCAAGTCGATCGTGCGCGAGGTCCGCGGTCTGCCCCACGGCTCGTCGAAGTGGCACACCGCCCGGGTGATCGCTCGGCAGCGCCGCTCGCCGGAGGCCCAGGAGGGCCTGCGAGCCTTCCTCGAGAAGCGCTCACCGAACTGGTCACCCGAGGGCGACTAGGCCGCCGAGGCGGCGGCGTCGGCACCGTCCCCGGGCCGGCGGCGTGGGCACCGTCCCCGAGGCGGCGGCGCCTGCCATCGTCCCCCGGCCGGCGGCGTGGGCACCGGGTCCAGACATGCGACGAGCGTTACCCCTCGACTCGTCGACGTTCGTCACCAGGTGCAGATTCACTCCGAATCTCTGCTGCGGGCGCAGAACCACGACGAGCTGAGCTCGCATCACGTCGTTTGCCTGCACATGGTGCAGAGCTGATCGGAGGCCCGGCCGCAGTCTTGCCAAGCCGCAGTCCTAACGCGACAATCGCGCCACGATGCACGATGAGCTGACGCCGCGCCAGGCTGCCGAGCGGATCGGAGCCACGACACGCTCCGTCCAACGCTGGATCGCACGCGGCGAGCTGCCAGCCAGGCGGGTGGGAAGCCGCTGGCGTGTCGCACGTGGCGCAATTGACGCATTGGTAAGGACCGAGCGGCGGGCGAACCCCCCGGTGCCGCCACCGACGCGAGCCATCGAGCCGATCCGTACCTTGTTCATCGCGAACCGGGGCGAGATCGCCGCCCGCATCCGCCGGACCGCGGATCGCCTCGGCATCCGGGCCGTCGCGCCCGGCCTCGACGGGGCTCCACCAGTCGACCTGCTCGACAGCGCCGCCGTCGTCGCCGAAGCGCTCGCCACGGGGGCCGACGCGCTTCATCCGGGCTTCGGGTTCCTGTCGGAGAACGCCGAGTTCGCCGCGGCCGTCGAGGCAGCCGCGATCCGTTGGGTCGGGCCGCCGCCGGGCGCGATCCGGGCGATGGGCGACAAGGCCTCGGCCCGGCGCCTCGCCGCCGAGCTCGGGATTCCGGTCGTGCCGGGCTACGACGGCGACGATCAGTCGGACGCTGCCCTGCTGGCCGCGGCTCGCGAGATCGCCGGTGATCCCGCCCGCGGGACGCACCGCCACGCCGTCCTGATCAAGCCGGCGGCGGGCGGCGGCGGCAAGGGGATGCGGGTCGTTCGCGAGCTCGATCCGCCCGAGGCATTCATCGGGGCCCTGGCCATCGCCCGACGCGAGGCGCTCGCCGCGTTCGGGGATCCGCGCCTGATCCTCGAGCGCTTCCTGGCCGGTCCGCGACACGTCGAGGTCCAGCTCGTCTTCGACGCCCACGGCAACGGGGTCCACCTCGGCGAACGCGACTGCTCGCTCCAGCGCCGCCACCAGAAGGTCCTCGAGGAGTCGCCCTCGCCGGCGGTCGACGAGGCGCTCCGGCAGCGCCTCGGGCGGGCGGCCCTGGGGCTCGCCTCGGCGGTCGGCTATCGCTCGGCCGGAACGTGCGAGTTCCTGCTCGGCGACGATGGCGAGTTCCACTTTCTCGAGATGAACACCCGCCTCCAGGTCGAGCACCCGGTCACCGAGCTCGTCACCGGCCGGGACCTGGTCGCCGACCAGCTCCGGATCGCGACCGGCGAGCCCCTCGGCTTCAGCCAGGCCGACGCGGACGCAGCGCGCCGGGCGGGCGGCCACGCGATCGAGGTGCGGCTGTATGCCGAGGATCCCGATGCGGGCTTCCTGCCGACGACCGGCACGATCGAGGGCCTCCACTGGCCGGTGCGCGCCGATCCTCCAATCCGTGTCGATACCGGGATCCAGGTGGGCTCGATCGTCGACACCCGCTTCGACCCGATGCTGGCCAAGGTGATTGCCGGCGGCCGGAGTCGATCGGAGGCGCTGGCCAACCTCCAGTCGGCGCTCGAAGGCACCGTCGTCCTCGGTCTGCCGACGAACCTCCACTTCCTGCGCTGGCTCGTCGCTCAACCGGTCGTCGCCGAGGGCGAGGCCCGGATCGACACGCTCGAGGCGATCTGGCCCCCGGCGGGCGATGCCGCACCAGCCGGACCGACCGGACCGACCGGACCGGCCACACCGGCCAGTGGCGGACCCTCGGCCGGCGCCTGGCTGGCGGCCGGTCGTGCCCTCCTGGGCGCGACCGAGGGCGGCTGGCGGCTGAACGGCCCGGCCAGGATCCGGCTCGTGTCGGAACGGACGGAGCGCACGATCGAGCTGGCGGCGGGAAGCCACGGCCCCGGGCCGCCCACGGTTGTCGACGCGGCAGGAACCGCGTTCGTGGACGACGACGGTCGCAGCGTCCCGTTCCGGATCGCGCCGCCGCCCGACGTCGATCGTGCCGCGCGCGCCGCCGCTTCGCATGGTCCCGGCGGAGGGTCGGACGTGGTGGCACCAATGCCGGGCGCCGTCCTCGCCGTCCATGTCGAGCCGGGCGCGATCGTCGAGGCCGGCCAGGCCCTGGTCGTCCTCGAGGCGATGAAGATGGAGCACGTCGTCACGGCGCCGGTCGCCGGCGTCGTCCTCGAGGTTCTCGTCCGGCGGGGCGACCAGGTCGAGCGGGGACGGCAGCTCCTCAACCTCGACCCACCGCCGGAGCCGCCGGACGTGGCGGACCCGGCGGCGCCGAAGGCGCTACCGTAATCGGCTGAGGCCGCTTGGGCAGGTGCCGGCCGGTCACCAGGAGGAGAGGCATTGACCACGTCGCTGCCGGCATCGCGACCGGAGCTGCTCGCGCTTCACGCCGAGGCCCGCCATCGTCGCGACCGCTCCAGGCTGGGCAGCCCCGAATACCGGGAGGCATGCGAGGAGATCGCGGCCATCGAGGTCCAGATCGCCCGGATCGAGCAGCTGCCGGCGGCCAATCCCGACGCCGGCGCCTGACCCGACGATGGCTGATGGAGCCTCGCCCGACCGGCGGGTCCGGATCTACGAGGTCGGACCGCGCGACGGCCTCCAGAACGAAGTCGAGGCCGATCCCGACGCCGGGCAAGCTCCGCTTCATCGAGCTCCTCGCCGCCGCCGGCCTGACCGAGATCGAGGCGACGAGCTTCGTCCGGCCCTCGGCGGTCCCCCAGCTGGCCGACGCCGACGAGGTCGTCCGGGCCCTGAAACCGCGCGCGAGCGCCCATGCGGTGCGCTATCCGGTCCTCGTTCCGAACGAACGCGGGATGGCCCGAGCGGAGGCGGCCGGGGCCGACGCACTGGCGGTCTTCACCGCCGCGTCGGATGCGTTCACGAGCCACAACATCGGGATGACGATCGATGAGTCCCTGGCCGCCTTCCGGCCGGTCCTCGCCCGGGCCGCCGAGCTCGGCTGGTGGCGGCGCGGCTACGTGTCGACGGCCTGGGGCTGCCCGTATGCCGGTGCGGTCCGGCCGGGGAAGGCGATCGAGGTTGCGCTGCAGCTCGCCGAGATGGGTGTAGACGAGATCTGCTTCGGCGACACGATCGGGGTGGCCGTGCCCGACCAGGTCGAGGAGCTGACCGGCCTGGCGCTCGACGCCGGCCTTGCGCCGGAGCGGGTGGCCTTCCACTTCCACGACACGCGCGGGACCGGCCTGGCCAATGTCGCGGCCGGCCTGCGAGCGGGGATCCGGGCGTTCGATGCGTCGACCGGCGGGACCGGCGGCTGTCCCTACGCGCCTGGTGCCGCCGGCAACCTGGCGACCGAGGACCTGGTCTACTTCCTCGACGCCTCGGGCTGGCAGCACGGAGCCCGGCTGTCGGGGGTGCTCGAGGCCGCCCGGTTCATCGCCGGGCTGCTCGACCGCCCCCTCGCCTCGAAGGTCGGCCAGGCCGGTGGCTGGGACCCGGCCACCGGCCTGGCCACGGGCCTCGCAACCGCACCGGCCCGGTAGGGCGCTGCGCCGCCGGTGCGCCGGGCGAGCGCGCTCCGGCTGGCACTCCTGATAGCATCCGCCCCATGGACGGGGTCGTCCTCGTGCTGAACCAGAACTACGAGCCGCTCAACGTCTGCAACCTGCCGCGGGCGTTCCGGCTCGTCTTCGGCGCGAAGGCCGAGGTCATCGAGTACGACCACCAGAGATCCGGACGCCGCGCCGCGAGTTCCGCGCGCCGTCGCGTCATCCGCCTCCAGCACCAGATCCGCCGGCCGCGGCCGCGCGTGAAGCTGACCCGGCGCGAGATCTTCGCCCGCGACCGGCCACACCTGCCAGTACTGCGGCCGGCAGGCCAACGACCTGACGCTCGACCACGTCATCCCCCGCCACCGCGGCGGCGGCGCACACGCTGGGAGAACCTCGTGGCCGCCTGCAAGCCGTGCAACCACCGCAAGGGCGGCCAGACCCCCGACGAGGCCCGCCTCCGCCTGCTCCGGCCGCCGTTCGAGCCGCGCAGCGACCTCTACTCGCTGTTCACGCCCTACCTCGCGGACGACGCGGAACGAGGCCTGGCGCGACTACCTCTTCCTCGGCCGGAACTGACGCCGGCCCCAGCTCCGGCCTCGACCGATCACGAACCGCCGATCGCCCGCCCGCCCGACGGCCCGCTGGCCGCCCGGATTCCCGGCCCGGTGCAGGCCCTCCTCGACCATCCTCCAGCGGGCGGGCCAGGCGGCCTACGTCGTCGGCGGCTCGCTGCGGGACGTCGCTGCTCGGGCGCGACCCCGCGCGACTGGGACCTCGCCACCGACGCCCGCCCCGAGCAGGTCTCGGGCCCTCTTCCCCGGGGCGCGTCTACGAGAACCGCTTCGGGACCGTCGCCGTCCGCCGCGACGGCGACGTGTTCGAGATCACGACCTTCCGCCGGAGCACGACTACGCCGACTTCCGGCGGCCGCACCGGGTCGAGTTCGGCGACGACGATCGAGGCCGACCTCGCGCGGCGCGACTTCACGGTCAACGCGATGGCCTGGGGCGCGAGCCGCCGGCGGACGCGGCCGGACCGCCTGGTCGACCCGTTCGGCGGCCGCGGCGACCTCGGCGGCGACGGCTCGCTGCGCGGTCGGCGACCCGGACGCCCGGTTCCGCGAGGACGCGCTGCGGATGGTCCGGGCCGTCCGGCTGGCCGCGCCGCTCGAGTTCGACGATCGAGCCCGGCCACCCTCGCCGCGATCACGCGCCAAGCGCCGAGCTCGTCGGCCACCTGTCCGGCGAGCGGATCGGCGGCGGAGCTCGAGAAGCTGCTGGCGGCGCCGGCGGCCGTCGATCGGCCTGCGCCTGGCGCAGGCAGACCGGCCTGCTCGCCGTGATCTCGCCGGAGCTCGCCGCCCAGCGCGGGCATCCCCCAGAACAAGATCCCCGGCGAGGACCTCTGGGACCACACGCTGCGGACCGTGGACGCCGCCCCGCGCGACCGGCCGGTCGTCCGGCTGGCCGCCCTCGTCCACGACATCGGCAAGCCGGCGACGCTCGCCGACGGTCACTTCCACCACCACGACGCGGTCGGCGCCGACCTCGCCGACGCCCTGCTGCGCCGGCTGCGGTTCCCGCGCGGCCGCGGACGAGCGGGTCGTGCACCTCGTCCGCCACCACATGTTCGGCGCGACGCCGACGCCTGGAGCGACGCGGCGGTCCGCCGGTTCATCAAGCGGATCGGGCCGCGGCCCTCGACGACGCTGTTCGCGCCTGCGCGGGCGGACGACATCGGCAGCGGCGCGCCGGCCGATGCCACCGGGCTGGCCGAGCTTCCGGGCGCGGATCGACGCGGAGCTCGACGGCGAGGCCGTCCTCGACCGCTCCGCGCTGGCGATCGACGGCGACGACCTGATGCGCGAGCTCGGGCCTCGAGCCCGGCCCGCGGCTCGGGCGCGTGATCGACGGGCTGCGTCGAGCGCGTGCTGGACGACCCGGGCCTCAACGAGCGCGGCCGACGCTCCTGCTGCTCGCACAGGGCATGCTTGCGGACATGGACGCGACGCGGACCGTGATCGAGCTGCTGCTCCAGGCGGAGCGGGCCCTGGCGCTGGGCCTCGTCGACCAGGCGGAGCGCCTGTACCGCCAGGCCGCCGCGGCCGATCCGCGCAACTCGATCGCGGTCGTCGGGCTCGCGCGCGTCGCGCTCGAGCGGGGCGACGAGGCCGGCGCGCCACGAGCTCGCCTGAGCGGCCCTGGTGATCGATCCCGAGAACGCCGCCGCCCTCCGGCTGGAGGCTCGGCTGCGAGAGGTCCTGGCCGGCCGGGGCGTGGTTGTCGGCCCGGCGGCTGCGATTCGCGACCGCCACGGCGGCACCCGCCCGGCGCGGGCTCGTCGCTCGGCTCACCGGAGGCGGCCGATGAGGTCCTGGTCACCGGCGGCGCCGGCTACGTCGGGCGGTCCCGTCGACGCGCTCCTGGCGGCCGGCCACGACGTCGTGGTCCTCGACGACCTGCTCCACCGGCCACGCGCCGGGCCGTCCCCCCGACGCCCGCTCGTCGCCGGGCACCTACGCCGACGAGGCCGCCATCGCCGCGACCTGCTCGAGCCGAGCAGGGCATCGACGCGATCCTCCACTGCGCCGCCCGCTCGCTCGTCGGCGAGAGCGATCCGCGACCCCGCGAAGTACTACCGCGACAACGTGGCGGGCGGCGTGGCCCTCCTCGAGGCGGCCCGCGCGGCGGGCGTCCTGCGCGTCGTCTTCTCGCTCGACGGCGGCCGTCTACGGCGTGCCGGACGCCACGCCCGATCACCGAGGACGCCCCGCTCCGACCCGATCAACCCGTACGGCGAGACGAAGCGCACGTTCGAGGGCGCGCTGCGCTGGTACGGCCGGGCCTACGGGCTGCGGAGCGTGATCCTGCGCTACTTCAACGTCGCCGGCGCCACCGAGCGGCTGGGCGAGGTCCACCGACCCGAGACGCACCTGATCCCGAACGTCCTGCTCGCGGCCGAGGGCGGCCGGCCGCTCACCCTCTTCGGCGAGGACTACCCGACGCCCGACGGCACGCCGATCCGCGACTACATCCACGTCGAGGACCTCGCGGACGCGCACCTCGCGGCGCTCGAGGCGACCGGCCACCGCGGCCTCGGACCGGACGGCGCCGAGCCGGGCGCTCCAGTCTCAACCTCGGCACGGCTCGGGTTCTCGCGTGCGCGAGGTGCTCCGGGCGGCGGAGACGGTCGTCGGCCGGCCGATCCCGCACGTCACCGGTCCGCGTCGGGCCGGCGACCCGCCGGTCCTCGTCGCCTCGCACGAGCGCGCCGGCCGAGGTCCTCGGCTGGACGCCGCGGCGATCCACGCCTGGCCGAGATGATCGGCTCGGCCTGGGCCTGGCGGCAGGCCCATCCGGGGGGCTATGACGCGGCGGGCTGAGCGTCGGGCTGAGCGGCGCGCTGCACCCGGGGCGAGCGGCAGGTGACCGATCGATTCGCCGGGAGGATCGCCCTGGTGACCGGCGCCGGAAGCCCATCCGGGATCGGCTTCGCCACCGCCGGGCTCCTCGGCCGGGAGGGCGCCCGGCTGGCGATCGCCTCGACGACCGGGCGGATCCACGATCGTGCCGCCGAGCTCCGGGCCGCCGGCGTGGCGGCCAGCGGGCACGTCGGCAACCTCGTCGAGGAGGGCGTCGCGGACCGGATCGTGGCCGAGGCGCTGGCCGCCCACGGCCGGCTCGACATCCTGGTCAACAGCGCGGGAATGACCTTCGTCGGCGAGCCCGAGACCGACCTCGAGCTGCTCGAGACGAGCGATGCCGAATGGGACCGGGCGATCGCGCTCAACCTGCGGACCGCGTTCAGCGTTACCCGGGCGGCCCTGCCGGCCCTCCGCACGGCCGCGCCCGGCTCGCGGATCGTGTTCGTCTCGTCGGTCACCGGGCCGCTCGTCAGCAACCCGCGCTCGAGCGCCTACTCGGCGGCCAAGGCCGGCCTGACCGGACTTGCCCGCAGCCTGGCGATCGAAGTCGGCCGGCGGGGCATCACGGTCAACTGCGTCCTGCCCGGCTGGATCGCCAGCGGCTCGCAGCTGCCTGAGGAGGTGATCGCCGGCCGGCACACACCGCTCGGCCGGAGCGGAACGCCCGACGAGGTGGCCGAGGCGATCGCCTTCCTCGCTTCGCCGGGGGCGAGCTACATCACCGGCCAGACGCTCGTCGTCGACGGCGGCAACGTGGTCCAGGAGTACAAGGGCCCGCCTGAGGCCTACTACTGAACGGCAGCCGGGATCGCGGCGCGGATCGTGCTCGCCGGCCCGCCCGAGCCTTCTGCCTGACGGCCCGCTGAGAGATCCGGCCGAGGGCGTCGTATCCTTGGCTGGATGAACGTCATGCTCGAGCCCGCCCGGACCGACCTGCGGCCGCAGCGCTTCGGGCGACTCAACGGCCGCAAGGTGGTCGACCCGCTGATCGAGCCGATCTGGGCCGGCGAGCGCGTCCTCGCCCACGTCGAGACGGTCGGTCCACGGGTCGTCGACGATCGCCCGTTCGTCGCGATCCAGGACGAGGACGGCGAGCTGCTCGACGCCTATCCCGACGTCGCCGAGGGGATCGGCGCGGCGACTCGGGCGACCTCGCTGGTGATCGACGGCTACCTCACCGATCGGGTCGACCGGGGAGCCGAGGGGGTGGCCCTGACCGCGGTCCCGACACCCACGTCGGCCGACATCACCCGCCAATTCCTGATGGGCGGCGGGCGACGCCACGAAGAGCTCTACCAGGTCGACCGCTCGAGACCGGTCGATCCGGCCGCCGCGACGACGTTCGTGGCGGTCGACCTGCTGATGGTCGACGGCGACGAGATCCTCGATGTCCCGCTGCTCGAGCGGAAGCGCGTCCTGGAGAGCGTCCTCGACGAGAACCGCTTCGTCCGGCGCGGGATCTACGTCCGGCCGCCGCTCGACGCCTGGCTGATCTCCTGGCGCTCGATCGGCTTCCATGCGATCGCCTTCAAGGCGGCCAATGGACGCTACCAGCCAGGGCGCGACAACGACGGCTGGGCCATCTCCAAGATCCCGACCCGCTAGTGGTCGACAGCAGCCTCAGCGCACCGATCCGCGAGCTGATCGAACGCCTCGGGCACGCCGACATGATGGTCGGCATCCCGAGCTTCAAGAACGAGGCCACGATCGGTTACGTCGTCCGGGCTGCCCAGGCCGGCCTCGTCCAGTACTTCCCCGACCTTCGCCCGGTCCTGGTCAACGCCGACGCCGGATCGCCCGACGAGACACAGCGGGTCGTGGCCGAGACCGAGCCGCCCGACTACGTCGAACGGATCCTCCTGGTCCGGCCGACGAACCGCCTCGAGAAGGTCAGCCTGACCTACCCCGAGGTCGACGGGGTGGGCGGCAAGGGCGCCGCCCTGCGGACGATCTTCGAGATGGCCGCCGCCCTCAACGTGAGCGCCCTCGTCGTGGTCGATTCGGACCTGCGCTCGATCGTGCCCGAGTGGATCGAGCTGCTGGCCGGGCCGATCCTCAAGGGCGGCTACGACTTCGTCGCCCCGCTCTACGCCCGCTACAAGTACGACGGCACGATCACCAACACGGTCACCTACCCGCTCACCCGGGCGCTCTACGGCAACCGGATCCGGCAGCCGATCGGGGGCGACTTCGGGGTCTCGGGCGACCTCGTCCGGCACTACCTGACCCTCGACAGCTGGGATGCCGACGTCAGCCGCTTCGGGATCGACATCTGGATGACGACCGAGGCCCTGGCCGGCGGATTCGCCGTCTGCCAGGCGCGCCTGGGGGCCAAGGTCCACGACCCGAAGGATCCCGGGGCCGACCTCGGGCCGATGTTCCGCCAGGTCGTCGCCACGATCCTGCGGCTGGCCGCCCGAAGCCCGGAGCGCTGGCTCGACATTCGCGGCTCGCACGACGTGCCGGCCTACGGCTTCGAGCGGATCATCGACCCGCCGCCGCTCGAGGTGAACACCCTCCGGCTCGTCTCCGAGTTCCACGCCGGCTCGCTCGGGATGGCCGACACGTGGGCCGAGATGCTCGCCCCGGCGACCCTCGCCACGGTCCTCGAGCTGGCCACCGAGGCCGGCAAGCGCTTCGACGACGCCAGTCGCCGGCTGGGCGTCCACGGCGGCGACACGGGTGCCTCGGGCGGCAACCGGGCCGAGGACGCCGGCCCGACCACCCACGCGATGGCCGATGCCCTGGCCGGCTTCCACTTCCCCGACGACATCTGGGCGCGGGTGGTCTACGACCTGGTGGCGAGCGCCGGCCGGCTCCAGCGCGCCGCCGGGACGGCCGGTCCCGCCGGCGCGGCCGAGACGAAGACGCCGGCCAGCCTCGGCCGGTATGTCGCAGGCCTCGTCCCGATCTATTTCGGGCGGGTGGCCAGCTTCGTCGTGGAGAACCGGGACATCACCACCGACGAGGCCGAGGAGCGGGTCGAGCGCCAGGCCCGCGAGTTCGAGCTGCTCAAGCCGTACCTGGTCGAACGCTGGAACGCCGAGTGAACCGGACCCCGCTGCCGGCTCGGATCCTCATTCCGGTGGCCAACCCGGGCACGGCCGGCGAGCTCGTCCGGATCGGTGCCGCCCTGCTCGAGCCGCGGTCGGGCGAGCTGCGTGCCCTGGGGATCGTGGAAGTGCCCGAGGGGATGCCCCTGTCGGAGGGAGCGACCAGAGCTCGCCACGCCCGGCGGCTGCTCCAGCGGGTCCTCGACTACGCGCCCGAGGGGGTCCCGATCCACCCGCTCGTCCGGATCGCCCGGCATGCGGCCGAGGGGATCATCGAAGCCGCCGGCGAGGAGGAGGCGGACCTCCTGATCTTCGGCTGGGGCGGTCGCCACACGATCCATGCCGGCAGCGAGACGGCCCCGGACGGCTCCCGCCGACGCGGCCGGGCGACGGGGGAAGCAAGCTCGGTCGTGTCGCCCACGATCGACCAGGTCGTCCGGGCGGCCCCATGCGATATCGCCGTGGTCAAGCAGCGCGGGGCCACCGAGATCCGGCGGATCCTCGTGCCGGTCCGGGGCGGGCCGCACGCCGAGCTCGCTCTCACCTTCGCGGACGCGATCGGCACCTATCACGGTGCGACGGTGACGGTCCTCCACGTCGTCCCGGCCGGGATCACCGGAGCGGTCCGGGCGCAGGCCGAGCGGGCCCTGGCCGCCTTCGTCAAGCAGCACGTCCACGGCGTGGCCGAACCGCTCGTCCGGGAAGCCGCCAACGTCCGGACGGCGATCCTGCGCGAGGCCGAGCGGGCCGACCTGGTCGTCGTCGGCGCCTCCGCGTCACCGACCGAGGGCGGGCCCGAGGCGCACCTCTTCGGCGCCCTGCCCGAGGCGATCGCGACCCGCGCCCGGCCGACGGTCGTCGTGGTCAAGACCCGCGAGACGATCGGCCGCCAGACGTTCGAGAAGCTGGCGGAACGGGCCGAGACGCTCGCCGCGGCCGACCGGGCGGCCGAGGAGAACCGGGCGATCCCGACCCGGGTCGAGCGCTGGTTCGGCGAGTCGAACTTCCACCATGCCGAGTTCGCCGACCTGCGCCGGCTGGTCCAGCTCAAGGAGAAGCAGGGCCTGACGATCAGCCTCGTCCTGCCGACCCTCAACGAGGAGGAGACGATCGGCCCGATCGTCGCCCGGGCGATGCGCGAGATGATGGGCCGGGTGCCCCTCCTCGACGAGGTCCTGGTGATCGACTCGGCCTCGACCGACCGGACCCGCGAGATCGCCGAGGCCGAGGGCGCCCGGGTCGTCAGCCACCGCGACGTGCTCGACCGCTACGGCAGCTTCCGGGGCAAGGGCGAAGCGCTCTGGAAGAGCCTCTACGCGACGAGCGGCGACCTGATCGTGTGGGCCGACACGGACGTCCGCAACTGGCATCCGCGGATGGTCTACGGCACCCTCGGGCCGCTCCTGACCGAGCCCCGGCTGCAGTACGTCAAGGGCTACTACCAGCGCCCGATCGTCGAGGGTGGCGTGCTCAAGGAGGGCGGCGGCGGGCGGGTCACCGAGCTCGTCGCCCGGCCCCTGATCAACCTCTTCTACCCCGAGCTGTCGGGCTTCATCCAGCCCCTCTCGGGCGAGTACGCCGGGCGCCGCTCGCTGCTCGAGACGATGCCCTTCTTCACCGGTTACGCGGTCGAGATCGGCCACCTGATCGATGCCGCCGAGCGGGTCGGCCTGGAGGGCCTCGGCCAGGTCGACCTCGAGCGCCGGATCCATCGCAACCAGGAGCTCGAGGGGCTGAGCCGGATGAGCTTCGTCATCCTGCAGGCCGTCATGAAGCGGCTCGAGGAGCGGCGCAAGGCGCGCCTCTTCGCGGAGCTCGGCTCGACGATGAAGCTGCCCCGCTCCGGCCACGGCCGGCTCGGCCTGGAGGTGATCGAGCTGGCCGACCAGGAGCGCCCGCCGATGAACCGGATCCCGGAGTACCTCGAGAAGCGGGCGGGCGAGATCGGCGGGTGACGACGGTCCTGTTCGCCCCGGATTCGTTCAAGGGGTCGTTGACGTCGGTCGAGGTGGCCCGCGCCCTCGCCGATGGCTGGCACCGGGCCCGCCCCGATGACGAGCTGCTGTTGACACCGCTGGCCGACGGCGGCGAGGGCACCCTGGCGGCGATCGCGGCGGCCGGCGGCTGGCTCGAGCGGACGTCGCCGACGGTCGATCCGATCGGGCGTCCCATCGACGCGCCCTGGCTGCGTTCGGCCGACGGGACCCGGGCGGTGGTCGAGCTGGCTGCGGCCTCGGGCCTCTCCCGGCTGGCCGCCGGTGAGCGTGATCCGCTCGGCGCGACGACGGTCGGCACCGGGCTGCTGATCCGGGCAGTCCTCGACGCCGGAGCGCGCCGGATCGTGCTCGGGATCGGCGGCAGCGCCACGAACGACGGCGGGGCCGGGATCCTCGACGCGCTCGGCGCGTGGGTCGAGCCCGACCGGATCGACCTTGCCGGCCTCGACGTCCGGCTGGCCGGGCTCGAGCTCCTCGTCGCCTGCGACGTCACGATCCGCTCCTCGGTCCGGCCGGCGCGGCCGCCACCTACGGGCCGCAGAAAGGAGCCTCACCGGCGGACGTCGCGACCCTCGACGAACGGCTCGCCCGCTATGCCGACCTGCTCGAGGCGGTCACCGGCCGGCACGAACGCGACACCCCCGGTGCCGGGGCGGCCGGAGGGGTCGGCTTCGCCCTGCTCTGCCTGACCGACCGGTTCGCTCGCCTCGCCCTCGAGCCGGGCGTCGATCTCATCGCCGGTGAGGTCGACCTCGACGCGAAGCTCCGCCGGGCCGACCTGGTGGTCACCGGCGAAGGCCGGATCGACGCCCAGACGGCATTCGGGAAGACGGCCCTCGGAGTCGCCCGGCGGGCGGCGGCGGCCGGGGTGCGGTGCATCGCCGTGGGCGGCGGGGTCGATCCTGCCGGCGTGGCCGCGCTCGCGCCGCTCGGAGTCGAGGTCGTCGCGGTCCATCCGCGCCCGATCCCGCTGGCCGAGGCGATCGCCGCCGGGACCGCGCCGCTGGTCGCGGCTGCCGAGAGGATCGCCCGAGGTGCGACGTGGCTCGACCGGTGAGCCGGCGGGGGGCTCCGAGCGTGGCTCCGGGCGTGGCTCCGGGCGTGGCTCCGGGCGTGGCTCCGGGCGTGGCTCCGGGCGTGGCTCCGGGCGTGCCGCCATCAAGGACAGCCGCGGCTCGTGGGACGGGCCGTGGGGTGGGCCGGGCGCGGCGGCGGCGGCCGGCCGATCCGGTCCAGGCCTGGGTGAAGCGGCTCGCCCGCACCCGGCCCGGGCTCGTCCCGTATGTCCTCGACGGGCTTGCCTCCGTCTACGGCCGGCCGGTCTGGCAGCGCCGACTCGGGCCGACGAGCGAGCTGATCCTCACGATCCTCAGCCAGAACAGCGCCGACATCAACGCCGAGCGCGCCTTCGAGTCGCTCCGCCGTGCGTTCCCCTCGGCCGAGCTCGCCGAGATGCATCGGGCGGCCGACGGCTGGGGCGGCGAGGGGCTCGCGATCGGTGCTCCGCCCGACTGGGTTGCCGTCGAGGAGGCCCCCCTGGCCGAGCTCGTCGAGGCGATCCGGCCGGGTGGCCTGGCGATGGTCAAGGCGCCCCGGATCCAGGCCGCTCTCCGGCTGATCCGCGCGGAGCGGGGCGACCATTCGCTCGAGTTCCTCGGCGACCTGCCCGCCCGCGAGGCGCGCGACTGGCTCACCGCGATCGACGGGATCGGGCGCAAGACGGCCTCGGTCCTCCTCCTCTTCTCGTTCGGGATGCCGCTCATGCCGGTCGACCGGCACGTCGAGCGGGTCAGCCTGCGGATCGGCCTGATCCCGCCCAAGGCGACCGCCGACGAGGCCCACGAGCTGTACCTGGCGATGCTCGAGCCGGACCAGGTGTACGAGGCCCACGTCAACCTGATCACCCACGGCCGCCAGATCTGCCACGCCCGCAAGCCCGAGTGCGGCCGCTGCCCGATCGCCCCGCGCTGCCGCTACGTCAACCCGAAGGCCCCGTAACCGGGGCATCGCCCGGTTCTCGTGCCAGGAGGCCACGTCCCTGGCAGGTGACCAGCACTCCTACCAGGTGGCCGCGTCCTGGCGGCCGGCTCGATCTCCGCGACCTCGGCCGCCTCGTTGCCGGGGCTCGACCTCCGCGACCTCGGCCGCCGCGGCCGGGGCGGGAGCTCCGCGACCTCGGCCGCCTCGTAGCCGGGGTTCGATCTCTGCGACCTCGTTGCCAGATTCCGCCACCAGCCGCCGTATGGCGCTTCGATCGGGTCTCGGGTCGATCGACGAGCACGATCCGGCCGATTTCGTGCGTGGGATCTCGACTTCGGAACCGAACCCGAGCCCGAATCGGAGCCCGACCGACCATACGGCGTCCCAGGGCGGAATCTGGCACAACCCGGGCGCCGGGCCGCCGAGCGGGGGCCGCCTCGCGCGGGCGGAGCTGGGCCGCCGAGCGGGGGCCGCCTCGCGCGGGCGGAGCTGGGCCGCCGAGCGGGGGCCGCGGAGCCGGGCCGCGGAGCCGGGCCGCGGAGCGGGGCAGCACCGCCAATCCCCGCCGCACGGCAGCGCCCACCGAGTAGTCCGTTCGGGGCGTTTCGGGGAGAGATTCGGCACTGCTATCCTCGGTCGATGATCCTCGGTGGCTCGAATGGGCCGGCGGCAGCGCCCCGGATCCTGGTGGTCGACGACGACCCGAACCTGCTCGTCGTGCTGGCCGACCAGCTTCGGGCGGACGGCTACGACGTCTCGACCGCGCGTGACGGGGTCGAGGCGCTGCGCCGCCTCGAGCATGCCTGGCCGGATCTGCTCGTCATCGACATGATGATGCCCCGGATGGACGGCCTCACCCTCGCCCGCGAGGTCAAGGACCGGGCCGACCTGCCGATCATCGTGCTGACCGCGATCGACACCGGCGACAACAAGGCGGACCTGCTCGACGAGGTTGCCGAGGACTACGTCACGAAGCCGTACCACTACCCGGAGCTGCGGGCGCGGATCAACCGGGTCCTGCGGCGTCTCGGCGACAAGGTCCCCCGCCAGAGCCTCGTCCTCGGTCCGAAGCTCGTCCTGGAGCTGCATCGCCGCGAGGCCATCGTGGCCGACCAGCCGGTCCCGCTCACCCCGACCGAATCCCGGCTCCTCTATGCACTTGCCGCGAACCTCGGCCACACGGTGTCGACCGAGACCCTGCTGGCCCGGGGCTGGGCGGAGACCGAGGACGCCGACCCGTCCTACGTCTGGGTGACGATGCGTCGCCTGCGCCAGAAGCTCGAGGCGGACCCCAACCGGCCGAGCCATCTGCTCACGGTGCGGGGCGTCGGCTACCGGCTGGTCACCCTGGAGGCGGACGCCGCCGAATGACCCTCGAGCAGGACGCCACCTCGAGCGAGCCTCGGGCGCCGGCCACCCCGAACGAGCCGAACGGACCGAACGAGCCGAACGCGCCGAACGAGCCGAACGAGCCGAACGAGCCGGCCGGTCCCGCCTTCCGCGACCGCACGATTCCGGCCTCCTCGTTCGGGACGGCGATCGGCTTTCGGACCCGGCTCACGTTCGCCCTGATCGCGGCGGCTGTCATCCCGCTGGCGGTCTTCGGGCTGCTCCTCATCGCCGCCCTGCGCCTGCCCGACCCGATCTCGACCGTGCCACGCCTCCTCCTCCTGTTCGTCACCCTCGTCGCCCTGATCGCCGTGCTCGTCGCCTACCTGCTGGCCGCCGACCTGACCGCGCCGCTCCGGGCGATCGCCGCGGCGGTCGATCGCGTCTCGGCCGGCGACCTGTCGACCCCGATCAACGTCGGCGGTGACGACGAGCTGTCGCGCCTGGCCGAGAGCCACAACCGGCTGGCCGCGGGCCCTCGAGCGGCGCAACCGCGAGCTCGGACGGATCCTCTCGGCGATCGAGCACGCCTCGCCCCGCGACGGGGTCGAGTTCCTCGTCGGGCGCGCATCGGCCGACGCCCGGGCCGCCTTCGGCATGATCGACGCGCGGATCCTGCTGGTCGATCCGTCCACCGTCCGAGGCGAAGACGCGATCCCGGGCGAGCCCCGGCCCGTCCGGGCCGAGGTCCGGGCCGGCGATGAGCGGCTCGGCCTGCTCGTCGGCCACCTTCCGGCCACCCGGGACTGGGAACGGCCGATCAGAACCTGCTCGAGCTGTTCGCCGCCGAGATCGGGGTAGCCGTCCGAAATGCCCAGCTGTTCGCAGCGGGTGGACGCCCAGAACGAACAGCTGCTCGAACTCGACGCCGCCAAGGACGACTTCCTGCGCGGCGTGAGCCACAACCTCCAGACTCCGCTGACCAGCATCCGGGCGTTCGCCGAACAGCTCGGCGAGGAGCGGTCGGACCGCCGCCTGTCGATCATCACCGAGCAGTCCGATCGCCTGTCCCGGATGGTCCGCCAGCTGCTGACCGTGACCCGGCTCGAGTCGGGAGCCCTCCGGCCCCACGCTGAGGTGCTGGGCCTGGCGCCCGCGCGTCCGACGGGCCTGGGAGGCGTTGGCCGTGTCGGATGTCGCGTTCTCGGTCGATGACCGGTCCCGCGGCTGGCTGGCGGTGGCCGACGCCGACCAGCTCGACCAGGTCCTGTGGGCCCTCCTCGACAACGCCGTGAAGTACGGCGGGCACCAGCCGATCGAGGTCGAGATCGCGGTCGACGAATCCCTCGGCCGGCTCGACCTGACGATCATCGATCACGGCCCGGGCGTTTCCGAGATGGACCGGCCGCACCTCTTCGAGCGCTTCGCCCGGGGCAGTGGAACGAACGCGGAGGACGGAACCGGGCTCGGCCTGTACGTTTCGCGCGAGCTATGCCGGGCGATGAACGGCGATCTTGTCGCCGAGCCCTACCGGCCCGGCAGCGGTGCGGCCTTCACGGCGTCGTTGCCGGGCGAGGCCCCACTCGAGAGCTGAGCTCGGCATCCGCGGCGGCTGCCCGCGGGCGAGGCCGGGCGACGGCTCCCGGCCGACGGCTCCCGCCGGGCGAGGCCGGCGACCGGAACGGATTACGGCTCCGTCCCTGCCGGACGCCGCGGACCGGAGCAGGCCGGACTGAACCGGAGCCACTCCTGCCTCGACCAATGAGCTGGCTTGCTGTGGCATCCTCCGCGCATGGCCCGACTGTCCGTTGCCCTGGTCCAGCTCGATGCCGGCTCGGATCCTGAGGTAAACGTCGCGGACGCCGCGCGGCTGGCCGATCGGGCCGCGGCGGCCGGTGCCCGACTGGTTGCTCTGCCCGAATACCTGCAGTACCGCGGGTCGGATGACGGCTATCGGGCGTCGGCTCGATCGATCCCGGGCACGTTCACCGACGCCCTTGCGGCTGTCGCCCGGGCCCGGAACGCGTGGATCCTGGCCGGCAGCCTGGCCGAATCGAGCTCGACCGACCGTCCCTACAACACGAGCGTGCTGATCGACCCGAGCGGGGCGATCACCGCCACCTACCGCAAGATCCACCTGTTCGACGTGGCGATCGACAACGGGCCGGCCGACCGGGAGTCGGACCGGGTGACGGCCGGCGATCGGGCCGTCATCGCCGATGTCGACGGTATCCGGCTGGGGCTGTCGATCTGCTACGACCTGCGCTTTCCCGAGCTGTACCGGACGCTGGCCACGGCCGGTGCCGAGATCCTGGCGGTTCCGGCCAACTTCCTCGAGCGAACCGGGCGCGACCACTGGGAGGTGCTCCTGCGGGCGCGGGCGATCGAGAACGGCGCCTACGTGATCGCGCCGGCGCAGGTCGGCGGCCCGGCCGGCGTGCCGGCCCATGGCCGCTCGATGATCATCGACCCGTGGGGGACGGTGATCGCCCAGGCGCCCGACGAGGTGGCGATCGTCCAGGCCGAGCTCGACCTCGATCGGGTCGCCTCGATCCGCCGCCAGATCCCGGTCCTGGCCAACCGCCGGCCTGCGGCCGTGACCCGGTTCGAGCGTCCCTAGGGCGTCAGTCGATCCGGGTCATGCTTCGGCTGGATCGACCGCGTCCGGCGGATCCGTGGGATCCCAGGCGACCGGCACCTGGTGGCGTCGATCGACCTCCAGGCGGAAGACATCGGGGCGAGCGTAGTGGCCGACGACGTCGAGGTCGAACTTGCCCCGGGCGATCTGGCCGAGATCGAGATCGGCGGTCAGGATCGCCTCGCCATCGCGGACCGGGCCGGCCAGGACCTGCCCGAACGGATCGACGATGCAGCTCCCGCCGCTGATCAGGACCGCGTCCGGTCCGTCTGCGCGCGATCGGGTAGTCGGCCGGGTAGTCGCGCGCGTCGGGTGAACTGGTTGGCCGAGAGGACGAAGCAGCGGCCCTCGAGGGCGATGTGGCGCATCGTCGGCAGCCACGTCTCGCGGTCGTCGACGGTCGGCGCGCAATACAGCTCGACGCCCTGGCCGTACATCGCCAGGCGGAGCTGGGGCATGTAGTTCTCCCAGCAGATCACCGCGCCGATCCGGCCGAGCGGCGTCGTCGACGACGGGCAATCGTGGAGCCGTCGCCGAAGCCCCAGATCAGCCGCTCCATGGCGGTCGGCATCAGCTTGCGGTGCTTGCCCAGCAGCGGCCGTCCGGGCCGAGGAACAGCGCGGTGCAGTAGAGCGTGCCGCCGTCGCGCTCGATCGACCCCGATGACCAGGTGGACGCCGGCCGCCGGGCGATCTCGCCCAGGCGCGTCGATGGCCGGGCCCGGGCACGTCGATCGCGCTCGCGTGGTAGCGCCGGAACCACTCGCGCCCCTCGGGCGAGCGCGACGCCGACGCGCGCGCCGAAGTCGGCGCCGCTTCGGGTAGCCCGACACGAACGCCTCGGGCAAGACGACGAGCTCGGCGCCATCGTGGGCTGCGGTCGCCGTCAGCTGCTCGACCCGATCGAGCGTTCGCTCGAGGTCGAAGGCAGCCGGGGCAGCCTGGACCACGCTGGCTCGAACGATCCGCGATTGGTCCTTCAAGGCAATGATCCGATCCTCATTCGCGGACGGTTCGCCGTGCGCCCGACCGGCTTGTGGTCGCCATGTCAGTGAACCTGGTCGTGCGATCCCAGGCTCCCGAGGATGGCCTCATATTGGAGCGGACGGACGACCTACGCATGGACCGAGGTTTCGCCCGATTCGAGCGGCCCGGATCGGCCGTCGGCAATCCCCTGGCCGGGAGCCATCGCCTATACTCGGGCCCGCGCCGACATAGCTCAGCGGTAGAGCAGCTGTTTCGTAACCCGCTGCCGCGTTCTTCCGCCGCCTTAGCTCAGTGGTAGAGCAGCGGTTTCGTAAACCGCAGGTCCAGGGTTCGAATCCCTGAGGCGGCTCCACGTTCGCCCCCGATGAGCTCCAGATCCCTCGCGGCGGACCGACGGGAGCCTGCGGCCTATCATCACGCTCAAGCTACGGTCCCACGTGCCTGCGTCCTGCCCACGGGCACGACGATTTCGGTCGGACTGGGAGCTCCTGACCGTGCCTGCGGCGGCGTGAGCCCGCAATTGGGCGTCGTGCAAAGGGTAAGACCCATCTCGGCCAGCCCTTCGGCCAGTGGCGTAAATCCTAGATAACCGCCATAACTTCGGCTCGTGACTCCGGCCGCGATGCCGCGCACCAGGACGGCGCCACCTGAATCGCCAGGTGCTACCCCGATGGGTGCGGCGATCATGCATGGAAACGGGAAATAGGGCGTGCTCTCGTCGTGGTTGTTGTCTCCCTTCTCGGTCACAAAGCCAGTGCGGTAGATGTTCCGGCCGTCGATCTCCACCGGATCGCCGATGGCGATCTCCGCACAACTGAGGGCCTGGGTGCCTGGCGCGATGACGCGATAGCCGCCCACACCCAGGTCGACCACGTTGAGATGACCCCAGGGGATGCGGTCTGGCGCCACGACCAAGTAGTTCATGTCGGACTGAGCACAGGTGTGGCCGGGGTAGGGACAGCTTGGATCGTGAGCGGGCGCGCTGAACGTGCCACGCACGGTCGTGCCATCGGGCTCATAGGCCACGGTGCCGGCGCCGATGCAGTGACCTGAGCTCGTCAGGACGATCGTGTCGCCATGCCGGGCATAGAAGCCGCCGGCGCAGTAGCCCCAGAGCTGTTGACCGGCCAGGACCGGTGGGTTGTAGAACGCGGTCGTGCGATGTGGCGTCATGAGGATGCCCCAGACCGAGAAGCTGGCAACTCCGAGCAGCAGGCCGGCCAGGGCGACGGTGAGCAGGCGGACGGTGCGGGCTCGCTTGGTTCGAGGCGAGCGATTGAGTGAAATTCTCATGCCTAGATCGATCCCACATCCGGACTCGTGGCGCAAGCAGCCGGATGTCCGGTCAGGTGACGAAGCGCACCGCGTTCACCTCGATGGGTCATGCGTCACCGACACCTTCGCTCCCAACGCTGGTCTTCATGGGCCGTGCGCTCCTGCCTCGAGCGTGGTCGCCTCGTGCAGCGGCGTGGCCTGATGCGCGCCGTCTGGGCCGCCACCCGGCTGGGCCGGCCCCGGCGGCTAGCTGGCGAGCCCGCTCCGGATCGCCGCACCGAGAAGGCCGGCCGTTGCAGCCAGGCCGGCCGCGACAGCGAGCATGCCCACCGCAGTGAGCGGGCCCAGCCCGAGCGGTAGCCCCACCGACAGGGCGGCGACGCCTGCGTTGATGACGGTCAACCGGAGGGTCGACCTGAGTCCGAGGGTATGCCGTTGCCGCGCGTGGGCAGCCGGATTGCCCGGGCCGATCGCAGGAACGAGATGCGTTGCCGAGGCCACGATCGTCAGGGCGATCCAGCCCACGATCAGCGGACCAATGACGGCGTCGATCGACCAGGCCGCGGGATCCGCACCGAAGGCGAGCACCCGGCCAGCGGCGATCGCGATCCCGACCTCGAACCAGGCGATCGCCGACACGAGACCGCCGATCGCAAACTCGTGCCAATCCGGATCGGTCGTCCAGCGGGCTCGCGTCTGCCACGTCCGCCACGCATACGCGGCCAGGCCCGCTGTGCCGGCCGCGACGGCGATCGCTCCCAGCCGAGCCACGTTGTCTGCGGCCAGGACGAAGCCCAGGGAGACGACCGGAGCACCAGCCGCCAGCCCGACGACCGTGATCCACGTGCTCGGACGGCGGGCGATCCGGGAGCCGACGACGGTCGGAAAGAAGTGGAGCATCGTCGTCGCGATCACGAGCGAGACGAAGCCGACCAGGTTCAGCCAGGCGTGCGCCGGCTTGAGCTGCCCCCACGACTCGACGATCGGGGTCCAGCCGGCCAGGTAGAGCGTCGCGATGCTCGCTCCCAGCCCGACCTCGGCAAGGGCGACGACGTAGCCCTGGGTGACGAGGCCGCGGCTCGGCCCCAGCCCTCGACCGAGCGGCCGGATCGCGGCGATACCGGTCAGGCCGATCCCGGCAATGAAGCCGACCCCACCGCTGACGGCCAGGCCAGCCTGGTCACCGATGACGCCCGAGGCCACGGCCAGGGCGCCGAAGGCGACGGCTCCGACGGCAACGATCCGCAGACGTCGGTCGCTCGGCGGCGCGGCCGCGAACGCGGAGGTGAAGTAGGGCATGACCCCGGCGATCGCCGTCGTCGCCCCGCCGGCAAGCGCAAGGTGGAGCGGCAGCCACGCCCCGCGGCGCAGCCCGGGCGGCAGAAGGATCGCCAGCAGCGAGGTGAGCAGGTAGGCAACCGCGATCCCGATCGCCCCAAGCGCGATCAGGCGATCGAACGAGCGATCGATGCCGCGCGGACGGGGCCGCGGCGCGGCAGCCTCGCTCAGGACCGGGGCCCCATCGCTGCCACGGTCAGGGGATGCGGGGCAGGCGGCGCAGCCGGATGATCCGCTCGCGATGCCGCTCTTCGACGATCAGGCGGTCTCGCGCCCGCAAGAGGTCGGCCTGGCCGAGCAGGCCGATCAGCCGGGTCGACCCACGCTCCACGACCGGCAGCATGCCCAGCTTCGTCGCCGCCATCCGATCCGCCGCCGTGCGCAATGTCTCCTCGCCAAATGCCACCGTGGCGGGCACCATCAGGTCCGCAACGGTCCGCTCGCCCAAGGTACCCTGTTCGACCGAGCGGTGGACTTCGCGGCCGCCGATCACCCCGACGAGCCCGCCGTGCTCGTCGACGACCGGGTACAGCCGCTGGCGACGATGGCCTTCATCGCCGAGGAGCAGCGCGGCGAGCTCTGCCACCGGGCGGGTCGGTTCGACCGTCAGGACCTGCGTGGTCATCACGTCCCGGACGAACAGGGCCTCGAGCGGCTCGACCGCGTACTCGCGCATCACGTGGAAGCCACGTCGGGCGACCTTCTCGGTCAGGATCGACCGCTTCAGCACGATCACGCTCACGGCGCAGGCTGCCACGCAGGCGATGAGCAGGGGCAGGAAGACGTTCGGGTCGTGGCTCAGCTCGAACGCGAAGAGGATCGAGGTGAACGGAGATCGGGTGACCCCCGCCAGGGTCGCCGACATCCCGATCAGGGCCCAGACGGCCGGCGAGCCGCCCGGCAGGATCGGCGCCATCAGTCCGCCCACCGCCCCGCCGATCAGGAGGAGTGGCGCCAGGATGCCTCCGCTCGTGCCCGAGCCGAGCGCGATCGACCAGATCACGAGCTTCGTGATCACGAGCAGGAGCAGGGCTTCCACGGCCAGGTTGCCGGCGAGCTCGGCCCGGATCGAGTCGTAGCCCACCCCGAGCGCCCGGGGATCGATCAGGCCGCCGATGCCGATGACCGCCCCACCGATGGCCGGCCACCACATCCAGTGGATCGGGACCCGCTTGAACAGGTCTTCCGCACCATAGACGCACGCCGTCAGGGCCCAGGCCACGAGTCCTCCGATCAGGCCGAGGCCGAGGGCGCTGAGCAGCCCGATGTCGTTGAGCGGGGCGTGGGCCGGCACCGGGAAGAGCGGCACGGCGGCGACCATGCCCGCGTCGGCGATCGGGAAGCGCAGGGCGGCCGCCAGGGCGGCCGCGGCGGCAACCGGGATGAGCGATCGGGGGCGCCATTCGAACAGGAGCAGCTCGGTCCCGAGCAGGACGGCCGCCAGCGGGGTGCCGAAGACGGCGGTCATGCCGGCAGCGGCTCCGGCGACCAGCAGGGTCTTGCGCTCCGCCCCGCTCAGGTGGACCAGCTGTCCGATCAGGGAGCCGATCGCCCCGCCGGTCATGATGATCGGACCTTCCGCGCCGAACGGACCGCCGGTCCCGATGCTGATCGCCGAGCTGATCGGCTTGAGCACGGCCAGGCGGGGCTCGACCTTGCTGCCGCCCACCAGGATCGCCTCCATGGCTTCGGGGATCCCGTGGCCGCGGATCCGTTCCGAGCCGTAGCGCGCCATCAGCCCGATCAGCAGCCCGCCGACCACCGGGATGAGGACCGATCCGGGACCCAGGCCGGTCAGGGGGGGCTGGACCAGCGAGACGTTGATCCGCGCGTAGTAGCAGACGTTGGTCACCAGCCCGATCAGATCGAGCAGGACCACCGCGATGATCGTCGCGAGGGCGCCCGCGATCAGTGCCAGGGGCACGAGCCGAAGCTCGCGGACGGTCAGGGTGAAATCGCCCAGCCGGCCATCTGTGTCGTGCGCTGCTGGACCATCGGCCACGTTCAGGCGTGACTCCCGACCAAGGAGCCGTCGCGCGAGACGGTCCAGTGGGCGATTCGGGCCAGGACCTCGCTCACCGACCGGGTATAGGTGATCCGGGCATCCGGATAGCCTGCACTGCGCAGCTCCGCCTGGACCCGCTCGGCGACCGCCGCACAATCGACGTCCAGCCCGTCGCTCAGGGCACCCGAGAGGCCAGCCTCAAGGGCCAGGACGAAATCGCGGTCCTGCCAGTCGACGACCTTGATCTTGAGCCGACAGTCCACCGATGCCTCCTTCTCAGTTGTCGTAGGACAACTAGTTCGGGCATCATACTGACGATCCGCGTCGGTCGCAAACCTGCGAAGGAGGCCAGGCCCTGGAAGACCTCGACCAACGGCTCGTGGCTGCGCTCGACCGGCTCGTCGCCGCAGCGGTCGGGGTGACGACGGTCGCCCTGGCCGAGACGACGGCTGGGCATGACCTGACCGTGCCGCAGTGGCGGGCGCTGGTCGTGATCAGCTCGTCCAGCGGCCTGCGCGCCAGCGAGGTCGCCGCGCGCCTCGGCATGTCCCGGCCATCGATGAGCCGGCTGATCCGACGACTCGAGCGGCGCGGCGTCATCGTTGTCGAGCCGGACCCGACTGACGGCCGGGCGACGGTCCTGCGGGCGACTCCCGCCGGCGTCGCGATGCGGGTCGCCACGATGTCACGCCGGCGCGAGCTGATCCTCGATGCGCTCGCCGAGGGGTCGGAATCCCTGCCGCCCGGCCTGGCCCGCGGCCTCGACGCGATTGCCGGGTCGCTCGAGCGCTACGGCTGAGCGAACCAGGGTCATCCGATCGACGGGACAATACCGGGCGCTGCCGATCTCGTGACTTCCTCGTTCGCGAGGGGTGGCTATCCTCATCCGCAGGAGGGTCGATGCGGACTCGAGGGCAGCGCCTTCGGCTCGATCGCGAGCCGATCGGGCCCGGTAGCTCCAGGCCGGCGAGCAGCCCGCTGCTGCCTTACGCCGAGGGGATCCCGGAGCCTTCTGCCACGTCCGTCGACTCGTGGATCTGGCGGGCGGCCCGGATGCCCGATTCGAGCGCTCCCTGGATCCACGCGTGGTGGAGCGAGCAGTGCTCGCCGGCGAACAGGACCCGGCCCTCGGGCTGGACGATCGCGGACTGCAGCTCGGTCTGCTGCTCGGGCGCGAACATCGCGAACGCGCCGCGCGCCCAGCGATCGCTGTACCAGGCGTGGGAGGCACCAACCTCGTAGACGTCACGGATTCCGGGGTGGATCCGGGCGACGTCGTCGAGGGCCTCCTCGAGACGCGTCTCCTCGTCCATCGCCCCCCACTGGAGCGCGTCCTGCCCCCAGGTGTAGGAGGCCAGGAGGACGCCCCGCTCGGTCGTCGGATCGGGGGTCGGGTAGTTCAGCCTCCGCACCGGCAGGTCGGTGACGGTCGCGCCCCCGACGATCCCGTCGTCCTTCTCCCAGATCCGCTCCCGGACCTGGAAGACGATCTTGGTCGAGGCATGGTAGTTGAGCTGGCGGATCGCCCGGCGTTTCTCATTCGAGAACGGCTGGACCGTCTCGATCGTCCGGAGGACCGAGAACGGCACGGTGCACACGACGTAGTCACCGACTGCCCGATAGCGGCCCGCCTCGGTCCGGTAGTGGACGATGACCGAGCCGGGCTCCTGGTCGATCGCGAAGACCTCAGCCCCCAGGCGAATCTCCCGGTGCAGCTCGCCGAAGAAGGCGTTCGGCAGTCGATCCATCCCGCCGGCGATCTCCTGCATGTCGACGTAGGCCTTGCCGATGTCTTCGCGGAGGATCTCGACGACCGCGTTGTGCATGTCGGCCTCGAGGAAGTTCATCACTGCGTAGTACTCGATCGCGCCCTCGCTCCAACGCTTCTCGCGCAGGAACTCGTAGAGCGAGAACTGGTCGTAGCGCCGGACGATCTCGTCCCAGGCCGCCTCGCCTTCGTGCTCGACCATCGCCCGCAGGTCGCCGATCGCCGATTCCCACAGCTCGTCGGCGGTGCGCCCGCGCTCGTGGTCGGCCAGCTCGAAGGGCAGCCGGGAGGGCTGGGCGTTCGCCTCTTCGATTGTCATCCGCTCGCCGTTGAGGAAGACCAGGCCCTTCGGATTGCCCATGACGAACGGCCGGAGCGGCAGGTCGAAGAGCCGGCAGTACTCGAGGGTCAGGTCGTGGGCGCGCGGGATGCGCATCCCCCCGGCTTCGGCGTACAGGCCCGGAGCGAAGCCGCGCAGCGTATGGATCCGGCCGCCCACCCGGTTCTGGGCCTCGAGGACGGTCACCGCGTGGCCCTGCCGCTTGAGCTCGTACGCCGCGACCAGCCCGGCCAGGCCGGCCCCGATGACCACCACCCGATGGGATGCGCCGCGGCGGCCGCCAAGTCCCGATCGCGGGGTGGCCAGGGTCTCCGCCGAAGGCGGCGGCGCCTCGTCCGGGGAGGGCTGCGGCGAGGCATCCGGGAGGTGCTGCGGGAGCGCCGCCGGCTGGCGCCCGGGATCGCGCTCGGGATCGATCTCGACCGGCCCTAGGGTCGGTGCCACGCTGCGTCCTGGTCGAGCCAGGCCCAGTCGGCTGCATTCCGGTTGGCCACCACTGTCGCGATCGCGAAGGCCAGGCGCGATCCTTCGACACCGGCCTCGATGCGCCGCTGCGCACGCAGCGATCCACCCGAGCGATCGGACATGAGCCGCCGGAGCTCCTCCGCGTTCATCGGCTCCTGGGGGTCGATCATCGTGCGAACGCCTCCTCCCTTGATCAAGACGCGGGATCCGTGTCGCGGTTCAGTGTACGCACCGGGCGCACCGAGTTCAGCAAGGCGACCCTGATCGACCTGCCCGCGCCGCCCCAAGAGCGAGTCCTCGACCGTCAACTCGGTGTTCGCAGCAGAAGCTGCCGAGACAGAGCGTGGCGACCGAGATGACTGAGCGAGCCGAGTCGGCCGATTTCCGGACCGAAGGGCAGCTTGATCCGCCGAGCCTGGACGACGAGCGGGGGATGCGCGTCCTCGAATGGCTCCTCGTGGGCCTGTGCCTGTCGGCAGTCGTGCTCCTGGGCCTCCTCCGCTAGGACCAACCCGCGGTCGCGCCGAGCTCACTCCGGTCTGCGTCCCGCTAACCTCATGACGATGGCCCGCACACAACGCGACGACCTGCCCCGCTTCCTCTTCTTCGCGGCCCTGTGGCATCTCCTGTGGGGTGCCTTCCTGATCCCGTACGCGCTGGTCGCGGTGCTGTCCTTCGGCGGGCAGGACGCGGCCCAGCACCTCGTCGACGGGCTCGCCCGGACGTTCCTCCTCGTGCCCGTCCTGCTGGCCCTGGCCCTGCCGGTCAACCTCGCGATCGCGGCCGTCGTCGGGCGCCTGCTCGGCCCGGCGTCCCTCGCGGTGCGTCTCGTCCTGGCCGGAGCCGGAGCCGGCGGCGTGTGGTTCCTGGCCGCTCATGCGTTCCTCGCACCGGCCGACTTCGGCAGGCCGTTTCCGGCCGGGGCGACCGCATGGTGGGCGGCCGGCGCCGGCCTTGCCTATGGCGTCGTCCTGGCGATGGGCTGACCGCGGCCTCGGCGCGCCGGCGGCCTGGCCAACCTGGGTGCCGCGCGAGCGGGCCCATCGCGGCCCAGGTGCACCGGCCCCTGCCAGCCGGCCGTATCCTCGCCGCCATGACCCGTCCGTCAATCGGCCGGCTGACCCGGAACGCCGAGGCGCCGCTGCTCCTCGAGACCTTCCTGATCGCGGGCGTCGCCTCGTTCCTCGGGATCCGCTGGTTCCTGAGCCTGACCGGCTATCCCCAGGTCGGCTCGAACGGCATCCACATCGCCCACATGCTGTGGGGCGGCCTGCTCATGCTGGTGGCCCTGATGCTCCTGCTGGCCTTCCTCGATCGTCCGGTCGAGCACGTCGCGGCCGCGATCGCGGGGCTCGGCTTCGGCACATTCATCGACGAGATCGGCAAGTTCGTGACGTCCGACAACAACTACTTCTATCAGCCAGCGATCGCGCTGATCTACGCCGCGTTCATTACGGCGTTCCTGGTCGGCCGGACGTTGATCGGCGGGCAGCGTCGCCTCTCCCCGAACGAGGCGCTGGCAAATGCCCTGAACCTCCTGGCGGGCCACCTCGATCGGCCGATCGGAGCGGCCGATCGGGTCCGGATCGAGGGCCTGCTGGACCTCGCCGATCAGGCCGCTGCTGGCACCAGATTCGCCCGGAGCCAGCTGCTCGAACTGCCCGATGCGGCCGAACACGAGAACCTGGTGACCAGGATCGATCGGCGACTCGCCGTGGGCTACGAAACGCTGATGGCGAACCCGTGGGCGGAGCGAGCGCTGACGGTCGGTGTCGTGGCCTACGCGGCGGCGGCGATGGTCGGCATCGGGCTCGTGGCCGCCTCGACCGGGGCCAGCCCCGCGGGTCGGATATCGGGCGTCGCGACCGCCGCCCAGCTGGCCTCGACGGTCGTCGGCGCGATGTGCGTCGGGTTCGGCGTCGTCCGCCTCGCCCAGTCCAGGGCCGCCGCGTATCACTGGTTCGTGCGCGGGCTGCTCGTCTGGATCCTGGTCACCCAGGTGTTCGTCTTCTACAGCTCACAGTTGGCCGGTCTCGGTGGGCTGATCATCGACCTGGTCGCCTATGGCAGCCTCCGATTCGCGCTGACCCGCGAAGCGGTGACGGCCGGCCGGATCAGCCCGGGCTAGACATCCGACATCGAGATCCAGCCCTGGCGCATCGCGTAGACGACGGCGTGCGTCCGGTCGTTGACCGCCAGCTTCCGCAGGATGCTCGAGATGTGGTTCTTGACCGTCTGCTCGCTGATCGCCAGGGCATCGCCGACCTCCCGGTTGGTCATCCCGCGGGCGATGTCGTCGAGGACCTCGAACTCGCGGGGCGAGAGCGGCGCGTAGAGATCGGCAGCCGGGTTGTCGTTCCAGAATCAGCTCGCGGAACTCGTGGAGGACCCGACCGGCCACGGCGGGCGTGGTCACGACGGCATCGTTGATCAGGTAGATGCCGTCGGCCACCCGGCGAACCGTCGCGACGAGCTCGTCGGGACTCACACCGTAGGTGATGAAGGCGGCCGCGCCGGCCTTGAGCGCCGCGAAGAGAGCGTCCTGGTCATCGTAGGCAGCAAGCGCGATGATCCCCGCGCTGGGCAGCTCGCGCTTGATCCGCGGGATCGCGTCAAAGCCGTCCGGCGCCGGCAAGGCGAGATCGATCATGACGATGTCGGGCACGGTCTCGAGCGCCGCCTCGAGAGCGCCCGGCGCATCGGCGACCGCCGCCACGACCTCGATGTCGCCCTCCGGATCGAGGCCGTATTCGATCCCCCGCCGGAGGATCGCCTCCGAGACGGCGATCAGGATCCTGGTGGTCTGTGCACGACCTGGCCCGACCGACTCGCCGTCGCGACGAGCGGAGCGTGCGTACCGAGTGGGGCCCATCACCTGGACGCCGGCTGGTCGGCGACCGGGACGGAGGCCCGACGGTCCGGACGTCGGCCACGGGGCCTGCCGGTCTGGGTGCTCGTTCCTTCGCGCTGGACGAGGTAGCGGGCCATCACCCGGTCGACGTCCCGGGGCCTGAGGGTCGGGTCGGCACACAGCTCGTGGCGAACCCGCCCAACGATGTCGATGCGCCGATCCGGGCCCCGGTAGGCATTCGGGCTGCCGAGCGCGGCCACGATTCGCTCGGCGGTCTCGATCGTCGGCCGCCGCTCGTCGCGCAGGAGCCGCGAGATCGTCGAGGGATTGAGGCCCGACCGCCGCGCCAGGCTGCGGCGGGTCATGCCCATGCTCCGGAGCTGCTCGGCAAGCCAGCTGCTGAACGCCCCGGCCGTCGACTCGCCGGGCGAGGGCTCAGCCGCGAGGGTTCGACGGATCACCAGGAGAAGTCCTCGAAGCGTTGGTGGGCTCGGTCGTCCGTGGCCGCAGTTGCGCGCCACGTGCCGGGACATTCGCCTCGGGTAGCCCTCGCCGCAGCACTGACGAGAACGAGCCACCCGCGGGATCGTTACCGACCGCTCTTGCGGTCCCCCGGACCTGTCGCTACAATCGCCGCCCGTGCCCGGGCTGGCCAAGGTCTGCAACGCGCGTCGCCAGCACGAGGAATCCGCGATGAGGTCCGGGTCCAATCGCGATCGGGGGCACGGCGGCGATATGCCGATCGACGCCCTCCCGGCCGTGCTCCAGATCCTGTTCCAGGCATGGCAGGCGGCGGACGAGCGCTACCTGGGCGCACCCCCGGGGTCACCCGAGTCGATCAAGCTCCTGGCCGAGGCGACCCAGCTCTGGGAGGCCTACGAGAAGGGCCTCGGCAAGGCGATCGGCCGGGGTACCCTGAGGACCGCCCGCGCCGGCACGGCCTGACCGCCGGCGGAACCCGGCCGGGCGGATCGGCCCCACCCATGCGATCGGCCGGCCGGTTGCAGGACGTCGGCTGCCCTAGCGAATGACCAGCAGGGCGACCAGCGCAGAGCTGCCGGCGAGCAGGGCGTAGCGCCAGGCCGCGGTCAGGTAATCGCGCGCCCCGAGGTCGACGCCTCGACGCAGGCCGAGCTGCCTGACCAGGATCGTAGCCAGCGAGCCGTGGGGCGTCGCGATCGCCAGGAGGTTCGTCCCGATCAGGAAGGCGACGACCGCCGGCGGCGACCCACCGAGCAGCCAGATCGCGCCGAAGGCGGCCGCCGGCAGGTTGTTGACCGAAACGGCCAGCAGGCCGCCGACCAGGGCGATCGCCGGCCAGGCGACGATCGGCGACAGGCTCGTCTCGAGATCGGGCAGTCCGGCGGCGAGGCCGGCCAGCTGCCCGACGGCGATCGCGGCGAACAGGACGACCGCCACCCCGCTCGGCGGGATCGAGCGCACGAGGTCGTCGATGTCGACGCCCGGCCGCCCCGATCCGATCGCGCAGCCCGCGCTCAGAGCCGCGGTCACCGCGAAGACAACGGCAACGTCCCCGCCGGCCAGCCCGACGATGACGGCCAGGATCGCCCCGGCCAGGGCGAGCGCTCCCGCAAGCAGGGTGAATCCGGGGATCCGGGCGGTCGCCTCGCCGGCCGGCACCGTCGTGTGAATCGTCGCCCGCGGCACCTGGCTGAGCGCCGCCCGGTCGCTGCCCGGGCGGGTCCGGAAGAGCAGCAGGAAGCCGACCCCGAATGCGGCCGCCAGCTGTGGCAGCCAGGCTGCCGCAAGGTACGCACCGAACGAGATCCCGGTCGCCGACACGACGATCAGGTTCGTGAGGTTGCTGAACGGGAAGAGCAGCGAGCCGATGTTCGAACCGAGGATCGCCGCCCCAAGATGGTTGCGACCCGATTGCTCGTCCTCCTCGCCCGCCAGCCGGAGACCGACCGGGACCGCGATGACCGCGGCCACATCGAGGGTCAGGATCGCGCTGACGGCGAGCCAGACAAGATAGGCGGTGAGCAGCTCGGCGGTCGTCGATAGGCGCGCCCGGCGCAGGCGGTCGGCGACGATCCCGGCCCAGCCGAGCCGATCGAGCGACGCGGCCAGGGGCGGCAGGGTCAGGACCAGGAGCATCGTCCCGGCCAGCGGACCGAACGGCCGGGTCGCGACCCCTGCGACCGCGATCAGCAGGGCCGGCTGGACAGCCCGGCCGAGCCGTTGGAACCTCATTGGGACGGGCGGCCTCGACAACAATGCCCGACGGGCCAGGACGCGTCCGGGAATCCTACCGTGGGCGGGATCAGTCCGTGACGGAGCTCCGCCTGCCGGATCCGTCGAAGAGGCGTCCATCGAGGTGCCGCTGGACCACCTGGCCCCCGGCCGACGCCATGGCCGCGGCGATCGCGACCGAGGCATCGAAGTCCGGGGCCGGGCTGCGCGGACCCATCCTCGACTCGACCGGCCGGACCAGCCACAGGGCCGTCTCGTCGTTCGGCAGGACGAGCAGGCTGACTTCGAGGTGATACGGCCGGATCGACGCATGAACCTCGTCAAGGAGACGGCCGTACCAGGTCGAATCGCGCTGGCGGGCGCCGGGCAGGTAGGCTTCGATCACCGTCACCGAGGTGTCCACGACCCGAGCGTAACCGGGCCGGCCATCGTTGGGCATCCGTCGTTTCCCGGACCCCCTCGCGTAGAATCGGCGGCACAGCCGTGGCGAACGAGCCGACCCAACTCCAGCCGCTCATTGGCCGCGACGGCGCGCTCGAGCGCCTGCGCGAGGCGCTCCGGCCGCCCTACGACGATGCCCGCGCGATCCTGATCGAAGGGCCGGCCGGGATCGGCAAGACGAGCCTCCTGCGAAGAGGGACTGCCCTGGCCGAGGCGGCGGGGGTGACGGCCCTCCTCGCCCGGCCGGTCGAGGCCGAGGTGACGTTCGCCTACGCAACCCTTGCCGAGCTGCTCGAGCGGCACCTCGGAGTGGGCCGGATCACCCTCGGCCCTGCGCATCGCCAGGCGCTCGAGGCTGCCGTCGGCGCGAGCGATGGCGACGTGCCGACGGATCCGGACGGTCCCGAGCTCGATGCCCAGCGGCTCGGACAGGCGGTGCTCGCCGCGGTGCGCGCACTCGCTTCGCGCGGGCCCGTGCTCATCGCGATCGACGACGCCCAGTGGACAGACCAGGCCACCCGGGATGCGATCGCGTTTGCCGCCCGGAGGCTGGCTGAGCTGCCGATCAGGCTGCTGATCGGCCGGCGCGCCGACCTGCCCGGCGAGGCGCCTCCGTTCGGCCTGGCCGAGGCGGCCCGCCCGATCGGGCTCGAGCGGCTGTGGCTGGAGCCGCTGTCGACGGGCGCGCTCCACCAGCTGCTGCGCAGCGCGACGGGATCGGCGTTCGCCCGGCCGGTCCTCCTGCGAATCCATGCCTTGTCGGGCGGGAACCCGTTCTACGCCCTCGAGCTGGCCCGGGCGCTCGCGGCCCAGGGTGCGACCCTCGGGCCGGGCCAGGAGCTGCCGGTGCCGGGCACCCTGCGGGAGCTCCTCGGTGCCCGCTTCGAGCGTCTCCCGCCGCCGACGCGACGGCTGCTCCTGACGGCCGCGCTCAGCGCGCGGCCGACGGTCGAGCTCCTCCGGGCCCGCGCCGGCCAGGACCCGGTCGACATGCTCGATCCGTCGCTCGACGCCGAGATCGTCGGCATCGAAGGTCGCCTGATCACGTTTCGTCACCCGCTCTACGCCTCGACCCTCGTAGCCGAGGCCCACCCGGACGAGGTTCGGGAGACCCATGCCTGGCTCGGGCGGGCGAAGCTGGAGGACGCCGAGGCGCGCGTCCGGCACCTTGCCCTGGCCTCCGATGGGCCCGACCCGGGCGTCGCGGACGCCCTGGCGTCGGCGGCCCGACGAGCCAAGCTGCGGGGCGCGCCCGCCGTAGCCGGCGAGCTTGCCGATCTCGCCCTGGAGCGCACGCCAGCCGGCCGGGCCAGCCGGAGCGCACTGGCGCTGTGGGCCGCCGACGCCTGGTTCCTGGCCGGCGACCTCGGCGCGGCTCGGCGCCGGGCGGCCGCAGTCGTGCCGGCCGTCTCGGGGAGCGATCGAGCCCGGGCGCTCCTGATCATCGGACTTGCCACCTGGTACGAGGCATCGTCGCGCGAGGCTGCCCTCGTCCTCGAGGCCGCGCTGGGCGACGCCGCCGAGGATCCGGCGCTGCTCGGCCTGCTCCACTACTACCTCGCGATCTTCTCCGACTTCGACATCCCGGCCGCCCACCGGCACGCCCTCCGGGCCGCCGCCCTGCTCGACGGGACGTCTGACCGGGGTCACCTGGCCGCCGCCCTGCTCCAGGCGTTCCACTGGGCGGTGATCCTCGGCCGCCGCCCACCGATCCCCCTGCTCAGGCGCGGCCTCGAGGTCGAGCGGGACGGCTCGTTGACCGACCGGCTCACCTCGCCGGGCATCTGGTGGGCCGCGATCGGCCGGCTGACCGAGGCCCGCGATCGCTTCCAGCACCTGCTCGACTTCGACCTCATCCACGGTCTCTACGCGAATGCGGCCAACCTGCTGACCCGCCTGGCCGAGGTCGCGTTCTGGGCGGACGATTGGCCGGAGGCCCGCCGGCTCGCCCTCGAGGCCCGCGACGCCGACCTGGAAACGGGGGCGCCGGCCAGCGAGATGGCGCTCCGGACACTGGCCCTCGTCGATGCCGCCGAGGGACACCTGGACGAGGCGGCCGCCGCCGTGACCGACGGTGTCGAGCGAACCGCCCAGACCGAGAGCTTCATCCTCACCGCAGCCTGGCTCCAGGTGGCCGCACTGGTCGAGCAAAGCAGGGGCAACACCACGTTCGTGGCAGAGGTCACTGCACGGTCCCAGGCATTGATCGAACGGGCGGGCTATCGCGAGCCGCTTCGTCTCGACCCGGCGCCGGAGCGGATCGAGGCGTTGGCGCTCCTCGGCCGGCTCGACGAGGCAGCCGAGGCCCTGGCCGGGCTCGAGGCCCGCCAGCGCCGGGTTGCCAAGCCCTGGGCCGCGGCGGCAATCGCCCGTGGCCGAGCCCGTATCGCGCTCGCCCGCGATGATCCGTCCGCGGCAGTCGAGGCGACATCGATGGTCGCCGGCGGCCTGCCCCACGGCTGGAGCCGGTTCGACCTCGCCCGCGTCCTGCTGGTTCGGGGCGCGGCCCAGCGGCACGCTCGCGCGCGGCGGGAAGCCGGCGAGACACTCGCCCGGGCCGAGGACCTGTTCGAGCAGCTCGGGGCAACGGCATGGGCGCAACGAGCCGCCGCCGAGGTCGCCCGGCTCGGGCTGAAACGCTCGGCGGCACTGAGCCTGACGCCCACCGAAGGCCGCGTGGCCCGCCTCGTCGGCGAGGGCTATTCGACGCGCGCCGTCGCTGCCGAGCTCGGCATCAGCCCGCGGACGGTCGAGACCCACCTCGCGAGCGTGTACGGCAAGCTCGGGCTGAGCTCGAGGGCCGAGCTCGGCCGGGCGATGGCCCTGCGCGAAACACCCTGACCCATCCGGGGAATCCCGGATGCAACTCCCGTCACGCCGGGCTAGGTTCGGCTGGCCGGGATCGAACAAATCGCGGCGTGACTGGAGAGAACGATGTCGTCCCGACACCACGCCCGAGCATCGAGCCTCGCTGGGCTCGTGCTGGCCGCCATCACCATTGCCGCCTGCTCGGCCGGCGGCGGCTCGAGCGCCGCTGCCCTCGCTTCAGCGGGGCCGCCGTCCAGCCCGATCGTGAGCAGCGCCCCCGGCGGCGGTGCGGCGAGCGGCGCTGCGATCGATGTCTGCGCTCTGTTGCCGGTCGACCAGGTCGCCACGATCACGAAGACGACGATCAGCGGCAGCACGTCGAGGCCGAGCGGCCTGGTCGCCAATGACTCGGGCTGCACCTACGGCACCAGCGCCGTGCTGGTCGATGTCGTGACGCCCGGCGGCGCGGCCGCCTACGCCGCCCAGGTGGCCCAGTACGGGAGCAACGTCGAGCCGATTGCAGGCTTTGGCGACAAGGCGTTCCAGGATCTCACCGACGGAACGGGTCTCGTCGCCCTGTTCGGCGACACGGAGTTCGACGTCTTCATCACGGATCGTTCCGGCGGCGACAGCGAGGCCGATATCAACAGCGAGAGCGAAGCCCTGATCAGTGCCCTGCAGGCGAAGCTGTGAGCGGCCGCGCTCGATCCGGCGCACTCGGGCTGGTCCTGCTCCTGGCTTCGACGATGGCCGCCTGTTCCGGAGGTGCCCCGGGAGCGGCCACGGGCGGGGCTACCCCGATCGGTGGCGCAGCCGGCGGCGGGGGCAATCCCGGGGCGTCGATCGTGGCGGCTGCGGGCGGCCCGCTCGCCTCGGTCGTGGCCGGCGCGATCGGGGGGATGCCCGACATCGATCCCTGTTCGATGATCGGCAAGTCCGACGTGCAGGCCCTCTTCTCCGCTCAGCTTGGCGACCCGACGACGGACCACATGGGCACCTGCGAGTTCCACCTGGCCGACCCATCGCTGGGCGATGGGCTGAACGTCTACGTCACAACCGGGTCGAACTCCCGGGAGCCGTACGACACGAACATGGGTCCGGTCGGATCGTCCGGGGTCCAGGCGCTGAGCGGCCTCGGCGACCAGGCGAAGTGGACGCTGCTCGCGGGCTACTTCCCGATGGTCGAGTCGTACAAGGGCCAGGTCGGCTGTGAGCTCACCGCGGCCGGTGGCAACGGCCAGCTCAAGGTGGCCACGACGGGCAAGGCGATGTTCGCGGTGATCGATCCGGCTGCCCTCGACGGGTTCATCGCCAGGTTCGGCGCGCTGTGCAACCAGGTCTTCGCGGCGAACCCGCCTGGCCAGTGAAGCGCTCGGTCGCCGTCACCCTGCTGACCGTCCTCCTGTTCGCCGGCTGCGCGCCGGTAGCGGTACCGTCCGGCGCCGGGCTTCCGATCGAGGGGCCGGGCGGTGCGGCCCTGGCCAGTCACGTCACCCCGGCGGGGGCGACGGCCCCGATCGATCCGGCGAGCTGGGCGCTGGCCGACCGGCTCGCGACCGACGCGTATACCCCGGATACGACAGCTGCCCTGGTCGAGGGCCTGGCCCGCTCGGGGATCGCGACGTACGCCGATCCCTCGAGCCCGGCCCCCGAGCAGGCCCTGACCGGCTCGGCCAGCCCGTTCCGGCTGCTCGACTTTCAGGCCCACGCTCTGGCGGTCGGGGTGTGGGGCGGGGCCACGTTCAGTGGGGCCGAGCTCGACTCGATCGTACCGCTGCCGGATCGCCTGGCCGGGATGCCCACGACCGCGGACCTACTGGCCGCCTACGTCGGCTCGGCCGGCTCGCCGGGCGGTGCACTGGCCCGGGCGCTGATGGCCGGTCAGGATCTCCGGTCCCCGGCAACCCTGCGCTTCCCGGCGGTCGCACTCGTGCTCTTCGCGTCCGACCTCGCCACCGATGGCGGCCGGATCGCCCCGGCGGAGCGCCCCGCCCCGAGCCCGAGCGCCGCCTTCGCCCCGGCCATCCGGCTCGCCCTGGCGCCGGCGGAGACGGTCCCGGGCATCCAGCCCGCGACCGCCCTCGACTCGGTCTGCTCGGACACCTCGAACTGGATCAGCGGCGTGATCGGTGACCTGTTTGGAGCTCTCAAGGTCGCCACCCCGGGCAACCTGCCGGGCGCGATCATCAGCTCGATCTGGAACTGGCTCGTCGATGCCGCCCAGGCATTCGTGACCGGGCTGATCAAGACGGTCACCGATGCGGTCCTCGGCACGATCCGCTCGATCGCGGCATCGGTTGCCGCGGTCGCCGAGCAAGTCGCGTCGTTCCTGCCGTATGCGGTCAAGGTGAGCGCCAGCCATGCCGGCAGCGGTGGGGCAACGTTCATCCTGGGCAGCTCACCGATCCCGGGCACGTTCACCGCCTCGGTGAGCGCCGGCGACCTGCCCGACTGGCCGGCGGTCCTGAAGGACTGCGCCCAGGTCGCCCAGGTCAGCCTGGCCGACTTCCACGCGAAGAACGTCGCCCTCACCTGGGGCCCGCTCGAAGCCCCGGCCGATCCACTCCTTGCCCCGATCGACTCGGCGACGACCAACGGGCTGACCGACGCGGCTGGCCAGGCCACCTGGGGCTTCCTGACCAGCCGCGACCCGGGCGACGCGACCGGCGAGCAGCTCAACCAGGTCGACACGATGCCGGTCGCGGTCCATCGCCCCGAGATCGCCCAGGCCCGCTCGAAGCTGACCGAAGCCCTCCTCGGGTTCATCCCGGGCATCCTTCGGCCGTACGTCGCCGCCATCTTCGCGCCCTACATCGACGGCCTCCAGGCCCGGCTCAATACCCTCCTCGATGCCCGCGGCAGCGGCCGGGCCCAGCTCGTCTTCCACGGCCAGGCATCGCCCCGGCCGAGCGCCTCGGCCAGCCCAACGCCCTCGGGCAGCTGCGGCGTGACCCTGCCGGCCGGCACCTACACCGGCAAGGTGACGTTCGACCTCACGACGATCATCCCGCCCGGTCAGATCGATCTCGGCGAATCGGGCGGCGACAACGACCATGGCAATGGGCCGCTGACCGTGACCGTGGGGCAGGATGGAGCGCTCGGGGGGAACTTCCATCTGAGCATGCTGATGCACCAGGTGTTTCAGGGCCTGGCCATAGGCACCACCGACACGACCGTCGAGGAGGAGGGTGCGGGGATCAGCGGCACGCTGTGCAGCCTGACCCTGGCCTTCGCCAGCGAGATCAGCACCGCTTGCCAGGCTACGGGCCACGGTACCTGCGGTCCCCTTGGGGTCATCACGTCGCTGGCCGGCCTCGTGCCGCCGCTGCCGATCGGCGCGCCGACATCGGTTGCGGACGGCGTCCTCACCTGGACGGTCTCGACCGAGAACGATGCCGACGCGGGCTTTGGGGGCCTTTCTGCCGAGGTGCAGTCGACGATCACGGTGACCCTCAGCACACCCTAGCCGCACCACGGCGATCCCCCGAGGAGGTGCGACGCTGACGATCTCCCCCACCCTGGCGTGAGCCGCTGGCTCCCCTCGGGCCGCCAGCTCAGATCGAGATCCTGATCCTGCCCAGGAGGATGTTCCAGGCCGTCTGCGTTCCCGTCGCCAGGAACAGCACGACGATCGTCGCCAGGAGGTAGAGCGCGGAACCTGGGGCGCTGCCAAGCCAGATCGCGGCCGCCACGATCAGGATCGCGCCGACGACGGGGGCCCCGAACCGGATGGCGTCGACCCAGCGCGGCCAGACGCCGCCCACAGCCCGGCGGAGGTCGCGATCGATGAGCGGAGCAATCGTGGAGACGAAGGCCAGGAGCCCGATGGCCGCCAGGGCGACCGAGGGGAACCAGGGCTGGGCCGGCGGGAAGAGCAGCACGAGGCAGACGACGACCGGGTAGAAGAGCGTCGTGGCACTGCCCACGGCCAGGCCGACGATCGACGGGCCGACGGACTGCCGATCGAGGTGGATCGACAGTCCGATGAACACGAGGCCGAACAGGACGACGCCCGCCCCGCACGCGGCGACGAAGAAGTCGTGCCAGCGGGCGAGCTCGGCGGCGAGGTCCATCAGGGTGGCATCGTCAGGCTCGCCGCGAGCTCACTGGACGTCGCGGCGCGACATTCCCCAGGCGCCCAGCAGGATCCCCCCGACCGCGATGACCAGGCAGGCCGCCACGCCCGCGACGTCCCAGTGGCCGATCATCGGCTCACCGAGATGGGCCGTGAGGGCGAGCTGGTGGACCCAGTCGGGCAGCTTGAGCGGCGGCGCGAGAAGGTCGACGAGATAGGTGGCCACCACCGCCAGCGCTGCGATCTCGGCGGCAAGCGAGGTCCGCCACAGGCCGCCGACGGCCACACCAACCCCGACGATCGCGACCGCATAGAGGCCGAGCGAGGCCGAGCCGAGCAGGGCGTCGCCCGCCGGCGCACCGCCAGCCGACGCTCCGAGGCCGATGGCCACCGCGACGATCGCCGTCATGAGGATGACCGCCAGGATCGCGGCGACCCCGCCCGCGATCACCCAGCGCGCGCGCGACAGCGGGCTCGCGAGGACCTCCTCGAGCCGGCCGTCGGTCTCGTCCGACGCCCATTTCGAGACGAACGTCGCGGCGGCGAAACCGGCGGCGATGTAGAACAGCGCGACGTACAGCTGGAGCCAGCCGCCGGCGGTGCCGAAGTCGTAGCCGGGGAAGATCGTCGCGAACGTCGCGGCCAGGTCTGAGGCGGCGACCTGCTTGGCGAATGAGCCAACCAGCGATGCCAGGAGGGCACCCATCAGCCCCATGCCGAGGCCCCAGGCGAGCGCCCGCGGGAGCTGATCGCCGAGGGCACGGGCAACCGGCCCACGGACCCCGAGGATCGGATCTGGCAGGGCGGGCAGGGAGAGGTTGGCCGTGACACCAAGGTCTCGCCGGCTGAATGCCTCGACGCCGATGGCGAGGAGGACGACCGCAACGACCAGGACCGCCGCGACGCCGGGCCAGTCGTAGAAGCCGGCCAGCGGGATGTGGCCGACGGTCCAGTGGAACGGGCTGATGTCGACGAGCGGACCGCCGAAATTCAGGCCGCTGGCCACCCACAGGACGACCATCACGATCCCGGCTACGCCGGCCGACCCGGCGCGGCCGAGGAGCGGCGCGAGGGCGAGCGCGAGCCCGCCGAAGCACATGGCGATGAAGCCAGCCCACAGGGCGAACGCGATGGAGCCGCCGAGCGGGATCTGGTCGCCCAGCGACGCGTCGCCGAAGGCGTTCGAGCTGACGAAGATCATGATCGCAACGAAGGCCATCGCGAGCCACAGCATCGTCAGGTGGGCGGCGAGCTTCTCGAGCGCGATCCGGCGCTTCCCGAAGGGCCCAGCCGCGACGAAGTCGAGGCTCCCGCGGTTTATTTCGCCGGCGAGCGTCCCGGACAGCGCGAGGATCGACCAGAGTGCGGTGCTGAGGCCGAAGAGGGCGCCGTACTTCCAGCTCATGTAGCCGCCGAGGGTGCCGAGCTTCGGGCCCAGCAGGGTGGCGTTGCCGAACAGGTTGACCATCGAAGCAGGCATGCTCCCGATGAGCTGGTCGACGTTGAGGCGGGCCACTCGGGTCGGGAAGACGGCCCCGATTGCGGCGCCCATGACGAGCGCGATGCCGCCGAGGAGTCCCGCGGCGACGAGGAAGGCGAGGCGAGAGTCGCGGATCGTCTTCCCGTAGATGCTGCCGAAGCCGTAGAGGCGCCGATGAAGCGGGATCGGAGGAACCCGGCGCAGCATTGCGTTGCCGACGTCAGCTGACATGGCCGGCAGCCTCTTCGGCCGGCGCCGGCCCGTGGCCATACTCGGCCAGGAACGTCTCCTCCAGGCTCGGCTCGCGGCTGACGAAGTCGAGGAGGTCGTAGCGGGCCGCGACCTTGACGACCGGGGCGATCGGCCCGCTCACCCGCATCCGCAGGACATGGTCGTCCGAGCTGACATCGCTGACGCCCTCGACCTGCTCGAAGACCGAGGTCGGAACGGGCCCGGCGAAGCGAAGCTCGACCTGGTGATGGGCGAGGTCGCGCAGGGCATCGACACGATCGACCTTGACCAGGCGGCCGTCCCGGATGATCCCGACCCGGTCGCAAGTCTTCTCGACCTCGGACAGGACGTGGCTCGAGAGGAAGACCGTGTGGCCGTCCGCCACCGCCTCGCGCAGGACCGCGAAGAAGGTCTGCTGGACGAGCGGGTCGAGGCCGGCCGTGGGTTCGTCAAGGAGGAGCAGCTCGGGCCGGTGCTGGAGGGCGGCGATCAGGCCGACCTTCTGCTTGTTGCCCTTGGAATACTCCCGGAACCGGCGCGTCGGATCGAGGTCGAAACGCTGGATCAGGGCGTCCTGGTAAGTGGCGTCGACGCCGCCCCGCAGGTTGGCGAAGTAGGTCAGCGTCTGGCGGCCGGTGAGCCGATCGTAGAGCGAGAACTCGCCGGGCAGGTAGCCGATCCGGCGGTGGATCGCGACCGGATCGTGGGTCGTCTCGATGTCGAAGACGAAGGCCCTGCCGCTGGTCGGACGGATCAGGTCGAGGAGGGTCCGGATCGCGGTCGTCTTGCCGGCCCCGTTCGGCCCGAGGAAGCCGAAGACCTCACCCTGCTCCACCGTCAGGTCGACCTCGACGATCCCGCGCGCCGAGCCATAGGACTTGGTGAGCTTCTCGGTCCGGATGATGCTGGTCATGGCGCTCCATCGATCTGCCGCGGGCTCGTCACAGCCGGGTGATGTCCACGCTGGAAAGCGTGCCCGCCGATCGCTCGTGACTCGACGCAGTCTCCCGCTCCCGCAGGTACGTGTCGATCAGGGCCGGAAAGTCGCGCTGGAGGAACAGGGCCGCGTCGTGGACCTCCAGCAGCCGCTGGCGCGACTCGGCCGGACGCTCGGCGGTCGCACCCAGGCCGTCGGCGGTGATCTCGACCAGCCGGCCGTAGGCCGAGCCGACCGTCCGCAGGATCGCGTTGAACGTGCCGGGCGGGGCGCTGAAGTACTCGCGCCGGTTGCCGCGACGGCGGATCCGCCGGACCATGCCCGCGGTGGTAAGGAACGCCGCAGCGCCACTGATCGCGCCGCGGCTTGCCTTGAGCGCCTCGGCCAGGTCCGCCGCCGACTGCTCGGGCGGCTCGCAGATCAGCAGCCAGGCCCACATCCGGCCCGCCATCGGGACGAACTTGTAGCCGCCGAGGTACTGGCCCATCTCGTCCACGAAGGTCGCTTCGTCCTCGGTCATGGCCGAGACACTACATTGTTCTGTATGTTCAGTCAATACTGAACAATAGTCAGGATCAGCGCGTGGCGAGGTCACGTTCGGGGACGAGCCGCTCCTCGTGGACGTACCGGCCGCCGCGCAGGCTGGAGGCAATCGCCGCCACGATCGACATCGCCGCCGCGGCCAGGAACACGATCATCAGGCCATGCTGGAACGGGCCGCTGATCAGCTGCGGGAAGAAGTCCTTGCCGGTGAGGATCGCCGCCTGGGCCGGCGGCAGGCCGTGCAGGACCGCCGCGGGCAGAAGCGTGGCCATCGGGTTGTAGCCGAGGAGCGACGCGAACAGGCTCGACACCGGCGGCAGGTGCGACAGCTGAGTGGCCACCGACACCGGCACGTCGTGGGCGACCAGGCCGGCGTACAGGGTCGACGGCAGCGACCCGGCCAGGCCGGCGATCATCAGGGAGAAGAACAGGCCGATCGACACGACAAAGCCGGCATTGGCGAAGACCGCCCGCATCCCCGACGCCGCGCCGCGCTGGCGGGCCGGCACGCTGTTCATGATCGCAGCCGAGTTCGGCGAGTTGAACAGGCCCGAGCCGAGCCCGCTCAGGAGCAGGAGCAAGGCGAACGCCGGGTAGGCGAAGACAACCGGCAACCGGGTCAGGCCGATGAAGGCGGCCGCGACGAGGAGCATCCCGCCGGTGGCGAACGCCCGCGCCCCGAAACGATCCGAGAGGTAGCCCGAGATCGGGCCGGCGACCAGGAACCCGACCGTCAGGGGCAGCATGTAGATCCCGGCCCACAGCGGCGTGTCGGTGTAGCTGTAGCCGTGGACCGGCAGCCAGATCCCCTGGAGCCAGATGACCACGATGAACGACAGCCCACCCCGGCCGGTGGCGGCCAGAAGGCTGGCGGCGTTGCCAGCCACGAAGGCCCGGATCCGGAAGAGCGACAGGTCGAAGAACGGCTCGGAGACCCGCCGCTCGATCCACAGGAACAGGGCGAGGAGGATGATCCCGCCGGCCAGCAGGCCGATCACCAGCGGGCTCGTCCAGCCCATCGGCTGGCCGCCGGCGGGCTGGATGCCGTAGGTGATCCCGATCAGGATCGCGGCCAGGCCGATCCCGAAGGTGAGGTTGCCCCACCAGTCCATCCGGCGCTTCGTGGTGACGCTCAGCTCCTCCAGCCGGAGGTAGGCCCAGATCGTGCCGATGATCCCGATCGGGACGCTCACGAAGAAGACAAGCCGCCACTCGATCGTGGCCAGGAAGCCGCCGGCGAGGAGGCCGATGAACTGGCCGGCGATCGCCGCCACGCCGTTGATCCCGAGGGCAAGCCCGCGCTGGTTGGTCGGGAACGCGTCGGTCAGGATCGCCGCCGAGTTGGCATACAGGAAGGCCCCGCCGATCCCCTGCACGATCCGCATCCCGATGATCCACAGCGCCCCGGCCGTGCCCATGAACGGTGTGGCCGCGAGCAGCAGGGAACCGATCGTGAAGATCGCGAACCCGGCGTTGTACATCCGGACCCGGCCGTAGCGATCCCCGAGCCAGCCGAAGGCGACGACCAGGACGGCCGTCACGAGCAGGTAGCCCATGAAGATCCAGAGCAGGTAGCTCGTGCTGCCCGGCTCGAGCGGATCGAGCTGGATGCCGTTGAAGATCGCCGGCAGCGAGATGATCACGATCGATCCATCGATCGCCGCCATCAGGACCCCCAGGGTCGTATTCGACAGGGCGACCCACTTGTAGTTCGGATCGTGGCGGCGGGCCGTGGCCGGCTTGGTACCGCCGGCCGGAGGCGCGCTGTGCATCAACTCATGGTACCAAGCACGAGCGTCGACTCGGTCGGATGCCGGTCGGCTGCGGGTTCTGCTGGCCCCGTCGATCGGACCGTGGGCGGGGCTATCCGCCGCGGTCGCTCTGGCGACGGTGGTCCGGCTGCGGACAGCCGTCGACGTAGGCCAGGACTTCGCTGAACGTCGCTGTCGCGACGGCCACGCTGGTGTCTGCGGCGCCGTAGTAGAGGTACATCCGGTCGGCCGCGCTGTCGACGGTCCAGCCGCACGGAAAGACCACCTGGTCGACGTCCCCGGCCCGCTCGTACGGGGTGCCCGGTCCGAGCACCCACTCATCGCTCCGACGCAGCACGATCGTCGGATCGGCCAGGTCGAGCAGCGTGAAACCGACCCGGTAGATCGGTCCGCCGGCAGTCATGTGGACCCCGTGGTACATGACCAGCCAGCCCCCCGGCGTCTCCATCGGCGGCGGGCCGAGTCCGATCTTGCCGGCGTCCCACCAGGCGCCGTCACGCGCCTCGATCAGGAGGGAGTGGTCCCCCCAGTAGCGCAGATCGGGCGAGAACGACGCCCACACGTGGGCGCCACCCCGCAACGGAGTCGGACGGTGGATCATCGCCCAGCGACCGTCGAATTCGGCGAGGAAACAGGGCCGCATCCTTGTCCTCCGGCTGCATCGCCGGCCCGAGGCGCTGGACGGTCCGGAAGTCGCTCGTGGTCGCCAGTGAGACGAGCGGCCCCCGCCGGCTGTACGCGGTGTAGGCGATCGCCCACTCCTGGCGCTCTTCGAGCCAGGTCAACCGGGGATCCTCGCAACCCCAGACCTCCTCGGGGTGGTTGTCGGGGTCTGGGCTGAGGAGCGGCTGCGGGTCGAACCGCCAGCCGTCGAGCCCGTTGTCGCTGCGAGCCACCTGGAGGTGGGAGATGCCGCGCCGATCCTCGACGCGGAGCAGCAGCACGGTCTCGCCATCCACCAGCGCCGCACCCGGATTGAAGACGGCATTCGCGTCGTACGGCAGGTGCGCCGCGGTGATGATCGGGTTGGCATCGTGGCGGCGAAACAGTGATGGCGCGGCCGGGCGCAGGTGAAAGCTCATCCTCGGATCGGTGCCATTGAGTTCACCCTTGTCAGTATTCGGGGTCGCGGGCCGGGCGTCCAGCGGCCGGCCGGCCGGTCGGGTTGTCGCTCGAGCGGGGCGACCCGCTCGACGAGTCGGAGCGGGTCGCCCGGACACACTCCGTCGCGGTCAGCCAGGCGAGGGTCGACTCGGCACCCTGGTTGGCGTTGACCCCGGCCGAGGACAGGCCGTCGCAGCAGCCTCCAGTGGCGGGATCGGCAACGGCGAGGCCACCGGAGTTCCATCCGGTGAACCAGGCGTAGGCTCGTTCCATCTCGGTCAGCCAGCCACGCTCGTTCGTCACTCGCCAGGCCGCGGCGCAGGCGTCGACGAGGGCGGCCGCGTCGATCGGTTGCTGGTCGAAGCGGGCCGGTCGCGCGCCTCTCGGCCACCAACCCCGGTTGCCGACCGGCTCGAAGTGGCCGCCCGGGGCGAGCTGCCCCGCGACGAGCCAGTCGAGCGCGGCGAGCCCGCGCTCGATCATCGTCCGATCGGCGAGCCACGCGCCGCCATCGATCAACGCCTGGGCCATGACGGCGTTTTCGTAGGTGACGGTCGTCTCCGGCCACGGCCATTCAGCGTCATCGGCGGAAGCGAAGACCTCGAACAGCCGCCCCGCCAGTTGGTCGAGGACGAGCTCAGCCGCCGCCGGGGGCCGGTCGCGGCCGAGGGCCGCGACGCAGCCGAGGATCGCGTGCGCCCAGGGTCGAAGATCGGCGAGCTCGAGGGCCGCCGGCAGCGCGAGCTCGAGCGTACGAGCGGCAAGCTCGTCGATCGCGGGGGCGGCACGTGCGGCGATGACGACGCCCAGGGCCTGGATGCCTCGGCTATGGGCATCGGCCGAGCCGACGCGTTCGAGCCAGTTGCCGTCGTCGTCCCGGAAGTTGCGCAGTCGACCGGTGCCGGGCACGAACGCCTCGGCCAGGAAGGTCACGCTCCGGGCGAGCGACGTGGCAACCGCTGGCTGCCCAAGCTGATGGCCCTGAAGCACGTCCACGATGGCAGACCGGGCCACATCGTCGGTGCAGTAGCCCTGGCCAGGATCAGGCTGCCTGCCGCGAGCGTGCTGATAGATGCCCAGGGGTCCGGTCAGCTCATCCAGGTGGACGCGCATCGCCCCTGGCAATGGGCCCGTGAGCGGGCCGGCTGGTCGCCCGGTCGAGTCGCGCTGCCCGGCGGCGGCCGGCAGGATCGTGACCCGCTCAGCCAAGGGAGGTCGTCTCGCGCTCACGTGGCGCGGCATCGCCGATCCGAAGCGACGGTGCCATGGGCCGGTCGGCTTCCGCCCGAGCCTCGGCGAACAGCCGGCGGTAGCCTGCGCCGACGCTCCGCCAGGTCATCGCGCGACCATAGGCGTAGGCGCGCCGGCGCGCGTCCTCGCGGGCCGCGTGATCCGTCAGGAAGCGGCCGATCTCCGCACCGAGGGCGGCACTGTCGCCGAACGGCACGAGCCTGCCGCGACCCTCCGCCAGGAGCTCGCGGGCGTAGGCGTAGGGCGTCGATACGAGTGCCTTGCCGGTCCCGAGCGCGTAGGCGAGGGTACCCGAAACAGCCTGTTCGGCGCCCGGATACGGGGTGACGAAAACGTCGGCCGCCTGGAGCCAGCGTCCGAGCGTGGGCAGGTCGACGTAGGCATCGACGAACAGGACCTGGCGGCCCAGGCCCAGTGCCCTGACCAGCGCTTCGAGCGACCGGCGATAGGTCTCGCCCTCGCGCCGGCGCAACTCGGGATGGGTCGCGCCGAGGATCACGTAGCAGGCGTCGGGCACCTGGCCAACGACGGAGGACATCCCGCGAATTGCGAGCTCGTAGCCCTTGCCTGGTCCGAGCAGGCCGAAGCTCAGCACCACCGGCCGTCCAGCCAACCCGACCAGCGGCTTGACGGTCTCCGGATCCACGAAGGGCAGGTCCGGTACCCCATGGGGGATCACCCGCACGTGGGCCGGATCGACGTCGTACACCTCGGGCAAGGAACGGGCGGCGTCCCGCGACAGGACCACGACCCGGCTCGACGCGCGGGCCACCGCGCGGAGCACCCGGCGCTGGTTGTCCGACGGGTGGCGGAGCACCGTATGGAGGGTGGTGATCGTCGGGACCTCGAGATGTTCGAGCAGGTCGAGGACATGCGCGCCGTCCCGGCCGCCGTAGATCCCGAATTCGTGCTGGACCGAGACGACGTCATAGGACGCCCGGTTCAGGCGCTCGGCAACGCCCCGGTAGTCGGCTGGCCGCTCGGGATCGATCCGGGCACGCACCTCGGCCGGGAAGGCCCGCGGCTCGTAGTCGACTGCGACGATCGAGACGGCCCACTCCGGGCGGGTCGTCGGGCCGGGCCGGGCCCAGCCGACCGCCCGGGGCGACACGGGCCGGGTGCGCCCGACGGCCGCCGCGAGATCGCGGGTGAAGGTCGCGATTCCGCACTGACGGGGTGGGTACGTCCCCACGAACGCGGTCCGGAGGGTGCGTGTCGGGGGGCTGCCCCCCACGTGCACGAGATCCCGAAGGTCGGTCAAGAGTTCACCTCCATGGCTGATCGGTCAATGGCGCCCGGCCGGCGCAGCGATTCGTTCGTCCATCCTGACGAGCCGAGGGTTGCGGTCAGTCCGGTGCATGGCCCGGAGGGGCTTGCGGTTCCATTTCGATCGGCCGAACCGCGGGGCCGGTCCTGCAACGAGACTGATCTATCGACACGGCGCTCACCCGTCCGGACGAAACCTCGAGCTCGCTGGCTTGATGCCGTCGCGGCCGCAACGCGACGCGGCGGCAACTCGCCGGTCACGCCACGTTCTCGAGGTCTGCAACGAGATAGACATCAAGGATACGCCTCGAGCTCTCAAGACCGGCAAATGGTCGCGACGCCGATGGCCATCGGCTCTGGGATGATCTCGAAACGACGGCGGCGATCCAGCCGGAAGGATCGCGGCCAGCCCTCGGTCGAGGATGTGCGGGTCGCCCAGGATGCCGCCAGCCCGCCCGCCTTGTCCGAGCTCGGGACCGGACAGGCTTGACGGAGATCGCGGTGAGTCGCACCGTGCCCTGGAACCGGGCCGCAGATCCCGGGCGGAGGGATGGACGTGCAGATCCCGAAGTCGTCCGACGCAGACAGGGAGCGCTTCCGGGCGATCGTGCCGGTCGACCCGCAGGTCGAGATCAGGCCGATGTTCGGCAATCTCGGCGCATTCGTGAACGGCAACATGTTCATCGGCCTGTACGGCTCGAGCATCGGCCTGAAGCTGGCCAGCGCCGATGCCGCCGAGCTGATGAAGATGGGCGGCGCCGGCCCGTTCCTTTCGGCCGAGCGTCCAATGGCCGGTTGGGTCTCGCTGCCCGAGGCGATGATCGGAACGGCCGACGGCGGGCGCTGGATCCGTCGCGCCCTCGACTACGTTGCCAGCGCTCCTGCCAAAGGACGTCGCTGAAGCTCATCACGGAACGTCGATACCAAGCGTGCGCTGATGGCACGCGACGAACCAGCTGCAGTCGATGCATTCAGTATCTGAAGACACCCATTGGCGCTGGACTTGGCCTTGGCGATTTCGTACGCTGATGCAAAGCCGTTTAATTCATTGGAGGCAATCCGTTGGCCAAGTTCACGACGATCAAGGTCGGCAAGCCGCTCAACCTGGAGGACCTCAAGCGTAAATCCACGCCGCGCGGCCATCGCGTCAATCCACGCGACGAGGACCTCCGGCGATTGGTCAATGAGGTCAGCGTCAGTGCGGCTTCGCAGGTGCTGCCGTGGCACTTCGAAGGCAAGGCAGCGACCGCTCGCGCGGCGGCGACGAAGGTGATCAAGGCCGAGGGGGCCAGCGTCTATGTCAGCAGCCGGCCGGACATGCCCGGCGTGCTGCTGTTCAGCCGCGTTCCGCTCACCGGACGGCAGGGCAGGGACAAGGCCAACGGCCGCTGACGATCGTGGCCGGCCGGCGCCGCCGCTGCGTCGGCGGCGGCCGTTGTCAGGACAGGCTGTAGGGCAGGCCGACCACCGCGAGGGCGATCAGGGCGATGAGCAGGATGACGCCGACGGCGAGGGCAATTCGACCGGCAATTCGTCGCATCGGCCAATTCTACGGCGGTCCGACACGGGAGGCGCGGCCGAGGGCGGACCATCGCGATCCGCTTTAGCCTGGCGCTCGTATGATCCATGGAGAGTGAGGTCCATGCTCCATGATCGCGATCGCACCGTGACGACCAACGTCACCCACCAGCACGAGCACCGGCACCGCGACGATCCGGACGATGAGCTTGAGCCCCGCTTGACCCCGGACAAGCCCAGGATCCTGAGCGACACCGACCGGCTCCGTTACGAGGGCTATCTGGCCGAGATCTTCACGGCCCTCGGCCTGGACCTCGATACACCGGGCACTGCCGCAACGCCCAGGCGTTACCTCAAGGCATTATTCGACACGACGTCGGGCTACGAGGGCGATCCCAAGCTGCTCACCGCGTTCCCGACCGAGTGCCGGGGCGGCGCGAACTGCGAGGTCGCGCAGGTGGTGGAGGGGCCGATCCCATTCTTCGCGCTGTGCGAGCACCACGCGTTGCCGTTCTTCGGCAATGTCTATGTCGGCTACGTGGCGCATGAAGGAATCATCGGGATCAGCAAGCTCACCCGGCTTGTCCGGGTCGTCACCCGGCGCTTCGGCGTCCAGGAACGGATGACGTACCAGATCTGTGACGAGCTCGACCGGATGATGGAGCCGCATGGCGTGGCCGTCTATGTCGAGGCCCACCACCTGTGCACTCAGATGCGCGGGGTGCGCGAGCTGCGGCCGACGACCCGCACGACCTCGTACCGGGGTGTCTATATCGACAGTCCCCAGCTCCGAGGCGAGTTCTTCGACGTCAGCGGCCTGCGGGGCGGGACGTCCTGAGCCCGGTGCCAGGCGCCCGTCCGACTGACCCCACCGGGCAGGTCGGCCTTGAGCGTCTGTGGAATCACGAGCCGTCGGAATCGCCGTCGGCAAGCCGGGGTGGCAGATTCCCGGCCGGCCTGCGCGAACGCTACGACGGCGAGCTGCGGATCGCCCTTCGGCCCGATCGTCCGACGGTCGTTGCCAACTTCGTGTCAACCCTCGACGGTGTCGTTGCCTTCGACACCGACGGACGTTCAGGCGGCGGCGAGGTGAGCGGCTTCTTCGGCCCGGACCGGTTCGTGATGGGCCTGCTGCGGGCGATGGCCGATGCCGTCGTGGTCGGGGCCGGCACCGTCCGGGCCTCGCCGACCCATGAGTGGACTGCCCGCAGAGTCAACCCCGCCTCGGCCTCGATGTACGCCGACTGGCGGGCGACGATGGGCCTGGCCGGCGAGCAGCCGGTGACGATCGTCGCGACCGCCCGCGGCAACCTGGATCCGGGCCATCCCGGATTGTCGGCGGCCGACGTCCCAGTTGTCATCGCCACGACAGCGGCCGGGGCCGAACGCCTGTCAGGCCTGAAGATGGCGGCCAACGTGCGGCTCAGCGTCGCCGCCGCGGACGAGGACGGAGCGGTCACGGCTGCCGGGCTGGTCGACCTCGCGGCCGCTGCCGGTGCCGGTCTCGTCCTGTGCGAAGGCGGGCCGCACCTGATCGGCGACATGGTCAGGGCCGGGTTGGTCGACGAGCTGTTCCTCACCCTGGCTCCGCAACTCGCGGGGCGCGATGCTCGCCGGCCCCGCCTGGGGCTGGTCGAAGGGGTCGCCTTCGACGTCGCCGACGCGCCGTGGACAAGGCTGGTCTCGGTGCGGCGGGCCGCCGACCATCTCTTCCTGCGTTATCGCCTCGAGCATTCGTGATCGGCGCAGACCGGCCGGATCGGCGCGCCTACTGCTGGTAGTGCTCGACGACCTCGGGCGGGCGAAGCTCCGCGTCCGCCGGATCGAGGCCGGCGGCCTGGCGGGCCTGTCGCTGGTGCAGGAGGTCGTAGCCCTGGTCGAGCTCGACCTTGATCTCCTCCAGCCGTTCGATCTCGAGGGCGCTCAGGCCGCTGCCGTCGCCCGCCTGGGCGAACAGCCGCTCCTCTTCCTCGGCCAGCTCGTTGATCCGCTGGAACAATCCCGGGTCGTTCATCGCTTCACCATTTCTGTCAGCGGGCGGGTCGTCGCCACCAGGTCGAGAGTAGCACCGACTCCAGTCGCGGCCCGCCCGCATCTCTAACGTTTACGTACACGTAAAGGTGGTGTAGACTGGTCGAGTGCCCCTCGAGACAACCCCGAGCCCTCAACCCGATCGATCGGCCGACCCCGATCCGGCGCTCATGCGGATCCAGGAGGTCGCCTCCGAGCTCGGCCTGACGACCCGTTCGATCCGCTACTACGAGGAGCTCGGGCTGCTCAGCCCGGCCGCTCGAAGCGACGGCTCGTATCGGCTGTACGACGCGTCCGATGTCGAGCGGCTGCGGTTCATCAAGGGCCTGCGCGACGACGCCGGCTTTTCGCTGGCCGAGATCAGCCAGCTGCTCGAGGACGAGGTGGCCCGGGCCAAGGCCCGGGAGGCATTCTCGCGAACCGGAGACGCCGCCGAACGCCGGGCCATCCTGGTCAATTCGCTCGGCCGGCTCGAGCGCCAGGCCGGCATCCTGCGCGAGAAGATCGCCCGGATCGAGGCGATGGTCGATGCGGTCGAGGTGCGTCGCAGCCGGCTCTCGGCCCGGGTCGCCGACATCGATGCGGGCGGCTCTGGAGCCGTCCGATGATTCGCCCCTTGCTCAGGGGCTCGCGCGGACTGAGCGCCCTGAGCCACCGCAACTACCGCCTGTTCTTCGGCGGCCAGCTCATCTCGCTGATCGGCACCTGGATGACCGCGGTCGCCCAGAGCTGGCTGATCCTCCAGCTCACCGGCAACCCGTTCGACCTCGGCCTGCTCACCGTCGCCCAGTTCGGGCCCGTCCTGGTCCTTGGCCTGTTCGGCGGCCTGATCGCCGACGGCCTGCCGAAGCGGCGCACGATGTACGTCACCCAGGCCGTCGCGATGGGGGTCAGCTTCGCGCTCTTCCTGCTCACGGTCACCGGCACCGTCCAGGTCTGGCACGTCTTCGTCCTGGCCGCGATCATGGGCGTCCGGAACTCGGTCGACATGCCGACCCGCCAGGCGTTCGCAGTCGAGATGGTCGGGCGCGAGGACGTGAGCAACGCCGTCGCCCTCAATTCGGCGATGTTCAACGGCGCCCGGATCGTCGGGCCCGCCCTGGCCGGCCTGGCGATCGGTGCGTTCGGGGTTCCGATCGCCTTCCTGATCGATGCGATCAGCTTCGTGGCGGTCCTGCTCGGCCTGTTCCTGATGACCGAATCCGAGCTCCGGCCGGCCCCGATGCTCGTCCGGCCGACGTCGGCCACCGAGGTCTTCGTCAACCTCGCCGAAGGCCTGCGCTATGTCCGCCGGACCGGCGTCGTCCTGCTGGCGATCACCGTGATCGGCGTCGTTGCGACCTTCGGGATCAACTTCTCGATCCTGGTGCCGCCCCTTGCCGCCGACGTCCTCAAGGTCGGGGCGAGCGGCTACGGCTTCCTGATGGCCGCCACCGGGGTCGGCTCCCTGCTGGCCGCGCTGGCGATCGCCTTCGGCGGGACGCAGGCGATCCGGATGCTGATCGGGGCCGTCGTCCTGGGAGTCGCCGAGGTCCTGGTCGGAGCGGTCTCGAGCTACCCGGCTGACCTGATCCTGATGTTCGCTGCCGGCGCCGGCGCGATCTCGATGATGGCGACCGCGAACACGGTGATCCAGCTCGAGGTACCCGACGAGCTGCGTGGCCGGGTGATGAGCGTCTATCTGACCGTCTTCGCCGGGACGAGCCCCGTGGGCGGCCTGCTCATGGGCGCGATCGCGGCGAATGCCGGAGCGCAGGAGGCGATCGCGATCGGTGGCGCGGTGTCGCTCGTGGCGGCTGTCGTCGGCTTCGCCTGGTATCGGCGGCTCCCGCGCAGCGCCGCGGTCTCGAGCACGATTCGGAGCCCCGCCCGGACCGCGCCGGTCGCGCCGGTCGCGCCGGTCGCAACCGCGCGCACGCTCGAAGCACCAGGCCCGGCCCCGGCGGATCCTGCCACCGTCCTCGACTGACCCACCGGGTACTCTCCACGTGTGCTGACGGGGCTCGCGATCCGACTCGGTCTGCCCGAGCGGGCGTGCCGGTGACAGCCGTCACGCTCCCGCCGGTGGGGACCGGTCGGCGGCCGGCGGAAACCCTGCCCGTCCTCCAGCTCGTCCGCCTGTCGCTCTACTGGCTCGGCCTGTCATCGATCTTTGCCGGGCTCACGAACATCCTGGGCAACCGGCTCCAGTTCACCGGCCTGGTCACCCCGGGGACCGAGGGCACGACCCTGTTCCTGCTGACGATCGGCGGCTCGATCGTCGCCCTGCTCGTCCAGCCCACGGTCGGCGCGATCAGCGACTACACGATCAGCCGCTGGGGGCGGCGCAAGCCGTACATCCTGATCGGGTCCGCCCTCGACGTCGTCTTCCTGCTCGGGATCGCGGCCTCGAGCTCGCTGCTCGCGATCGCCGTGTTCGTGATCCTCCTCCAGTTCAGCAGCAACTTCGCCCAGGGCCCGTTCCAGGGCTACGTCCCGGACCTCGTGCCAGCCCACCAGGTCGGCCTCGCCAGCTCGCTCGTCGGCCTGATGCAGGTGATCGGCAACGTCGCCGGCTTCACGATCGGCTCGATCGCGGCGGCCACCCACGGTTACTTCTGGGGGACGCTCGCCCTCGGCGCGCTCGAGCTCGCGACGATGGCCAGCGTCGTCCTGCGGGTGAGTGACGGCCCGGCCGCCAGGCCGCGCGAGGGTCGTTCATGGCTCTCGATTGCCCGGGGCGCGTGGGCGACCGACATCCTGCGCGAGCACAGCTTCCTGTGGCTGGTCGGCTCGAGGCTCCTGTTCCTGATGGGTGCGGCGATGCTCGTCATCCTCGGCCCGTTCTACCTCCACCGCACGTTCGGGCTCGGCGAAGCCGACAGCGGCACGACCTTCCTCGTGGTCGTCGCGTTCGTGCTGGTGGCCAACCTGGTGGCAGTCGTCCCGGCCGGCCGGCTGTCGGACCGGATCGGGCGCAAGCGATTCCTGTATGCCAGCTTCGCCCTGGGCGCGGCCGGCATGACGATCGTGGCGTTCGCGCCGGTCCTCGCCCTGTCGTACCTCGGGGTGGTCGTCTTCGGGCTGGCCAGCGGGACGTTCCTGGCGGTCGACTGGGCGCTGATGACCGAGATCATCCCGACCGCCTCGTCCGGCCGCTACATGGGGATCAGCAACGTCGCCACGGCCTCGGCCAGCATCTTCGCCCTCGCTCTCGGCGGAACCCTGATGGATCTTGTCGACCGGACGCTCGGAGCGGGCCTCGGACCGCGCGCCGCGTACGCCCTGGCGGCCGGCTTCTTCGTCGTCGGCGCACTGCTCCTACACCCGGTCGTCGAGCCGCCCCGGCCGGCAGTCAGTAGCCGTCGACGACGACGTTGATCAGCGGTTCGGCCCGGACGAACCGGCCGACCTGCTCGTAGATGAGCTGCCAGGCCCGCTCATCCTCGCGTCGGACGTCGCTCGCCACGTGGGGCGTGATGATCGCTCCCGGCGCCGACCACAGCGGGTGGCCGTCCGGCAGCGGTTCCGGATCGGTCACATCAAGGGCGACCCGGATGCGGCCGGCGAGGACCGCCGCAGTCAGAGCAACCGAGTCGACGATCGGTCCGCGCGACGCGTTGACCAGCAGCGCACCCGGTTTCATCGCGTCGATCAGGTTCGCGTCGAAGACGCCCCGCGTCTCGGCCGTCAGCGGCAGGAGGACCATGACGACGTCGGCCGACGGAATCAGGCGAGCGAGGTCGGCCATCGGACGAACGCCCGGTCGCGCTCGACGGGCGATCCGCTCGAACCGGACGCCGAACGGGGCCAGCCGGACTTCGACCGCCCGGCCGATCGCGCCCGCCCCGACGATCACAACCGTGGCGTCGACGAGGTCCTGCCCGACGACCCGATCCGGTCGCCAGTGCCCGCCGCGCTGGGCGGCCAGGTAGACCGGCAGGTTCCGTTGCGAGGCGAGGATCGCCAGCACGACCCATTCGGCGACCGCGACATCGTGGACGCCGGCCGCGTCGCACAGGGTCACGCCCGCCGGCAGCCGGCCGGCGATCCGGTCGACGCCGGCACTCATCGTCTGGATCACCCGCAGGCCGTTGATCTGGCCGGCGACCTCGAGGGTTCGATCGCTGCCGCCGCCTGCGACGAGCAGGTCGCCCCGACGGTCGCCGTCGGGCAGGGGTCCTGCCTCGGGGACGAGCCGGATATCGGCCAACGCGTCGAGGCGATCTCGCTCCGCGGGCGGAGCGGCGGCCGGGATCCAGACGATCGGACGCACCGTCAGAGGCTACGCCACGATCGACCGCGGCGCCGCGTCCGAACGCGGGGCCGGCGTCCGAACGCGGGGCCGGCGTCCGAACGCGGGGTCCGGCGGTCCGAACGCGGGGTCGGCGTCCGAATGCGGGGTCGGCGTCCGAACGCGGGGTCGGGGGTCGAACGCGGGGTCGGGGGTCGAAGTCCACCGCCGGGCCTCGCTGGGGCCCGCACGGCCGGGCCTCGCGTGACCCGCGTCCTGCGCCTTACCGGTCCTCGCTTGGCCCGCGTCCTGCGCGTTCCCGGTCCTCGCTTGGCCCGCGTTCGGCGCGTTACCGGTCCTGGCGATCCGGATATTCTCCGCAGGTTTAGCCAGCGCGTTTGGCGCACGGAACCGGGGGCGATCCGACCGCTCCGCGCTGGGCCGGCCTGGTCGCCTGCCTGGGATCGGATGCGGGGCGCCCCATCGTCGGCGCCGAGCCCCGACCCAATCGGCCGCGAGCGCACCGGCTAAGCCTGGCATGAATATCCCGGCCGTCGGGCAGCGACGCGCGCGGCTGCCCGGCCTCGGCTCGGTGGCAGGGATCGACCCGATCACGGTACCGACGCGGTCACGGTACCGACGTGATCACGGTACCGACGCGGTCGACGGTACCGACGCGGTCACGGTACCGACGCGGTCACGGCACCGACGCGGTCAGGCCATCGACGCGGTCCCATCCAGCGAGGCTCTGCTGCCGCTTCTGGCCCGACCCTCTCGGGCCGGCGTGGCCGCCGTAGCAGCGCAGGGCCCGAGCGGCACAGGGCCCGAGCGGCACAGGGCCCGAGCGGCACAGTGCCCGAGCAGCCGCCCTCGTGGTCGAGGCATGCTCGCCCGCTGGACGCCTAGTTGGCCCGCCCCGCCGCTGCGCCAACCGTGACGGTCAGCTCGTCGGCTCCCCGGACGAGGCCGATCTCGTAGGGCTGGTGCCACGCGCTGATCGCGTCGAGCAGCTCGTCGGAATCCGTGACCGAGGTGCCGGCGATCGACACGATCAGGTCGCCCTCGGCGATGCCGGCCGCCTGCGGCCGGGCTGACCCGTCCTCCACCCCGCGGACGAGCACGCCCGTCGCGCTCGGGCAGGCCCACGGACCGCCGCAGCCGGCGCGCGACGTGGGCGGGCGCCACCGCGATCCCCAGGCGCGGCCGCTCGCGCGACTCGCCGCTGGCCAGCGCTCGACGCGGGCCGCGCAGCGCCGCGTCGGCCGGCAGCGCGAGGTAGAAGCCCTCGCCCACCCGGTTCGTGTTGAGGCCGACGAGCGCGCCGTCCGCGTCGAGGAGCGCGCTCCCGGACGAGCCCGGCGCCAGCGGCGCCGTGTGCTCCAGCGACCCGGAGATGCGCCGGCCGCCGGGCCCACGGAAGGCCCGCTCCACGGACGAGACGAACCCGAACGAGACGCGGGCGCCGCCGGTCGGGGTGGCTGCGGCGGCGAAGACCGCGGAGCCGATCGTGGCGCCCCGCCGTCGCCCAGGCGACCGCCGGTGACGTCGGCCGTGTCGACCTCCACGACGGCGAGGTCGCCGTCCCAGTCGACGCCCTTGGCGGTGCCGCGGGCGATCCGGCCGTCGGCGAACCGTGACGGTCACCTCGTCGGTCCGCGCAGGTTGTGGGCGTTGGTGAGGACGCGGCCGTTGCCGACGACGACGCCGGAGCCGCGGAGCCGGGAGCCGATCCCGACGACGGACGGGCCGGCGGCGTCCGCGACGGCGGCGACGGCGTCCTGGAGCTCTTCGATGAACGGACATGGGGCCGGGCTCGCCTGGTACGCGACTGGCGTTGTGACTTGCGATTTGCAATCTACTACCTATCCGGATGAGCGCAAGCAGCCGCAACGTCCCGCCGCCGCCTACCATGGGCGGCGATGGCCGACCCGATCCGACCCCGCCGGCGTGCCGACGCGCCCTCGGCGCCGCGCTCGACCGCGTCGGCGACCGCTGGAGCCTGCTCCTCGTGGAGGCCCTGCTCCCCGGTCCGCTGCGCTTCAACGAGATCGCTGGCGGCGCGTGCCCGGGATCGCCCCGAACATCCTGTCCGACCGGCTGCGGCGCCTCGAGCGCGCGCGGGATCCTGGTCGCGCACGCCCTACACGGAGCGCCGCTCCGCATGGAGTACGCGCTCACCGTCGACGGCCGCGAGCTCGCCGGCGCCCTCCGTCTGCTGGCCGACTGGGGCGGCCGCGCCCGCCGAGGCGGAGCCGTGCGCGAGCCGCTGCGCCACGAGCCGTGCGGGACGCCGCTCGAGGCGCGCTGGCACTGCCCCACCTGCGAGCGCCTCGTCCGGGACGATGAGGCGGCCGAGGATCGACTGATCTAGTTCCCGAGAACGGAATCTGGTCGCCGTTCGTCTGGACGGGTGTGATCCTGAGCAGAGTCGCAGCCGCCCGCGAACTCACGCTCCAACGACGGGAGGGAGAACTGGAGGCCACCGCCGCCGGAACCACCGGCCAGCGTTTTCTGCGCCTCGCCGGTGCCGAGCTCGATCGCGCCTATCGGCTGGCCGGCCTGATGCTCGGCGATCGCCACGAGGCCGAGGACGCGACCCAGGACGCGCTGATCCGCGCCTGGCAATCGACCGGCTCCCTGCGCGACCCGGCCGGCTTCCAAGCCTGGTTCGACCGGATCCTCGTGAACATCTGCCGGGATCGGCTGCGCCGCCGGCGCCGGATCGGCTTCGGCCCGATCGACCCGGAAGGGACCGAAGCGGATCGCACGGATCCGTTTCGGATCGTCCTCGACCGGGACGAGGTCGTCCGGGCGATGGCCGGCCTGAACACCGACGAGCGGCTCGTCGTCGTCCTCCACTACTGGGCGGACCTGACCCTCGACGGCGTCGCCGAGCGGCTCGGCTGGCCCGTCGGCACGGTCAAGTCGAGGCTCCACCATGGGCTGAACGAGATCCGGCGCGTCCTCGCCTCGGAGGGAGGAGACATGATCCGATGAACGATCGGCCGAACGACGATCTCGAGCAGAAGCTCCGCGATGGCCTCCGCCGTGGGGCACTGCCGCCGGCCCCCGACGCCCTCCGCCGGCGGCTCGCCCAACTGCCGGGCGAGCCCGGCCGGGGCCGGTTCTCAGGCCTGCTGACCGGCCTGCGCCTGGCGGCCCTGGCCACGGCCGCAGCGATGGCGCTGGCGTTCGTGCTGGTGGCCCGCTCACTGCCCGCGCCGGCCGTGGGCCCCGGCGGGTCGATCGCGACTCCCTCGTCGCCCCCGGCAGCCGTCACCCCAAGCAGTCCCCCATCCGCCAATCCACCGACCCCGGGCCCGACGATCGGGCCCTCCCCCGTCACCGGCTTCACCTGCGGATCGGCAACGGTCCTGCCGGCCACGACGAACGCGGTCGTCCAGGTGACCGAGGTGCGGGTCGGCACGCATCCGGGCTACGACCGGATCGTCTTCGAGTTCGCAGGGGCGGGCCGCCCGCAGCTGACGATCGCACCGGCCACGCCACCGTTCTTCAAGGATCCCAGCGGCTTGCCGGTCGAGATCGGCGGCAGCACGTTCCTGACCCTGAAGCTGTACGACGCGAGCGGCTATCCGGTCTACCAGGGGTCGAGCGCGTTCGCGCCGCAGTACCCGGCGCTCATTGCCTTGGTCAACGACGGGGACTTTGAAGGCTACGTGAGCTGGATCGCGGGGCTCAGCACGACTGGCTGCTACCGGGTCTCGACGCTGACCGGACCAACCCGGATCGTCGTCGACTTCCAGGCGCCCTGACCGGGGGACTAGTTCCGCTGAGCACCCTCGTCGACGGCCTGGCGCCCGGCCCGGGCGGCCTGACGCGCAGCGTCGGGGTCGCGCCGGGAGATCGCGCCGAGGACGAGCCCGTCGGCAGCCGGGTCGATCACCGCGACCTGTGCGGCAGCCACGATCGGCGCGGCCGCTCGCAGCGCCTCGACGACGCTGGCCAGGGTGACGTTGCCGGCGGCGACCGCCGTCGTCGCCCGGAAGGCGAGGTGGGCCAGGTTCAGGTCGACGGCGTTGCCGGCGGTAGCCGCGTCGTGCTGGGCGGCAACGTGGAATGCCAGCTCGAGCAGGTCGGCTTCGGTCCGGCGCTCCGCGGCGAGCGCCGCGAGGTCGCCCTCGAGCACAGCGATCGCCTCGGCCACGTCGCCCCGCTCGCCGCCCCACGCCACGAGCCGCCACTCGACGGCGCGCGAGAACGACTCGGGGGTCGAGTCGGCGACGTACGTTCCGTCACCGTGGCGCGATTCGATCAGGCCGACCAGGGCGAGCGACTTGAGCGCCTCGCGGACGACCGTCCGGCCGACGCCGAGCTCCTCGGCCAGGCGCCGCTCCGACGGGATCCGGGCACCCGGCCTCAGGTCGCCGGTCGTCACGTACGCCGTCAGCAGCCGGGCGATCTCCTCGGGCGATCCGGTCCGCCGCCGGCGCGCGCTCGGAGCGGCCGGGGCTGGCGTTGCTCGCTCGGATGTGGTCACCGCAATCCTCAAGGCTCCAGAGCCGTCATCTTAGCCGCCTCTCGGGGATCGAGGCAGTGGACGGCGGCTGGCGGTCAGCCCTTGGCGCTCACCTCGCGCAGGCGACGCTCGAGGAAGCGACGTTCGACCGTGTTGCCGACGAGGTCGGCGGCCCGACGGTAGGCCGCGGCGGCCTCCGGCCGCCGATCGAGCCGGCGGAGCAGGTCGGCCCGGGCTGCGTGAAGGTACGGGTAGTCGGCCAACAGGCCGGCCGAGCCGAGACCGTCGATCCGGTCCAGGCCGGCCTGGGGGCCCTCGACGAAGGCGATGGCGACGGCCAGGTTCAGCTCGACGACGGGCGACGGCGCGATCCGGGCGAGGAGCCGGTACAGCTCGACGACCTGGGGCCAGTCGGTCCCGGCCGGATCGGCGGCCTCGTCGTGGACCGCGGCGATCGCGGCCTGGAGCTGGTAGGGGCCCGTCCGCTGCATCCGGAGCGCCCGTTCGACGAGCCGGCCGCCCTCCGCGATCCGGTCGCGATCCCAGCGGCTGCGGTCCTGGTCGGCCAGCAGGATCAGCTCGCCGGACGCCCCGACCCGGGCCTCGCGCCGGGCATCCTGGAGGAGCATCAGGGCGAGTAGCCCGAGCGCTTCCGGCTCGTCGGGCATGAGCTCGACCAGGACCCGAGCCAGCCGGATCGCCTCCCCAGTCAGGTCGCGCCGGACGAGCGCCTCGCCGCCCGACGCCGAGTAGCCCTCGTTGAAGACGAGGTAGAGGACCCGCAGCACCGCCTCGAGCCGCTCGGGCAGGAGGTGGTCGGGCGGGACCCGGTAGGGGATCCCGGCCTCCCGGATCTTGCGCTTGGCCCGGACGAGGCGCTGGGCGAGTGTCGCCTCCGGGACCAGGAAGGCCCGGGCGATCTCGGGCGTGGCCAGGCCGCCGAGGGTCCGCAGGGTGAGCGCGACCTGGGCGTCGAGGGCCAGCGCGGGATGGCAGCAGGTGAAGATCAGCCGGAGCCGATCGTCCTCGATCGCCACGTCAACCTCCTCGATCGGCTCGGTCGGCCGGGTCGCCGCATCGGTGATCGCCTGGCGTCCGAGCTCGTCGGTTTTCGTGGCCAGGACCCGCGCCCGCCGGAGGCGGTCGATCGCGCGGTTGCGGGCGGTCGCGGTGATCCACGCACCGGGGTTGACCGGCACGCCATCCCGTGGCCAGCGCTCGAGGGCGACGATGAACGCTTCCTGGACGGCTTCCTCGGCGATGTCGAAGTCGCCGAAGACCCGGATCAGGGTCGCGACGGTCCGGCCCGACTCCTCGCGGAACAGGCGCTCGACGACGGCGGCAGCGTCAGCCGGCTGCGCCAAGTTCCAAGATCGGGCGGACCTCGATCGAACCATGGCGCGCTCCGGGGATCCGGGCGGCCGCGTCGATCGCCGCGTCGAGATCGCTCGCCTCGATCAGGTAGAAGCCGCCGAGGGCCTCCTTCGTCTCGGCATACGGGCCGTCGGTCGTGATCGTCCGGCCGTCGCGGACCTGGACCGTGGTCGCCGCCGAGGTCGGCTGGAGCGCCTCGCCCGCCTCGAACATCCCCTTGTCACGGGTCCACTGGGTGAACGCGTCATACTCGGCGAACTCGGCCAGCATCTCGTCGCTGGGTGCCCCTCCGGCCGATTTCGGCGGTGTAGATCAGGAGCAGGTAGCGCATCGGGTCCTCCTGGGACGCAGCCGGCCGGCACGATCGCCGCCCGTCACCTGAACGACGAACGGCCGGCGCGCGAATCGACCGGTTGCGCCGCAGTATGCCCGAGACGGCGGGGGTTATCGTTGGCCCGATGGCAGGCACGTCGGAGGTCCTCGAGGTCGCCGGTCGGGAGGTCACGATCACCAACCCCGACAAGGTCTTCTTCGGCCAGCTGGGGGTCACGAAGCTCGACCTCGTCCGCTACTACCTGGCCGTGGCCGACGGTGCGCTGCGCGGTGCGGGCGGCCGGCCGATGGCCCTCAAGCGCTACGTGAACGGCGCCGACGGCCCGTTCTTCTTCCAGAAGCGCGCGCCGGAGTCGAGGCCCGACTGGATCGAGACGGTCGAGCTGTCGTTCCCGTCGGGTCGGACCGCCTCGGAGGTGGTGGTCCGCGATGCGGCCCAGCTGGCCTGGATCGTCAACCTCGGCTGCATCGACCTCAACCCACACCCGATCCGGGCGGACGACCTCGACCACCCCGACGAGCTGCGCGTCGATCTCGACCCGGTCCCGGGCGTGGACTGGCCCCAGATCCGGGCTGTCGCTCTCGTCGTGCGCGAATCGCTGGCCGATGCCGGGCTGATCGGCTGGCCGAAGACCTCCGGCTCGCGGGGCATCCATGTCAACGTGCGGATCGAGCGGAAGTGGACCTTCCCTGAGGTCCGCCGGGCGGCCCTCGCCCTGGCCCGCGATGTCGAGCAGCGGGCCCCCGACCTGGCCAGCTCGAAATGGTGGAAGGAGGAGCGCCACGGGGTCTTCATCGACTACAACCAGAACGCCAAGGACCGGACCGTCGCCTCGGCCTACTCGATCCGGCCCCGGCCGGACGCCCGCGCCTCGGCGCCGCTCACCTGGGACGAGGTCGCCACGGTCGATCCCGGCTCGCTGACGATCCTCACCGTTCCGGCTCGCTATGCCCAGATCGGGGATCCGGGGGCGGGGATCGACGACACCGCCGGCTCGCTCGACGGCCTGCTCGAACTGTCGGCCCGGCACGAGACCGCAGGGCCTGGGCGATGCGCCCTGGCCGCCGAACTACGCCCGGACGATCGACGAGCCACCGCGTGTCCAGCCGTCGAAGCGGCGGATGAGCTCGAAGCCCCTGATCGAGATCGGCCGGGCCGCCGTGCTGGCCGACGCCCAGGCGGGCCTCGAGCGCTGGAGGCACCGTCATCCCGAGGCCTGGGCGCGCCTCGAGCCGGCCGACATCCTGACCGACTCGATGCGCGGCCGGTTCACGACCTGGAGCCGGATCCGGCTGAACCTGGAGCATGTCCCGCCGGAGCTCCGGCCCGAACAGGAAGCCCTCGATCCGGACTACGACCCGTGGGCCGGCGTGACGCCGCCCCGCGTCCGGGTCCGCGTCCGCGTCCGCGTCCGCGTCCGGGGGCGGCGTAACCGGCGTCACCTCGCACGCGATCGAGCGTCTTATCAACGGCTGATTGCCAATCGATAGCGGGGAGGCTCGCAATGTGTCGGTCCCGGTTGGCCCTGACCGGTCTGATCATCGTGTTCGCGGCGGCTTGCAGCTCGAGCGGCACGCCACCGCCGACCGGAGCGAGCCCGACGAGCGCGTCGGCAGGCCCCACGGCCATTGCGAATTCGCCGGCGCCGACCATGACTCCGAGCCCGAGTTCCGGCCCGACGCCGGTGACCACGGCGAGCGGCTGGCAACGGGTCGGGGCGCAGGCCGCCCTGACCGGCGTCCAGGCCTCACTCGTCATCTGGACCGGCCAGCGGTTCCTGGCGGCGGCGACGCTCGCCGATGGGTCCGCCGCGATCCTCGACTCGAGCGACGGCCAGACATGGCACGCCCAAACCGGCTTCGGTCCGGGCTCACAAGTCCTCCAGCTAAGCGCCGGGCCGGCCGGCGTCCTCGCCGTCGGCGTCCAGGATGCCGACGCCCGAAGCTGGTTCTCGACGGACGGCCTGGCCTGGGCGGCCGCACCGGCTGCAGCCGCGCTTCGCCCGGCAGCGAGCCACACGATCCGGATGAATGCGGCCGTGCCGACGCCATCGGGCTGGCTCGCCGTGGGCGAGGAAGACGTCTCGTGCACCATCGATTGCGGCAGTTGGGCGGCCGTCCAGGCGGACGCGTGGACCTCGATCAACGGCCTGGCCTGGACCCGGGAACCGGCGAGCAGCGCGCTCGCCAACGCCGGGATGACCGGCGTCGTCAGGGGCGGGCCCGGGTTTGTCGCCGTCGGTGGAGCGCCGGATGGAGTCGCGCTCACCCAGGGCCCGGTCCACGCCGTGGTCTGGACCTCGGCCGATGGCCGGGCGTGGTCTCGGATCAAGGACGCGCCATTGTTCCATTCGCCCGCGGGCACGGACGCGGCCTATGGCGTGACCGCTTCGGCGATCACGACGGATGGCAGCCGTTTCGTCGCGGTCGGCAATGTCGCCACCCAGGGCGACGTCGGATCGGCCCTGGCCTGGTGGTCGATCGACGGCATGAGCTGGCAACAGGCGACCGGTGACCGGTTCCTGTACGGCCAGCTACGCGCCGTGACGAGCGTGCCCGGTGGCTTCCTCGGCACCGGGCCGTCGGGACCGGACAGCTGCCTCGGAGGCATCTGGTCGTCGGTCGACGGCCGCGCCTGGAGCTGCATCGCGGCCGATCCCCCGTTCGCCGACTTCGTCGCCTACGGGGCGGCGGCCTCGTCCACGATCGAGGTCGTCCTCGGCAACGACGCTGCGAACGGGACCGGTTCGATCGCCTGGACTCGCCCCCTGCCCTGATTCACTCTTGACGGCCCTGCCCACGCGCGCCATAAACGGCCCAACAATCTGGATCCGTGCCGTAAGAGCCCACCAGTCGAGCCAACGGGAGGATTGCGATGTCCGGCGCGCCAATGAGCCCCGCTGTGCCCGATGCCCTGGCGGCCAACCAGGGCGGCAAGCTGACCGACCAGCAACGCCAGCAGTATCGCGGCAAGGACCGGTCATTCCGGAAGACCGAGCTGTACGTCGCCGTCGGCGCCGCGATCATCGGGGTCCTGGTCCTGACCTCGACCGGTCCGAGCCCCGATGCCGCGTTCCGGCCGATTGCGGCGATCGCGGCCTTCGCGGTCGCCGGCGCGCTCGTCTACCGCTCGATCGTCGCCGCTGACTCGCTCAGCCGCGACGTGGCCGCCGGCGTGGTCGAGTCGCTCGAAGGTGCCGTCCTCAGGGAGGTTCGCCAGGGCAGCGGATCGGGCGTGGAGTTCTTCTACCTGAGCGTCGCCGGCCAGCGCTTCGAGGTGTCCGGCAGCGTCTACCGGGCCGCCCCCGAGGCAGGCTACGTCCGCGTCTACTACCTGCCCCGCAGCAGGACCGTGGTCAACCTCGAGCGCCTGCCCGACCCGCCGCTGCCGGCCGGAGTAGCCTCGTCGCCGGCTGAGGTGGCGAAGACGGCGCTCGCGGGCGTCCTGTCCCACGACGTGAACCAGCGAGCCGAGGCGATGGCCCAGTTGGCCGAGGTGAAGGCGGAGCTGGACGAGGGGCGCACGACCTCGCCCGAACCGCCGTCGTCCGGCTCGACCGACCCGCGGCCGCTGGCCGAGGCGATCGTGGGCACCTGGCGGATGGGCCCGATCGCGGTCACGTTCGCCCCGGATGGCACGATGTCGACGAACCTGCCCGGCGGCGCGAACCAGGCGGGCCGCTGGTCGGTGGATCCGAGCGGCCAGCTCCATGCCCAGGTCGCCGGTCGCGACCAGGTCGGCCAGGCGTGGGTCGCCGGCGACACCTTGACGATCAGGGACGGGGACGAGGGCCTCCAGCTCCGTCGGGCCTGACCGGCGGGCGGGCCCCCGCCCGGACCGGGCCGCTCAGGCGCCGAACGGTCGCAGCCAGGCCAGCCCGAAGATCAAGCTGACCGCGAACAGCCCGAAGCGAACGAGCCAGGTCTTCGGTCCGCCCTCGGCGTCGGCGACCTGCCGCGGCGCGTAGACGAGCATCGCGTAGTAGACGCCCGCGAACGCCAGCAGCACGCCCGCGACCAGGGCGATCGTCTGGAGGTCGGCCCCCGTGGCGCTCCCCCTCCAGTCGCCATTGCCGACCACGGAGTTGATCACGTTCCAGAAGATGCCCCCGGCGGCGAGCACGAAGGGGGTGACCAGGGCCCGCCGGATCATGGTCGGCAGCACCGGCCAGCGGAGCCGGACGATGATCACCAGCACGACGGCGACGATCGCGACCACCCATCCAAGTGCCTCGCTCAGGCCGAGCCCCGACGCGCCGCTCGCGCCCACCAGGAGCAGGCCGCCGGTGAGCGGCCCGACAGCGCCCCGTTCGAGGACCCCCGGCTCCCGTCCCGGGTCCACGTCAGAGCTCCGCGTCACCAGACAGGCGAGCGCTCCAAGCACCGCCAGGAGCCGCACGGCACCTTCGACCGGGTGGCCCGGATCGAACGGGCCACCGCTCCCGCCCCCGTCGATCACGTTGAGGAGCGGGGTGGCGACGGCGACCCAGCCGACGATCAGCCAGTCCTCGGCACGCAAGATCGCCCACATGCCGGCGAGTATGCCCGTCGGGCAGTGGGCCGATGAGCTGCCGGCCGCAGGCCGGGGTGCGAGCGCCCGGCTTGCGAACGCCCGGCTTGGTCGTGCCTGCACGTTCGATCCCGCTGTGCGAAGGTGCGCGACGTGAGCGGACCACGGAGGGCGGCCCCGGATCGGGATCGGCGACTGGCGCTGGTCGTCCTCGGCCTCGGGGTCGGCCTGGTCGGACTGGCTCAGTGGCTCGCGCCGCTCGGCGGACCACCCCTGTACGACGGCGTCACGGTGGTCGCGCCGTACCTCTGGCTGATCCCGCCGGCCGGCAGCGCGGGCGGGGCACAGGGCGCCACCGGCACGGCCGGCGTCGACCAGGGCAAGAACCGCCTGATCGCGATCGCAACCCCCGAGCTCCAGCCCCAGGCCCAGCTCTTCGCGACGTCGGGCACGTTCATCCTGCCCGCCGGAACGACCTCGATCAAGCTGTCGATCGAGCCGGTCCTGCCCCAGTCGCTGCCGCCCGACGGCCATATCGAGGGCAACGTCTATCGGATCAGCGTCACCAGCCAGGACGGCTCGCCGCTCGAGGCACCGGCCAGCGCCGAGGTCACGGTCGGCCTGCGCAGCCCGACCACCGACGCGGGCCAGCTGATCGAGGTCGACGCCGGCCAGGGCTGGCAGAAGCTCAAGACCGACGACGCCGGGTTCGCCGCCTCCTACCTTGCCGTGGTGACCGGCGGTGGTGACTATGCGATGGTCGCCCCGGGCTCCGGCGGTCCCTACCCGACCGCGACTCCGGTCGGCGGCAAGGCCGGCGGTTCGAGCGCCCCGTCGGGTGGCCCGCCCGCCGGCGGATCGGCGCCGCCTGCGAGCTCGGTCGGGCCGTCGAGCGTCGTAATCCCGAGCATCGGCGAGATCGGCGGCAGCCTGGCCCCGAGCACCGCGCCCGCCGCGGTCGATACCACGAGCGCGGGCGGCCCGCCGGTCGCGGGGATCCTGGTCCTGGTCGTGCTGGTGATCGTCGGCGGTGCGCTGTTCCTGCTGTCGCGCAGCCGGCGGGGCGGCCCTCCATCCGGCCGATCGACGCGCTACCAGGGTGCCCACCGCCGCTAGGGCCGGGCGGCGCGACCTTGATCGACCCGGGCTTCGGCAGCGCGACCTGTCGTGGCCGGGCTGTCCGTGGCCGGGCTGTCCGTGGCCGGGCCGTCCGTGGCCGGGCCGTCCGGCCCGCCGCATAGCTCAGGTATTCGTGGCAGGACTGCGCGACATGTAGTCGGGCACGATCCGTCGGCGCCTCCCGACGGAATCAGCCGCTGGCGGCTAACCGACGCGTCTCAACTCTGGCCCTGGTCCCTGATAGCTTGCCGTGCATTACCGCCATGAATACACCACTCGAACGGCACGCCCTGGCGTCTGACAGGTGCCGGCGACCGAGCCTCACGCGTGGGCCGAACCCCGCCAGCGCAGGAGCAGCACGACGAGTGAGTACAGGTACAGGATGAACATCACGATGAGGAAGATCACGCCGCCATTGGCGCTGCTGTCGTTGGCCAGGTCGGCGGCCCGCGTGCCGCCGCTGATGCCGATCAGCAGGAAGGCACCGAAGACGAGCGAATAGAGGATCCCGATCACCCGGCCCCAGGTCTTGCCGAAGAGGGCGCCCAGGCCGCCGATCACCTCCACGATCGCCAGGACGAGGATGACGATCCCGAAGCCGGCGATCACGCCACCGACGACGTTGCCGGCCGCGTCGACCGTGTTCGCGTCGGTCGTGTTGAGGGCGCCGAACTGGTCGGTGATCATGTGGAAGGCGGTACCGCCAACGATCAGCAAGGCACCGATCGCGCCCCAGAACAGGCCGAGAACCACCAGGAACAGGCCGGCGATCCGAGCCAGGATCGTCACCGGGCCCTTGGCCTGGGTCGGCTGGATCCAGCCCGGGGCCGCGGCCTGCGGTTGGGCCCAGCCGGTGGCCGGTGCAGGCGCCGGAGCCTGGGCCGGCGGCTGGCCCCAGGCAGGGCCCGCTGCGGCAGCGGGGGCGGCGGGCGGCGGCTGGACCCAGCCCGAGCCTTCAACCGGGGGCGGCGGCGGGGCGGCGGGCGTCGGCTGGCCCCAGGCAGGACCCGCTGCGGCAGCGGGGGCGGCGGGCGTCGGCTGGACCCAGCCCGAGCCTTCGACCGGGGGCGGCGGGGCGGCGGCGGGTGTCGGCTGGACCCAGCCCGAGCCTTCGACCGGGGGCGTGTCGAGCGTCTGGGCAGCGTTCGGATCGGGCGCGGCGTTCGAATCGAGCGGTGGCTGTTCGTCGGTCATCGCGAGGGCCCTCCATGGTCGTGCCCGGGTGTGGCAACCGGTTCGGACGATTGTGCCCGGCCGGAAACCGGGACGGAAGACGATTCCGTCGCGAAGATCCTGCCCAGCTCGTAGGCCGGTGTCTCGACCAGCTGGTCGTAGCGGCAATCGGCCGGGCTCTTGTCGGGCCGCCAGCGAACGAATGTCGTGCCGTGCCGGAAGCGGTCGCCCTGGAGGTGGTCGAAGGCAACCTCCACGACCCGCTCCGGCCGGAGCGGCTCCCACGACAGGTCCCGGCCGCGGTTCCAGCGGGAGGTCGCACCGGGCACGCGCTGCCCGCCGGCCGCCATCTCCTCGGCCCAGGTCGCCCAGCCGGCCCATGGGTGGCCATCGAGCGCGCCTTCGTGCAACGGAGCGAGCTCGGCTACGAGCTCGCTCCGGCGGGCCATCGTGAACGAGGCGGTGATCCCGACGTGATGGAGCGTCCCCTCGCCATCGAACAGTCCGAGCAGGAGCGAGCCGATCAACGTACCCGGCCCGTCCTTGTGCCAGCGGAAGCCGGCCACCACGCAATCGGCCGTGCGTTGGTGCTTCAGCTTGAGCATCGCCCGCTTGCCCGGCTGGTAGGAAGCGTCGAGGCGCTTGGCGATCACCCCGTCGAGGCCGGCACCCTCGAAGCGCTCGAACCAGTCGATCGCCGTCGCCCGGTCGAGGGTCGCCGGAGTCAGGTGAATCGGTGGCCGTGCGCCGGCCAGGACCTCCTCGAGCCGGTTCCGCCGGTCGCCCTGGGCGACTGCCCGGAGGTCGTCCGCGCCGAGGGCCAGGAGGTCCCAGGCGACATAGCTCGCGGGCGACTCGGCGGCCAGCATCCGGACCCGCGAGTCGGCGGGGTGGATCCGGAGGAGGAGCGCGTCGAAATCGAGCCGGCCGTCGGCGCCGGCAATCACGACTTCGCCGTCGAGGACGCAGCGCTCGGGCAGGGATGCCCGGAGCGGACCGGCCAGCTCCGGAAAGTAGCGATCGAGCGGCTTGAGATCGCGGGACTGGATCAGGACATCGTCGCCATCGCGAAAGACGAGGGCGCGAAAGCCGTCCCACTTTGGCTCGAACAGCCAGCCCGTGTCGGTCGGAAAGCCCGCTGCCGGCTTGGCCAGCATCGGCTCGATCGGTGGATTGACCGGCAGATCCATCGACCTGAGGATACGGGGCCGGGGAAGCCCCGCGCGGGTCGAATCGCCGGATCGCGAACCGGGGTGGCAGGATGGCGGCATGAAGACGATCGAGTCGCGCTACGACGCGTCGGCGACCGCCTACCGGCGCTGGTGGGAGCCTGTGCTCGCCCCGACCGCCCTCGGCCTGCTCGACCGCATCGAGCGGTCCGGCGGCCCGCCGACCGGCCGCCTCCTCGATGTGGGAGCGGGAGCCGGGCTGCTCGCGATCGAAGCGGCCCGACGATGGCCCGGAGTCGTGGTGAGCGCCGTCGACGGATCGGCGGCCATGCTGGCGGTGGCCGAGGCGGCCGCCCGGGATCGCCTCGACACGAGCGCCCGATCGCGGATCGGCTGGCAACGCGGCCACGCCGAGCGGCTGCCATTCGAGGACGGTGCGTTCGATGTCGTGGTCAGCTCGTTCGTCTACCAGCTCGTGCCCCGCCTGACCGTCGCCCTGGGCGAGGCGTTCCGGGTGCTTCGCCCCGGCGGGCGGCTGGCATTCGTCACCTGGCGCGTGGCCGACGATCGTTTCGCCCCGGACGAGGCATTCGAGGATGCGATCGACGACCTCGGCCTCGACTTCGACGCAGAGGAGGCGGAGGAGGCACGATCGGGCGACCTCGCCTCGGCGGGCGCGATCGCCAGCCGTCTCCGCCGGATCGGCTTTCGGTCGGTGGCGGCACGGGAGGCGTGGCTCGACCATGACCACGACCCGGCGACCTACGTCGACTTCCTGGAGGACTACGCCGAGCGGGATCTGTTCGCCGGTCTCGAGCCCGAGGTCCGCGAACGCCTCCGGGCGCGCACCGAGGCCCATCTCGCCCGCCTTCGGCCAGCGGAGTTCCACTGGCGCGTGCCGGTCGTCCACACCATGGCCCGACGCCCGGAACGGCGTCGGAGCGAAGCCGGCTGAGCCGGCCGGCGATCAGCCTTCGTCCGACTCCGGCGTGGCGGCCGGGGCCACGGCTTCGGCCTCGCCAACAGCTTCCTCGGCGGCCTCGGCGGCGACCGGCGCGACCTCTTCCTGGCGCGGTGGCTGGACCCGGACGACGGCCTCGTCGAGGTCGGTCAGCAGGACGACGTCGGCCGGGATGACCAGGTCGCGGACGTGGAGGGTCGTCTCGAAGTCGACCAGGGAGTCGATCGCCAGCGGCACCGACTGGGGCAGGTGATCGGGCAGCGCCCGGACCCGGACGGACTCGGACATGTGGAGCAACGTACCGCCGCTCAGCTCGACCGCCGGAGACGTCCCGGTGAACACGATCGGCACGTCGACCGTCAGCTCCTCGGTCATCCGGACCGCAAGCAGGTCGACGTGAAGCACGCGCTGGTGGACCGGATCGCGCTGGATCGCGTGAATCAGGACCGGCGCCGCCTTGTGGCCGTCGACCGAGACGTCGACCAGGGCGTTCGGACCGGTCCTGCGGTGGAGCATCTCGAAGTCGTGGGCGTCGATCGTGATCGACTGCGACGGGACGTCGTGCCCGTAGATCACCGCCGGCAGGCTGCCCGATCGGCGCAACCTGGCGACGTGCTTGCCGAAGACCTGTCGCTCTGAGGCGGCCAGCTTCGGCCGGGTCGTGGTCATCTGAGGGGAATCCTCCGTGGGTTGGAGGCGAGCCTAGCACACCGGGGCCGTTTGGCGGCCGCGGTGTAGATTGCCGTGGATGGCCGCCACGATCCTGATCGTCGAAGACGAATTCGCCGTCGCTCGCGGAATCCAGTACGCGCTCCAGCAGGAGGGCTACGAGGTGACCGTGGCGCGCAGCGGCGAGGAGGGCCTGGACTTCGCCACGAACCAGGCCCCGGACCTGGTCGTCCTCGACGTCCGCCTGCCGGGGATGGACGGCTTCGAGGTCCTGCGCCGCCTCCGGGCGACCGGCTCGAAGGCGCCCGTCCTGGTCCTGACCGCCCGCGACGACGAGGTCGACAAAGTGATCGGGCTCGAGCTCGGGGCGGACGACTACCTGACCAAGCCGTTCGGCCTGCGCGAGCTGATGAGCCGGATCAAGGCTCTCCTGCGGCGCGCCTACGGCGACCTGGCCGACGCGGCCGGCGGCCGGGTGATCCGGCACGGCGACCTGTTGATCGACCTCGAGCGGCGGCGGGTCCAGCGCGGCCAGCGCCGGATCGCCCTGACGGCCACCGAGTTCGAGATCCTCCGCCATCTCGCCAGCCGCCCGGGCCGGGTCTATACCCGGCGCGAGCTGCTCGAGCTGCTGCGCGACTACGAGGCCCTCGACCAGGACGAGAAGACGATCAATGTCCACGTCAGCCACCTGCGGGAGAAGATCGAGGACGATCCGTCCGTGCCGGTCTTCGTGCTGACCGTCCGGGGGGCCGGCTACGCCTTCGCCGAGCGCTGACGGGCAGGGCCGCCCGCGCCGCGCGATCCGGGCCCTCGTCCGGCGCCTCCTGCCCCGGACCTTTGCGGCGCGCCTGACGATCGCATTCTCAGGCGTCGTCGCACTCACCCTCGCACTCGTGTTCGTGGGTGTGATCAACCGGGTCGACGACTACTTCTACAAGCAGCAGCTGAACGACCTCCAGGTCCGTGCCGGCACGGTCCGCGACCTGATCATCTCGGCGTCGGCGGTCGCCGCCGGGGGCGAGCCGATCGTCACCCCGACCGACACGCTCAACCCGGCCGTGGCCGCCTTCCTGGCCAACCCCACGAACCAGCGCTTCCTGGCCGACGACCTTGCCCAGGCGGACCTCGTCGTCACCCTCGGCCTGATCACCCGCGACGGCAACGGCAACGCCGTGCTCGTGCCGGCAACCGACGGCCGCCTGAGCGCGCCGCTCGAGGCGAAGCCACGCTCCGGCCAGGCCCGCGACAACATCCCCTACAACGACCCCGGGCCGACGGCGGTCCAGCAGAACCCCCTGTTCGAGTACGGGATCCAGGTCCAGCTGTCGAATCCCTACACCTACCGGGCCAGCACGCTCACCGCGATCTTCTCGCTGCTGATCGGGATCGCGATCGCGGCCCTGCTCCTGTCGCTGGTCGTCGCCTCGATCCTGGCCCGCCGGTTCACCACGCCATTGCGCCGCCTGACCGAGGCGGCCCAGGGGCTGACCGAGGGTGACTTCGCACGCCGGGTGGCGATCGACCCGCGCAACCCGGGCAGCGCCGAGATCGCCGAGCTCTCCCGGCAGTTCAACCAGATGGCCGCCCGGCTCGACGAGAGTGTCGCGATCATCCGTCGCGACCGGGACCGGAGCCGGGACTTCCTGGCCGACGTCTCGCACGAGCTGCGCACCCCGATCGCGGCGATGCGGATGTTCAACGAGCTCCTCCGGGACGGAGCCGACGACGACCCCGCGACCCGGGCCGAGTTCCTCGAATCGAGCCGCCAGCAGCTCGAGCGGCTCGACTGGCTGGCCCAGAACCTGCTCGAGTTGTCGAAGCTCGACTCCGGCCTCGTCCTCCTCGATCTCCGCCCGGACGACCTCCGGACGGCCGTCGAATCGGCGGTCGAACAGGCCGAGCCGTCGGCCAGGCGCCGCGGGATCGAACTGGCGCTCCACGCCTCGTCCCGGCCGCTCCGGATCCGGCACGATCCCCAGCGGATCGGCCAGGTCGTCTCGAACCTGATCGGCAACGCCCTCAAGTTCACCTCGAGCGGTGGCCGGGTGAGCGTCGACGTCAGCCCGGTCGAGGGCGGGGCCCGGATCGAGGTGCGCGATACCGGGGTCGGCATCGACGCCGCCGAGCTGCCCCGGATCTTCGACCGGTTCTACCGGGGCTCGCTCGCCAACGAGGCCCGCGGCAGCGGCAGCGGCCTGGGCCTGGCGATCGTGAAGTCGATCGTCGACATGCACGGCGGCCGGATCACCGTCGACAGCCGCCTGGGCCAGGGCAGCTCGTTCGTCGTGACCCTTCCGAGCGACCCCCGCCAGGCCGATCTGGGCTCGCCGGAGGTCCCCGCGGCCGGCGCCGACGAGGTCCCAGCAGGTCGAGCAAGGAATGCGGATACGATCCCGGAACACGCCGGCGAGGTAACGGATTCTTCATCGGCTCACCCGTCCCGACTGAATCCGGAAGCGCCACGCTGACAGATGCCGCTCGGAATTCGCCGAGCCGGCACCCGGTTGAGATCCGCACCCGCCCGTCCGATCCAGGAGCATGATCGACCCATGAACCCGATGAACCCGATGGACCCGCAGCCCGATCCGTGGGGCGCCGATCCATCGACGCCGGCAGTGCCGCCCGCGCCGGCACCTGCGGTACCCGCCCCGACAGCCGAGTCGTACACGAGCGCCCCAGCCCCCGTCCCGGCACCTGGCCCCGTCCCGGCGCCTGGTCCCGTCCCGGCGCCGGCCCCCGTCGCGAGCGCGCCGGCCGCTCCGGTCAGCTACTCACCCGCGCCCGACGCCCCGACCGAATGGCAGCGCCGGACGTGGGGCGCCCCGCCGATGTCCACCCCCGAGACCTGGTTCGAGCCACCCGCGCCCGCATCCGTCGCCACCCCGGCGCCGCGCCGGCGAAGCACCGGGATCGGGGCGGTCTTCCTGACCGCGATCCTGGCCGCGGCCCTCGCCTCGGGCGGAACCTATGCTGCCCTGCGCGCCAGCGGCGCGATGGATCGCCCGGCCGCGACCGTCAGCACCGGGCCGACGACCGGCACCAACGTCACCCAGCCGGTCACCGTCGATGAGCAGTCGGCCACGATCAGCGCGGCGGCCAAGGTCGGCCCGGCCGTCGTCCGGATCGTGACCGCGGGCACCGACCCGAACGATCCGACCGCCACGACCGGGATCGGCTCCGGGGTGATCTTCGACTCGAGCGGCTGGATCCTGACCAACCACCACGTGGTCGCCGGGTCGACCAGCCTGACCGTCCAGCTCAAGGACGGGCGCCAGTTCCCGGGCACGATCTACGGGATCGACACCCTGACCGACCTGGCCGTGGTCAAGGTCGACGCGAAGGGGCTGCCGACGGCCCAGCTCGGAAACTCGTCGGCGATCCAGGTCGGCGAGCTGGCGATCGCGATCGGCAGCCCGCTGGGGACCTACTCGAACAGCGTCACCGCCGGGATCGTGTCGGCGACCGGACGGAGCATCGACACCGACACCGGCACGATCAACAACCTCATCCAGACGGACGCGGCGATCAATCCGGGGAACAGCGGCGGGCCGCTCGTCGACGCGCTCGGCGAGGTGATCGGGATCAACACCGCGGTCGCCTCGAACGCCCAGGGGATCGGCTTCTCGATCCCGATCGATATCGCCAAGCCGATCATGCAGCAGGCGATCGCCGGCCAGCAGCTGGCCCGGCCGTGGATCGGCATCCGCTACGAGACGATCGACCTCCAGCTCCAGCAGCAGCTCAAGCTGTCGGTCGACCAGGGCGCCCTGGTCAACGGCGGGCAGGACGCGAACGGCAATGCCCAGCCCGGCGTCGTCGCCGGCAGTCCCGCCGACACGGCCGGGGTCAAGGATGGCGACATCGTGACCTCGATCGAGGGGATCAAGATCGACGGCGACCACCCGCTCGACGCGGTCCTCACCCAGTTCGCCCCGGGCCGCACGGTCACCCTCGGCATCAACCGGGCCGGCAAGACCCTGAACCTCCAGCTGACCCTGGGAACGCGCCCGACCAACCCCTGATCCAGCTCCCGTCGATTCCGGGACCCCGGTCGCCCGCCCCCCGGCACCGGGGTCCCCGGATTCCTCGTCGGGTTCCCGGATTCCTCGTCGGGTTCCCGGATTCGCCACCTGGCGGTGGATGCAGCGGATGTCGCGCGTCCGACGGACGTCGAGCAACCGTTACGGCCGCTCGCGCGGCGGGCGTTCGCGTCAGACGGACGGGTCCGGCGGGCGTTCGCGTCAGACGGTCGCTCGAGCAACCGTTACGGCCCCTCGCGCGGCGGGCGTTCAGGGACAGACGGACGGGTCCGGCGGGCGTTCGCGTCAGACGGTCGCTCGAGCAACCGTTACGGTCGCTCGCCGCGTTCAGAGCCGCTCGGGGTACCCGGGGAGGCTCGATCGGGACCCTGAGCTGAGCACGAAGGGGCCGGGCCGGCGGGACGCGTGGCTGCATCCGAGCCGCCGCTCGGCCGCGACCGACCATAACGATTGTTCCAACAAGCGTTTGACGCAAACCCTGCGTCACTCGGCGGGAACGTGGCCGGGGCGCGAGCGGGTCACTCGGCGGGAACGAGGCGGGGGCGGCGGGAACGAGGCGGGGGCGGAGGGAACGAGGCGGAGGCGGGGCGAAGCCGGAGGTCGGGCGCAGGCGCGTGGCACAAGCCGGGGACGCCCCCGTGAGGCAGGCAATCCGCCTTGGATTCAGTGGCCCGAGCGGCGCCGCCAGATCTCGACGCCCGCCCAGGCAAGCGTTCCCTCGATCGGAGCCTCCGGCTTGCGCACCCTGATGCCGACCTCCGTGATCGGAGCGAACGCGGCCAGGACCTCCTGGGCGAGCGCCTCGGCCAGGGCCTCGATCAATCGGAAGCTGGTCGATTCGACGACCGTCCGGGCGACGTCGAAGACGGCCGAGTAGTCGACGGTTCGGGCCAGGTCGTCCTCGACCGCCGCGGGCTGGAGGTTGAGGACCATCTCGACATCGACGTGGAACGGCTGGTCCTGCAGCTGCTCGGCGGGTGAGACGCCGTGGCGCCCCTGGAAGACCATGTCGTGGAGGACGATCCGATCGCTCACGGCCGCATCATGGCATGTCGTCGGGTGGGATCGCGCCGGCCGGAACGGCAGTCACGGCCGGCGGGCCGGATCGGCAGTCACGGCCTGTGGACCGCCTGGCGCCCGGACGACAGCGTCGGCCATCCGGGCGGCCCGCAGATTGGCCCGGACATCGTGAACACGGACGACGTCGACCCCGGCCGCTGCGGCCAGGGCCGTGGTCGCCAGGGTAGCCTCGAGGCGCTGGTCGGCCGGCAGGTCGAGGACCCGCCCGAGGGTCGACTTGCGCGACGTCCCGAGCAGGATCGGCCGTCCCAGCGCGTGGAGCTCCGGCAGGCGGCGCAGCAGCTCGAGGTTGTGCTCGGCCGTCTTTCCGAAGCCGAAGCCCGGATCGACGAGCAACGAGTCCACGGCACAGCCGGCCGCGACCGCCCGCTCGATCGCCCGCCGCAGGTCGGCGATCACCTCGGCCATCAGGTTCGCGTAGCGCGCCTCGGACCGGTTGTGCATCAGGACGACGGGCACGCCCCGCTCCGCGGCCAGGCCGGCCAGGCGGCCGCCAGGGGCGACGCCCCATACGTCGTTGAGCAGGTCCGCACCGGCCCCGAGGGCCGCGGCCGCCACCGACGGCTTCGTCGTGTCGACGCTCAGGGGCATGTCGGGCAGGGCGGCCCGGATTGCCCGAACGGCCGGGACGACCCGGGCGATCTCCTCATCGGCGGCCACGACGGTGTGGCCCGGGCGGGTCGACTCACCGCCGATGTCGAGCAGGTCGGCGCCCTCGGCGGCCATCGTCCGGGCCTGGGCCACGGCTCGCTCGACGATCTGCGCCGCGTCGGCGCCGGCCGCGCCATCCCGCGGAACGAGTCCGTCGCCCGAGAACGAGTCGGGCGTCACGTTGATGATCCCCATCAGGAACGTCCGCTCGCCCCAGCGGAACGTCCGCCGGCCGATCCGGGTCGGGGCGGGTGTCATGACCGGGATCCTGACACGTCGCGCAGGGCGGGATCATCGACGAGCAGCGAACGGAGCGCGCCGACCAGGTAGAGTGAGCCGGCGACCACGATCGGCCCGGGCGCCTCGGCCAGCGCTCGCTCGAGGGCGGCGGCCGGGGGCCGGATGACCTCGATCACCGGGCGCCGGCCGGCCGGCACGGTGGCTTCTGTCCAGGCCGCGGCCAGGGACTCGGCGGGCAATGCGCGCGCCGCCTCGACCTGGGTACAGATGATCGTGGCGCCGGCCAGTGCCGACGATCCGGCCAGGGCGCGGACCACACCACCGACGTCCTTGTCGGCCATCATCCCGATGATCAGGGTGAGCGGCGCAGGCCGGCGTTCCGAGCCTCCGGCCAGGAACGGCCGGAGGTCGTCGAGGGCCCGAGCCAGGGTCGCCGCCCCGGCCGGGTTATGGGCCCCGTCGAGCAGGACCTCACGAACCGGGCTGCCGGCCTCGATCAGCTCGAGCCGGCCCGCCCAGCGGGCCCCGGCATAGCCCCGCCGGCGTGCCTCGGGCGGGACGACCGCGATGCCTGCCTCGGCGAGGGCATCGAGGATCGCGTCGGCGACCGCCACGTTGGCAGCCTGGTGCCGGCCGCGCAACCCGACCCGGGTCTCGCCCAGCTCTGCCAGCTCGACCGTGATCCCGTCGCGATCCCAGCCCAGGACCGGCGCGGGCAGGACGACCCGGAGCGGCACGCCGAGGCGGCCGGCGCGTCGCCGGATCACCGCCAGTCCGTCGCCCGTGGCACCGGTGACGGCGAGGTCGCCGCGCTCGATGATCGCGGCCTTCTCGCGGGCGATCGCCGACACCGTCGAGCCGAGGCGATCCATGTGGTCCAGGTCGACGTTCGTGATAACGGCCACCCCGCCGTCCCAGGCGTGGGTCGCATCGAGCCGGCCGCCCAGGCCGACCTCCACGACGCGCCAGGTCGACCGCCTCGTCGGCGAACCAGCGGAAGGCGACCGCCGTCAGCAGCTCGAACTCGGTCGGGTCGCCGAGCCGGCGGGCCACCCGCGCGGCCGCCGGCAGGGCCGCCTCGACGAGGCCGGCGAACGTCGCCGGATCGACCAGCCGGCCGCCGATCTGGAGCCGCTCCCGGTAGCTCACGAGGTGCGGCTTGGGCGTCTCGCCGGCTCGCAGCCCGGCCGCTCGAAGAGCGCTCGTGACGAGGGCCAGGACGCTGCCCTTGCCGTTCGTGCCGCCGACGAGCGCGCCCCGGAACGCGAGCTGCGGGTCGCCCAGCTCTCGCAGCAGCGCCAGGGTCCGGCCCAGGCCGAGCCGGATCCCGAACCGACCCCGCTCCTGGAGCTCCGCCAGGGCGGCCTCGTAGGTCAGACTGGCCACGTCACTCGCGGGTCAGCTCGTCCTCGTAGAAGACGCACTGGTTGAATCGCGGGGTCAGGCACACGTCGTTGATGTAGCCCTGCTCCAGGTGGACGCCGCCCCGGAGCTGGCAGCGCGACACGTTCTGGTCCTGGCGGATCAGGGCCTTGAGCAGATGGGGCGCCTGGATCGGGATCGCCCCCCGCACGCCGGTCATGTAGAAATGCGGACAGACGTTCCGGCGCAGGTTGGGCAGCCCGAAACCGGACCGGTTCATCTGGGGCAGCGCCGGATAGCCCGGTGGCGACGGCTGGACGACCTGGCTCACCCGCCCGATCGGGGGGACGCCAAAGCCGGGCCGGCCGGTGGCGCGGGGCTGTTTCGGATCTCGAGCCTGCAACCCTCTCCCTCGTTCTGGGCGCAGGTCACCAGACGTGCGCGCACCGCGCCAGAGTACAACGGCACGCCATCGGCGGGTCCGGACTGGTCGATCTGCGACAATGGGCCCGATGACGAGCCGGCGCGGACGAACCTCCCAGGTGCGACCCCGTCCACCGAGCACCGGCCGCCTCCAGCCGACGCGAACCCGTGCCCGGTCGAGCGCGAGCAGCCCGGCCGCCGGCCGGCGCAAGAGGTCCTCGGCCGGTACCCTGCCGCTGGCGGCCCGGGCCGGGCTGGCGGTGGTGGTCGTGGCGTTCGGCGCCCTGATCCTGTTCAATGCGCCCGGCCTCGTCGGGGCCGTCTTCGGCGGGATCGGGCATGCCATCGGCGGGGTCGTGGACAAGCTGTCCCAGACGGAGGCTCCCAGCGCGACCGACCTCATCCTGCCGCCGGCTCCGGCGCTCACCGTCCCGACCCAGCCCTACACCAACCAACCGACGCTCGACCTGACCGGGACGATCCCGAACTCGGTTGCCGGGCAGCCCGGCTACACCGTCAGGATCTATCGCAAGGCGGGCACCGCGGCGAATGCCAAGGTCGCCGAGATCCCCGTCGGGGACAGCCCGACCTTCACAGTCCCCGGCGTCGCCCTGGTCAGCGGCTCGAACGCGTTCACGGCGACCCTGGTCGACGCCGGTGGCGAGAGCCCTCCGTCGATCGCGGTGACCTACATCCTCGACCAGTCCAAGCCGAAGATCACGATCAGCGCACCGGCCAAGAACGCGGTGATCAACGGCGCGGCGGTGACCGTGACCGGCCAGACCCAGGCTGGCAGCGCGATCTCGGCTCGCAACGAGGCGAACGGAGTCACCGCCGTGGCGACCGCCGACAACACCGGCGCGTTCAGCGTGGTGATCGCCATCGCCGGCGGGGTGAACGGGATCAGCGTGACCGCCACCGATCCGGCCGGCAACACCTCGTCGGTCGTGGTCAGCGTCCAGCGCGGCACGGGCAAGCTGACGATCAAGCTGACCGCCTCGACCTACCACTTCAACGCCTCGAAATCGAACCCGGTCACGATGACGATGCTCGTCCTGGACCCGAACGGAGCCCCGCTGTCGGGTGCCACGGTGACCTTCACCCTGTCGGTGCCGGGGGCGACTCCGGTGATCACCAAGACGATAACCACAACGAGTGACGGCACGGCGACCTGGAAGACGACGATCCCGGTCACGGTCGCCGGCAAGGGCGAGATCGCCGCACTGGTCGACACGACGGACTACGGCCAACTCACCGCACAGGTGCCGATCACCTTCACCTGACCGATCGCGCCCTCCGTCGGCGCTCGCGAGCGAACGGCCGTTCCGCCGGCCGTTGGGCCACCCACCCCGATCTGCACGATTGGGTGGACGGTCTCGATGAGCGCAGCTACCATCGCGCCATGCCGATGTGGCGCTGCCCGCACTGCGCGACCCCCCAGGCCGAGACGGCCCGCTGCTGGGTCTGCCACCAGTCGAGCACGAGCTGCGCCTCGTGCCTGAACTTCCGCCGCTCGATCACCGCCGGCATCGGCTATTGCGCCCTCGACCGTGGCCGGGGCGTGCTGCGGGGCCAGGAGATCCGGCCGTGCTGGCAGCCGGTGGTCACGCTGGAGGGCTCGGCCTCGGCCCAGGGCAGCGCCCGGGCACCGGGCGAGCCGGCTTCGACCCGCGGCCCTGAGCTCATCCTCGTCGAGACCCTGGTCGGAGCCGACCCGGGCAGCGGCCGCTTCTGGCGCGACGCCGAGGGCTGATCGGCAGGAGTCCCTCCTCCGGCCTGCCAACCGGAGGGACGGGCTGGCTAGGTCGTTGGTGTTGGGGTCGGGGTCGGCGTGGGCGTCGGGGTCGGCGTGGGGGTGGGGGTCGGCGTCGGCGTCGGCGTGGGCGTCGGGGTCGGCGTGGGGGTCGGGGTCGGCGTGGGCGTCGGGGTCGGCGTCGGGCTGGCGGTGGGGCTCGGCGTCGGCGACACGGCCGGCCCGGTCGAGACGACGTAGTCGACCGCAGTGTTGGTCGGCACCTGGATCCCGGCCGCCGGCGACGTCGAAATGATCGAACCGACCGGGATCAGCGGATCGGATGCCGTGGTCTGGTTGCCGGGCAGGAGGCCGGCCGTGGTGAGTGCCTGGATGCCGGCGGTCACGGTCAGGCCGGTCAGCGACGGCACGGCGACGATCGCCTTCCCGGTCGACACGGTGACGTTGACCGTCGAGCCCGAGCTGACCGACGTGTTGGCCACCGGGTCCTGGGCGACGATCGTGCCGTCGGGCTGGTCGTTGCTCTTGACGAACGAGGTCGGCACGATCGTCAGGCCGTTGTTCGTGGCCGTCGTCTGGGCGTCGGTGAGGAGCTGGCCGACGAAGTTCGGCACGATCACCTGGTTGGCCGGCGCCGACGTGCCGGTCATCAGCCTGAAGATCAGGAAACCGACGACCACAAGAATGGCCAGCCCGAGGATCCCGGCGACCCACGCCCACGGGCTCGTGCCGCCCGGCTCGGGCTCCTCGTCTCCTGCGTCGTAGCGACGGGCCGGAGGGCCCGGTGGGATCCGGGCCGGCGGGGCGGCATTGGCGTAGGCATCGGGCGGGTACGGGACCCCGGCGCCCGGGTTCGGGCGGGCGACACCGGCGGCAACGGTGCCCGGCGGATAGGCGGCCGCGGTCTCCGCCCCGATCGCCCCACCGGCGACTGCGCCGGCAGCGGCCGCGCCGGTCGCTCCGGCGGCACCGGCCACGGCCACGGCCGGCCCGACGAACGGCGCGCCGGCGGCAGCCGGCCGGCCAGCCAGCCAGCCCTCGAGGGCGTCGGCCATGGCCGCTGCGGTCGCGAACCGATCGCCCGGATCGAGCGCCATCGCCTTCCGGTCGATCGCCTCCAGCTCGGCTGGAATCCCTGCCCGGAGCGTCGAGGGAATCGGCACCGGACCGCTCAGGCGGGCCATCGCAATCGAGGCGGCCGAGTCGCCCTCGAACGGGCGCCGGCCGGTGAGCAGCTCGAACAGGACGATCCCGAGCGAGTAGATGTCGGATCGCTCTGTCGCTGGCTCGCCGCGAGCCTGCTCCGGCGAGAAGTAGTGGACCGAGCCGAGGGTCGTCCCGGGCAGGGTCATCTGCGCTTCGCTGATCGCCCGGGCGATGCCGAAGTCGGTCACCTTCACCCGGCCGTCCTGGGCCAGCATGATGTTGCCCGGCTTGACGTCGCGGTGGACGATCCCGCGGGCATGGGCGGCCGAGATGGCCCGGGCCGACTCGGCCACGATCCGGGCGGCCTGGCGCGGCTGGAGGGGGCCGATCCGGCGGAGGAGCGTCGAGAGGTCCTCGCCGTCGACGTGCTCCATCACGATGTACGGCCCGACCGGGTCCATCCCGAAGTCGTAGACCTGGACGACGTTCGGGTGGCTGAGCGAGGCGACCGCCTGCGCTTCGGCCCGGAACCGGGCGACGAAATCCGGGTCGCGACCATATTCGGGCCGGAGGATCTTGACCGCAACGTCGCGGCCGAGCTGCGAATCGGTGGCCCGGTAGATCGTCGCCATGCCACCCTGCCCGAGCAGCTCGACGAGCCGATACCTGCCACCGAGAACGCTGCCGATCTCCGCCAAACGTGTCTTCCTTTCGCGAATCGCCAGGGCATGCCCCCGCCCGGCGGGCATCGTACCCCACGGAAGGACGGCTGCCCGAGGTCAGGCGTGACGCGGCCGAGGCTGGTACCAATGTCGGCGGAAGACGCACTCGCGCGCAGCCCGGCCGATTCTGGGTCGAGTCCGCCCCTCCGGCGACAGCTGCAGCCGGATCTCAGGCTGCCCATTCCGCGCCTGCGGGCGACATTCGGCCGAACCGGCGGCCGGAGGGAAACTCCGGCAAGCCAGGACATCCGGCAGCCACGAACGCCGACCGCCTTCGACTCCCTAGAGCGGCACGCTCCGCAGGTAGTCCCGGAACTCGGCCGACAGGTCCGGTCGCTGGAGCGCCAGCTCGACCGACGCCTTGAGCCAGCCCATCGTCGTGCCCGCGTCGTAGCGGGTGCCCTCGAAGGCGTAGGCGTAGACCTCCTGCTCCTGCATCAGCGCCTCGATCGCGTCGGTCAGCTGGATCTCACCGCCCGCTCCGCGCTGGGTCTGCTCCAGCTTGTCGAAGATCTTGGGGGTCAGGACGTACCGGCCGATGATCGCCAGGTCCGACGGGGCGACGTCGGGATCGGGCTTCTCGATCAGGCCCTTCACCCGGTGGAGCCGGCCGTGGTCGAGCTCGTTGCCGGCCGGCTCGGCCTCGATCACGCCGTACCGGATGGTGTCCTCGTGGGGGACCTCCATCACGGCGACCACCGATGAGTGGGTCTCGTTGTAGACATGGATCAACTGTCCGATACAGGGCCGCTCGCTGACGACGACGTCGTCGGACAGGATGACTGCGAACGGCTCGTGGCCGACCAGCTCCTTGGCCATCAGCACCGCGTGGCCGAGGCCGAGCTGCTCCTTCTGCCGGACGTAGGCGACCTGGGCGAGGTCGCTGATGTGGCGGATCCGGCGGAGCATCTCCACGTCACCGCGCTCCTCGAGCAGGTGCTCGAGCTCGAAGCTGACGTCGAAATGGTCCTCGATCGCGCGCTTCTGGCTCGAGGTGACGATGATCACCTGTTCGATGCCGGCCGCCACAGCCTCTTCGACCGCGTACTGGATCACCGGCTTGTCAACGAGCGGAAGCATCTCCTTGGGCTGGGCCTTCGTGGCCGGCAGGAACCGCGTCCCCCAGCCGGCGGCGGGGAGGACCGCCTTTCGGACTCGCATCGAACCTCGCAAGCGTGGGTTGCTGGGCGGCGCCAGTATACCGCCGGGCCCCGTTCAGCCCGGTGCCGGGACCTGGATCGGATGGGTCGGCGGCGCGTTGGCGGGCGTCGGCGCGCGCTGCAGCAGGATCCCGGCGAGGATCACCAGGACCCCTCCGACGAGCTGGACCGGCCCGATCGCCTCGCCCAGGATGATCACCGCCAGGACCGTGCCGGTGACCGGCTCGAGCATTGCCAGGATGCCCGTCCGGACCGGCCCGATCACCTTGATCGCGGCGAGGAAGAGGGCAGACGGGAGACCGGCCCCAAGAACGCCCGCGAAGAGGACGTACGGCCACGCCGCGCCGTTCCGGAAGGGCTCGACGACAGCGTCGAATGAGCCCGTGGCAATCGCGATCAGCAGGTAGGCGGCGACCGCGATCCACAGCAGGATCGTGGCAGCCTGCTCGGATGGGACCATGGCGTAGGCCCGGCTGGTCGTGATGTAGACGGTCTGGGCGATCGCCGCGAGTAGGGCGAGGCCCAGGCCGAGGGCGTCGACGACCAGCCCGGCCGACGGGTCGAGCTGGCCGGCCACGACCAGGATCATGCCGGCGAGGGCCAGCCCCAGCGCGCCCATCTCGAGCCGGTCCGGCCGTCGCCGCTCGATCACGATCGCCACGACGGCCACGAACGCGGGGTAGGTATAGAACGCCAGCAGGGCGAGGGCGACGGTGATCCGGCCGAATGCAACGAAGACCGCCAGGTTGAGGACGATCCCGGCCGCGGCCGCCACCGCGAGCCCTCCGAGCGCCCGGGGCGGGAGCCTGTGGAGCCGGACGACCGGCCGCCCCTGCCGGCGGGCCACGACGATGATCAGCAGGAAGATCGCCCCGAACAGGGCCCGCCACGTCGCGAAGCCGATCGGGCTCATCCCCGCTGCATAGGTCAGCCTGGACAGTGGGCCGAGCGTACCGAAGGACATCGCGGCGACGACGACCGCCAGGGTTCCCAGCAGCTCCCGCCGCCGGGCCGCCGGCCGCCCGATCGACGACGGCGGGCCGGCCGGGCCGGCCACCGGGTGGGGCTGGGTCAGTCGGCGGGCCGCTCGACCCGCTCGGATCGCGGGCCACCGATCCGGATCCGCGTGAACGGGATCCGGATCTCGCTGAAGACCTCGATCGAGACGAGGAAGCCGATGAACAGGAAGACGACCCCGAGGAACTTGCCGAACTGGAAGAACTCGGTCGAGCCGAACCGGTTCAGGCTGTCGGTGATCGTCGGGATGAATGCCCCGAGCGCGATCAGGGCGGTCGCCGGGGCCCGGGAATGGATTCGGCCGGTGACCAGGGCGCGTGCCGCCCCGGGCAGCGACGCCACGAAGTTGACCGTGATCGCGACCGGCGCGATCAGCAGGTTGAACAGGAACTGGTCGCCGGGCTGGTTCGGGTCGAGCGAGTACGGCAGCACCCGCTTCTTCGGCATGAAGACGTAGGTCGAGAAGATCGCGCCCAGGATCAGCGCGAACGCGCCCGTGATGTTCAGGAACGGGGTCAGCAGGCGGAGCGTCCCGGGAAACAGGTCGCCCACCGGCACGTGCGTCCGGGGATCGAGCAGGAAGCCGGGTGCCGGCAGCGTCACGGTCACCATCAGGACAACCGACAGGACCGTGGCCCCGACCACGGCCAGGGCGGCCAGGTACGGCCAGCGCTCGTTCTGGAAGTAGGTCTCGACTCCGATCGCGATCGCCACCACGAGGGCCGCGATCAGGTACAGGATCGGCGCGGAGCCCGAGCCGGGGTACTGGTATTTCGCCTCGGTCAGGAAGGTGAACAGGCCGGCCAGGAAGATGCACGCGGCGAAGGTGTAGCCAAAGCGGGTCCGGCCGAGCAGGAACGCGGTGCCCAGGCCGAGCCAACCTGCGGTCCACACCGCCCCGGTCAGGTACCAGGTTCGATACAGCGTCTCGTTCCAGCCCGATCGCGCCGGCCAGGGCCTCGCACCCGGAGGCGATCCCGAAGAAGAGCATCCCCAGGGCCCAGATCAGCTGGTAGGCTCGCCGGCGTTCACGCCACTGGTCGAGCAGCGCGAGGCTGAACACGACAGCCAGGATCGACGTCGCGGCCGGCAGGAAGACGCTCATCGGGACTCGGGTCAGGCCGGCACGAACTCGTGGGCGTCGCGGTGGATCCCGTCGCACAGGCCCCAGCGCGGCTCATCGCCCGGGATCGGTACCGGACGCATGATCTCGCGGACCCTCCCGCGCCGGCAGAAGAGATGGCCGCGTCCCGCCATCCAGCGCCGGACATGGGCCGGATCCCCGTGGAACTGGAACGGGCCGGGGTTGAGCGCCGGTCGATCCGACCAGTTGACCGGGACCTCCGTCGCGACGATGTCGAGCAGGTTGATCCGCCACGGGGTGCCGTCGATCACCTCGCCGCAGCCGTCGCAGCGAATCCCGCTGTTGTCCTTCACGATCGTCGTGATCCGGACGCCCATGATCTCCATCGACCCGATCCTAGCACCTCGGGCAGGCGCACCCGGGTCGTGCCGGCCCGCCAGCACGAGGCCGGCTCAGGCGCCTGGGGTGGCCGAGCTCGGGGCGTGTCCGGCCCGCGAGCGATATCGCCTGACCCGGTCGCGGTTGCCGCAGCCCCCGTTGTCGCACCATTGCCGGGCGCGGTTCCGGGACAGGTCGAGGAACATCAGCCGGCAGTGGGGATTGCCGCAGATCCTCAGGCGGTCGCGCACCGCGACGACCTGGATGAGTGGGACCATCATGTCGCCGATGAAGGCGTCCCAGCCCGATTCACCGGCGGCTATCCGGCCCCGGTCGTCGACAGCGAACCGGGTCCGGTCCAGGATGGACCGTGCCGCGGGCGTCCATCCGGCGGCCGGCCGGGTGAGGGCGCGGACCATCTCGCGGATCGCCTCGAGCGCCTCCAGCTGGTCGCGGTTGATCTTGCCCGGGGGCAGCTCGACATGATGATCGGCAAGGTAGTGGATCGCCTTCGAGCCGTCGGTGAGGTGGTCGTGGTCGGCCAGGTCCTCGGTCACCCGGGCGAACCAATGGCCGCCCGGGCCGTGGCGGGTGTTCACGACCCACAGGAGGTCGGTGAGCGAGCGCCTCGGCGTCAGGCGGATGGGTTCGGGCTCCAGCGGACCAACCCGGCTCAAGCGTCTCCTCATGGCCACCGGCGACCAGCCGGACCGATTGACGTCGGCGCTATTGTAATGTCCATAGAGGCTGATTGACCATGTTGAACATGCGCCCGTCGCAACACCCGGGAGGTCGCGCTTGATCCGCACACCGACGGCGCCTCGGGCCGGCCGCTCCGGGCGACGGACCCTGCCCGGGCTGACCTGCCTCGTCGCGGTCGGGCTCCTGGCAGCGGCCTGCGGCAGCCCAGCCCCGAGCAGCTCGGCCAGCGGCGGTATCGGCAGCCCGGCAGCGGCCACGCCGGCCGGCACCGCGACGGCGTCGTCGACACCGATCGTGGCGCCGTCCTCGAGCCCGATCTCGACCAGCGGCTGGATCCGCGCGGCGAGCATCGAGCAGCCCGACGGCTTCATGACCGCCCAGACCGGCGTCGTGGTCACCCGCGGTTGCGCCCCGTGCCATCCGGCCGTCGACACGCTGATGACCGGGGTCACCGACGGGCCGGCCGGCCTGGTGACCGTCGGCTGGGTCCTCCAGGATTTCAGCGGCGCGACATGGCTCTCGAGCGATGCCTCGACCTGGGCCTTCTCCGGCGGATTCCCGGCGCAGACCCTGCTGAGCTCGGTGGCGGCCAACGCCCAGCGCTACGAGGCGGTCGGGCGGGACGGCAACGGCGCGACCGCCTGGACCTCGACCGACGGCAGGACCTGGCAGAAGGTCGCCAGCCCGGCCTTCGCCGGCAGCCCGCTCCGGCTCACCTCCATCACACCCTGGAGAGGTGGTTTCGTCGCCGGCGGCTACCGGGGTAACGAGTTCTTCTCGGCGGACGCCGAGCTGTGGCTGTCGCCCGACGGCCTGACCTGGCGACGGGCGACCGACTCGCCGGCGTTCAAGGACGCCCGGGTCTGGGGCGTTGCCGCCGGTGGGCCGGGCCTGGTCGCCGTCGGCCAGGCCGGGGCGACCGACACGCCGGGCCCGGCGATCGTCTGGACGTCGAGCGACGGCTTGACCTGGACGAGGGTGCCCGACGGCTCGGTCTTCGACGGCGGCCGGATGCGGGCGATCGCGGCCGTGCCCTCGATCGGCCTGGTCGCCGTCGGCGAGGACCTCGCGGGCGACACCGGGATCATCTGGACCTCGAAGGACGGCCGGAACTGGAAACGGGTCGCCACGAGCCCGATCTTCGGGCGGACCGGGATCCAGGTCCGGATGTATGCCGTCAGCGCCGGTCCGTCGGGGATCGTCGTCGGCGGCACGATCGATACCGGCGTCCAATACGGCGAGGCGGCGATCTGGACGTCGACGGACGGCGTCGCCTGGACCCGGACCCCCGATGGGCCCGAGTTCCTCGACAACGAGATCAGCGCCCTGACCGGCTGGAACGACCGGGTCGTCGCGGTCGGCGATCGGGGCGCACCCGATGCCTACCAGGCGACCGCCTGGCTCAGTCCGGCGGGCGTCGGCCAATAGCTCCCGGGCCCGCTACGATGGACCGCGATGGTCGAAAGGCTCCTGGCAGGTCACGGCCGCTTCCAGGCCGAGTACGCGGCGACTGAACGAGAGTTCCTCATCGGGCTGGCCAGCGCAGGACAGCGGCCAGCCGCACTGTTCATCGGCTGCTCCGACTCGCGGGTGATCCCGGAGCTGCTGACCGGTGCCGCGCCGGGCGACCTGTTCGTCGTCCGGAACGTCGCGAACCAGGTCCCGATCCAGGGGGCAACCGACAGCAGCGTCGGGGCTGCGATCGAATTCGCCGTCGACCAGCTCCGTGTGCGCGACGTGATCGTCTGCGGTCACGACGAATGCGGCGGCGTGACCGCCGCCGTCGACGGCCTGCCCGGGATCCAGCCGAATACGGCGCTGGCGACCTGGCTGAGCGGGTTGCTGCCGGCCGCCGCCCGGGCTCGCGCGTCAGGGGCCGATCACGCCGGGCAGGTCCGGCGGGCGGTCGAGGACAACGTCCTGGACGGGATCGCCAACCTGTTGACCTACTCGTCGCTCGCGCCCGGCTCCCGGTCCGAGCCGGTGCGCCTCCATGGCTGGGTGTACAGCCTCCGGGAAACGGCCCTCCGCGTGTACGACGCACGCCGGGACGGGTTCGTCGGCCTGGCCGACGCGATCGGGGCCACGTGAGCCTGCAATCATCGCCCCGGTGACCGTCGGCGCCGATCTCGGGATCTTCCTCGTCTGTATCGCAGCGGGCCTGATCGGGGCGCTGGCCGGCGTGGGCGGTGGGATCATCGTCGTGCCGGCGCTCACGATCGGATTCGGGATCGACGTCCGGCTGGCGATCGGAGCAAGCATCGTCAGCGTGATCGCGACGAGCTCGGGCGCGGCGGCTGCGTACGTTCGCGACCGGATGACCGACATGCGGGTGGGCATGTTCCTCGAGCTGGCCACGACGAGCGGCGCGATCGTCGGGGCCCTCCTGGCCGCCGCGGTGGCGCCCGGCGTCCTGCTCATCCTGCTCGGGGTCGTCCTCCTCGGGTCGGCCGCCCAGCAGGTCCTGCGCCTGGCTGAGGAGCTGCCGCCGGAGGTCGAGGCGTCCGGGCTCGCCGCCCGCCTCCGATTGACCAGCAGCTACCCCGACGCGAGGCTCGGGCGCGATGTCCAGTACACAGCCCAGCGGGTTCCCCTCGGCTTTCTCCTGATGGCCTTCGCCGGGCTCGTTTCGGGCCTGCTGGGGATCGGCTCGGGGGTGCTCAAGGTCCTGGCGATGGACGGGGCGATGCGCCTGCCGATGAAGGTCAGCTCGGCCACCAGCAACTTCATGATCGGGGTCACGGCCGCCGCGTCGGCCGGGATCTACCTCGGCCGGGGAGACGTCGATCCGCGGATCGCGGCGCCGGTCGCCGTGGGCGTGCTGACCGGCTCGACGATCGGCGCGCGCCTGCTGCCGCGACTGTCGAACCGCCACGTCCGGGTCCTGTTCCTGCCCGTCCTGGTGGTCATCGGGCTCGAGACCCTGGCCCGCGGGTTCGGGGTGGGGCTGTGACCGCGGAGCAGTTCCGGGCGCTCGTGAGCGGGGTCCTGATCGTCGGCGTGGTGGCCAGCGCGATCCTGATCACGGCCGGGTTCGTCTCTTCGCTGATCGTCGGCTGGGACGGCTCGCTCCTCGGCTCGCCGGATGGGGCGAAGGCGGCCACCGACTTCTCCGGCGCCTTCTCGGGGCTGCTGAAGCTGCGGCCGCTGGGGATGGCCCAGGTCGGCCTCCTCGTGCTGGTCGCCACGCCGGTCGTCCGGGTGCTCGCGTCGGTCGTCGGGTTCAGCCTCGAAGGCGACCACCTGTACGCCGCGATCACCCTGGGAGTCCTGGTGATCCTGCTGGTCAGCCTGATCGGCCTGCGCTAGGCTCCGGGCCCGGGCGGGCCATGGCTAGTAGACCCAGGGGATGAGCCGCTTCGTGTGCTCCTGGTAGGCGCGATAGCCCGGGTGGGTCGCCGACAGCCAGGCCTCTTCGTGGCGCGACTTGCCCGCGAACAGGAGGAACAGGAGGACCGCCGCGAGGATCGCCACGATCGAGCCCGTGACCAGGCCCCAGCCGATTGCACCGAGCACCAGCCCGCTGTAGATCGGGTGGCGGATCAGCCGATAGACGCCCGAAATCCACGAGCGGGGCGCCGGCCACCGGCCGCGGAAACGGGCTGAAGCCGGCCCGGATCTGCCAGCTGCCGAGGACCGCGAGGAGACCGCCGGCCCCGATCGCGACCAGGCCGGCCAACCCGGCCAGGGGTCCCCAGGAGCCGGCGGCGCCGGCCAGCGCCAGGTCGCGCAGCCCGGCCCCGGCGATCAGCGCGAACAGGACGAGCTGGGCGAGGACCCAGCCTTCACCCCGCGGTCCCAGGCTCGGCAGTCGGGTGCTCATCCGGGCATGATGAGCCACGCTGCAAGCGGGTCAGACGCGACCCTTGGGCACCGTGTGCCAGTACGTCTTGTTGAACACGATCTTGCCCAGGTGCCAGAACTGGTTCGGCCTGGGCGGCCGGGGCGGGTGCTCGTAGTCGAACTGGAGGAGCGTGCCCTTGCCGTCGCCGATCTCGAAGAAGCACATCACCTTGCCCAGGTAGTCGCCGTGCCGGTGGTCGATCGGACGGCCCTCGATCGCCGCCACGATCCGCTCGGTCACGACCGGTGCCTCGAAGTGGGCCGTCGAGCCGGCTTTCGAGAGCGGCAGGTCGGTTGCGTCGCCGAGGGCGTAGACGTTCGGCCGGCCACCGACCTGGAGGGTGGCCCGGTCGGTGGGCAGCCAGCCGCCGGGGGCCGGCGCGAGACCGGAGTCGATCAGGAACTGCTGGCCCTTGTGGGGCGGGACGAGGATGAGCAGGTCGTACGGGAGCTCTTCACCCTCGAGGCTGAGGACCATCCTGCGGTCTGGATCGATCGCCTCGACGTTGAAGAACGTGTGGACGTCGATCCCCTTCTCGGCCAGGATCGGGGTGGCCATCTCCGAGACGCTCTCGATCGTGAAGGCCCGGCCGATCGGCGAGCAGAAGTCGATCGTCGACCGGTCCCGCAGTCCGCGCTCGCGGAGCTCGGCTTCGATCAGGAAGGCGACCTCGAGCGGTGCCGGGGGGCACTTGTAGGGCATCCCGGCGATCCCGATCACGATCCGCCCACCGTCGAAGGCGTCGAGCGCGGCGCGCAGGCGGGCCGCCGCTTCCGCGGTATAGAAGTGATGCGCCTCCGTGTCGAAATGCTCGATCGATTCGGGCACGAGCCGGGAGCCCGTCGCCAGCACGAGCTGGTCGTAGCCGAGCGGGCGGCCATCGGCCAGGGTGACCACCTGGCGGAGTGGGTCGACGGCCAGGACCTCGCCGATCACCAGGGTCACCCGCCTGTCGAGGAGTGAGCGCTCCGGTCGCTGAAGGTTCGCCGCCCGCTCGCCGCCCATCGCGATGTACATGAAGCCGGGCTGGTAGACGTGCTGGCCGGTCGATGTCGACGAGGGTCAGCTCGACCTCGCCCCGCCGGATCCGGCTGCGGAGCTTCTTGACCAGGAGGTTCGCGGTGAGCGTCCCCCCGACGCCACCGCCGATGATCAGGACCCGTTCCATGCCGGTCCCCTAGCGACGCTTCTCGACGATGATCTCGTCGTAGCCGTCACGGGCTTCGAGGGCGGCCAGGCGATGGCCGGCCTTCTCGACCCACTTGGGGATGTCCGTCTTCGAGCCCTTGTCCGATGAGTAGACGGCGATTACGTCGCCGACCTGACCCTCGCGGATGGCCCGGATCAGCTCCATCAGCGGCCCAGGGCAGAAGCTGCCCCGGGCATCGACAGTCCGGGTGATCGCGACTGGGATCTCGGTCATGGCGGCCGGCCTTCCTAGATGAACAGCGGGGTTGAGTTATCGGTCATCAGGCCGATCACCGTGGCCGCACCGGCCGGCTCGGCCATGCCCTCGATCATGTCCTCGGGCTTGAGCCCGAACATGTCCATCGTCATCTGGCAGGGGATGAACTCGACGCCCATCGCCTGGGCGGCCTCGAGCAGATCCTTCGGGCTGGCCACGCCGTACTGGCGGGCGAGCCGGCCCATCATCCAGGGACCCATGCCCAGGAAGTTCATCTTCGAGAGCTTGCGATGGCTGATCCCGGGTCGCTGCATCGCAGACAGCATCTTCTGCATCCAGTTGTCGCCGGTGATCCGCCGGGAATCCTTGACGAAGACCTGGAGCCCCCAGAACGTCACGAAGACGCGGGTCCGGACGGCCATCGCGCCGGCGGTGGAGGCCAGGATCAGGGCGGCCCAGACCTTCTCGAGGTCGCCGCTGTAGTCGATGATCAGGAGGTCCTTCGTCTTGACCGCCCCGCTATCGGCGGGCAGCGGTCCTTCGGCAAGCTCGGGGACGCCCTCGACCGCGGCGATCGCCTCGGCCACCGGATCGAACGTCGGAAGAGTGGTTGCAGTGGTCATGACAGCACTCACTTCCTGCGGATGACGAAGCGGTAGACCGCACCGTCTGAAGCCTGCTCGACGAGCTCGTTGCCGGTCGCCCGGCACCACGCAGCCACGTCCTTGGATGATCCGGCGTCGGTCGCGAGCAGCTCGACGACGGCGCCTGGAGCAACAGTCTTGATCGCCTGGGCGGTCTTCACGATCGGCAGCGGACAGGACAGGCCGCGCGCATCGATCGTCAGGGTGACCGGGGTGGAAAGCATGGTGGAGTCTCCTTTGGCTTTCGGTCTCAGATGAATACGAGCTGGCCTTCGCCGGCGTTCAGGTAGAACGCCGTGACGCCCTCGACCCCATCGACGAGGGGATCGAGCTCGGTCGACTCGAGATGGAGCAGGTCCATCGACAATGAGCACGCCTCGATGTCGACGGAGCCGACGTCCTTGGCCTGGCGGAGCGTCTCCGCCCACGACACCTGGCCCGCCCGGCTGAGCGCGTCGACGGCGGCCCGGCCGGCGGCGCCGGCCTCCGGCGCGAGACCGTGGTCGCAGCCGATCCGGTCGGCTCGGAACGCGTCCAGGGCCCAGTACTGCAGGAAGATGTTGACCGGCTTGCCGAGGGCCGCGGCGCCGGCGGTCAGGACCGCAGCCGCCTGGAGCTTGTCATCGGTGCCGGAGAACAGGACCAGGTTCAGGGGTTCATCCATCGTGTTCACCTCGGGGCGGGACCGCGGGCCGCTCGGGCGATCCGCGCACGACGAGTGGCCCGCGTGTCGTCCAGCCAGTTCGTCATGGCCCGACTATCGAGCCCGGGGCCAGCGCGGGATAAGTGCCGCCTGACCCCCGGGCGCAGGCCACAAGTCACGCACGGCCCGGGCCTGCCCGGAGCGCTCGGATGCCGGGCCGGCGCCTGATCGCGCCCGGCTCCAGCGGCTCCGTCAGCTCAGCGCCAGGAGCTGACCGGCCAGGGCGGCTGCCCCGACGATGGCGATCGGCGGCAGGCGGCCCGCGACGAGCGCGACGATGCCGGCGCCGGCAATCGCGAGCTCGACCGGGGTGTGCAGGGCGGTCGTGCCGATCGGCGTGATCAGTGCCGCGCAGAGGATCCCCACGACCGCCGCGTTCGTGCCCCGGATCGCGCCGGCCAGCATCGTCGATCCGCGCAGCCGGGCCCAGAACGGCAACACGCCCCACACCAGCAGGAACCCCGGCACGAAGATCGCGCCCAGGGCGAGCAGCGCGCCACCGACGCCATTGGGTGACTGGCCGAACGAGGCGCCAAGGTAGGCCGCGAACGTGAACAACGGCCCGGGGACGGCCTGAGCGGCGCCGTAACCGGCGAGGAACCGGTCCTCCCCGATCCAGCCCGGGGTCACGGTCGCGGCATGGAGCAAGGGCAGCACGACATGGCCGCCACCGAAGACGAGGGCGCCGGTCCGGTAGAAGGCATCGGCCACGGCGATGGCCTGGTTCTCGATCAGCGAGTGGGTGAGCGGCAGGACGACGAGCAACGTCGCGAAGGCGACCAGGCAGCCGACGCCGACTCGCGCGCTGAGCCGCAGCGGCGAATCGGCTGGATCAGCTGGATCGGCCGACTGCCGGCTGCGGAAGAACCGCCAGCCGAGGGCACCGCCGGCGATGATCACCACCACCTGGAATGCCGGCGTCGGTGCCAGCAGCATCGCGATCGCGGCCGCGATGCCCAGCGCGACCCTCGGCAGGTCGGGGGTCATCGTCCGGGCCATCACGTAGAGCGCCTGGGCGACGATCGCGACCGCTGCGAGCTTCAAGCCCTCGACCCAGCCGGCCGTCGCGAAATCGGCATTGGCGCTGACCAGGGCGAAGATCGTCAGGGCAACGCCCGAGGGCAGGCTGAAGCCGAGCCAGGCGGCCAGGCCACCGAGGTACCCGGCGCGGAGTGTGCCGATCGCGATTCCGAGCTCGCTGCTGGCCGGACCGGGCAGGAGCTGGCAGAGCGAGAGCAGGTCGGCGAACGTCCGCGCGTCGAGCCACCGGCGCCGTTCCACGTACTCACGCCGGAAGTAGCCCAGGTGGGCGACCGGACCACCGAACGAGGTCAGCCCAAGCTTCAGCGACGCGACGAGGACCTCGATCGGCGAGCCGGTCCGTCTCGCGGCAGGCGCCAACCGGGGCGAGCCGGCGGCCGGATCGAGGTCGTCCACGTGTCCTCCCAGGGGCAGGCCCAGAGCCTAGGGTGTGGCGACTCGTCCCGTGGCCTCGACTCGCTGCGCCTCTGAATCCGTGTCACGATCTCCGGACCTCGACCTCGGCAAGGAGGATCCGCGTCAATGGCTGCAAGCTCCGGCCTGGCTCCCGTCAACGGAATCGAGCTCGCCTACCAGGTCAGCGGCAGAGGCGCTCCGCTCATCCTCCTCCACGGCGGCTTCGGCTCGGTCGAGATGTTCGGCCCGAACCTGGCCGCCCTGGCGGAGGGCCGGCAGGTGATCGGCGTCGACCTGCAGTCCCACGGGCGAACGCCGGCGGTCGACCGGCCGATGCGCTTCGAGACGATGGCGGACGACGTGGCCGCCCTGATCGGCTGGCTGGGCCACGAGCGGGCCGATGTCATGGGCTTTTCGCTCGGTGGTGGAGTCGCCCTGCGGACCGCGATCCAGCATCCGACGCTCGTCCGCAGGCTCGTGGTCGTGTCAACGCCGATCCGACGGACCGGCTGGCACCCCGAGATGGTCGCCGGCTTCGACCAGATGGGTCCGGAGATGGCGGAGACGATGAAGCAGACCCCGCTGTACGCGCGGTATCGGGAGATCGCGCCGCGGCTCGAGGACTGGCCCGTCCTGGCCATCCAGCTCACCGGGCTGCTCAAGCTCGACTACGACTGGACCAACGAGATCCGGGACCTGCCGATGCCGGTGATGATCGTCGCCGGGGATGCCGACGGCCTGCCGCCCCGCCACGCCGTCGAGTTCTTCGAGCTCCTCGGCGGCGGCCGGCGCGATGCCGTCTGGGACGGCTCGGGGATGACCCGGCATGCCCTGGCGATCCTGCCGCGGGCGACCCACTACGACATCGACACGAGTCCGGCCCTGGCAGCGACCGTGGCGCCGTTCCTGGACGCCGCCTAGGCGGGTCCACCCTGCTGCGAGTGCTCGAGAGCGAGCGACCGGTCGACGGGCGATGCCGCCGTCTCGACCCGGTTCCTGCCCCGCCCCTTCGCGCGGTAGAGCGCCGCATCGACAACGTGGAGTGCCTCGTCTTCGTCGTGCACCCCGTCCTGCCCGAGCAGGGCGACCCCGGCGCTGATCGTGAGGACCCGCCGGCCGTTCGGGCTCGGGTATCCGAGATGGAGCTCCTCGATCGCCGCCAGGATCCGGCCCGCGGCCCGGGCAGCGTCCTCGACCGACTGGCGGGGCATGAGGACGATGAACTCCTCCCCGCCGAAGCGGCAGACGATGTCGGTCGTGCGGGCGCTCGCCGCCAGGACCCCGGCGACGCGCCGGAGGGCCGCGTCACCGGCCACGTGGCCGAGGGCGTCGTTGTAGTCCTTGAAGCGGTCCAGATCGAACATCGCGATCGCGCAGTCCTCGGCGTAGCGTGCCGAGCGCGCTACGGCCGCCCGGAGCTCCTCGTTGAGTCGAAGGCGGTTGCCGACGCCGGTCAGGGGGTCCGTCCGGGCGGTGCCGGCGAGCTCGTCGTTCAGTCGCGCCAGCTCCGCCTCGCGAGCGCTCAGCCGGAGGAACGCCCGGCGGGCCTGCATCTGCTCCTCGAATGCCCGCCGGCGGGTCCGCGAGACGCCGACGGAGCCGACGAGGCTGACCAGGCCGGAGATGACCAGGACGAGCCAGACGCCGATCCAATCCGTGGTCGAGGCGCCGACACCGATCCCGGCCAGGCTGAAGCCTGCCAGCAGTGCCAGGCCGGCGACCAGCCAGCCTGCCTGCGCTCGCGGGCTCCAGGGCAGGAACAATGCGACGGCCAGCGGGATCACGGCCAGGAACATCAGGGCCATCGTCCGTGCTTCCGGGATGAGGGCCAGGACGACGAGGACGGCGACGACCGTCGACAGCTCGAGCGCAACGGCGAGCGGCAGCGGGGGCAACCGCCAGCGCCCGAGGGCAAGGACCGCCACGACCAGGCCGACGATCGACTCGATCCCGATGATCGCCAGCGCCTCGCCCTCCTGGCCCGGCACGAGGAGCAGCATTCCGACGGAATCAAGCGCGAGGAAGGCGGTCAGGGTGATCCCGGACAGCCGGGTCGCGGCTCGGAGCGATCGGCGGGTGGCAGCCCGGAAGAGCTGCTCCTCGCGGACCGACAGGCTGTGGTCGGTCCGGGTGAAGCCGGCCGGCTGGCGCTCCGCCAGCGGCAGCCCGGGTGCGGCGTGGGACGGTGAGGCCCGGCCGCGGGCGCGCGAGCCGACGGCGATGACCGTGCGGGTCATCGCCCTGCCGTGATCGGTTCCGGTTTATCGAGCGGGTAGCCCTGGCCGAGCGGGACGCCGAGCTCGCACAGCATCAACACCAGCTTGATCGTCAGGCGGTCGCGCTCGTCGCACAAGGGTCCAGATCGGCCGAACCGGGGCGGCCGAAGGTCCCATCCGTCCGGATCTACCGTCCGGGGCCCGCGCCGGGCCAGGCGCTCGGGTACGCGCTAGGGGACGTGCGCCGGCTGGGCAGGCGGCGCCTTCGGCTGGATGATTGCGAGGGCGTTCCCGCTCGGGTCGATGAACCACGCCGCCCAGGCGAATCCCATGTCAGCGATGCCCTCGGCGTCCGTCACCGGGTCGGGCTCGTCGTAGGCCTCGATCCTGATGCCGCGAGCGCGCAGGTCGGCGAGCTCGGCGTGGATGTCGGGCACCCGCCAGGCCAGCTGGGTCTGGCTGTCGGACGTGCCGGTCGTGCTCCGGGTCACCGTCAGCTGCGAGCCGGAGCCACAGCGGAAGATGATCCGCTCCTCGTCCTGGCGGAGGATCTCGAGACCAAGCGTGGCGTGGTAGAACTCGCGACTCCTGGCCAGGTCCGTCGACAGCAGGATCGGGAACACCAGGTGGTCGCCGAGCATGGCGCGCTCCCTTTTGCGTGCGGTGAATCCGATGGGCGGCAGCCTAGCAGTGGATCGCGCCGTCTGGAATTCGCGGGAAGCTGCCGGCGGTTCCCGCCGCTGATTCGGCCCTCGATCGAGGCGCGAATTTGGCGCAAATCTCGCTCGGCGAACGATTTGACAATTCGGCCGGCTCCCGCGGCGCCCGACCCGTGGCCGGACAAGGCCCGGCCCGGAACAACGAAAGGCGCCGGCGGCCCTGGGGAAGCCGCCGGCGTCGGGGGATGGCCGTGGTTGGACAATGCCTCAAGGAGGCAATTGCCTCAGCTCACGATTGGCTCAGTTGACGTGAACGGTCACCGACTTCGCGTAGTGGTTGGTCGACAGGCCGGTGATCGTCAGCGAGCCTGCCCGGAAGATCCCCCAGTACTCGTTGGCGATGTGATTCCCGGCCACGACCACGGTCACCGGCACGACCGCACTGAACAGCGCGATCCCGGTCGGATGGCCGCTGCCCGAGTCGGGATCGATCCCGTTGCCCGAGATGAAGTTGCCGACGATCACGTTGCCGGACACGTTCTGGCCCGGCGCATGAGCATGGATGCCGACGCCGGCCTCGCCGTTGTTGCGAAGCGTGTTGTCGATCACCCAGTTGTTGTACGAGGCGGCCCCGGGGAATGGGGCGAACATGCCCACGCCGGCCCCGCCGTTGCCCTCGGAGACATTCGCGAAGATCAGGTTGTCGTAGACGCCGCCCGCGGTCGGATCGGCAACGGCCCCGGCATTGTGCGAGGGCAGCGTGATCCCGCAGTCCTCCTTGTTGTTCCGGGAGATGTTGTGCGCGATCACGTTGTGGGCGCTCGGACCGAACTCGTCGGTGATCAGGATGCCGCCGACGTTGTTCTCGACGACGTTGTGGAGCATGCTCGACCAGGTGACGCTCACGAAGTGGATGCCCTCGCCGCAGTCACCCGGGACCTCGCCCTGGGCCTGGCACTCGAACGTGTCGGCGGTCCCGAATCCGGCGTCGTTGAGCTTGATCGTGTTGTGCTCGATGCGCACCTTCGAGGTGCCGGCCACGAGAATCCCCTCGCCGAGAGCGTGCTCCACGGTGAAGCCGTCGACGACCGAGCCGCGCGCGCCGGGGCCGAAGACGAGGATGCCGTAGCCGACGATGCCCTGGCTCGCCAGCGGCTGGATCCCGCCGGTCTGGCCGGTTGCGTCGACGACCGCGTGGTCGCCCTTGAGGGTGACGCTGCTGGTGATCGAGACCTGCTCGTGGTACGTCCCCTTGCCCACGTAGATCGTCGCTCCCGCCGGGGCGAGGCCGACCGCATGGCCGATCGTCTTGCAGGGCTTGCTCGCAGAGCACGGGTTGGAGTCGCTGCCGTGGCCCTGCGAGACATACAGCTTCGAGGGCGAAGACGCTGCGACGGGAGCGGCCACGAGGGTGGCGGCCAGGACCGCCATCGTGCCGATCGCCGCGGCGCGGGCGAGCGTGCGAGTCACCAGGTTCATCATGCTTCCTCCTTCGGCGGGCATGCCGCCGGACTCAACGATGGGTGCGTACCCGGCCAGGCCGGGCGACCCTTGCGGTCTCCGCCGGGTGTGCCGAAACCTGGTTCGAACGGCCCGGGACCCTGACTCTACCCCCCAGAGCGATCCGGTGGGCACAGAACCCCACCTTTCGGTGCGTCCAGTCACCGCTTGATGACTCGGTCAGCGGGAGGCCATTCCTGTGATCGGGGGGCGATGACTCACTGCCACAGCCCGGAGGGGAGGTGCTCGCGGCCTCCACGGGTCAGGATCCAGCCGAGGTCGCGAACCAGAACTCCTGGGGGAGGTCTCCGGATCCCACGACGAGCACGCCATTTGGCGCGACGATGGCGTCCGAGACGCTCATCCCGCCGGCTTTCCAGATTTCGATGCCATTCGCCTCGCAGATCGGTCCGGCGACGGCATCAGGAATGGCGGTCGAGCCCGAGAAGGCGAGGCTCGTCCAGTTGACGCCGTCGGTCGAGACCCACGCCATGAGCGCGGTCGTCCTGCACGACTCGCGTCCAAACATGATCAGGTGCATCCCGTCCCCCGCGACCAAGGTGGCAGTCGGCAGGTCCTTGCCGACCTTGCCGATCAGGCGCCAGGTGGTCCCGTCCGTCGAGGCCCAGCCGCTCCTCGCGCCCGACCCGTCAGCCCGGCCCTCGGCGAAGAAGCCGGCCGCTCCGGCTGCGACTGCGCTCAGCTGGCCCCCGGCGACCGCCGAGCCGTCCACCTGGGCGGCCGTCCATGTCCGCCCGTCGGTCGAGATCCAGGCCGCCGGCCGGCCGACGCCGAGTGCGCCGCCGTGCGCCGGCGTGGCATCCGGCTTCCCGTCACGACCCACGATCACGAATCCGCGCGTGCTCGCCTGGACGTCCATGAAGATCGCATGGGCAAAGGTGGAGGGCAGATCGAGCCGGCTCCAGGAAGCGCCATCCCGCGAGTACGCGATGACCGGTGCCCCGGGTTCCATGACCGACAGCCCCTCGGACCCAACCGCCACCAGGCCCGCAGGGCCGCTGGCAACGGCGAGGAGGTTCCCGTTCGTCCACGCCGTGCGCCAGCTCGGGCTATCCACGGCGCTCCACGTCAGCCCATCGTCACTGCGCCAGAGGTTCGGCGGAGCGAACCCGTCGTTGTCGCTGACGGCGAGCAGCCCGCTGCCCACGCGCACGAGGAATTGGGGCCCTGGACTCTCCTGCGATGCGACCTGGGCAGCCCGTTCGGTGATCGTCCACTGCAAGCCGTTGCGGGACGTGAAGAAAGCGCTGTCGGAGCCCCCGACCGTAGAGTTGAAAGAGCCGACACCCACGTAGCCGTCGGCCCAGGGCAGGATGTCCGAGATGAACGCATAGCCGGTCTGGTCGGATGCTCCCAGGACTCCGCCCGACCAGCGCAGACCTGACCAGGTCAGCGTCTCGGGGCTGCGGGTCGGGCCCGACGTCAACGTGGGGAGCGCCGTGGGGGTGGGCCCGAGCGTCGGCACACCCGTCGATTCGGACGGTTCCACGCTCGCCTGCGAGGGTAGGACGGTCCCCGCCGACACAGTCGAAGGGATAGGGCCGCCCGCGCAACTGAGCGCGAGGACGGCCAGCCCGACAATGACCAATAGAACGCGTCGCGGCACCTGGGATCGCCTCTGCGCCCTATCGTCCAACTGAGGGGCGCCCCGTGTCGAGGGCCACTCGGCACCTGGTTGGCATGCGCAGTGGGACCCATGCGAAGGTCCTGGCCCGCATGGTCTGGTGCCCCCAAGGGGCCTTGTAGACCCTGGTCGCGGCGAGCCGGGTCCGTGGGAAGCTAGCGGGCGAGCGTTCGACGAGGTGGCGAGCTCTGGACTGCCAGGTACAGGTCGCGGACGTACCAGATCTCGGCGGCGTGCTCGAGCAACTCCTTGTTCACCCACCACACGATGTCGAGGAGCGGGAGGGTGGGATCGAGACCGCCCGGGTAGGCACTCCGACCAACGAGATCAAGGTCCGCGTCGGTCATCGCGCCAAGACCGACTCGCCATGCCGGTCAGTCCCGATCGAAGGAAGGCAACGCCGTCGTCTGCGGTCATTGGCCAGTCGAGGTCATCCTCGGCCATCGAATGCGAACCGACCAGCCAGTCCGCCCGGATCAGGCAACCCCAGCCCAGGTGACCGATCGACCAAGCGAGCGTGCGCGGCGGCTCTGCCCCTGGCATCGGATCCCAGGTGGTTCGATCCGGACGGGCTCGACCGTTGCGCTCGCGGACCGTCCAGACGCTGGGTGCCGGCTCCCAGAGGAACTCGGCGTCGGTGAGTCCCGCCACCCGGCCGAGGAGTTGTTCGCTCATGTAGTCCCACTGCGCGAGGAATGGCGCAAGTCGGCCCGGGACATCGGGATAGTCGGCAATCATCGCGGGTCAATCATCATCGCGGGTCAATCATCGTCGGTCACAGCGCCCAAGGTTGTCAGGAACCTACGCCAATGCGCCGAAGGTTCGGAAAAGGCTCGGACGACCCACACGATGAGCCGATCGTCGGTGCGCGCCTAGGGGGCCTCGAATGCGATCCTCTCGGACGCGTACCCGAATGCGCCCCCGAGGCACGAGGGTCTCCCCCGGGGAGGCTCCAGGCGCGGACGTGGCCGGGACATCGCAGCCGGCGAGGAGGAGTCCCAGCAGCACCATGAGACTGGACCCGGTTCGCATCACGGCAGACTGACCGAGCGCGTCTGGCCCGCTTACCGCCAACCGAGCTCCGGCGCCACGAACCTGAGGATGCTCTCGATGGCGTGAGCGTTGTACTCGACTCCGAGCTGGTTCGGAACGGTCAGCAGCAGCGTGTCGGCGGCCTGGATCGCCGTGTCCCCGGCAAGCTGCTTGACCAGGATGTCGGGCTCCGCGGCGTACGAGCGCCCGAAGATCGCCTTCGTCTGCGCGTCGATGTAGCCGACCTGATCCGACTCCTGATTGCCACGGCCGAAGTAGGCGCGGTCCCGATCATCGACCAGGGCGAAGATGCTGCGACTGACCGACACCCGCGGCTCACGCTCGTGCCCAGCCGCGGTCCACGCCTCACGGAACCGACGGATCTGCTCCGCCTGGAGCTCGTGGAACGGCACGCCGGCGTCCTCGGTCAGCAGCGTCGACGACATCAGGTTCATGCCCTGCTGCCCGGTCCATTCCGCAGTCGCACGTGATCCGGCGCCCCACCAGATCCGGTCGCGCAGCCCGGGTGAGTGCGGCTCGGGACGAAGCAATCCCGGCGGGTTCGGGAACATCGGAGTGGGGTTGGGCTGGGCGAACCCGGCGCCAGAGAGGGCCTGGAGGAAGACCTCGGCGTGCTGGCGGGCCAAGTCGGCGTCGGTCTCGCCTTCGAGTGGCGCGTAGCCGAAGTAGCGGAAGCCATCGATGACCTGCTCCGGCGAGCCGCGGCTGATCCCGAGTTGGAGGCGACCGCCCGCGATCAGGTCGGCCGCGCCTGCGTCCTCGACCATGTACAGCGGGTTCTCGTAGCGCATGTCGATGACGGCCGTCCCGATCTCGATGCGCTTGGTCCGCGCGCCGATCGCTGCCAGGAGCGGGAACGGCGACCCGAGTTGCTGGGCGAAGTGGTGGACCCGGAAGTAGGCGCCATCAGCACCCAGGTCCTCGACCGCCTCGGCGAGCTCGATCGACTGAATCAGCGCGTCCGACGCGGAACGCACCTGCGAGTAGGGTGAGGCGGACCAGTGCCCGAACGAGAGGAACCCGATCTTCTTCATCGAGGGATTCTACGGACGACGGCCCACACAGGGCTACCATCCTGCCTGGCCTGCACTCACGTCCGACCAGCGATACCGTTGCCAGCGACGGCGCGAGGAGGCCCCATGCGAATGGCAGACATCAAACCCGGCTGGGCCGTGGTTGGGAACGATGGCCACCGCGTGGGCACTGTTCGAGAGGCGAGCCAGAACTACCTACTGACAGAGACGGGCGGACTCGCGAGTCATCTCTACATCCCCTCGTCGGCCATCGCCAACGTCGAACATGAAATGGTTCACCTGTCGTATCCGCAGCGCGATGTGGCCCAAATGGGCTGGGGACAGGCTCCGCGGGTCGATGACACCCCATTAGATTCGCCGGAGGCGGACCTCCACAGGCACGTCTGACCCGGAGAGCGTCTGCGCGAGACCCGCGATCTTCCACGATCTCCGAACGATCGACTGGACGCCGCCGGCCCGACCATTCTTCGAAAAACAGCGGGAGTGCCCCCAAGGGGCCTTGGAGACCCGCCCGCTGTCTGACGATGACCCACTTGCGTGGTACGCGGCGTGAGCCCCGAGGCGACTCCCAGGCAACGCCAGGCTCTTGAGGCCTACGTAGCAGCCGGCGGATCGATCACCGCGACCGCGTCCGCGCTGGGCATTTCGCGGAGCACTGCAAAGCGCCACTTGGCCGATCTACGATCTCGGTTCTCCCTCTCGACCGAGCAGCTCATCTACGTGGGCCATGCGGCTGGTTGGCTCGATGTGCCTGAGCTTGAGCCCAGCCCGATATGCAAGCCCGCCGTCAGAGAACGGCTGGATCGAGGAGGGGACCGAACTCGACGGCCACCAACCGTTGATAGACCCTGACCGCTTGTTCTTCGGTCATGCCGGAGACCACGTCTGCGGCAACGCGGACCGCGAGGGTTGGATCCGCGGCGGCCCCCAGGACAGGCTCGACCTCGCTTCGCACTCGCGGAGGAAAGATTGCCGCGGATCCCTTTCCTCCAATGAGCGCTTGGCGGTAGATCTCGTATAACCTCCGAACGACTTCGCGCTGCCCGACCTGCTGGGTCGCTAGGGCCGCGTTCGCCACGACGTAGTGGTACGTGAGCTGCTTGAAGACCTCGACCTGGACGCGAGCGGCTCGGTCAATTCGGGAGACCATTTGTGTCCACGCTTGCGGCCTCGACCAGCGTCCCGATCCTCTGCGATGTGTAGCTCCGCAGTTTGGCCCGATCACCCTTGGTGCCCTGGAAGGGCGGAACGAGCGGGAAGTAGAAAACGGGAGCTGCCGCAGTTGCTAACTCATTCGCCTTCGGTTTCTTGGAATAGAGATCCTCATCCCAGTACTTCAGCACGCGCTCGAAAATGTCGTCGAGTTGCGGGAGCTTCGTCAGGTTCCCAAGTGGGATGAGTCCGGCCCTGAAGAAATCCTCGATATCGTGTACGGAGTAGGCGATGTCGTCAGCCCAGTCCATTACCTCGGCCTCGAGGGTCCGATCGTATTCGGCAATCTCGAGCCCCGTTCGAGCAAACTCGAAGTCAGTCAGTTCGGTCGAGTAGACCCCGTATTTCTTGGCATCCCCACCTTTGATGGTGCGTTCTGCTGTCCATGGGTACTTCAGCACGCCGTTCAGCGTCGCCCGGGTTAGGTTCAGGCCTTCGATGGTGTCGTCGACTGCTGAGAGACGGGTCACGATTCGAAATGACTGGGCATTGCCCTCGAACCCGTCCTTGGGTCCGACGCCGTCGGCTCGTATTTCGCGGTTCAGGACCTTTTCTGCGATGTGACCGAACGGCGGATGGCCCAGGTCATGTGCCAGGCCAGCTGCCTCGGCCACATCGGGATCAAGACCGCCCCGTTCACGAACCTTAGCCTTGAGAGTGCGATCCTTCTGAGTGTCGATCACGAGCTTTTGGCTCATGCGTCGCGCCAGTTGAGCGACTTTGAGGCTGTGTGTCAGACGGTTGTGAAAGAGGTGCCCTTCTTCGCGAGCGGCGACGACCTGGGTTACGCCGCCCAGACGCCGGAACGCGGAGGAGTAGAGGATGCGATCCCGATCTCGCTGCGCCGGCGACCGATAGTAGTCCGGCGTCTTGTGGTCGGGCTGCCGCCGCTCATCGCGCCAGGCTGCGAGGTCTGCCTCCGACCGTCTAGCCAATAGAGTCCCCCCTGGGCGGCTACTTGTCGGCGCCGCGGATCCTCAGATGGCCATCCCGAGTCAACTCGAGAATCCCTCGATTGAGCAGCGACACGATTGCCGCTTTTACTCGTTCGGGTGTCACGCTTGGATGCTCGCTCTCGACAGAGTTGATGATAACTTCGAGAACTGCGTCGTTGTCCTGCTCGCGGAGCGCATGGACTACAACGTCCCGAGCCTCTATTGCGAGTGATCGCTCGTCAAGCACGACGCTGCCCTCCCGCTTCTGCGCTCGCCAATTCTCCCGCGAGCGGCCAATTGTGGCCCTTGAGGGCGTCACCTTGTCTGTCACAGCCCGGGCCGTCCTCGCAAACTTTGTAATCGTACACTTGTTCTATTCTAGGCACGGCGCGGATGCAGGTCCTCTGCGGGCTGCGGATCGGAGGGGAAAGACACCTGGCCCCGAAGCCCCACGTGCCTCACCACAGTCTCGGCGGTCTGACTGCCCCTGTCTACACGGAGATCGGACCTTTCCACCGCGTTCTATCCCCAATCTCAGCCGCCGCCGTGGACCGTTCGCCACGAGTTTCCACATCGCGTCTTGGGCGACGATTAGCCGGCAGGCGTAGCACCCGGGGCGAATAGGCAGCGACCTTCCTCTTCGTCACGCTATCGGCGTGCTGGAGACCCTCGCTCTCTCGACTCGCCACAGCCGGATCGTCGGCCACGCCGAAGTCGAGCATCAGCGCAGAACTGGCATCGGGCCGCTGGCAGGCATTCGCCAGGCCTATTGCTTGTGAACGAGCGGCCCGAGACGATCCTTCGCCTCATCGACGATGCGCTGCACGTCGCCCGGATCAACCTTCGGCAGGTCCACGCCCTTGCGGATGCGGTCGGCCTGGCGTTCAACGGCGACTCGGAGCGTATCAACCGCGTCACTCACCGACTCCATGTCGGCCTTGGTCACGCCCGAGTGGATCGGCCGGCTACCGAGCTCGGTCCACAGCCGGATCATCTTGGCGATCGCCGCGGCGTCACCGACGAGCGGGGCCGCGAACGTGTCCGGAGGTGGATGGACGGGTTCGGCGCCGACGGGGTGCAGTCGATTGACAATGGCGTAGAGGGTCGCGTTGAGGTCCGCCTGGGTAGCGCGCAGCGACTCCATCAGGGTCTGGGCCTCCCACTGACTCCGAGCCCGTTTCTCTGCCCGGTCGGCTTCCCACCGCGTCGCCAGCAGGGTGAGGCCGCCGGCGATCAGGGCCGTCACGATCGCCGTGAGGACCACGCCCAGCAGGGGACCACCGATCACCTGCCACCAGCGATAGGTCGCGTCGTCCATCAGGTTGACGTTCATCGTCACTCCCTCCACCAGCACCTAGCCATAGGCGGGTTGCTCCCCGGCCTCGATCGTAACGACGGGATTGTGAGCGGGCACCGTCGGGGAAGACGACGGTCTCAAGGCCAGCTCGCCGCGAATACCCATTTTCAAACGCCGGCAGACCGCGCTCATAGGCCCTCTCACACGCGGACGAGTTTCGCCTTTTTTGGCGGTAGCCAGCGATGAGCGCCCCGGCCCAGTGGCGGAACCGGATCGTCGGGACGGGCGAGGTGGCCCCCGACGAGCTCCTCGCCAACCCCCGCAACTGGCGGACCCATCCCGCTCTCCAGCGGGCCGCCCTGCGGGGCTCGCTCACCGAAGTCGGCTGGGTCCAGCAGGTCCTCGTCAACCAGCGGACCGGTCACCTCGTCGATGGCCATGCCCGGGTCGAGGAGGCCCTGGGCCGCGGGGAGCAGAGCGTCTGAGCCCTCCGTGCCCGTCCTGTATGTCGATCTCGATGAGGCCGAAGAGGCGCTCGTCCTCGCGACGCTCGATCCGATCGGGGCGCTGGCGACCGCCGACGATGACGCCCTCGCCGCCCTGCTCTCCGAGCTCCACGTCGACGATGCCGGACTCGAGGCACTCCTCCGCGAACTCGCCCCACCCCGACCCGGGCACACTGATCCTGACCTCGTCCCCGAGCTGCCGGAGGGTGAGCCATCCGTCAAGACCGGCGAGCTCTGGGCGCTCGGCGAGCATCGGCTCCTGTGTGGTGACGCGACGAACCCCGAGGACGTCGCTCGGCTCCTCGATGGCGCGGCGCCGACCCTGCTCGCGACCGACCCGCCGTATGGCGTCTCGCTCGATCCGACCTGGCGCGACGGCGTGTACAACGGCCAGTCCGAGCGCCGCAGCTTCCGGGGCGTCCGGAGCGGGGCCGAGCAGCCGTACATGCGGGTACGGGCCACGCCCGAGCCTGACGGCGCCCCAGCGGCGGCCCGGGGCGCCCACGGGCGAACCCGGGGCCATCGCAACACGAGCGTCTCGGGTGATACCCGGGTCGACTGGTCCGACGCGTTCGCCCTCGTGCCCAGCCTCACCGTCGGCTACGTCTGGCATGCCGGGGTCCATGCGGCCGAGGTCGCCGAGGGCCTCGAGCGGATCGGCTTCGAGATCGTCAGCCAGATCATCTGGGACAAGGGCCTCTTCGCGATGGGCCGGAGCTGGTACCACTGGGCCCACGAGCCCGCCTGGGTCGTCCGGCGGCCCGGGATCGCGAACCTCTATCTCGGGTCGCGAGATCAGTCGACGATCTGGCGGGCACCCAGCCCGAAGATGATCATGGCCGGCTCGACGGAGGAGAAGCAGGACCATCCCGCGCAGAAGCCGGTCGTCCTGTTCGAGACCCCGATCACGAACCACCTCCGACCCGGTGAGGCGGTCTATGACCCGTTCCTCGGCTCGCGGCACAACCCTGATCGCGGCGGAGCGCCTCGGCCGGCGCTGCTTCGGCCTCGAGATCGAACCGCGCTACGCCCAGCTCAGCATCGAGCGCTGGCAGGCGTTCACCGGCAACAAGGCGGTGAAGCTCGATGGGTAGGCGCGGGCCGGCGCCAGCTCCCACCCGCTTGAAGCTCCTCGCCGGTGAGACCCGCCCGAGCCGGCTGAACCGCCACGAGCCCGAGCCCCTGGCGGGCTTCCCGGAGATGCCCGGCGATCTCGATGCCGATGCGCAAGCCGAGTGGCGCCACGTCGAGCTCCAGATCGCCGCGACGGGGATCATCCGCCCGGTCGATCGGATGCTCCTGCGGGCGTACTGCGAAGCCGCCTCCCGCTATCTCCAGGCCGTCCGGCTCTATGCCAGCTCTGGGCCACTCCTGCCCGACCGCGAGCACCGCGGGGTCGTGAAGAACCCCTTGCACCAGATCGTCCGGGACGACGAGGCGACGATGCGTGCCCTCGCCCGCGAGCTCGGCCTGTCACCCTCGGCCCGCTCGGGCCTCGTCGCCCAGCGCCAGAGCGACGATCCATTCGAGGCGTACCTGCGTGACCGCCGTCATGGCGGGGCGTAAGGGGACCGATCAGACAACTGCCTATGGCCGCTCGGTCATCGCCGGCCGGGTCGTCGTGAACGAGTACGTCCGGGCCGCCTGCGCTCGGCATCTCGACGACCTGGTCCATGGAACTGAACGAGGGCTGTCCTGGGATCCCGACGGTGGCCGAGCGGGCGATCGCGTTCTTCGGCTTCCTCCGTCTCGCCGAGGGCGAGTTCGAGGGGTTGCCGTTTACCCTCCAGCCCTGGCAGGCGTTCATCGTCGGCTCGCTCTTCGGCTGGCTCACCCGTGATGGCTCGCGGCGCTTCCGAAATGCCTACATCGAGACGGCCAAGGGCAATGGCAAGACCCCCTTGGCCGCCGGGATCGGCCTCTATGGCCTCGTCGCCGACGACGAGGCGGCGCCTGAGATCTACTGTGCCGCGGCCGGCCGGGACCAGGCGAACATCCTGTTCACCGACGCGAAGCGGATGGTCGCGAAGTCACCGGCCCTGGCCGGTCGGCTCGACGTCTATACGAGCTCGATCGCCGATCTCGAGCGCGATGGCGCGTTCCGACCGGTCAGCTCGGAAGCCGGCAACCTCCATGGCCATCGACCCCACATCGTCCTGATCGACGAGCTCCATGCCCACCCGAATAGCGCGGTCGTCGATGCGATGCGAGCCGGCACGAAGGGTCGCCGCCAGGCCCTGATCATCCGGATCACGAACGCCGGCTTTGATCGAACCTCGGTGTGCTGGCAGGACCATGCCTACTCGGTCGCGATCCTCGAAGCCACGATCACGAACGATGCCTGGTTCGGCTATGTCTGTGGCCTCGACGCGGGTGATGACTGGACCGATGAAGCGGTCTGGCCCAAAGCGAACCCGAACCTCGGGGTCTCGATCTCGTCGCGCTACCTGCGTGAACAGGTCGCCGAGGCGACCGGGATGCCGGCCCGCTCGAGCGTCGTCCAGCGGCTCAACTTCTGCGTCTGGACGAGCGCCAGCGCCGGGGCGATCGAGCTTGAGCGCTGGGATGCCTGTGCCGAGCCTCCGGTCATCCCGCCAGGCGCCACGGTGTACGGCGGGCTCGACCTGTCAGCTCCACGACCGATCTCGCCTCGCTCGTCCTCGCCTATGAGGATCCAGAGGGAACGGTCCACGTCCTCACCCGGTTCTGGTGTCCCGCGGCCGCCGTCGAGGCCCGGAGCCAACGCGACCATCTCCCGTACGAGCTCTGGGCTCGGGATGGTGACCTGATCGCCAGCGACGGCGACGTGACCGACTACAACGCGATCCTCGCGGATCTCACGAGCCTGTCCGAGCGCTACCAGATCGCCGAGCTCGGCTACGTCCGCCTGAACGCGACCCAGTTCGTCCAGGCGGCCTCCGAGCTCACGACGATCGTCCCGATCGGCCAGACCTACCCAGGCCTCTCGGCGGCGACGAAGGACTGGCTCGCCCGGATCACCGCCGGCCGGGTCCGCCATGGTGGTCAGCCGGTCTTGCGCTGGATGGCGGCGAACCTCGTCGTCGACCAGAACCCAGCCGGTGATATCAAGCCATCCAACGATCGCTCGAGCGAGCGGATCAGCGGGCAGACCGCGGCGATCCTCGCCCTGGCCCGCCTGGCCGCGCCGCATGAGCCACCGCCGGCCGAGCCCGGGATCTTGGCGTATCTGGAAGCGCCTCGCGGCCGAAGCTGACATAGACTCGGCGATCTCGCGCCCGGCGTTTACGCGCCCCATCCCCGATGGACCTGCTGAGCCATGCGGGTTCCGGTTCCGCGACCGCGGCGCGATCGGGGTCTGTCGACTGCCGGGCGGACATGGCGGGGAGCACGGGTCATGAGGCAATGGCCGGCGCGGCGACCAGTCTGGATCTACGGCCGATTGGGATCGATCCGCTGCTCAACGCGATCGAGGATCCTCATGAGCAGCGAGGCCGTCTGCACCGCGTCCGCTGCCTCCGAGACATCGTCGTAGCTCACCTCCCGATGGCCGGCGGGATTGCGCAGCACGGCATACGCTCCCACGAACAGGTTCCGCATCCCTTCCTGCTCGCTTTTCGCGGCTGATCGGTCGGTCAGGAATCCTGTCGGGCCGAAGGCCCGGCTCATCAGCTCGACTCCGACGAGGTCGTCCGAGAATGCCCCAAGTTGGCGGACCCGGATCTCGACAGCCTTCATCGCAGCGAAGACGCCGAGCTCGTACTTTCCGATCAGGAACTGGGGTCGCGCCTCGCGCTCGATCAGTGGATGGATCCCACCCTGCAAACGCTCGGAGGCGTAGTAGGACGCAGGGCCCTCGGCCGCGATCCGCCGGCCGGTGCGCGTGACCGAGATGGCTGCATTGGAGGTCTGCCCGGGCGTCCGGGCGATCAGGGCTCGTGACCGGCGCCAGGCCATCGCCTCGGCGATCGCGAGGCTTGCTTCGCCAGCGTAGGCCTGCCCCGCCGCCAGGAGGTAGTTGTACTCGTTCCACTCGTTCGTGGCGAGGAGATCGTTGAGGATCACGAGACCGAGCGCGTCGACCGGCAAGGCCGTCACCTGCTCGGGCGATAGGGTGATCACGAGGGGATTGTTCCACAACCCACATCGCCTGGAGCTCACGCGAGGTCAGAGCCGACTGGATCGCTGACTACGTCGAGCCAGCGAAGGTGGCCGCGCTAGGACCTCGACGAGGGCCGACAAGCGTTCGGGATTGTGACTAGCTGGGTGCGAGGGAAGCTAGAAGTCGGCGGATGGGAGGCGGGTTCTGACCGACGGAGGAGCCGCGGCCGGCGCCGCGAAGGTCAACGGTCGTCCGCCTCGGGTGAAGGTCAACCTGACTCTAGCCTGATGGATCGACCCGGCGCTCGGGCACCGGCGCGGGTTCGCGCCCATCATGGTCGGATGAGCCTTCCGTCGACAGCCGCGGCTGAAGAACCAACCCTGGGCGCCTTTCTGCAGACTGTCGATCGACCGCTCCTGCCGATCTCGGTCGGAGCCCTCGCGGTCGGAATCGGAGCAACCCTTGCCGGCAGCGCGGCCGTCGCCGACGGTGTCTGGACGGCGCTCGCCATCGTCGTCTCGGTCCGCTTGATGATCGAAATCGCCGACGCCATCCGCCACGGCAAGGTGGGCGTGGACCTGATCGCGGTCCTGGCGATGGTTGGCTCGGTCCTCCTGCATGAGACGCTGCCAGGCGCCGTGATCGCGGTGATGATCACGACCGGGCGAGCGCTCAAGGACTACGCCGACACCCGTGCCCGGCGCGAGCTGGCGGCGTTGCTCGCCCGGTCCCCTCGGGTCGTCCACCGCTACGGGCCCGATGGCCTGACCTCTCCTCCGATCAATTCCGTGGTCCCGGGCGATCGACTCCTGGTCAAGCCCGGCGAGGTCGTCCCGGTCGACGGCACGATCGTGGGCGAGCCAGCGATCCTGGACGAGTCTGCCCTGACCGGTGAGTCCCGCCCGATGATCCACGAGCCCGGCGACCAGATCGCATCGGGCACGGTCAATGCGGGCGGCCCATTCGACCTCGATGAGCCTAGCCAGCGCCGAGGCGAGCACGTCACGCGCGAATCATCCGCCTGGTCGCCTCAGCGGCGTCGTCGAAGGCGCCCTTCGTCCGGCTGGCGGATCGCTATGCCCTGCTGTTCCTGCCACTCACGTTCGGGATCGCCGCAACTGCTTGGCTCCTGTCCGGCGACCCGGTACGAGCGCTGGCAGTCCTGGTCGTTGCGACACCCTGTCCACTCATCCTGGCCGCGCCGATCGCGATCGGGTTGGCCAAGCCGACTGGATCGCCGGGCGGGTCGCCCATTGCCAGGCCGCGTTCACAATTCGCCGGCGGACCACGGTCGAGGGTTCCTCGACCGCGTTCATTGGCATCGCCGGCTCGATCGAGGGTGTCCTCATCCTGACCGACCCGATCCAGACCGAAACCCCAAGAGCGCTGCGCCTGCTTCGCCGGGCGGGATGACGCGGATCGTGATGGTAGCGGGCGACACGCCCGCCGTCGCGGAGACAGTCGGGTCGGCGATCGGCGTCGACGCGATCCTGGCCGAGCGCACGCCAGCCGAGAAGCTCGAAGATCGTCGCGTCGGAGCGAGCCGACTCGGGTGGGCTGGTGGTGATGGTCGGCGACGGGATCAACGACGCGCCGTCGCTGGCGGCGGCCGACGTGGGCGTGGCCATGGGCGCACGTGGCGCGACCGCGGCGTCGGAGGCGGCCGATATTGTGATCGTCGTCGATCGCCTCGATCGCCTGGCGGAGGCGATCCGGATCGCCCGCCGATCGCGCCGGATCGCGCTCGAGTCGGTCGTCCTCGGGATCGGCATGTCGGTCGTGGCGATGATCGTCGCCGCGTTCGGGTTCCTGCCGCCGGTGGCCGGGGCGATCCTCCAGGAGCTGATCGACGTCGCCGTGATCCTCAATGCGCTCCGGGCGCTTGGCGGGGACGGCCAGCGCCAGACGACGGTGCCCGGCTGGGCCGAGACCGGGCCCGCCCCTGCACGCGGCCCATGGCGGACTCCATGGGCAGATCGAGCGGCTGCGCCAAACGGCCGATCGGCTCGACGAGCTGGAACCAGCGGCTGCCATGGCCGAAGTCCGAGATCAATGCCTTCCTCGTCGGACCCCTTCTCGACCACGAGCAATTCGAGGAACAGACGGTCTATCCGTCGGTTTTCCGAGCGTCGGGCGATGACGAAGCGACGGCTCCGCTGAGCCGGACCCACCGCGAGATCTTCCACCTGATCAGCCTGTTCAGCCGCCAGGTCGACGAGCTGGAGGCTGGCGGGCCGGACGACGCCGATCAGCGTGACCTGCGCCGGGTGCTCTACAGCCTCCACGCGATCCTGGGCCTGCACATGGCCCAGGAGGAGGAGCTGTACGTTGGACTGGCCGAGGGTGTGGCCTGACGGACCGGCGGCCGGGCCGTGGTCAGCTGCGAAACCGGGATCGACGTCAGCCTGGCCAATCCGCCACCTGTGGTGCATTTGACGGGCTTGGGGCACGCACCGTTCTTATTCTCAATGCGAGCCCACACGATGAGGGCGTCGTGGCATACGTGATCGGCATGGATGAAGGGTCGCTGGACCCTGCGGGGACCGAAGCCGCGTAACATCTGCTGACCGGATGACGAACCACCCGCGCCCCCGGAGTGATCCTGATGAGTCGTCCTCATCGTCGCGCGGTTGCACTCCTCGGCCTCCTGGGCGCCATCGCCCTGGTCGCGGGGGCGTGTTCAGCCAACGCCGCCTGGACCGTCGCGCCAGCGGGCCCGACCGCCACCACGAACGCTGTGACATCGCAAGGCCCGGCGGTCACACCAACGGCGCCTGCCTCGACGCCATCGACCGCGGCGGAGTCGCTCAGCCTCACGATCCTGAGCGACACAATGACCGGCAAGGTCGGTTGGCCCGTGTTCCTCCACTCGGACTTCCATCCGACTGCCGGCGAACTCGACCGTCGTCGTGACGGTGACGAACTTCGACAACGCGACCCCCTTCCCGAAGAACACCTCGGAGCTGTCGCAGGCGAGCGGGATCGTCGGTGGCTCGTTCAGCGTGACCCCGATCCTCGCGACCGACCCGAACGGCTCGGCAGGGCCGACGAGGACCGAGCACTCGACCCGGGCCAGGTATCCACACGTTCTCGCTGCCCGCGCTCGGGATCAACGTGCCGATCGCCCCGAACGCCCGGACGACGTTCACGTTCGAGACCGGGAGCCCGTGTGCCTGTCAGTGGCATTGCCTCATCCCATGCGGCACCGGAGCCAATGGCTACGGTGGCCCGATGGCCGCGACGAGCGGCTACATGGAGGGCACACTCACCGTCAGCTGATCGCTACCGCGTGAGTCCGCTATGACTGATGACTCATCTCCCTCGAATGAAGGCTCGGCTGCGGGCCTGATGGCGGGAGCCATGGCCGAGGCACATCCGCCGAATGCCGGCGACAGATCGGAGCGAGTCAGCCGGCTATACGTGTCGGAGCTGACCGCGGTCGATCTCGAGCGAGCACCAGCGATCCTCGGCGGCCCGTCGGCCGCCTGGCTCGGTGAGCGGGTGGCGGACTCGGCTCCAGACGTCCGCTGCTTCCTGGGCGATCTCGAGCTTCCACCCGCAGGGGATCGGCTGAGCTCCTGTTCCGCAGTCCGCCGTTGTCGGCCTTGGTCTCCTCCGCCCAACCGTCGATGGCTGGCTCGTGCCGATCGAATGGCGAGCGGCGACCTTGGCGCCGCTCTTTCCGGTCTTCGCTGGCACATTGCGGATCCGGGCCGATCGTCTCCAGCTCGATGGCTGCCCGACGGCCCTTCCCGGCGGCGCGCTCGGTCAGCTCGCTGACGAAGCGTTCCTGCGCCGCGCCGCGGTCTGGACCGCCCGCTGGCTCTTGCGCCGGATCAGTGCGGCACTCACCGACATTCGTCACCCGCCGGGCTTCGATGCGAGCGCCAACCACTAGGGTCGGGGCCGCTTCGACCCTCCGCGGCGGGCCGTCCTGTCAGGACTGTCTCATCGGTCGAGCCAACACTAGCTGAGCCCCCGCGCCCGTGGAACCACCCTCCGCGGGCGGGGATCCCATGTCGGGAGGCTCAACCCAGAGCATCCCGAGGCCAATCGTTGAGCTTGCAGGATCAGTGAACAGAACGGCCGAGCTAGCCTACCCGGCATCCAGCTCGATCGTGGCTCGCTCCTCGGCCTCGGCGAGTGCAGCCGCCACAAACGCGGCATCGCTGCCAAGAGTAGGGCCACGACCAAGGCCCCGATCGCCAGCTTGAGCAGATGGATCATGGTCTTATCACCTGTGGCCGTGCAGGAGGATCGAGACCCCGAGAGTCGCGATGCAGATGACGCCGGGAATCTCGATCAGTCGCGCCCGCCGCTTTCCCTAAGCGGGCAGGTACATCATCGGCTGGCGGTCAACACGTCTCGGCCCCAGTGGCTGGAGCGGTCCCCAAGAGCCCTCCGGGCGTCCCGTTATCCGCTCGCGTACGATCAAGCTCGCCCCGGGCGACTCCCCCTCGTTCGGGGCCATGCCATCGGTACGTTTGGGCCAGAGCGCGGCGGCTGGCATGCGGCCTAAATTCGGCAGCGACCGGGACGTTTCCTCCTTCGTCCGGGCCCGCGCTCCACGCAGAACGCCTCCGGTCGCCTTGGTACGTGAGAGCGGCCGGAGGCGTCCTGCACGCTCCCTGGTCGGTGGGACATCCTGCGTCGGTGACCGAGCGCGCCATCACGTTGCTCAGCCTGGCGATCCGCGGCTGGACCTAGCTTGTCGTCCGGTTCGCGTCGTGGTTCCTCGCGAACCGGCGCTAGGCTGGCGGGTGATCCCGCCTGATCCTCCCCCGAGCAGGCGGAGTCATTGACCAGCGGCGGATGATGGGTGTACCCGCATTAGGCGCGGGCGCGAGCGATCGAGGCCCCGGCGTCATGTTGCAACGCGATTGCTCGGGGCTTCGATCACCGGCCGCTCGGCCCGCCGCCCGGGTATCCTCCGCTCACGGACAGGAGGATCTCTCGCATGCCCCAGGCGATGTATTCCGTCACGATCACTCGGCCGGTCGACCAGGTCTTCGCCTACCTCGCCGATGGTGCAACGTCCACGCGCTGGCGACCCGGTGTGATCGACATTGATCGAACGTCGGGCGATGGTGGCGTCGGCACCCGCTACGCTCAGACGGTCAAGGGTCCGATGAACCGGGCCGTCTCGGCCGACTATGAGATCACTGCCTTCGAGCCTTCCCAACGTTTGGAGTTCCAGACCGTCAGCGGTCCGGTCCGACCCCATGGCCGCTACGACCTCGTTCAGGTGCTGGGCGACCCAGCTGACCTTGCGCTCGATGTCCAGCTGGGCGGCCTCCAGGGGCTCCTGATGGGCTCGATGGTCCAGAAGACGATGGACGCCGAAGTTCACACCCTCGACAAGCTCGGGTGCTCGAGGCGAGCGATCTGGACCCAAGCTGAGGTCGCACATGATCCGCGTGGTCAAGGTGCTGCTCGGAGCCCTGCTCGTGGCCGTGCTGTTCGCCGTCGGCGCGTTCGTCCTCGCGATCTTCGCCGAGGCCGAAAGCGAGCGGGCCTAGGTGCGTTCCTCGCCGCGTTCAGTCGCCGCGAGTGGCGCCGCGGAACGGCGGCACGCATCAGCACCAGGGACATCGCGAACCCATTTGGCCTGGGCAGTGCCGGGTTCCGGGAACGAAGTCCGCGAAGGGCCCAGCGACGACGCGTTGAACGGGCGATCGAGCGCGGCCCTGAAGGGGCACCCCGGGATTCGTTAGGTAACCGGATCCGCAGCCTGGGGCGAGCGCCCTTGATCCGGGCGTGATTCGCGCGCCTCAGCCTGAGCAGGGCAGCAGGCCGGCGGCCTGCTTCGCCTCGAGCACCGGTAACGCCGCGTTGTCCACGACCAGCTTCGCAAACGCCGTGTAGGTCGCGGCGCGAGCCTGGACGGCAGCGACCATCGCAACGACAGCCGTGGCACTTCGGGCCACGATCAGGTCGCCGCCTGCCAGCAGGAAGTCGATCGCCCGCTGACCCGGCAGGCATCGACGACACCGCCGCGGCGGTCAGCGAGTCGGATACCGCGACCCCGCGGAAGCCGAACTTGCCCCGCAGGAGGCCCCCGATCACAGTCGAAGAGAACGCGGCCAGGTGACCGGGATCGATCTGGGTGTACGTTGCCAGGGCGACCATCACGAACGGCACTCCCGCGATGATCGTGTCCCTGAACGAGTCAAGGTAGGGATCGTTGGCCGTGGTCACGGTGTCGACCACCCCGGCCGAGAAGTCGGTGTTGTTCGTCACCCGACCCAGACCCGGGAAGTGCTTGGCGGTCGTGGCTACCCCGGCGCTGGTCATCCCGGCGATGAAGGCCGCAGCGTGGCTGCCGGCGGTCAGCGGGTCGTGACCGTACTCACGCATGAGTGCGCCGATCGGCGCGTTCGTGGCGTCGGTTCCGGGCGGGACAACATCGGCGACCGAGGCGAAGATGAAGTAGACCCGGCGGATCGGAGCCGCTGGCCCCAGAGTCGTGCATCGGCCGTCAGCCGCCCGATCGCCCAACCGCCCTGGACGAGGGCCGAGGGGATCGTCGAGAAACCCGGACCCTCAAGCGCCTGGATCAGGCCACCCTCCTGGTTCGCGGCGACAAAGAAGCCGACATGGGCGGTGGCGGCGGAGCTGGCCTGTGCCTGGACGGCATCGGCGACGGCCCTGATCCCGGCCACCCCGATCGAGTTCGTCGTCGTGAACCAAACCGACCCGACGTGTTGATCGCGGATTGCGCTGAGCTCGGCAGAGCCCGGGCCGGTAGTTCGCCAGGCCGAGCGAGAAGAGCTGGCCGATCCGCTGCGGCATGCTCATCCGGTTCAAGACCTGCTGCGCGCAGGAGCCTGCAGCAGTCGGGCGCGGCAAGGGGGTCGCACTCGGTGGCCGGATGGTCACGGTTGGGCTCGGCGCGGGCGTCGCGGGTGGTGGCGCCGTGGTCGAGATCGGGCTCGGCGCGATGCTGGCGACGCTGATCGAGGGTGGCGAGGTGGTTGCGGGGGCCGAGTCGCTGGCCGGCGGGCTCGTAATTGCGGGGCTTCCGCAGGCGCTCACCAGGAAGAACGACCGCGACCAGGATTGCCATCTCGTCGCGGACGGCCTGCCCGCGGCTCAGGCGTTTCTTCACCGAGCCGATTCTGGCCACAGGAGGGATCAGGCACGCGGCGCCGATCCTTTTTCATCGCGGCTTCATCTAGCCGACCGTGAGCACCTTCCCCGGATCGCCGCAGACGATAACGTGATCGTGTCGACCTCCTCCTGGGTCTAGGTCGGGCGGTACCGTTGTCGGTTGTCCGAGTACCCGTTCATCCCGAAGACCAACCTCCAGCTCACCCCGGGCCAGTTCTGGTCCATCCCGCTGTCGGAAGGTCGATTTGCCCTGTGGCCGCGTGCTCCAGGCCCAACCGTTCAGAGGCTTTGGCACGAGGACGATGTTCAGCACTGCGGTCTTGATGATATGGCCCAACTCGCACCTGGCGACCTGCGGCCGCTGATTGGGCGACGACATTGAAGGCGGTGACTGCCGGCTCGGGAGCCTCAGCGGCAGAATCGCGCTGCAGACGAGACCACAGGATTGCCGAGAGTCAGCGGCCAATCGGGAATGGCAGGCCTAGGCGGAACCTCTGCCCGCCACGATGTCATGTTGTCGGTCCGCTCCAATGAGATACCGGTTCGCCCGGCCAGAACCAGATCGCCAGCACGACGAACGTCAAGGATAAGGAGACTCAGCGCGAAGCCCCACGCCGCCAAGGAGGACGGCGAACCCCGATCTGGCGGGTCCGGATCGCGCCCCTCCACTGGAGGAGCCCGCCGATAAGCGTCACGGACAGCTGGCGATGGCGGCGGGAGAGGTCAACCAGGGCAGGTAGTCCCAGGCGCCGAAGAGCAGGGCGAGCCAACCGCCGGCGAACAGGGGCAGGGCGAGACCGAGGGTTGTCCGCGCGCCGTCAGGAGTGGCCGTGGGGTGACGAGCATCCGATGACCAGCGTCCGGAGTGGCGAGCGAGGGGCCGTCCTCGTCGCGCAACACACCAAACGGCGCAGGAGGCGGGTCCGGGCGATTCGCGGTTGAGGTGGAGGGGGCTCGCTGATCGCTAGGCCGGTCGCAGCGTGGGCGGATTACCGCGTCAGGGCGGCCTAACTGTTCGGCCGGTGTCATCGTCTCCGCGCCGGCTTCAAAGCCATCTTCTGGATCTCCAACAACCGTAAATCAGGCGGTCGGGCGATGGATCAGAGCGACCACCAATACGCGATGAACGCGAGGAAGCCAATCGGCAAGATGATCTCGATGATTGCGGTCATCCTGATTTCCCCTCATCGACACCTCCGAGCCGAAAGCGGGCCCCGGCGAAGAAGCTAGTCCAGTCGACCGCTGCACCACCAAGATCAGTCGACGCCAGGGGCGCAAAGCGCGCTGGATCAGCTCGGCGATCGGGTCAGGATCGTGCGCCGCCTCGAGAACATGTTGGAGCTCGACGGATGGTCGCCGCGGCGTTCGTGGTTGGTTGGCCCAGCCGGTTGCCAATGCAGGTCGTCGAAAGGAGCCCCGTGACCATGTCCTGGCGCCGCTCTCGGCGTCGTCGAGAA
>CAWEAL010000006.1:0-350680 GCA_963807035.1 uncultured Chloroflexia bacterium | reverse complement strand
GTAGAGAACGCCGTCCTTGCTCATCACCACCGAGAGTTCCAGCGCCTCCGCGCCCCATTCCAGGGCCTTCGCGTAGCCGGGGAGGGAGTGCTCGGGGATCGTCGTGCCCGCTCCGCGGTGGGCGATGTACGGTACGGCGCGTGCCGTCCAGCAACCCACTGCGCGAAGGTCTGGGGCTTCGCGTTCGACAGTGCCGCCGGGCGGCTGCAACCCACGCCGACGACCGTGCTCGCACCAAGGCCGAGGCCGAGGGCCAGCGCTTCGCGGCGATCGATGTGGATCATGGGGACACCAGCGTAGTTCGCCGTCACCGGCTCACCCGTCCGGCCATCTCACCGCTTGTACTCGGGAGGAGTCGCCGCAGTGCTCCCCGGACGATTCCCCTGCCGCGCCAGTGCATGCGGAGGCCCTTGGCTTCCCGCTCCACCGACCCCGTGAGCCGACCACCGGCAGCCTTCACCCAGCCGGCCACCGCACGCAGCGATCCCCACCACCAACTCGACGCGCAGAGCCGCCCGACGGGCCGGTTGCCTGGCTGCCCACAAGCTCGACGGGGCTGTGTGTGCTGCCGTGGTGCCAGGCTCGCCTGAGCACCCAGGTCCGCTGGTTGCGGTCCGCGGGTACCAGGTCGTACACGATGGCATCCGCGCAAGAACACGATCCTTCGCCAGCCGCGACGATCTGGCGCGTCAGGAGGGTGTCCTCGCCGCCGCGCAGCCCGAGCGCGGTCTCGAAGTGAAGACCCAGCCGGCGCAACTCGCCCAGGTCGATCAGCAGGTTGCTGGTGGGAGCGCCCGCCCGCAACTCGGTCCCGGTCGGGGTACTCGCGGCGAACGAAGACCCACCGGCTGCGACGAATTCCCGAGGGTGGGTTCAGGTAGCGCGGCCGGACGCAGCCGGCCACGGCGGTCGGTCTGCCCTGCGATGCCCAGGTGGCCACCATGTTCTTCAGCCAGTCGGCCTCGGGGATCTCGTCGTCGTCGACGAACTGGATCAGATCCGCGCCCTCGGCCTCTTTGAGGCATCGCTGTCGTGCGGCCGCCATTCCCGGAGTCCCGGCTCTGCGACATACCGCACGACGGGGTGCTCGTCCGCGAGCCCGCTGACGTAGTCGCGGGCAGTCTCGCCGGGGTCGTTGTCGACCACGACGACCTCGACCCTGCGTCCGGTCGCCGTCTTCGTGCAACGCCTCGCCCTGCAGGACACCCTCTGGCAGCCCGAGGCGAGCCGACCCGGGCGAGGATCAGCAGCCGTGAGCATCTCCCGACGGTCACCGGAGCCCGGCCATTTCGGGCACAGCGTCCATACGCCCTCCCTCGGGTGAAGTGAACCAACAACGCTCGCCAGAATGCTCCCACGCCGACCGGACGGTCTGGACGGAGGCACTCGACTCGCCGCACCTGTGTGGAATACTGACACCAACCGATGACCAGTTGAATCCGGGGGGGAGCTGGTTTCGAACGACTCGTCGTTCAGTGCGCACGCAGCACTGTCGGGGGGCGATCGCGGAAAGTCGGGTCCCGGAGCTGTCTTGACGGGGGGCCAGTCATCAGTGCGGACAACGCGGCACGGCTTGAGGAGCAGGCGGATCGGGGCGTCGTTGGCTACGTGCCCGGAGCCTGGGACATGTTCCACGTCGGGCACCTGAACATCCTCAGGCGTGCCCGGGAGCACTGTGACTACCTGATCGTCGGGGTAGTCACTGACGATGCGCTGTTCCGCGCCAAGCGGAAGTACCCGATCGTGCCGTTCGAGGAGCGGTGCGCCATCGTCGGCAGCATCCGGCTCGTGGACGAGGTCGTGACCGACACTTCCAGCAACAAGCTCGAGGTCTGGCGACGCGTTCCTTTCGACGTGGTCTTCAAGGGCGATGACTGGCGGGGGACTCCCAAGGGGGACAAGCTGGAGCGCGACATGCAGTCGGTGGGCGTCCAGGTGCACTATTTCCCGACACGCCGCAGACATCGTCGACTGAATTGCGGCGGATAATCTCTGAGCTTTAGGCGGAGCGCGTGGGGGACATGCGCCGCTGGATACATCAAGGGGGGCCGCGGGAATGCGGGTTGCGCTGATCGGCACACGTGGCGTGCCCGCGAGGTATGGCGGGTTCGAGACCGCCGTGGAGGAGGTCGGGCGCAGCGCTTGGCGGCCCAGGGTCACGAGGTCATCGTCTTCTGCCGGCGCGTCTCCCGGTCACCACCGATCCTGGAGTACCTGGGAATGCAACTGGTCAACCTTCCCGCCGTGAGAAAACGCTCACTGGAGACCCTCAGTCACACCGCGCTGTCGGTGGTGAGTCCTGCGCTCGACAACGTACGCGGCCATCGTGTTCAACGCGGCGAACGCCCCGCTGCTGCCGGTGCTGCGCGCCCGTCGGATCCCGGTGGCCACCCATGTCGACGGACTGGAATGGCAGCGGGCCAAGTGGGGTCGCCTCGGACGGCGGTACTACCGGCTGGCAGAGGCGCTGGCGGTTCGCTGGTCGGAGGAACTCATCGCGGACGCGCAGGGCATTGCCGACTACTACTCGTGCCGAGTTCGAGGCGCCCACCCGGTTGATCGCCTACGGCGCGCCCATCCTGGCCGCGCCCGGCACGGATCGTCTGATCGAACTCGAACTCGAACCGCAGCGGATACCACCTCGTGGTGGCCCGATTCGAGCCCGAGAACCACGTGCTGGAGATCGTCAAGGGCCACGTCGCCAGCGACGGCCACGCTCCCGCTCGTGGTGGTCGGCTCGGCGCCCTACTCCAACGCCTACACCGCCGCGTCGACGCGGCGGCCGATGATCGCGTCCGCCTTGTCGGGGGCGTATGGGACCAGCACCTGCTCGACCAGCTCTACGCCAACGCCCTGACCTACCTGCATGGCCACTCCGTGGGTGGGACCAATCCGTCGCTCCTTCGCGCTGCCGGTGCGGGTGCTTTCGTGATTGCCTTCGACGTGGGCTTCAACCGCGAGGTGATGGGAGCGAGTGCCGACTACTTCACCGATTGCGCGTCTGTCGCCGTGGCCATCGAGGCCGCCGAGTCGGTATCCGCGGCCGCAGCACTCGAGGGCTGGAGGCGTCAGTGCGGCATCGCCCGCTACTCGTGGGACGACGTCGCGGAGGCCTACGAGGGCCTGCCTGCTGGATCTGGCCACCGGGGGCCGAAGCGACGGTCGCAGCGCCCCGCGGGCGACGGACCATTCTCGGCGGGTCGAGCATGAGGTCGCAGCCGGGCCCTGAACGGCCGACCGTCCTCGTCGCTCACCCCAGCCCGGATCTCTACGGCTCGGACCGCGTGCTCCTTGAGTCGGTCGCTGGCCTCGACGGAAGCCGGCTACCGCGTGCTCGTGGTGCTGCCAGCACCGGGGCCGCTCGACCCGGCGCTGGAGGAGGTTGGCGCCGTCGTGGAGTTCGTGGACACCCCCGTCCTGCGGAAGTCCGCGCTTCGCCCCCTCGGCCTCGCCCGGCTCGCGGCGTCCGTCGCGCGCAGCCTCCCGGCGGCCGTGCGGCTGATCCGTCGGAGCGACCCGACTTGGTCCTCGTGAACACCATCACCATCCCGCTGTGGCTGGTGGCTCGGGCGTCTGGCCGGGCTGACGGTGATCTGCCACGTCCACGAGGCCGAGCAATCCCTGCACCCTGCCTTGCGTCGGCTGCTGTACCTCCCGCTCCTGCTGGCCGATCGACTCATCGTGAACAGCCAGTTCAGCCTGCGGCGTGCTTGCCGACAGCTGGCCCGTCCTGGGCCGCCGAAGCCGGGTGGTCTACAACGGTGTACCGGGCCCGGAGGACCCCGTGGCGCCGAGGGCCGAGCCGCGCAGCCAGGTGGAACTGCTGTTCCTCGGCCGGCTCTCACCACGCAAGGGTCCGCAGGTGGCACTTCGCGCGCTGGAGCAGCTGGAGCGGGAGCAGCCGGGGTCGGTATCGGCTCACCTTCCTTGGCGGCGTGTTCCCCGGTTACGAATGGTTCGAGCAGGAGCTGCGCGCGTACGTTGCTTCGCACGAGCTGTCAACGCAGGTGGTCTTTCTCGGTTTCGACCCGGACATCTGGGGGCACCTGGCCGCCAGCGACGTCGTGCTCGTGCCCTCCACCGTGGACGAGCCGTTCGGCAACACCGCGGTCGAGGCCATGCTGGCCCTGCGGCCACTTGTCGTCAGCGACACCAGCGGGCTGCGGAGGCCGCGAACGGCTACCGCGACTGCTCGCCTGGTGACTCCGGACGACCCTCGGGGCGATCGTGGGTGCAGTGAAGACGCTGGTCGAGGACTGGCCGCGGGTTGTCGCGTCGGCTTCCGCTGACCGGGACCTCGCCGCCGGGCGCCACGCCCCCTCGATCTACCGGCAGCAGGTGGCGCAACTCAGCCGGTCGGCGTTGCCTGGCCCGCGCGACGGGCGGCAAGCCGCCGCGGCACCCCAGCACTACGGTGACGACGTCCGCTCCGCCCTGGCCTCCGGCGAAACGGCCGACGCCCCGAAACTCGGGGTGGTCGTGGTCAACTACGGCTCCAGCAACCTGCTGGCGGCCAACCTGCCGGACGGGCTTGCCGCAGCTGCTGGCGCCAGGATCATTGTCGTTGACAACTTCTCCAGCCCTGAGGAGCGCGCTACGGTCGCCCGGTTGGCAGCCGGGCGCGGCTGGGAGCTGGTGGCTGCGGAATCGAACCTCGGTTTCGGAGATGGCGTGAACGCCGGCGTGTTGCGCGGTGCAGAGCTGGGTTGTCGAGTGTTCGTCGCCCTGAACCCCGATGCGGTGGCTGAGCCATCAACCCTTGCTGAACTGGCAAGGGCAGCCACCGGTCGATCCGCGGGCCCTGATCTCCCCTCAGATTGTCCGGTCCGATGGCCACCCCGCCTTCCGGGGATCGACCGTGAGCCTCCGCAGCGGGGCGATCCGGCCAGGCTGGGTGCCCGGGGACGACGATCCCGAGTGGAAGAATTGGCCTCAGCGGTGCATGCCTGGCCTTCAGCGGCAGCGCGTTCGCCGAGCTCGGCGGCTTCGCTGAGGGTTACTTCCTGTATTGGGAGGACGTGGACCTGAGCCGACGCGCCGCCGGACTGGGGATGAGCCTCGAGCTTCGTCAAGACCTGAGGGTGACTCATGACGAGGGAGGGACCCACACTGCCCGTGGAGCCGGGGCGAAGTCGCCGCTGTACTACTACTACAACACCCGGAATCGGCTCGTCTTCGGGGGGCGCCTTGCGGGACGCGCGAATCGCCTCGCCTGGCTTCTCGCGACGCCGCGGGCGTCCCTGGACATCTGGCTGCGCGGGGGTCGTCGGCAGATCCTGACCGATCCGAAGGGTATCTGTCGCGGCCGTCAGGGGTACTGTGGCGGGCGTCCGTAGGCTCTACCAGCCGTGAACACCCCCTTTCCGCGCGTGGACGGAGTTCTGCAGCATGCCTGACCAGATCCGAACGGCCCTGATCGCCCGATCACGACCTTGGGGCGAGGTGCGCCGGGCCCTGATGGCAGCCCAGAAGAGCAACCGGAACGCGCCGGCCTACTCGCGATGGGTGAATCGCCCGTTGGGGCGGTGTTCGCTGCCAGCGCGTACAAGCTCGGTCTCAGCCCGAATGCGATCAGCCTGATCAGCGTCCGACCCTCGTCGCCAATGCCGGTGATCCGGGGGTTGCCACTCTCCTGCCGCGACTGGCCGACTGGACCGGCCGAATCCTGGCCACGGCGGTCGCCCCGTCCGGCGACGATGCGCGATCGCTGGCGGACCGCCTTCGCCGGTCGATCCGGACGGCCGGCGGGCCGGCCACGGCCCTGACCGCGGACTACAGCGACGCGACCACCGCCGTTGACGGCCGGGCGCACCTCGACATCCACGGCCTGCCCGGCCATCCGGACGGCGCGCCGGTCGAGATCAGCCTGACCGGCCGGCACAATGGCGACGACGCGCTCGGTGCGGCCGGCGCGGCGCTCGCCTACGGGCTCGGGTCCGAGGCGATCCTGCGGGGCCTGGCTTCCTTCCGCGGCGTCGGCCGGCGGTTCGAGATCAAGGGCGATGTCGGCGGCGTCGTGGTGATCGACGACTACGGCCATCACCCGACCGCGATCGCGGCCACCCTCGGGGCGGTCGCCCTGCGCTACCCGGGCCGGCGCCGCTGGGCGGTCTACGAGCCGCTCACGTTCCACCGCACGGCCGCCCTGTTGGAGGCATTCGCTGAGATCCTGGCCACGGCCGAGCGGGTCGCGATTGCCGACATCTTCGCCGTCCGCGATCCGGACCGGACGATCGTTTCGGCCGCCGACCTCGCCCGGGCGGTCGAGCGCCGAGGGACCCCCGCGATCGCCCCGGGCTCGGTCGAGGCAACGGCGGACGCGCTCCTGCCGCTGGTCGAGCCGGGCGACGTCGTCCTGGTCATGGGCGGCGGTCGTTCGACGGTCATCGCCGAGCGGCTTGTCGCCGGACTGCGAGCGAGGACCGGCTGAAGGGGCCCAAGCCCGAGCCGGCACGGAACTCGACGAAGCGGCCGGACGGTGAGGATCCTTCGCGGATCGATCATTTGTCCGCTCGAGATCTCATTGGACGCTGGCCACGGGGCGACGCTGCGGCGCGCGTTTGACCACGTCGAGACGACTGGTCGCGGGCATTTGGCACGCCCATCACGGGCCGCCACAGAACTCGACGAAACCCCAACGCTGAAGGCTTGATCCTGGCTTACCAGGTGGCACGTACTCGCGGGCCCGAATCGAGCGTGCTTCGTCGCCACTGACCGCGTCGGCCGCCGGAATCTGGCGAATATCAGCCCATGGAGTGGTAGGCCGGGACCTCGACCGATTCCCGGGCCGGCCGTCGCCACCGGGCGGGGCCCAAGGACGGGTCAGTCCCCGGCGACGGCGGCCGCGACCGTCGCCCCGCCGCTGGCGGCCGCGGCTTCGAGCGCGGCGAGCTCCTCCGGGCTGAGCTGGCGGGCCGTGATCTCGTGACCCTCGGAGGTCAGGCAGCGGCCCGTCTCGAGCTCGTACTGCCAGCCGTGGAGCGAGCAGGTGAGGACCCCGTCCTCGATCGTCGCGAAGCGGGTCAGGTCGGCCTTCATGTGCGGACAGCGCCGCTGGACCTCCCAGCCGTCGAGCACGAATGAGCCCTCGGCCTTGGCCTTCTCGGCGTAGAAGCCCTCGGCGTACTGGAGCCGCTCGAGGTCGAGGCACTTGAACCAGGTGTACACGTACTCGTTGTAGGGGCCCTTGCGGGCGGCCCGGAAGCGCATCGACAGGAACAGTGAGTTGACCCAGTCGACCTCATGCTCGCGGACGAGGACCTCGATCAGCGGCCGGTCGATCCGGAAGACGTAGCGGGGGAGCTCGACGCCATCCCACGGCCGGACGAGCTGGTCGACGAAGTCGAGGACGATCCCGGGCGGCTGGCCCGCCGGGACCGGCGTCAAGCCCTGGGGGCCGCGCAGGTCGAGCAGGACCGCCGCCCCGATCCCGCTGCAGGTCAGCTCGCCGAAGCCCATCAGCGGCTCGAACCAGGCCCTGAGCTCGGCGACCAGGTCGAGCGGCCCGGCGCTCTCGCCGGTCCGCTCGGTCTCGTCAGCCTCCGGACCCGCCTGTTCGCCGGCCCCGGCCAGCGGGCCGAGCCAGCGGGCATGCTCGGCGTCGAGCAGCGGCCGGACCCGGGCCTGGTACTCGCGCAGGTAGGCCTCGCGCTCGTCGAAGATCCGGCGCAGCTCGGCGTCGCCGACCGGGTGGCGCACCTCGAACGACCCCGGCCGGAGCTCGCCGACGCGGCCCGGGAGCATCAACCGGCCGTAGTCGATCCCGTTGGCCGACAGGTGATCGAGGAAGACCGTCCTGGTCGGGGAAGATGTTGGCCGGGTCGCCGTCGAGGTCGTTGTACTCGAACAGGTCGTCGTCGAGGAAGCACGGCGGGCCGGCCGCTGGGCACGACGAACGCCGGGTCGACGAGCTCGATGTAGCGCTGCGCGCGGGCGAGCTGGACGACCCGCTTCTTGTGGGCGAGGGTCGATCTTCGCCCGGTCCGGGAACTCGTAGACCATCGGGTACCAGATCGCGCCGGAGAACTGCAGGAAGAGCAGGTCGATCGGGCCGAGCGCGAGGAGCTGGTCCGGGTCGGGCGGCCGCGAGTCGTTCATGTTCAGCAGGCGGGTCGCGCCGTCGTCGACGAGCAGGGCAGAGTCGCCGATCGGGCCGTCGGTCGGGCGCGGTCAGGGCGTTGATCATCACCTTCAGTCCGCCGGCCAGCTCGATCGGCTCGACGTCGGCGGTCTCGACGAACCGCCGGAAGCCGAGCTCGTGGAGCTCGTGGCGCAGGTCGTCGATCGGGTAGTCGGGCAGCAGGACCGTCGCGTCCTTGTTCACATGCCGGCTCAGCCAGGCGGGGTCGAAGTGGTCGTGGTGGAGGTGCGAGATGTACAGGTAGGTCGGGTTGCGGATCGGGGCCGGGTCGATCCCGTCGTTGGCGGGGAACGGGAACCAGCGAGCCGAAGTAGGCGGGATTGAACCAGGGGTCGCACAGGATGCGTGCCCGCCCGGGTCTCGATGAACAGGCCGGCCTGGCCGAGGAACGTGACGCGCATGGCCCGAGGATACCGGAGCGGGTACCATTGGCGGCCGATCCCCCAGAGAGCCGCAGTGACGGAGCATGTGCATGGCCGGTGACGTCTCGTTCGATGTGGTCAGCGAGTTCGACGAGCAGGAGCTTCGTAACGCCCTGGACCAGGTCCGACGCGAAGTCCAGCAGCGCTTCGACTTCAAGGGTGCGAAGGTCGAGATCACCCAGGAGAAGACCGAGCTCGTTCTCGTCACCGATGACGACTTCCGGGCGAGGGTGGTCAAGGACCTGATCGAGTCGAAGGCGGTCCGGCGCAGCCTCAGCCTGAAGATCTTCGACTGGGGCAAGGTCGAGCCGGCCGGCGGCAACACGGTCAAGCAGGTGATCACCCTGCGCAAGGGGCCTGACCGACGAGGTGGCGAAGAAGCTGAGCAAGCTGATCCGCGAGGAGTTCCCGAAGGTCAAGCCCCAGATCCAGGGCGATGCGATCCGGGTAGCGGGCAAGAACAAGGACGACCTCCAGCGAGTGATCGGCCGGTTGCGCGAGCTCGACCTCGAGGTCCCCCTCCAGTTCCAGAACTACCGCTAGGCCGGCTGACGGTGACGGACGAGACGGTCGAGACGGTCGCGCTGCCCCAGCCTGGGCCCGAGCCGGGCGCCCGAGCCCGGGGCGTCGGCTCAGCCGGAGCCGGCGCCGGAGTCGATGGTCGAGCCGGTCGCCGAGCCCGAGCCGACCGTTCCGCCCGCCCCCGAGCCCGAGCCGCCGGTTCCGCTTGCCGTCGAGCCGGTCCCCGAGCCTGACCGTTCCGCCTGAGCCGGTCGCCCCGGCGCACGGTCGGCCGCCTGATCGCGGACGCCCTGCGCTCGGCCGGCGTCGAGGTGGCCTTCACCGTCCCCGGCGAAAGCTTCCTCGGCCTGCTCGACGCCCTGCCCGCGGCCGGCATCCGGGTCGTCACCACCCGGCACGAAGGTGGTGCCGCATTCATGGCCGAGGCCCACGGCCAGCTGACCGGCAAGCCCGCCGCCTGCCTCGCGCACCCGCGCCGTCGGGGCGGCCAACCTGGCGATCGGGATCCACACTGCACGGGCCGATTCGACGCCGATGTTCGCCCTGATCGGCCAGGTCGCCCGAGCGTTCCGCGGCCGGGAGGCCTTCCAGGAGCTCGACGTGCCCGGTTCGATCGGCCGGATCGCGAAGTGGTCGGCCGAGATCGACGCTGCCGGGCGGGCCGAGGCAACGATGCTCGAGGCGACCCGCCAGGCGCTCGGCGGGCGCCCCGGCCCGGTCGTCGTGTCCCTGCCCGAGGACCTGCTCGACGAGATGGTTCCGGGCCAGGCGATCGAGAGCGTGCCCTACCGGCCGGCCCGGGTCGAGCCCGACGACGGCACCGTCCGGCAGGTCCTGCACCTGCTCACTGCCGCACGCCGGCCGGTGATCCTGGCCGGGGCGGGCGTGCTGCGCTCGCGCGGCACGGCCGACCTCGTCCGCCTCGCCGACCTGCTCGAGGTGCCGGTGATCGCATCCTGGCGACGGCCAGACGTCTTCCCGAACGACCACCGGCTCTACCTGGGGATGACCGGCTATGCCGCTGCGTCGACCGTCCGGGCCCGCCTCGACGCTGCCGACTTCGTGCTCGTCCTCGGCTCCCGCCTGAACGAAGTGGCGTCGTTCGGCTACGAGGTCCCGCGGGCCGGCCAGCCATGGGTCCACGCGGACCTCGAACCGCGGGTCGCGGCCAAGGGACTGAGCGCCCCGGACCTGGCCGTCGTGGCCGATGCCCGCACGTTCCTGCGGGTCGCCCGACGGCGGGTCTCGATGGGCGTCCTGGCGGCCGACACGTTCGACGCCCGCCGGGAGGCCAACGTTGCCGACCGCGCGGCCTACGAGGCAGCCGCAACCGTCAGCAGCGATCCCTGGTCCGGTCCGGGCGTCCATCCGGGCCGGGTGATCGACACGCTCAACGCGATCCTGCCGCCCCAGACGGTCGTGACCACCGATGCCGGCAACTTCGCCGGCTGGGCGTCGCGCGGCCTGCGCTTCCGGCGACCGGGCACGTTCGTCGGCCCGACCTCGGGGGCGATGGGCTACGGCCTGCCCGCGGCGATCGCCGCCTCGCTCGAGCATCCCGGCCGCCCGGTGATCGCATTGGCCGGCGACGGTGGCTTCTCGATGACGATGAGCGAGCTCGAGACCGCCGTCCGCGAGCACGCCACGGTCGTCGCCCTCGTCTTCGACAACCAGCGCTACGGAACGATCCGGGTCCACCAGGATCGGCGCGGCACCGGGGCGGGGGAGTCGACCGACCTCGGCCCGATCGACTTCGCGGCGGCCGCGATCGCCCTCGGCGCCCGGGGCGTCCGGATCGAAGACGACGCCGCCTTCGAGTCGGCCCTGACGGCCGCCCTGGCCGCCGGCACGACGACGGTGATCCACCTGCCCCTCGATCGCCGCTGGCGGGCGGCGGGCGTCCTCGACCCGGCCTGACCGGTCCGACCTGACGTGCGTCCGACCTTCCACCTCGTGCCGGTCGATGCATGGGCGCGCCGCGACCCGGCCACCCCGTACACCTCGCCGAGCCTCGCGATCGAGGGCTTCATCCACTGCACCGACGGTGCGGACGCGATGGTCGCGACGGCCAACCGGCACTATCGCGGTGCGCCCGGCTCGTTCGTCGTCCTGACGGTCGACCTCGACGCGACGGGATCGCCCTGGCGGTTCGATGACGAGAGCGGGATCTACCCGCATGTCTACGGGCCGATCGCGCCGGCGGCGGTCCTGCGCGCGCAGCCGATCCCGCGATCGGCCGACGGGACGTTCCTGCCGTTCACCGGGAGCGGCGCCCCGGTCGGGGGCGAGGTTCCCGACGACGTCCGGGTCGAGACGATCTACGTGGTCGAGGCGACCTATGGTCCGGATGCTCCCGTCCGGCGGCCGGCGGCCCGGCCCGAGCATCTCGGCCATATCGGTGAGCTGCTGCGCGACGGGCGGCTGATCGAGGCCGGCGGCTATCTCGACTTCAGCACGGCCCTCCTGCTCGTCCGGGCGGCCAGCTCGGACGAGGCGCTCGACCTGTTCCGCGACGACGTCTACATCCGGACGGGCGTCTGGACCGACCTCCAGGCGCGGCCGTTCGGGCGGGTAATCGCCGAGGCGAGGGAGCACTCGGAGCGGTAGGGGTGCGGCGCGAGCCTTGGCGTCGGGCGGCGGCCTCCTGTCGGCTCCCCGTCGGGCGCCGCCGCGTGGGCGGCCTCCCGCCCACGGCCCCTGCGGGTCGCCGCGTGGGCGGGGCGCGTTCGCGTCGACGTTCGCGTCGCCTTTCGAGTCAGCACGCGCGTCGACGTTCGCGTCAAACGCTCGCTCCGGCAACCGTTACGGTCATTCGCCGGGTGGCGTCGGGTCTGCGGGATGCCTCAGCGTCCCGCCTCGTGCGGGCGCAGGCGCAACACGAACCCGGCCGGGACCCCAACTCGGGTCCCGAACGACCGTAAGGGTTGCTGCAGGGGTCATTTGACGCGAACCAGGGCTGACCGGCCCCACGAGTCCCTTGCCGTGGGCACGGCCGCCCAGCCTCGACCGCCCGGCGGAGGCCTTGACCGCCCGGCGGAGGCCTTGACCGCCCGGGCGCCCGCCCGGCTCTACCGCCCGGCCGCCCGCCCGAGGCCTCGACCGCCCGGCTCTATTCCGCGGCGGCGAGCCAGTCGCGGACGTGTCGGTCGAGCGTGGCCAGGGGGAGGCTGCCCGAGCCGAGCACCGTGTCGTGGAACGCCTTGATCTCGAAACGGTTGCCGAGGGCAGCTTCGGCGGATGCCCGGATCCGCTGGATCTCGAGCCGCCCGATCATGTAGGCGAGGGCCTGGCCCGGGCCGACCGCATAGCGGTCGATCTCGGCGGTGACGTGGTTCTCGCGCATCGGCGAGTTCTCGAGCATGTAGTCGATTGCCCGGCGCCGGCTCCAGCCGAGCGCGTGCATCCCGGTGTCGACGACGAGGCGGCAGGCGCGCATGGAATCGGCCGAGAGCATGCCCATCCGGTCGAGCGGCGTCGTGTACAGGCCCATCTCGTCGGCAAGCCGCTCGGCGTACAGTCCCCAGCCCTCGCCGAACGCCGCGATGAAGGCGTGCTTGCGGAAGTCGGGGATGCCGGTCAGCTCGCTCGCGATCGCCAGCTGGAGGTGGTGGCCCGGGATGCCCTCGTGGTAGGCGGTCGATTCGATCTGGAATCGGCCCCAGCCGGTCGGCTCGCTCGTGTTCATGAAGAACGTGCCGCCGCGGCTGCCGTCGAGAGCCGGCGGGAAGTAATAGGCGACCGCCCCGCTCGTCGCCGCCTCGACATCGCAGTCGGCCTTGGGCAGGATCCCGAACCAGCCGCCCATCGCGCCCTTGGCCTTGGCCAGCGCCGCCTTGGCGTCGGCCACGATCGCGTCGGCGCTCGTGTGGTGGAGGGCCGGGTCCGAGCGGAGCGCCGCGAAGATCGTGGCGAGGTCGGACGAGCCGGTGACCTGCGGGCCGAGGGCGCGGTACTCGTCGGCCAGCAGCTCGACCTGGTGCAGGCCGATCTCGTGGATCTCGCGGGCCGGCTTGTCGAGCGTCGTGAACAGCCGGATCGCGCTGTCGTAGGTCGCCTCGCCGTCGGGCAGCCAGGCCAGGCCGACGTGCTCATCGGGCCGGGCGTGGGCGAGGATCTCGTCGCGCAGGACGTTGCGGTAGACGACGAAGGCCGGCCGGACATCCGCCTCGATCGCGGCTTCGAGTCGGCTCCTCCAGGCGGCCCGGTCGGGCAGCCCGTCCGGTGCCTGGAGGTTGAGGAGAGGATCGTCCGAGATCGGCAGGGCAAGCCAGGCGTCGAGTTGGGGGATCGTCTGGCGGACGGCGAACTCGGCCGGCGTCCGCCCCGCGCCGCTGCCCGCTCGCAGCCGATCGGCCATCGCCCGGAACGCGACGCCGATGCCGCGCAGCTTGCCGGTCATCGCCTCGGCCACCTCGACCGTCGGGATGGACAGCTTGGGCATGTAGACCGGCAGCATCGCCTGACGGCCCGAGATCGGGTTGACCGTGAATTCGGTGATCCGGGTGGACAGCAGGTCGGCCCGGGTCGTGGCATCCCAGCCGATCATCTCGCGGCTGATTCGATCCTGGGCACCGAGGCCGGCGTCGTCGATCGCCCGGGCCCGGTCCGCGAAGTGGCGGTCCTCCGCGATCTCGGCGTCCTCGGCGATCCGGCCCGGATCCTCGAACTGGCTGGCGAACCGGTAGTCGCCGTCGAGATGGGCCGACGTCGGCGCCATCCGGTGCCGGAAGTCGTAGTACTCAGCCGCCAGGGCGTTGAGGTCGTCGCTCACGAGGTCTCCCGGTTCGATCGTTGATGGACGGGGAGCTCCATGGTAATCCGGACGGCGAGGGAGATCGGGGCAGATTCTGCCGACCCGCCCCGCTCCCAGCTCCTGCACGGCGGTCGCGGCTCCTGCCGACCGGCCGTGCTCGCGGCTCGTGCTAGATTCCGCCCAGGGCCGCACTGTGGTCGGTCGCGGCCGGGTTCGGGCGACGATTCGGTTGTCCGATCAGGCCCCCAAGCACGACTCGACCCGGTCATTGGCGGCAATTCGCTCGTGCCCCGGGGCCCGACCGACCATACGGCGGCTGCCCGCGGAATCTGGCAAAACCCGGCGGTCGCCCGGACACGCGGCCGTCGGGTGAGGACCCGGACATCGCCGTAGGCGATTGACGATCCGGTCGCGCGGGCCGAGTGTTGTCGACATGAGCAGCGTCCCGCCGACCGCCGTCGAACCCCACGAGGGCGACTGCGTCGACGATCGCGATCTGCCCGGCGACGTCGTCGGAGCGATCTCTTGGGACGACCTCAAGCCACTCCGGCGGCTCGGGGCGGTCGCTCGGATTCCGACGACCGCGCTCGACCTGGTGTTCCTGGCCGCGGCCTTCGTCGTGATCGCCTGGTGGACAAAGACGATCGCCGCCGCGCTGGCCGAACCGAACGTTCCGCTGATGGCTGTGCCGACCGCGGTCCTCGACGAGGCAACGGCCGTCGTCGTTGCGCTGCTGCCGGTGGCGCTCCTGTGGCGCGCGCCTCATGCCCCCGGAACCCATCCCTGGCTGTTGACCGGCCTCGCGGTCGGCGCTGCGTACGAGTGTTTCAGTGTTGTCGGCGGGCTCTGGCAGGTCGATGTCTCGATTTCGACGCCGCTCAGCACGCTGCAATCCGCACTGCCCTACCTCCACCCAGTCGGGATCGCGTTGGTGGGTGTCGGGTTGCTCGCCATCCGGACCGGGAAGCCGCGCCGCCTCAGGCTCCTCGCTGCGCTCGTCGGCCTGTACGTCGCCATCGAGCTTGTGCCGGCGGCCACGATCGCCACCTCGGGCGCGCTGGGATCCGACCCCCTCTGGGGAAGTGCGATCCAGTGGGTCGGAATCCTGACCGCGATCACCTCGGGCTTCGCGGTCTGGGTGGCGGTCGGGACATGGCTGGATCGCGAAGCACCGGTCGCCTTCTGGGGTCTGCTCGCACTGGCCCTGCCGCTCCGCCTCGTTGCGGCCATCATCACCGTCCCGCAGGACATCCTCGTGCTCACGTTCCAGGGCTCGTTGCCCGAGATCGCCGGCACGGTGGTGAGCCTGACCTACGCCGTAGCTGTCCTGCTCGCATTCGTGGCCTATGCCCGGTATCTGCCGCAAACCGCGAGCTCAGTTCCGGCGAGGGGCCCGGCCGCGAGCCCCGGGGCGGATCCCGCAGGAACGGACTAGGCTTCTCGTCCGGGCGACGGCCGAGGCCGTGACCGGGCGATGGCCGGAAGGATGAGAGGCGCGCGATGACGTTTGGATCGGGAGGATCAATCGGAGGTGAGGCCGCCCGGCGGGGGCTCACGGCCGAGGAGATCGCGGCTGCTGGCCGCGAGGATGTCCGGGTCGAGCAGGCCAAGCTCAACGAGGAGGACCTCAAGGAACTCGAGCGCGCCGAGTACTACGACGAACCGGCAGCCGAAATTGCCGCCGCGGTAGCGGCCGCGGAGGCGCCCACGTCGGGAGCGGCGTCCGGAGCTCCGACGGCCGCGGCCGCGGCCGCTCCGGCGCAGCCTCAAGCTCCGGCGCAGCCTCAAGCTCCGGCGCAGCCTCAAGCTCCGGCCGCATCGCCCGGGATCCTCGATCGCATCCGGGCATTCTTCGGCGGCAGCCGCTGAGGTGCCTCTTCGAGGCAAGGACGCCCCCGGCACGGCCGCCTGGGCGCGTCAGCAAGCCGCCTGGCAGGCGAGGACCTCACGGCCGATACCGGTCTTTGGGCTCACCCGGTTGGGCGATGGCGGCGAACCCGAGCCGGAGCCGCACGGAACGCTGCCTTGACCGATTGGCCGCCCGGCCCCACTGTGGGGTGAGCCGAAACGCGCCGGGTTGCGACCCAGTTGCTCGCAGCGCACGGCAGATCGGATGGCCCACCGTGGCCCGGACTCCCTTTCACACGCCCGAAGCTCTCGTCGTCGTGAGCACTCAGGGCTACTTCGACGTGTACGCGCCGGTCACGAGGCTGGAGAACGCCAAGCCTGCCTACCGGGGCGTGATCGCGGAGCTTGGTCCGACCGTGCGCGGTCTTGACGACCGGCTGTCCGTTCGGCCCGATTCGGTCCAGCTCGATGAAGCGGTCAAGGCCTGGTCCGCCCGGAGCGGAGCGGCCGCCGTCCGGGGCGAGCTCGGCGGCGGACGTAACGCCGACATCGAGCCGCTCGCCGACCTGGCTGCTCCCGCCGCCTGACTCGCCGGCGCTACCTGGCCGGGCGCGGCCCGGCTGACCTGAGGTCGCGGTACATGACCACGAGCGCGAGCGGCGCGAACGGCGCGACCACCAGCCAGGCGACGTAGGTGAGCAGCGTCGCCGTGATGAACCGCGCATCGAGACCGGGTCCAGGAGCCAGGAGGATCAACGGGCCGTAGAGCACGACCGCGAAGGGGATCCCCTCGATCATGCCGATCACGATCAGGGTCAGGGCGATCGACAGGCGCCGGCCGCGGGTCAGCTCGCTGCTCCGCTGGAGCGCGGCCCGGACGCCGATCCGCTCGATGACCATCGCCGGCACGGCCACCGCCCAGCGAACGATCGCAGACACCAGGATCACCGCCAGGACGCCCACCACGAACTCGAAGGCGAAGACCTGCGAGAGCGACCCGCCGACGTCGCCCGGCTGGAGAGCGGCGCTCGCCGGGGCGGCACCGCCCGACCCGAGCAGGGCTGCCTCGAGCCACAGGTAGGCCGTCGCGCCGAAGAGCACGACGGCAGCAGCCAGGGCGAACTCCATCGAGTAGCGGGCAACGGCTCGCAGGGCGCCCAGGATGGTGTGGTCCTCGTCGCGCGGCGAGAGGAGCAGCACGGCCAGTGCGGCGACCAGGAGCACGACCGACAGGAACCCGAGGCTGGCCGTCACGATCGTCCCGACCGCGACCAGCGGGTCGTGGACCGCCAGGGCTGTCTGGAGCTTGTGGTTGAGATCGGCCGAGTCGGATGATGCCGGAGCCACCGCGTCCCAGGTCCGTTCGAGCTGGGCAACCGTCAACGGAGCCACGATCAGGCCCAGGCTGCCCTGGATCAGTGCGGTCAGGCCGAAGATCAGCCTCGCCCGGGTCCGGCACTCGTGCCAGACGTCGGACAGGCGGTCCGGGATGCCCGGCTCGGTCGGTTCGACCGACCGGCGATCCGGCTCGCTCCCGTTCGGCTGGCCCCAGCCGGGGATCCGGTCGTCCGCGCCCATCGTCAGCCGATCCGCCGGATGGCAACGGTTCCGGCGATCTTGTCGTGCCAGCCCTGCTTGCGCGAGTCGATTGCGACCCAGATGAAGCCGAGGTAGACAACCCAGGTCGAGACGATGTACCCGAGATAGCGCAGACAGCCGCGAACGAAGCTGATCCGCGTTCCATCGCGTTCGTTGCGGACCTGGACGCCCAGCATCTGCTGCCCGAATGACGCGCCGCGCCGGGACCACAGGCCCGCGAAGTAGAGCATCTGGATCAGGAGGAAGACCGCCCCCAGGAAGAGGATCAGCGGAGTGACGGCGCTGATCGCCGCGTCATACGCGGCCAGGGCGGCCGGATCCGAGACGAGCTGCCCGGTCGTCGGGTCGATCGTGAACATGCCCCGGCTGAGCGCGTCGAGGTCGGACGCGGAAACCGAATTGAGGAAGATCGGGGTCAGCAGGATCCAGGCTGGGATGCCCACGATCAGGGCGTCCAGGAGGAACGCCCAGAACCTTCGCCAGAAGCCGACGAAGACGTAGCCCGGCGCCGGCCCGACTGCCGGCCCGGGCATGATCCAGCCCGATTGCCCCAAGCCCGAGTTGGTCATCCCGTCCCTTCGGTATGCGGATCCGCCGCGATCAGCGCTGCCATTCTGGACCAACTCGAGCGGCGCTCGGTGGGTCCGTTCCTCAACGCCAGCGGGTAAGGATCGCCTCGCGATCGAACAGCCGAATCCCGAGCCGCAGGCCGGCCAGGCTGGTCAGGACTACGATCAGGGCGAGGATGAGGTAGCCCGAGGCGCCGACCAGGAGCGTGCCGCTGGCCTGGACGAGGGTGATCGCGATGATCGGCACGATGACCACGCCGCCGACCTGCTGGGCGACCCGCGGGGTCACTGACCCTCGAACTCGTGATCACGCCGGCCACGACCGAGGCCAGGCCGACCGCCGGCCCAAGGACGAACACGCCGGCCAGCCGGCTCGAGTCGGTGACGACGCCGAACAGGTGCGGTCCGTAGACGAACGAAGCGAGCAGTCACAGGCAGGGCCGGCTCGCGGTTCCTCGCTCGTCGGCCCTGCGCGAGTCGCGTCAAAAACCCGCTGCGGCAATCGTTATGGTCGTTCGCGGCCGGTTCGGCGGCCCGAAGCGACCGGAAGCGACCGGATCGAGCCCGTGCGGCGCCCGTTTCGTGCTCAGCCGGCCCACTCGGCGAGCCCCAAGGGCATCTGAGTCCGGGGCGAACGTCCGTAAGAGCCGCTGCGGCGATCCCTTGACGCAGACTCGGGAGCGGGTCACCAACCCGTGGCCGCCGCCAGCGCGAGCCCGCAGTCGCCTGACGACCGCCGCCGCCGTCACCGGGCGGACCGCCAGCCCGCAGCCGACCGTCCGCCGTCCGCAGTCGCCTGACGGGCCGCCAGCCCGCGGCCTGAGCCACCCCGACCGCCAGCCGGCCCGAGCCCGCCGCCCAGCCTCAGCCCCTAGGCGAGCTCGACTCCGGCTGCCCGGGCGTCCTCGACCAGTGACTCGAGCGCCTCGTCGGTTCGGGTGGATGCCTTGAGGATGCCCATCACCCGGCTGACGCCGGCCTCTCGGTAGCCGGCCAGGAGCTCGACCCGCGACGCGCCGGCAACGCTGAGGGTCTCGCCCCAGATGTTGACCGAGAGCGGCAGCGTCGATGGGTCGCGATCGATCTCCTCGCACCGACTCCGGATCACCGGCAATGCCGCGACGACCTCGGCTGGCGTCATGCCGTCGAGATTCAGCTCGTCCGCGTGGCGAGCCGCCAGCCTCCAGGTCACGTTCGGGCCGTTGCCGCCGACCATGATCGGGACCCGGGGCTGCTGGATCGGCTTCGGCACGTTGATCGCATCCCGGACCGTGGAGAAGGTCCCCTCGAACGTCGCATGCTCATGCTTGTCGCCCGCCAGCATCGCCGTGATCACCCCGAGGTCGTCGCCCAGGCGGGCCAGCCGCTCCTTCGTCTCAGGGAAGCCGTAGCCGTAGGAGAGCCACTCGTCGCGCTTCCAGCCGGCGCCGATCCCGAGCTCCATGCGACCGCCCGAGATCGAATCCATCGTCGAGATCATCTTGGCCGTGAGGGCCGGGTTGCGGAACGCGGTGCAGATCACGATGTGGCCGAGGCGGACCCGCTCGGTCAGCGCGGCCAGCGCGGCGAGGGCCGTGAACGACTCGAAGGTGATCTCGTCGGTCGGCCGGGGGTCGTCTGGAAATGGTCGAACAGCCAGATCGACTCGAAGCCAAGCCGTTCCGCTTGGCGGGCGACCTCGGTCGTCCGGCGCCAGGCATCGAGCGGCGCCCAGCCGTCGTACTCGCCCTGCCAGCCCTGGGGGATGATCGAACCGATCTTCACGCGCCCGCCTCCATCCATCCTCCGGCACGCCGCGTGGGAGCCGGGGCGTCAATCATCGATCATCTGGAGGCAGGAGCCCGAATCGGCGGCCATGGAGGCCGTGATCGCCCGGGGAAGAATCCCGACGCAAGCCTGCGGAGCCAGCTGCCAGCAGGCCGGCCAGACTCGCCGGATGTCCGCGACGTCCCGCGGCCACAAGCGGTGATCCTAGAATGGCGGCCCAGGGCGACCGAGCCCTCAGCACGGAGGCGCAGCGATGACGTTCTCGATCGTCGGGCGAGACCGGGCGACCGGAGACCTCGGCGTCGCCGGGCAGTCGAAGGGCGTGGCGGTCGGGTGAAGGACACGACCGACCCCTCAGCCTGGATCGACGCCCGGCTGGAAGCGTTGCCGGCCGACCAGCGGGCCGCCCTCCAACAGCTTCGGGAGACGATCGCCGCGGCGGCACCCGAGGTCGAGGAGACGGTCAGCTATTCGATGCCCGCCTTCCGATATCACGGCCGCGCGCTCGTGTCGTACGACGCGTTCAAGGCCCACTGCTCGCTCTTCCCGATGAGCGGCGAGCTGATCGAGCGGCACGCGGATCGTTTCGCCGCGTTCGCGCGAACCAAGGGAACACTCCAGTTCACGCCCGGGCAGCCGATCCCTCGTGAGCTCATCGAGCTCATCGTCCGCGAACGGATGGCCCAGATCGACGCGCGCGCGTCCCGGCGATGAGGACCGCGTCGTCGCGGCCGTCGTTGCCGTGGGCCATCGCCGGCATCGCCGTCCCGCACGACGACGTCTCGGACGCGACCTGGCGCTGGGCGCAGCGCAACCTGCCCGACTACCTGCTGGCGCATTCGGTGCGGGCCTACTGCTGGGGCGCAGCGATCGCGGCGGGGGAGGGCTGGGCCTTCGACCGGCAGGTCCTGTGGACCGCCTCGCTCATGCATGACTTCGGGCTGACCCGGATCACCCGGAACACGATGTGCTTCGAGGTCGAGGGGGCCGAGATTGCCCGCCGCTTCCTCGAGGGCGCCGGCCTCTCGCCGGAGGCCGCGGATCGGGCCGCGATCGCGATCATCCTCCACATGCAGCCGAATGTGACCCTGGCCGACGGTGTCGAGTCGGTGCTCCTCGATCGGTCGACGAGCCTCGACGTCCGCGGCGACGGCTACGAGCTGGTCGACGCTGTCCGGCCGGGGGTGGTGGCCGATTTCCCGCGGGGCGCATTCGACCGGCACTTCCTGCGTGCGATCAAGCGCGAGGTCGCGGTCCGGCCGGGCTGCCAGAGCGCGTGGCTGCTCGACGAGGCCGACCTCGCGGGCTGGATGGCTCGATCGCCCTGGCGACGAGGCCGCTGAGTCGGTCGACGACACGCCGCTCGTCCAGCCTGGCTCAGCCGCCGTTCCTGACACATTCCGCCCTCAGCCGACGCATGGTCGGTCGGAGGCGATCCCGCCCTCCGAATCAGGCGCCCGGCCGGGATTCCACGCACGAACCGCGGCCTCGGGACGCGGCCAAGCCGGCGATTTCGGCCAGGCTCCGACCATAGCGCGGCTGGCCGCGGAATTTGACAATGGCAGCGGTCTGGCAGGCCGCGGCCCAGCAGTCGCTCCCCGCCGCCTCGGGCCCGGTCATTTCAGCCGGGCGTCCGTCGCTTCGTCCGGGATCCCGGCGTAGTAGCGGTCGAGCACCCGTCGGAACACCGCTTCGTCCGACGCGGCGCGATGGAACAACGTCATGGATGAGCGAAGCTTCATCGCGTCGACCGGTCCGAAGATCTCGACCGCGGTCCGGCCGGTCGTCGCCAGGACCAGCCCGGCGCACTCGCGGAGGCGCGCCCCGAGAACCGGATCGGCGAGGTAGGCGCGCGCCTCGTCGAGCGAGGCGATCGCGTATTGCTGGGACATGCTGCTGTAGCCGAGGCCGGCGATCTGCGGGAAGACGAACCAGATCCAGTGGCCGGTCTTGCGCCCGCGCCGAAGCTCATCGAGGACGCCCTCGTAGATTTGCTCCTGTGCCGCGCGGAACCGCTCGAGGTCGTAGCTCATCGGGGCCATTGTCCAACGTTCCGGCAGCGGCCCCGATCGTCAGCGACTCCGATGCTTACCTCTCTCACGCCCCTGCGGGTGGCCGCCCGGCTGCCTCCATGACGGCCGGTTGCGCCTCCCCGGCGGCCGCCGGCCGGCGCGTCGCCAGCGTCGAGCCGAGGATCACGAGGGCGAAGCCGAGCGCGGTCGCGACGCTGAACGACTCGTTCAGGACGAAGACGCCGAGGACCGCCGCAACTGCCGGATTGACGTAGGTGATCACGGTCGCCCGGACGGGGCCGATCTCGTCGATCAGGGCGGCGAACACGAGGAAGGCCGACGCGGTGCAGACGACCGCCAGGATCGCGACCGCCGCCAGGACGTTCGACGAGGGCACGACCGCCGGCCACTGGAGGACGGCGATCGGGAGGTAGACGAGAGCGCACAGGCCGAGCGACAGGGCCATCACCCCGACCGACGGCAACCCGGCCAGGCGGCGCGAGAGGATCGCCGGCCCGAAGGCGTAGCCGACGATCACCACCGCGAGCTCGACGAGAGCGGTCGAATCCGAGGCCCTGAAGTCGGCCCCGACGATCGCGACGACGCCGACCAGCCCGATCAGCAGCCCGGCGAGGCCGGTCCGGCTCGCCCGGTCGGTGCCGCCGGTCGCCAGGGCGATCGCCGTGCCGACGAGCGGGACCCCGGCGATCAGCAGGGCGGCAAGCGAGCTCGACACGTGCTGCTCGGCCGATCCCAGCATCAGCCACGGTCCGGCGACCTCGACGGCCGCGAACGCGACGACCCAGCGCCAGCGTGCCAGGACCGCCCGCAGGTCGACCCGGGCGAGCGCGATCGGCAGCAGGATCGCCGCGGCGACCGATGTCCGCGCGAAGACGAGCACCGCCGGGGTGATCTCGGCGACCGCGATTCGGATGAACAGGTAGGGGATGCCCCAGATCACCGACATCAGGCCGAACAGGACCACCCCGCGTCGGGTCATCGGATTGAACCGATCGCGATCGTCACATCTCCATCGGGCTCATCAGCTGGAAGTAGTTGCCGTCGGGGTCGGCGAAGGTCGCGATTGACGAGCCAGGCGCTCCCTCGAACTCGTACGGCTCGCTGATGACGATCCCGCCGGCGCCCTTCATCCGGGCGAAGTCTCCGGCAACGTCCTTCGACTCGATGTTCCAGATCAGCCGGCCCGGGGCGACGTTCCGTCCCTTGACCTCCGAGTGCGGCCCGACGGTGACGAAGCCCGAGCCGAGCTTCCACGCGGTGTACGCGCCATCCGTGAATGCCGGCGCACCGAGGACCCGGCTGTAGTAGTCGACCAGCCCCTTCGGATCCTCGGACCCGATCAGGATGCTGTTGAAGTCCATCGCTGTCTCCAGTCGGCTGCGGGTTGATCGTTCCGCTCAGAATACCGGCGAGGACGGGTCGCGGACGGCGTCCCGGGTAATCACCCCGCGCCCGGCTCGTCATGAACGAAGCTCAGGCCTGTAGAGTCTGCCGGTGAGCTTCGATATTCCCGCCGAGGCGTACGACCGGTTCATGGGCCGCTATTCGCGGCTGATCGCTGGACAGATGGCCGACCTGTGCGAGGTGACCAGTGGCCAGCGTGTTCTCGACGTGGGCTGCGGTCCGGGAGCTCTAACCGCCGAGCTCGTCCGACGGTCGGGGCCCGCGTGCGTCTCCGCCGTGGACCCATCAAGCCAGTTCGTCGAGGCTGCTCGGGTGCGTTTTCCCGGTGTCACCGTGCAGGAGGCGGCGGCGGAGCAGTTGCCGTTCCCAGACGACACGTTCGACGTGGCTGTTGCTCAGCTTGTCGTCCATTTCATGGCCGACCCGGTCGGCGGCCTGGCGGAGATGGCGCGGGTGACCAGGACCGGCGGTGTTGTCGCCGCGTGCGTGTGGGATCACGGCGGTGGCCAGGGTCCGCTGAGCCTGTTCTGGCAGCTCGCGCGTGAACTCAACCCGCAGGTCGAGGACGAATTCAGGGCTCGCCGGCGCTCGCGCGGGCCACCTCGCGGAGCTGTTCGAGGCCGCCGGACTCCGAGACCTCCGAGAGGCGGTCGTCACGGCCGACCTCGAGCTGCCGAGCTTCGAGGCCTGGTGGGAGCCGTTCACCCACGGCGCCGGTCCGGCGGGTTCGTACGTGGCCGGCCTTGATGCCGAGGAGCAGGCCCGGCTGCGTGAAGCGTGTCGCCGGCGCCTGCCGGTCGGTTCGTTCGTCGTCTCAACCCGGGCGTGGGCCGCCCGCGGGCTCGCCTGAACCCAGGTCAACCCTTACGGGAAAGCCGTCAGGCGAAGGCCCGCTCGTTTGCGGGCGGCCGCCTCGGCAACCTTGGTGATCCGGGCGGCCCGGGTCTCGGGTCGGGAGCGCCACCGCGACCGACTCAGGATCAGCTTGCGAGCCGCGGCCGGGAAGGCCGCGAAGTTGGCGGCGGCCGGGTGATGGAGCTCGAACGCTGCCGCGAGGTCCGGCGGGATCTCGAGGAGCCAGGCCCGCCACGGGCCGCGATCGTCGGCGTGGACGTGGGAGCGGCGTTGAGGGCGGACATTGACCCGAGTCGAGCGGCTCGAATTGGTGCCGATCCGGCTGCTATCCTGCCGCCGGTGCGACTGACTGCCCGCCTTCTCGAGGCCATCGCTCCCACCCGCCTCGGGCGGAAATTCCGCTGGCTGCTGTCGGCGACGATCGTCAACGGGATCGGCGACGGCGTGGTCGTCTCGGCAGGCCCGCTGCTGGTGGCGTCCAAGACCCACGACCCGTTCCTCGTGTCGATGGCGCTCCTGAGCGAATACCTGCCAACGCTCCTGTTCGGCGTGCTTGGTGGGGTGGCCGCGGATCGATTCGACCGACGCCGGATGGTCGTCGCCGTGAACCTGGGCCGGACAGTCGTGCTCGCGGCGCTCGTCGTGACGATAGCGACCGACGTGGCGAGCATCGGCCTGGTCCTCGCGACCCTGTTCATCCTGGGGACGGCCGAGACGTTTGCCGACTCGGCGACGAGCACGCTGCTCCCCAGCCTCGTGGCCCGCGAGGACCTGGGGATCGCCAATGCCCGCGTCCAGGGCGCCCAGTTGCTCACCAACCAGCTTGTGCTGCCGCCGGTCGGCGCGTTCCTGTTCGCGGTCGGGCCGGCGCTCCCGTTCGCCACGAACGCGATCGGCTTCGCGCTTGGCGCCGCCCTGATCTCGCGACTCGCGACCGACGTCAGGGCGGCCCGAACCGACCGGTCCGGCCTGCGCTCCGAGACGCTCGAGGGCCTTCGCTGGCTGATCGCCCACCCGCCGATGCGCACGTTGGCGCTGACGATCCTGACCTTCAACGTCACGTTCGGGGCGGCCTGGTCAGTGCTCGTGCTGTACGCCGGCGAGCGGCTCGGGATGAACGCGGTCGGCTTCGGCCTGCTGACGACGGCCGTGGCTGCCGGGGGCGTGATCGGAACCGTGATCTACGGCCGCCTCGAACGACGTTTCAAGCTGTCCGACATCATGCGGGTCGGGCTGATCATCGAGACCTGCACCCACCTGATCCTGGCTCTGACGACCTCGTCGGTGATCGCCCTGGCGACCCTCGTCGTGTTCGGGGCGCACGCGTTCGTATGGGGCACGACCTCGACGGTCGTCCGCCAGCGGGCGGTGCCCGACGCGCTGCTCGGCCGGGTGACCGGCGCCTATCGCGTCGCGATCGTCGGTGGCCTGGTCATCGGGACGCCGATCGGCGGCCTGCTCGCAAAGACGTTCGGGATCACGGCGCCCTTCTGGTTCGCATTCGCAGGCTCGGCGCTCCTGGTCGTGCTCCTGTGGCGACAGTTCGAGCACATCGTCCACTCGAGCGAGATCTGAGTTTCAGGTCAGGCGGTCGTCTCAGAGTCGTGGAACACGATCCCTGCGATGGCACTGAGGAAGGCCACCCCGAAGAGGAGACCGAGCACAATCCAGAGGCCAGCGAGAGAGTTGACGGTGCCCTTGGCGATCCCGATGGCGAAGAGGACTGCGGTAGCGAACCATTCGACCGCGACTGCGATCGCGACGGTGCGTCGAGCACGTCCACCCGCGTCCCGGGCGACCCAGCTGGCGACCCCGAGTGCGAGGAGCGACGTTCCCCAGCCCTGGGCCGTGAACAGGCCAGTCGGGTCGAGGGTTGCGCCGAACGGAGCGACGAACTGCGTGGGTATGACGAGGAGCGAGACAGCCGAGACGAACGCGAGCACGGCATTGACGGCCAGCAGGTTACGCACGGTCATCGGAGTTCTCCCTCCCGAGTCGGCAGAAGGCCACCGACTCACCCACATGCCGGTCGCTCGACGGGTCCGGGCGGTCGGTGTGTGGGGACTTGCTACATCGCACTCCCGTGAGGACACGACCGTGCGCCGCACATCGGCACCTCGCAAGTGCCATTCGGCACGATGCGAACGCTTACGGGCTGGGCCAGCCTCGTCCGCCTGCTAACGCGCGGCTCGCCACGAGCTTGGGCGGGCACGGCCTGCGGCTGACGTGCCGCGACGGCCAGGGTCGGCGACCCGCTCGGCACTCCTGGCCGGGTTGCGGTGGCGCCAGATCGAGCACATCGTCCATTCGAGCGAGATCTGAACTCGGCCGAGGAACTGGCCCGAAGATCGCAGCGAGCCAATCCCATCTGAGCGCCTGGTCGTACCCTCGGGTCAGGCGGCCGGTGGCGTCATACCGAGGAGCTGCCCGAGATCCGGCCTCGAGAACGGGTCGTCTTCGACGATCTTGCCATCGGCGAGACGGTAGTAGGTGAGACCCTGGGCTGCCAGCTTCTCTCCACCGGTTCGGGTGACCTCGAGGGTGAAGCGAGCGACCACCGCGTCCCCTTCGGCCGCGAGGTCCGTGATGGTGAACCGCAAACGGACCGCGGCAGCCATCCCGGTCAAGATCGCCTTGAAGCCTGCGAGGTCGGCGCCTCCCATCGCGGGGTTCACGTAGGTCGGGGCCAGGACCTCGTCGAGCACGTCGAGATGACCGTCTTGCAGGACCTCGGTCATGAACCGGCGGACGACGGCCTTGTTCTGCTCGGTCGACATGATGGACTCTCCTTGGGGGAAGTGGCTGGGCCGCAAGTATGGAGCCGGTGACCATGTGGAACATGACGGCGTCGTGGGCTGTCCAATACGACAAACTGAACGTCAATCCCAGGACCGGGTCGCCGCACATCCGGGGAAGGGGCCGGACCAAGGATGCACCCGACGCGGAACGAGCCCCGGCCTGGCTCAGGTCGGGGCTCGTTCCTGGACCTCCACCGTCGGTCGCGAGGTTCCGCTGCCGACGGGACTGGACTACTTCTTGATGTACACCACCATCGTCGACGGGATCATCCCGGCTCGCTGCGCCGACGCAGCCAGTTCTCCAGAGAAGGAGTTCTGGACTGCCTGGAAGGCCTCCATGTCGGGGACATCCCAGGTGCTGGCCACCTGGTTGCTCCCATCCATGGCGACGTAGCTGGACCCGTCTGACGCGACCGCCGACATCGCGGGGACCATCCCTGCCTTGAACTTCAACCACTCCTCGACATCGTTGACCGCCGCGGTGACGATGATCTTGGGCATTGACGAGTCTCCTTCTGGGACGCCGGGAGACGGCTCGCGGCTCGGGTGCCGACGGGCTCACCGCGCGCAAGTATGCAGGTTCGCAATCGGAGCCCGGATTGCATCTCAATGCGGGACCAGGAAGGTCCCTGGGCACTGCGTATGTACGACCATTTGGACGCAGGCCGCAGCGACTGCGCATTGGAGGCCACGGCCGGGACTCTAGAATGGCCACGGGTCGCCCGGGTCACGGCAATGACTCCACTCGGAGGGCACGATGGCTGAGCCAAGCGGTCGAGCGGTCGTTGAGCGCTACGCTCGCTCCATCCAGGGGAAGGACTTCGACACAGCGGCGGCGCTCATGACCGACGACTTCATCGACGAGATGCCCCAGTCGGGGGAGCGCGTCCGGGGCAAGGCGAATAATCTCGCGCTCTGGCGCAACTACCCCGGTGGGGTTGGAACGATCGATCCGGCGAGCACGAAGCTCGTCGGCGCCGAGGATCGCTGGGTGCTCACGCCGAGCTTCGCACCCCTGCGCATCGAGGGATCGGGCGACGTGTACACGTACGTCGGGACCGTCACCTACCCGAACGGCGAGCGGTGGCAGATGATCCAGATCCTCGAGCTTCGCCAGGGCAAGGTCGCCAGGACCACCACGTGGTACGTCGCGCCGTTCGAGGCGCCGGCCTGGCGGGCGACGTACGTGGAACGCTTCCCGGCGCTGGGCGCGTAGCCAGACCGGCCTGCCTGCGGCGACCGGTTCCGGCCAACGACCGACCATACAGCGTCCTTCAGCGGAATTTGGCAGCGTCCGTCGGTTCGGGGACAACGAAGGCGATCTGACAGCGCCACGGTGGCGCGACGCCGGCCGCTCGAGGCTACGCTGTCGGTCGATGCGGACCGAGCCGGACCTGGACCATCGCGCGCTCCTGCAATGCCTGCGCGATCGCTACGAGTTTGAGGTCGATCGGCTCACGTTCGTCCCGTACGGGCTCGACTCGTGGGGCTACGTGGCGAACGGCGATGATGGCCGGCGGGCCTTCGTCAAGCTGTCCCGCGTCGCCTCCTCGGCGATCTCGGCGCCCTCGCCTGGGTCGGAGCTGCCGCTCCTGGCCGCGCTCGCAGCCAGGGGGGTGCCCGTCCCTCGTCCGATCCCGGATCGCGAGGGCGGCTACCTGAACTGGATCGATGGGTACAGCCTTCACGTTCTCGAGTATCTCGAAGGCCGAAACCTCGAGGACGAGACCGCCTGGCCCGATGAGCTCTATCTGCGCGTCGCCGCGATCGTGGCTGCCGTCCACGCCAGCACGGCCGCTGTTCGGCCCCTCGTCGACCGAGTCGAGGACTACGAGCTGCCCTTTCTGCCGATTCTTGTCGCGACGTTGGCGGCCCTTGACGCGGGAGCTGAGCTCTCGAGCGCGGACGAAACCAACGTAGCCAGCCTTCGGGCGCTCGTCGCATCCAGGACCCAGGACGTGCGAGCAGCGATCGGCCGCCTCGGTGCGCTTCGCGACCTCGCCCGGGTCCGCACCTCGGACGAGGTCCTCTGCCATACGGACATCTGGGGGTCGAACCTCCTGCTCTCGAGCGACGGGGCGCTTCACCTGCTCGACTGGGACGGCGCACTCATCGGTCCGCCTGAGCACGACCTGTTCATGTTCGCCGGCACGACCTTCTTCCCGGCCGATCGGTTTGGTTCGTTCCTCGATCGGTACGAAGCGGCTTTTCGCCCGGTCCGCCTTGACCCGGCGACATTCGGCTTCTACTTCTACCGACGCAACCTCGAGGACCTGGCCGGGTTCGTCGGTCACGTGGTCGAAGGCCGGACCGAGGCGATGGCCCCCCGGGCGATGCTCGGCGTGGTCGCCGACCTCCTTGCCGAGACGCTCGGCATCGAGGGGCAGATCGAGCAGGTCGCCGACCTCCTCTCCGAGCGCGCCCAGCGCGGACGGTGAGCCGGCCCGATCCTGGGAACGTCACCGCGCTGGCAATCGAGAAGCTGCCGGCCCGCCTGCGCTCGTCCGTGGGGCGTTCGGCCTCGCGTCGTACGCGGGCGTTCCGGGCGGGCCGAACTTCGCAGGAATGTCGGCCCCAGACGCACTACGGGGGCGACCGGGCGATAGCGGGCGATTTCGGGCCGAATTCGAGGCTCGGTGAGCGGGCGGCGTGCACGAGCCGGCCTGCCGTTGCGTCCAGGAGCGACCATCCCGGGCCGAGCTCGGAGTTAGTGCGTCTCCCTGCCGACATTCGTCCCAGGTCACGCCTGGGCGAGGCGCTCAGCCGGCAGACGCGCTACCGTCAATACACCCGAGCCGAGCGGGCGGATCGCGTGGGCAAGGAGAACGACGTGGCACTGACCCTTGGAATCCTGGCGCTGGTCGAGGCGAAGCCCGGCAAGGAAGCCGAGGTCGAGGCGTTCGTCAAGGGCGGCCAGGCGATCGTCGAGCAGGAACCCGGCACCCGGGTCTGGTACGGCTTCAAGGTCAACGACTCGACGTTCGGGATCTTCGATGCGTTCGAGGACGAAGCCGCGCGCCAGGCGCACCTTGGGGGGCAGATCCCCGCGGCGCTCGCCTCGGCAGGCCCGCAGCTCCTCGCCAAGGATCCCGACATCCGCCTCGTCGACGTTCTGGCGGTGAAGGGGTAAGTGGACCTCCGGGTCCCCAGGGCACGGGGCAGGGACATGACCGTCATCGACTGGCTGCTCGACTCCGATCCCTCGATCCGCTGGCAGGTGATGCGCGACCTGACGCACGAGCCGGCGGACGTCATCGCCGCCGAGCGGGCGCGGATCGCGACCGAGGGCTGGGGCGCCCGGCTGCTCGCGCTCCAGGCGCCGGACGGCCTGTGGGGCGGCAAGGCCTGGTCGCACGACTGGACGGACACGTTCCACGTGCTGGAGCTCCTGCGGCGGCTCGGGCTCGATCCCGAGAGCGAGCAGGCCCGGCGGGCCGTCGGCCTCGTCCGCGAGCACGTCACCTGGGGGGACGGCGCCCCGTGGGAGAACCCCTGGGCCGACAACCGGTTCTTCGAGGGCGAGGTCGAGCCGTGCATCAACGGCAACGTCGTCGCGACCGGCTCGTACTTCGGCGTGGACATGACGCCGCTCGTCGAGCGGCTCCTCGGCGAGCAGCTCCCCGACGGCGGCTGGAACTGCGAGGTCGAGAACGGCGCGACGGTGTCGTCGTTCGGGACGACGATCAACGTCCTCGAGGGCCTGCTCGAGCACGAGCGGGCGATCGGCGGCTCGGCCGAGGTGGGGGCGGCACGCCGCCGCGGCGAGGAGTACCTGCTCGAGCGCCGGCTGTTCCGTCGGAAGTCGACCGGCGAGGTGATCGACCCGAGCTGGCTCCAGTTCTCGTTCCCGCCCTGGTACCACTACGACGTCCTGCGCGGGCTCGAGTACCTGCGCGACGCCGGGGTCAAGCCCGATGAGCGCGTCGCCGAGGCGATCGGGGTCGTCGAGGGCAATCGGGATCCCGACGGCCGGTGGCCGCTCCAGAACGTCCACGCGGGCGAGGCCCACTTCCAGATGGAGGACGGCGAGGGCACGCCGAGCCGCTGGAACACGCTCCGCGCGCTGCGCGTGCTCGACTGGTTCAAGGCAGCGGATTAGGCCGCCGGCCGCGCGAGCGTCTCGGCGACTGGGCCGACCCTGATCGAGCCCGCCGTCTACGATGCCAGCAATGGACGTCGACGTCACGCTCGCCGCGTGGCAGGAGTTCTTCGTCGCTCTCGCGGGGGTGGCTGCCGTGCTCCTTGGGCTCGTGTTCGTCGTCCCTGGCGCTGCTCGTCCCCGACGGACGACCCGGCGCGCAGGGGATCCTGGTCGCCGCCTTCGGCGCGCTCGGGTTCACGTCATCGCGCGGCGCCTTCGGCACGGCCCGGAGCGGCGGGTGGTCCTCGCCGCAGCTCGCCTTCCGGTTCCTGGCGCCGCTGGCGGCAATGATCGTGCTCATCGTGGCTGGCGTCGCGCTCGTGGCCGGCTGGGGCCCGGCTGTCTGGCTGGCGCCCGGCGCGGCGTTCACCCATATTGCGGCAGGAACGCAGAACGCCTGGGACCTGCTCCTGGGGGAAACCTCGCCGAAGGAATGAGAATGGCGCGGCTGCGGGCGGACGGCGTGATGACCGGATGAACGCGGAGCTCATCGGGCGGGCAACCGAGGTCGAGGCGGTCGACCGATTGCTCGAGCTGGCCCGAACGGGGCTCGCGAGCCTGCTGATCAACGGCGATGCGGGGATCGGCAAGACGGCGATCTGGCGCGCCGCGATCGAGCGCGCTGGCGAACGTGGTGCCCGGGTTCTCCTGGCGGCGCCCGCCGAACCCGAACGAACGCTCACCCTGGGGGGCCTGACCGACCTCCTGTCGACCGTCACCGACGCCGAGCTCGCGTTCCTGCCCGACGTGCAGCAGCACGCCCTCGAGATCGCGATCCTGCGGGCCGAGCCGTCGGGCCAGCTGCCCGACCAGCGGGCGCTCTCGGTCGCCACGGCGACGCTCCTGCGCGAGCTCGCACGCGAGCGGTCGCTGGTCCTGGCGATCGACGACGCCCAGTGGCTCGATGACGCCTCAGCGGCCGTCCTGGCCTATGCGATCCGGCGCCTCCTCGACACCGCGGCCGGCGTCCTTCTCGCGGTCCGTGGCGAGCCGGCAGCGCCGGTCCTCGAGCTGACGGCCGGCGTTCCCGCGGAGCGGCGTGATCGGCTCCACGTCGGCCCGCTGCCCCTTGCTGCATTGCACCAGCTGTTCCTGGCCCGATCGGGCCGGTCCTTCCCGCGGCTGGTGCTGGTCCGGATCGAGCAGGCGTCCGGTGGCAATCCCTTCTACGCCCTCGAGATTGCGCGCAACCTCGCCCGATCCGGGGCGGTCGTGACGCCCGGCGAGCGCCTCCCGATCCCGGCCACGCTCGGCGCCCTGGTCGAGGCACGGATCGGGGCCCTGCCGCCCGCGACCCGCACGGCGCTCCTGCTCGCGGCCGTGGCAGCCGAGCCAACGATCGACACCCTCCGCCGGGCCGATCCCGAGGCGCCCGTGGCGCTCGAGCCCGCGCTCCGGTCCGGCATCGTGGCCGTCGATCGTCAGGCGATCCGCTTCAGCCATCCGCTCCTGGCCCAGGCGGTCATCTCCCTCGCCGGCCGGGACGAGCTCCGCCGGGTCCATGCCACGCTCGCCCGGACGGCGACGTCCGACGATGCCCGGGCACGCCACCTCGGTGGAGCCACCGAGGGTCGCCACGAGAACGTCGCTGCCGCCGTGGAAGCGGCGGCGGCCGCGAGCCGGGACCGCGGCGCGACGCTCGATGCGGCCTCGCTCTACGAGCGGGCCGGCGAGCTGACACCGGAGTCGCTCGGCGACGAGGCGATCCGGCGGGCGATGCTGGCGGCGGAGTGCCTGTTCATCGATGTCTCGGATGTCGTCCAGGCGGACACGATCCTCGAGACGGCGATCGCCCAGGCGCCACCCGGTCGGGCGCGGGCCGAGGCACTCAGCCTGCGGGCGATCATTCGCTACTACCACGGCCAGACACCGGATGCCGTGCGGCTCGGTGAGCAGGCACTGGCCGAGGCGGGCAGCGACCCAGTCCTGCGAGCCAGGGTGTTGGGGCGCGCCGCGTTCCTCGTGATGCAGGTCGACCTGGAACGGGGCAACCGACTCGTGGCTGAGGCCATCGAGCTCCTTGACGGCACGGGCACGCCCCCGAAGGCCGACCTGAAGATCGACCGCGACCTGCTCGCGAACCTGCTCCTGCTGCACGCCAGCTCGGAGCTCGGCCTGGTCCGCGGCCTGCTCACCGACGAGATCGATCGCGGTAACGGGCTGATCACCGAGACCGGGAGATCGTGGGAGCACGACGGCGCCGACGGCATCGCGTACGGGTTGGCGCGACAGCTCGACGACGTGGACCGGGCGATCGAGATGACCGAGCGGCTGATCCAGGCGAAGTCGGGTCCCGGTGGCGACGACCCGTTCAACCTGGTGTCGCTGTCCGGCCTGCAGCTGTTCCGCGGCGATTGGCCGGCGGCACGGCGGAACGCCGAGGCCGCGAACGAGGGCTACGCCCGGGAAGGCGCCGACGTGTTCCCGGCGTGGCGGCTGCGGGGCCTGGCCCTGGTCGCCGCGTATGACGGCCGCACCGAGGAGGCCCGGCGACTGGCGACCGAGGGCCTCGATCTGGCCCTCGCCAGCGGCGACCTCGCGCTCGAGGTCTACCATCGCCACATCCTCGGGTTCATTGCGCTGTCGATCGGCGACCTCCACGAGGCCGATGCCCAGCTGGAGGCGGCCGAGCGGGCCGCGACGGCCAGCGGAACGCGCCACCCGGGCCGCTTCAAGATCGATGCCGACCGCCTCGAGGCCGCCCTGGCGATCGGCGACATCGAGCGGGCCGCCGCCATCGTCGAGTGGCTCGAGCACGTGGCGAGCGTTGCCCCGACGCCCTGGACCCTCGCCATCGGGGCGCGCGGCCGGGGTCTCGTGCAGGCGGCCCGCGGCGACGGGGACGGCGCCCTGGCTTCGCTCAACCGGGCCCTCGTCGAGCACGAGCGCCTGCCGATGCCGTTCGAGCGCGCCCGCACCCTGCTCGCGCTTGGCCAGGTCCACCGCCGGCGCAAGGAGAAGCGCCTCGCCGACGAGCGGCTGCGCGAGGCCCTCCGGATCTTCGCAGCGCTCGGGGCGCCGCTCTGGGCGGATCGAGCGACGGCCGAGCTGGCCCGGGTCGGCCTCCGACCGCGTGCCGCGCACGACCTGACGGAGACCGAGCGCCGGATCGCGGAGCTGGCCGCGAGCGGCCTCACGAGTCGCCAGATTGCCGAACAGGCCTTCCTGGCCCCCAAGACCGTCGGCAATGTGCTCGGGCGTGTCTACGAGAAGCTCGGGATCCACTCGCGAGCCGAGCTCGGCGCGCGAATGGGGGAGGGGAACGAGCGCGACAGATCGGGGTAATCGCCCCTATCGTCGGGTAGGCGCCGGGCCCTACCGTCCGGCTCGATGAACCGCGACCACGTCGACCAGCCCCAGACCCAGACGTTCCTCGTCGAACGCTACTGGCCGGGCGTCGACGAGGCCATCGCTCGCACCGTGGTAGCGAACCTCGAGCGGGCTGCGCGGGCCATGACCTCCGAAGGAACGCCGGTCGAGCATGTCGGGTCGATCCTGATGCCCGCCGACCAGGTGGTCTTCTCGTTGATCGAAGCCGTCGATGAAGGCGCCGCGCGCCGGGTAAACGAGCGGGCCGACCTCCCGCTCGACCGGATCGCGACCGCCATCACGCTCCGTTTGCAGAGCCGCTGAAAGGGGATCCCATGAGCTCGAAGCACCGCTGCGTCGCGATCCTGAGCCTGGCCGCCGTGCTCAGCGCCTGCACCACGACCGGGGCCGGCGCCACCGGCTCCCCGGCGCCGTCCGTGCCGATTGCCGTCGTACCGCCCCCGGCAAGTGCCATCGTCCCTCCCGCGAGCCAGTCTGCTGCGCCGTCCACCGGGCCAACCGCAAGCCCGGACGCAAGCGGAGCCCAACCCACGCCCGGCAGCATCGATCCGTGCACGCTCCTCACCCAGGCGGAAGCCTCGACGCTGATGGGCAAGTCGCTCGGTGCGGGCGTGGGCGCGACGTTGGATCCCGACCGCGTCTGCACGTTCAAGAGTGGGCTGACCGAGGTCAAGCTGATCCTGGCACCGCCGGCGCCCGACGCCGCGACAGCTCAGGCGTACTGGGATCAGGAGCGGAGCCAGGTTCCGGCGGAGCTGCCCGTGGCAGACCTGAACAATGTGTTCGACCGAGCGGCATTCGGTGCCGGCTCCGCGGGCGGTTTGTCAATCAGTGCCCTGTTCGTGATCCAGGGCACGACGTTCTTCGACCTGTACTGCGGAATGCCCGGCTGCACCGTGGGCGCCAGCGTCACCGCCGCTCAGCTCATCGTCGGGCGGCTGCCCTGACGGTACGGAACCCCCGACGATCTCGCTGATGCCGAGGTCAGCCATGCATGCTCGCGGCTCCAGCCGGGCGATCGTCGCGATCGTCGTCCTCGGCCTGTGGGCCTCGGCCTGCGGCACGCCGACCCCGACACTGCCTGCGCCGGCTTCGTCGGCACCGGCCGCGTCAGGCGCGCCCACCTCCGAATCCGGCCCAGGCCCCGGCCCCCTGGAGCAGTGCGACCCCGCGGGGCTGGTCCCGTGCGAGCCGCAGGCGGCCTTCGTGACCATCCCGATCCCCGACACCGGAGCGGCCTTGACCTGGTCCAGCGAGTGGGCCTCCGGCCGGACAGACCGACAGGGTTGGAGCGCGAGCTCGCTGGGACTCGGCGGCTGGTCGCTGGACGTCATCCAGCGCTACGAGTCGGCCGACCGGGCGCTCATCAGCGGCGATGGCTCCTGGCGCTTCGCGGCGGGCGTCAAGCTCGCCTCAGGCGGCCTGGCCGTCCCGACGTATGACGGCTCGCTTGCCTACGTCTTCGATCCTGCCGGGCGCCACGTGAGCACCGTGGATGGCCTCCTGGGCACGACTCTGCTGACCGTCAGGTACGACGACGACGGCCGGCTCCAGGGCGTCAGCGGCAGGCTGTCCGGGCGTCTCATCCAGCTGTCGGTCCTCCGCGCGGCCGACGGAACGGTCCAGGCGTTCACCGGTCTCGACGGGGCTCGGACCTCGGTCCAGCTCGATGGCGCCGGCCGGCTCACGGCCCTGACCGATCCGGCCGGCCAGACGACCTCCATCGCCTGGGGGCCCGGAGATGTCGTGACGAGCTGGACCGACCCGCTCGGCGGCATCCAGCGGTTCGCCTACGACCAGAACGGGCTGCTGGTTGGATCGAGCGACGCGGACGGCGTCACGGACCAATACAGCCGCACGGCAACACCGACATCGGCCGAGGTTGACGTGACCACGGCCCTCGGCCGGGTGACGAAGTACCGGACCGAGACGACCGCGGCGGGAACAATTCGCACGATCGTGCTGCCCGGTGGCGCAACGACGACAGAGACCACGGCCGCCGACGGCATCCATCTCGGAGGTCCAGCCGGACGGGACGAAGCGGACGATCGGCGCCGAACCAAGCGTCGGGTGGGGGATGCAGGCCCCCGTGCCGACCCCCGACATCACCCAGCGACCCGACGGTGTGACCTCGAAAACGGACGTTGCACAAGCGCTCACCGAACTCGGCGGCTTGCCGTATCGGCTGACCGGAACGATTTCCACGACAACCAATGGCGCCAAGTCCGTGGAGACGATCGATCCCGAGTCACGAACGCTGAGCGTCGTCGATGGTGCCGGCCGGACGTCCGCCTGGACCTTCGACTCAGGCGGCAGGGTCACCTCCCAGTCGATGCCCGGTTCGCCGACCGCCAGCTTCACCTACGACGGCAACGGCCGCGAGGCGAGCGCCACCGTCGGGACCGGCTCGACGGCGCGGACGACGACCTACGCCTACGACCCGCAGAGCGGAGCGGTGACCGAGACCCGAGCGGATGGCTCGAAGGTCGCCCTGGTCGTCGACGCCCAGGGGAATGTGACCAACGCGGCGGCCGCGGACGGCTCGACGACCGTGGGCACGTACGACGCAACTGGCCGCCTGACTCAGGTCCAGCCGGCCGGTGGCCTCAGTTTCACGATGGGCTATAGCGCGGCCGGCCGGTCCACCTTGTTCCTGCCCCCGGCCGTGGGCAGCGACACGGCGGCCGAGAGGACGACGTACGACGCGGATGGATTGCCGACGACCATCAGCCAACTCGATGGTCAGACCATGAACGTGACGTATGACGGTTCCGGACGACCGGCGAGCTGGACCGTCGGCGACGGCGCGGCGACCGTCGCCTACGACCCGACAACGGGTCTCGAGGCGAAGTCGACGGATCCCGGTGGGGCCACGACCGCGTATGCCTACGCTGGCGATAGCCCGGCGGGACTGACCTGGACGGGCCCGGTCCGTGGCTCTGTGACCGACAGCTTCGATGCGAACGGCCGAGTGTCGACGGACACGATCGACGGAGCTGCCGGAGACACTTGGACATACGACGGTGCCGGCAGCCTGACCGGGATCGATGGGCTCGCGCTGACGCGCGACCCGGCGACCGGGCTGGTCACTGGCAGTACGCTCGGGGTCGTCGGAACGAGCACGAGCTCGAACGATCTCGACCAGCTCGTCGGCTCCACGGCGACGGCCGCGGGAACGGTCCTGCTGGATGACCAGTACACGCGGGACGCGCTCGGACGAATCATCTCGATCGCCGAGAAGACGACGGCCGGGACGACGACGACGAGCTACACCTATGACGGGTCGGACCGGCTGTCTTCGGTCACGGTCAACGGCAAGGTCATGGAGCGCGATACCTACGATGCCGCCGGCGACCGGATCAGCACCACCTCGCCTGCCGGCACGGTCCTGGCAACCTATGACGCGCGAGACCGCCTCGAGACCTGGGGCGCCCGAACCTACACCTGGACGGCGAACGGGACGCTGGCCTCGATGGCAAGCCCGGCGGCTTCGATGTCGTTCGACTACGACGCGATGGGCAACCTTCGATCGGTCAAGTTGTCGACGGGTGAGACGATCAACTACGTCGTTGATGCCGACGGCCGGCGGATCGGCCGCGGCGTTGGGGGCTCGCTCGAGGCCGGCTACCTGTACGACCCGTCCGGCCGAGTCGCCGCCGAGACCGACGGCTCAGGGGCGATCGTCGCTCGCTTCGCCTATGACGATGCAGGTCACCTGGCGTTGGTCACCAAGGGGAACAAGACCTATCGGGTGATCGTCGACCAGGTCGGCAGCCCTCGCCTGGTGATCGACAGCGCCACCGGAGCGGTCGCCGAGGCGATCGACTACGACGCCTGGGGCCGGGTCATGCACGACTCGGCGCCTGGGTTCATGCCAGTCGGGTTCGCAGGCGGCCTGGTTGACCCGGACACGGGTCTGGTGCATTTCGGTGCCCGCGACTACGACCCGGGCACGGGCCGCTGGACGAGCTCCGACCCGGCCCGCTTCGGTTCGTCGGACTCCAATCTCTATCGCTACGCCGGCGACGATTCCATCAACCACCAGGACCCCACCGGGCTGGGTTGGAGCTGCGAAGGGGCCAATTGCAAGGGGCCTGGCAACATCTCCTGCACGCGCGGTGCGTGCGGCTCCAACAACAATGGCGGGTGGGGCTGTGTCGTGAATGGGGCCTGTTCCGGCCCGAACGGCGGATGCTTCAACGGGACATGCGGCGGTGGGCCCACCGGGTTCCACTGCCATGCCGAGATGTGCTATGGCCCCGACCGCCAGGAGTGTCATGACTGCAACATGGACTGGGGGGACGCTCACATCCTCACGGCCGACGGCACCCATTACGACTTCCAGGCCGCCGGGGAGTTCGTCGAATTCCGTCTCGTCGGATCGGACGCTCGAGGTCCAGTCTCGTCAGCAGCCGATCCTCGGTGGCACGCTGGTCACGTTCAACACGGCCGTTGCCGCACTGGTCGATGGTGATCGGGTCGGCGTTTACGCCGACGAGCCCTCGTTCCTCGTGGTCAACGGCAAGCCCGTGAGCGCTGCGGACATTTCCGAGCGGCTGCCCCACGGGGGCGCCCTGGAACGCCACGGCTCGATCGTGACGATCGGGTGGACGGACGGCAGCCGCCTGACGATCAGCCGCAACGGCGGCACGCTCGATTATTCGTTTGCGCCATCCACGGCGATCGGCCCGAGCCTCAGGGGCCTGCTCGGCGCGGCCGACGCCAACGCCGCAGACGACCTCACCGGTCGCGACGGCCAGGTCCTCAGGCGCACGGATCCAGACTTCAACACCAAGCTGTACAGCCAGTTCGGCGCGAGCTGGCGGATCAGCCAGGCCGAGTCGCTCTTCGACTACCAGCCCGGCGAGAGCACCGCCACGTTCACGAAGCTGGCGATCCCCTCGGCGGAGGTGACCGTAGCTTCGTTGTCGCCCTCGGCCCTCGCGCTGGCCCAGTCGACCTGCGCGGCGGCTGGTGTGCGGGCAGAACCGATCCTCGACGATTGCCTGATCGACGTCGGGATGACCGGCGATCCATCGTTCGCGTCGGGCTCGGCGGCGGTCGCCGCGGCGGGCGCACAGGGCGCCGCCTCGGCCGGCCCCGCGTCGCCCGGCCAGGTCACCCCGATCAGCATCGGGCAGACGGTCTCGGGCACGATCGCCTCGGCCGGCGACCAGGCGGACTACACGTTCACCGGGACAGCAGGGCAGGCGGTCTATCTCCAGGCCCACGACCCCTGCGCCGGAACGCTGACATGGGACCTCCTGGCGCCGGGCGGCGGCGATCTCGCCGGCAGTCTCACCTGCCACGACCTGGAGCGGGTCGTCCTGCCGTCCGAAGGGACGTACACCGTCCGGGTCAACGGCGAGCGCACCGCGGACGGCGCGTACTCCTTCACCGTCCTGGCCGTTCCGCAGACGATCGTGACGCCGGTCAAGCTGGGTGGAACGGTGTCCGGATCACTCTCGAACCCGGGGCAGGAGGCCGACTACAGCTTCAACGGCGCGAGCGGCCAGGCGATCTACCTCGAGCACGGCGCGGCCTGCACCCCGACGATCGCATGGGAGCTCCACTCGCCGAGCGGGGTGGTGATCGCCTCAACGATCTCGTGCAACGACCTGCAGCGCGTGGATCTTCCCGCGTCGGGGACGTACACGGTTCATTTTGCGGGCGTCCAAGCGAACATCGGGCCGTACGCCTTCAGCCTGCTCTCGGTGCCGGCCACGGTCGTCACGCCAATCACCCTGGGACAGACATTGAGCGGGGCGCTGGCCAACGTCGGCGAGCAAGCCGACTACACGTTCAGCGGCGCGGCGGGCGAGACGATCCATCCCCATGCCCTCGGATCATGCGTCGACGGCCTCGAATGGCAGCTTCTGGGCCCGAGCGGAGCGCCGCTCGACTTCGCCTCCGCGTGCCACGACCTCGGCCCCGACACCCTGGCAACGGCCGGGACCTACACGATCCGCGAGCTGGGCAGCCGGACGGCGACGGGCGAGTACAGCTTCGTGCTTGATCCCTAGGCGCTGACCTAGGAGATCGTCAGGACCACGTCGCCGGCCTTCCGCCACGACTCCACATGATCGCGCCATGAATCCGGCGGATATACTCGGCCCCGAATTCGGCCTGACGGGAGGACGGTTCGTGGGATCGCGGCGCGGCGGTTCGCATCCGTGGTCTCGCGGCAGCACTCCTGGTCGCGGCGTGCGGCCCGGGAGCCGGACCGGCCAGCAGCGGTGCGCCCCCGTCGGAGCCGCCGGCGTCGGACCTGCCGTCGGACTTGCCTCGCTCCCCGTTTCCTCGCCGTCCGCGGCGATGAGCTGGACCGGGACGATGACCGGCACGGACACCTGGAGCCGCCAGGGCTCTCGAGGCACGAGACTGCGTAGGCCGGGCGCGCGGCCGTGTTCGACCTAAGCGCCGACACCGCGTGGAGCGACGATGCCCTCGACGATGCCAACCGCGACCGGGTCCGGCGGGAGATGGCGATGGTGGAGCTCGACGCGACGATTGGCCGCTACGCGAACGAGATCTCCGACGTCGGCCCGGAGGCGACGCGCCTGATCTACGGTGACGCCAAGCTCGCTCGCCTGGCCGCCTTGAAGCGGGCCTGGGACCCCGACAATGTCTTCCACGTGAACCACAACGTGGCGCCCGCGGCAGACGTGGGCCAGGTTCCGGGGGCTACGGTCGGTTAGCGCCCTTCTTGACCAGCTCGGCGATCCGCTTCTCGGTCGCCCCGGTCAGCTTCACGACGGCGAAGGAAACGGGCCACATCTCGCCGTCGTCGAGCCCCGCGTCGGCCTGGAACTCGAAGGTCGAGTAGCGCACCTTGAACTTCGACTTGGGCTTGAAGAAGCAGATCACCTTGCCGTCCCTGGCCCATGCCGGCATCCCGTAGTACGTCTTGGGGGCGAGCTCCGGGACGGTTTCGAGGACGAGCTTGTGGATCCGTGCCGCCATCGCGCGATCGTCCGCTGGCATCCCGGCGATCCTGGCCTGGACGTCCGCCTCGCCCTCGGCGCGCTCCTCCGCGGGGGTGAGCTTGGCGGACTTCTTGCGCTCCCTGACGGTCTCCTGCATCGCCGCCTTCTCTTCGGCGCTGAGGATGCTGCGAGACCTCTTCGCGTCAGCCATGTGCGTTTGTCCTTTCAGCGAGGCGCCGTCCGGCGCCGCATTCGTCGTCTTCCTGCTCGACTCGTGCCGACTCTAGTCGTTCCCGGGGGCGCGATGCTTCTTCGATCCTGACCGGATGGAGCTGTCGCGGCGATCTCGCGTGACCCCAGGCCGATAATCCGGCGATGTAGCCACGCAATCGCGGTTGCCGAGCTGCCCCACGCAGCGCCAGACGGCACGCTCACGATTGGCCGGGAGGCTTTTCCGGAGTTCGAGCGGTTCGCGCGCCTCGGCGTGCACATCCAGTCGGAGCGGGTGCGGGCCGCCAGACCCGACCCGGCGTACGTCGAGGCGGCGCTGATGGCGTTGACCGAAGCCTGCCGACAGCTCGACGTACCCGAAGCCTCGATCGTCTTCGTCGACACGGTCGAGCCGCCACCCAAATACGGCTTGCGGTACGGCATCAAGGGCTCGTACACCACCGACCACCCGACGATCATCTGGATCTACGCCAACTGGACGCCCCGGGCGGACCTCCGGGAGGTTGTCCGTCACGAGGCGGCCCACCTCGCCTTCGCCCGAACTCATACGCCCGAGGAGTCGGCCGGCCACGCCGGGCCCTCGGAGGACTTCGCGCTCGCGTTCGAGGCGGGGTAGGGGAGGGTCAGGCCTCGCGCTGCCCGTCCTTGGCCCTCACGACGGCTTCGATGATCCGCTTGGGGCGCGTTTCGGGCGGAAGCTCGACCCGGATCCCGCCGTTCGGCCGAGTCCTGGACGGCGGCGAGCAGGCTGTTCTCGTGCCATCCGTGGTCCCTTCGTGACGCGCCACCGTGTTGGTCACCGATGACCCTGTCGTGGCGTGCCGGTGGCGTCGAGTCCCTAGGTAGGCGTCCGGTCGCGACCGCTTGAGTCTCGGTGAGATGCCGGATGGTCCCAGTCGGGCTGCCGGCACCGCGACGTGAATCCTCCACATAGCCACCGGCGGCTAGGATTTCGAACATGGGAGATGTTTCGGGCTTTCCGACCGACTTCGACGACATCTTCGAGGTCGCTGGCATCCCAGGCAATCGGGCCTACTTTGGCCTCGACGTCCTGAGAGGTCTCGTCGATGGAATCGGAGATTTCAGCGCGACCCGGCAGGAACGCTGGCGGCCCGGCCTTCGCACCCTCGGTCCCGCGCTGATCGCTTCCGCGATATGGATCGATGATGAGGAGGTCGTCGAGACGATCGGACACCTGGCAGCAGCAAGCGTCATCGTGACCAAGCAAGGCCGCCGCCCGACAGACCTGCGCAAGCTTGACCCCTTGGTCGGCCTGAACCAGCGAACGCCAGGAATGCCGATCCGAGCGTTCTCCGCACTAAGCGGGCTCGCCCCAACAGTCAGCGGCCAGCCCGCCCTGGTTGGCCCGACTGATCGACCTGACGACACGGTCGTGCCAACGATCCGTACGCTCGGCTGGCGGAAGGCCCGGAGCGAGTTTGTACCAATCATTCACGCCAAGCTCGCGTTGCTGGGGCACTTGTGGTGGCATGACGAGGATGGACTCGGGTACGCGGACGACGTGATCGGGTTCCGTCCAAGGCGACTGTGGATCTCGTCCGCAAACTTCACGAGATCGTCAAGGCGCAGCCTGGAGTTTGGGTTCTGGACCGAGGAACCATCTTTGCTCGATGGCGCAGAACGGTTTCTCGTGATGCTGATGGAGTCGTCGGAAGGCCTCGATCCTGAATCGGACGTGTTCCAGCCGGATCTTGCGCCGTATGAGTTCGATGACGAAGCGATGGCTGACTACGCAGCGGAGTTCGGCTTCGACGGCGAGGAGTAAGACCCTGTGTATGAATACCAGTCACGGAACTTGAACGGGCTCTCACCTTGACGCGGGCGGTAGCCGATGAACGCTGAGAACTGAACGAAGGCAGCCAAAAGGGGCATTGCGCCGGGGTGCGATCGGGCGGACGATCGGGGCGGACAGCTCATGAGGGGGCAGGATGCTTACAGGGCGGTGGTTCTCGGTACGACAGGTCTTGGCGGCGGCGTTGGTGGGCCTAGTCGTTGGTTACGGCGCTTTTCTGTTGACGGCGCAGACACCGCAAGAGCTGAGGATCCCCGAGTGCATTCCGGCCGTCGCCGCCGGTTTCGATCCCTGGACAGGATTGCCTCACGGCGCGACGATGGAGTGCGCCCAGCTCACGGGTGCGGGCGGCCAGATCCCCGTGGTGCAGCCTCCTGAACCGATGCCCCCAGAGCTCGCCAGCAGGCGAGCGATCCCAGTCCCGCTTGGTTTCGTTGTCGGCGGAGCAGTGGCGCTCGTCGGATTGACGATCGTGCGGGCAAGGCGTCAACGCGAGGACGACGAATGGGCTGACTCGTCGTCAAGAGCCACTCCGTAGTCAGGTTCAGTCGATAGGGTTGTACGGGCCTAGGGTCGTGACGGATCGGTCGAGACAGCCGCGTCCAAGCGCCGATGAACGAACGACAGGATGGTAAGGACCTCCAGCGCCTCTTCCTCGGCGATGTGGCGGAAGCCGACCTTCGGAACGTGAGCCGGCAGGTTGCGGAAGTAGCTGAATACGCCGCTGATCATCAGGGCCACACCGCTGTGCTCGCTCTGGTCGTTGTCCGTGTGCCCCTCCGGATTACTAAGCCGTCAAGTGACCTTCTCGTGGCCCCACTTGGTGACCGTCACGTGGCGCGACAACACAGGCCTTTGAGCTCCGGTCTCACGAAAGTATGGGTTCTAGACGCTACGCGACATAACTTACATTATCGGCAGTGACATCCAGGCCGCCCCGCCCATGGTTCGCGCAGCGTGGCGGGATCAAGACCTCGACCAGGTGCCCCACTCCGCGTGCGAGTCGTGCGTCACTCGTGAGGAGCGGGCAGCCAAGGTCCTGGGCCAGTGCAACGTATTCGGCATCGTAAGAGTTCTCCCAGCCAAGCGAGCGTCGCAATGCTGAAGGCTCGCCGGCGATGGCCAGCGCCGACGGGAGCCAGCGTGGTCAGGGACTCGAGCCCGGGTCTATCAGCCACCTGGTCCATGCGGCCGTCCGCAACGATGGGCCCTGGACAACTGGCACGTTTCGGCTCGAGCTGGCCCGAGCGGGCTCGTCCTGGCGGCTCCCCCGCTCGCCGGAAATCGGCGCTCCCTCCCCCGTCAACAGGCCAGCCGGGCACAACGAAAACGCCCGTAGGAACCACTCGCCCGCGGCTCCGAGTCCACCAATGCAAGCACCGGCTTCTTCGAAATCTCGGTCGGTTGGCCCCTCCGGGCAAGACCTACTGTACGCCCCCGGCAGGCCGCCACGATACGGGCTTATCCACGACTTTTGATCTTCGTCGCCGAATTGGCCGGAGTTGTCCACCCTCCGCCAACAATCGGGGCGATCGCCGAACGCGCCTGGCCTCGCCGCGGGCGATTCGTGGCCCACGCGGTCGGTTTCCTTGCGGCATATCACTGATGGTGGATGTCCTGGTCGGAGTTCACCGATGCGGATTCCTCGGTTGCTCCTGGGAGCCCTGGCGATGGCCAGTCTTGGTGGTATGGGAGCGGCGTCGTCGAACGAGGCGCCAGGGCCTGGTAGCCGCGCCGACACCTGGCCCGACGTTCACGGCCACCGCGAGACCGGGCTGCCCGCCGACGTAGATCGTTATCGGGTTCGATAGCGCCCCGAACCGGCTCGATGCCGGGCCCCGGCGCCGGGCACAACGAAACGCCCGAAGGAACCACTCTTCCGGGGATCCGTGTCCACCAATGCAAGCACCGGCTTCTTCGAACTCTCGGTCGGTTGGCCCCTCCGGGCAAGACCTACTGTACGCCCGCACCTCGCCGCCGCGATACGTACTTATCAACGAGTTTCAAGGTTCGTTGCGGATTTCGGCCGAAGTTGTCCACGCGGTGCCAACATTCGAGGCGGGGAACCCTGGCCGACCCCTGTCCAAGAGCCTACTGGCAGTCGCCCGACGGCCCGGGCACGAAGGCCGGGCCGAGCATCGGCGGGCCCGACCAGATGTCGAGCCGGCCGCACGACAGGTCCGCCCGGACGCCATCGCCGTCGTACCGGTCGATGTAGTCGGTCGCCTTCACGGTCATCGACGAGAGCACCCGACCGCTCGGCGACCGCGCCTCGATCGCCCAGGGTCGAGGCGGCAGCGGCGCCGTGATCGGGTCGAGCTGGACACCGGGCGCCACCGTCACGAGGACGGCGCCGTTCACGACCAGGGTGACCACGATCGTCGTGCCATTCGAGATGCTCAGCGGTGGCCAGGCCGCCGAGGGCGACGGCACGGCTGCCGATGGCAGCGACCCCGGCGCGGCGCAGCCGGCCAGCCCGAGCACCGCGACGAGCAGGCCGGCCACCCAGTTAGAGCGTCGCTGGGTGAGCATGGCGACTCCTTCGAGCGATGAGCAGGGCGAGCCCCAGGACGAGCGGAACGGCCCCGAGCGCGATCCAGGGCGTCGAATTGGCGAGCTCGCCGCCGGTCGAGGCCTGGACGCCCAGGAGGGCGAGCCAGGTTCCGCCGAATCCGGTCAGCAGGCCGGACAGGGCCGACCGGCGATCGCCCCGGATCACCAGCGGCAGGCACAGGACGAAGAACAGCCCACCGAAGACGACGCCCACGAGCCCGGTCAGGAGTGCATCGCCGGCTCCCAGTCCGAAGCACACGATCCAGAGCGGGATTGCGTTCATGCCTCTGCCCCGTTACCACGATCCAGCACCGTCCAAGGTGCGCGGGCCGGGCCGCGATGGCAAGTGCCGATCGGCACAACGAAACGCCCGAAGGAACCGCTGGGCCGGCTCCGAGTCCGCAAATGCAAGCACCTGCAGCCTCAAGGCTCCGATCCTTTGGCCCCTCCGGGCGAGACCAACTGTACGTCCGGTGACCCTGACCGGGCTAGCCGCTTATCCACGACTTTCGAAGGTCGGGGAGCCATTCCAAGCACGTTGTCCACGACCTATCCACAGGACCCTTGCCCGGACGCACCGGTACGTTGTGCCCCCGCACCGGCCCGATCAGTCGGTCTCGAGCGCCTCCTCGTCGCCCGGCGCGGGCAGGCCATTCGGCTGGAGCTCGATCCGCCGTTCGGGCCGGTCGGGCGCGGCCGGGATGCGCCAGGTCCCCTCCCCCAGCCGCTCGACCAGCCGCCGCGCCGGCACGACCTCGAGCCCGCGCCCGATCGCCACGACCTCGATCGTCACCGGCTGGCCGACAAGGGCCGAATCCCGACGGCGGTGCAGCCCGATCCCGATCGCCAGCGGCGGGCCGGCCACATCGAGCTCATGCTCGGGACCCCAGGCGAACCGGAGGCCGCGGACGCCGCCGCCGGCTGCCGGTACGACGTTGCCGTGGATCTCGGTCCCGCCCAGGGACGGATGGAGGGTGAGCATCCCGGCCGGCGTCGTCAGCTCGAGGCGGGCCGGACGGCCGGCCCGGTCGACCTCGAGCAGGAGGGCATCGGTGATCGTGCCGCCGAGGGTCGAGACCGCGCGCCAGCGCCGGCCACGCGAGCCGTCGGCGCACGACCAGGCCAGGCGGGCCCCGTCGGGCAGGGTCAGCGAGCCGGCCCGCCGCAGGTAGGGCGGGCCTGGTGCAGCGCCGGGAGGGCCTGGCTCAGCCGTGGGTCGGCGCCTCGACCAGGCCGGCCGCGGCGGCCGCCGCTTCGAGCTCGCCGGCCAGGGCGGGCGCGACCCGGCCCCGGACGTGGACCGCGCTGCCGTGATAGTCGAGCTCGACCGAGCCGCGCTCGCGGATCCGGGCGATCAGCTCGCCGGCCGCATACGGGACATCGAGGTCGACCTCGACCCCGAGCGAGCCGATCAGCGCGCCGAGCTCGGTCCGAAGCGCGTCGAGGCCGTAGCCGGTCGTGGCGCTCACCCGGACCGCCCCGGCCACGATCGGCGCGGGCAGGGCCGGGTTGACCGCGGCCCGATCGACCAGGTCGGCCTTGTTCAGGACGACGATCCGGGGCTTGTCGCCGGCCCCGAGCTCGTCGAGGACGGACTGGACGGTCGCCCGATGCTCCGGGGCGTGCGGGTCCGAGGCATCGACGACCTCGAGCAGGACATCGGCCCGGTTGACCTCCTCGAGCGTTGCCCGGAAGGCGTCGACGAGCTGGTGGGGCAGCTTGTGGATGAACCCGACCGTGTCGGTGATGATCGCTGCCTGGCCCTCGCCGAGGCGAACCTGGCGGCTCGTCGGATCGAGGGTCGCGAAGAGCTTGTCCTCGGCCCGGGCGACCTCCTCGCCGACGAGCGCATTGAGCAGGGTCGACTTGCCGGCGTTCGTGTAGCCGACGATGCCGACGGTTGGCACGAGCCGCCGGTCGCGGGCCCGGGCGGCGGTCGTGCGCTGCTGGCGGACCTGGTCGACCCGCTCCTTCATCTTCTTGATCCGCTCGCGGATGATCCGCCGGTCCGTCTCGAGCTGGGACTCGCCCGGGCCGCGGGTGCCGATCCCGCCGCCGGTCCGGCTCAGGTGGGTCCACATCCGGGTGAGCCGGGGGAGCTGGTATTCGAGCTGGGCGAGCTCGACCTGGAGGCGGCCCTCGTGGGTCTGGGCGTGGAGCGCAAAGATGTCGAGGATCAGCCGGCTGCGGTCGATCACCTTGACCTTGAGCAGCTCCTCGAGGGCACGCTGCTGGGCCGGCGACAGCTCGTCGTCGGCGATCAGCACGTCGAAGCCGGTCTCGCTCTTCGCGCTGACCAGCTCCTCGGCCTTGCCCTTGCCGACATACCAGTTCGGGTCGACGTGGCGGCGGTTCTGCCACTCGGCACCGACGACCTCAGCCCCCGCGGTCGTGGCCAGGCTGGCCAGCTCGGCCAGCGAGTCCTCGGCGGTCCAGCCGTCGTCCGTGTCGGTGTCGACCGCCAGCAGGAAGGCGCGCTCGACCGGCGCTGCCAGCTCGATCATTTCGTTCGCCGTGCTTCCAGTCGTCTTCATTGGTTCGTCAGGATAGCCGTTCGCCCGCCAGGAACCGCCGGGCGGCCTCGAAGGCGACCGGGAACGGCTCGTCCGCGGCGTCCAGCTCGACCTGGACGTCGCCGAACGTGTCGGACCGGAACCAGGTCCGCTGGCGCCGCGCGAATGCGACGTTGCGGGCGACGTTGACGGCCAGGAAGCCCGTCCGGTCGAGCCGGCCGTCGAGCAGGTCGAAGGCCTCCTGGTAGCCGATCGCGCTGAACGCGCGCAGGTCCGGCCCGAAGCGGGCCCGCAGCCGGGCCGCCTCGTCCGGCAGCCCGGCCCCGAGCTGGCCGATCGCCCGCCGCTCGATCCAGGCCCGGTTCAGCTCGGGTTCCAGGGTGAGATTCAGGCGCAGGACCGGCCCGCCGTAGCCGGCCGGCGGTGGCGGCGGGCCGTCGCCCCGCAGGATCGCGACCTCGAGCGCCCGGATGACCCGGCGTGGGTTGCGCAGGTCGGTCCGGGCGGCCGTGATCGGGGCCACGAACGCCAAACGGCCGGCCAGGGCCGGCAGGCCGTCGCCGGCGAGCTCGGCCTCGAGGCGGGCGCGGAGCCCGGGGTCGGCCGGCGAAGCGTCGATGTCGAGGCCGGTCGCGAGAGCCCGGAGCCACAGGCCGGTTCCGCCGACGAGGACGGCAGCCCGGTCGCGGGCCGCGAGGGAGGCGAGCACCGGCTCGGCGGTCCGCACGAAGTCGGCGACCGAGAAGGCCGCGTCGGGCTCGACCAGGTCGAGGAGGTGGTGGGGCACCCCGCGGCGCTCGGCGAGCGTCGGCTTGGCCGTGCCGATGTCCATCCCGCGAAAGACCTGGCGTGAATCGGCGGACAGGATCTCGGCCGGCCGGCCGGCTTCGGCCAGGGCGAGCGCCAGGCGCACCGCCAGGCCGGTCTTGCCGGTCGCGGTCGGGCCGCCGAGGACGATCAGGGGCGGCCGCGCCGGACTGTTTCCCGCCGGAAGAGTCAGGCGAGGACTCCGCGGAGCGAGTACGGCCCGGCATGCTCGATCCGGACCTCGGCCAGCCGGCCGACCATCTCGGCCGGACCGGCCAGGTGGACGAGAGTATGGGCGCGGCTCCGGCCGGTCAGCCGGACGAGGCCCGGCGGCCCGTCGGCCGGGAGCAGCTGATCCGTCTCGTGGTCGTGCGTTCGCGACGGGACGATCGCCTCGACGAGGACCTCGGCCGTCGTCCCGATCCGGGCCCGGTTGCGTTCGAGCCCGAGCGCCTCCTGGACGGCGAGCAGCTCGTTCAGGCGACGGCGCTTGTCGGCCGGGCTGACGTCATCGGCCAGGCGGGCCGCCGGCGTGCCCGGCCGGACCGAGTAGGCGGCGGCGAACACCTGGTCGTAGCCGACCGTCTCGAGCAGGCGCAGCGTGGCCTGGAACTGGGCCTCGGTCTCGCCGCAGAACCCGACGATCACGTCCGTGCTGATCGCGATCCCCGGCACCGCCGCCCGGATCCGGGCGAGCCGCTCGAGGTAGTGCTCGATCGTGTACTGGCGGCCCATCCGGCGGAGGACGGCGTCGTCGCCCGACTGGACCGGCAGGTGGAGGTGCTCGCAGACCGACGGGCAGTCGGCCATCGCCGCGATCAGCCGGTCCGAGAGGTCCCACGGGTGGGAGGTGACGAAGCGCAGGCGCGGGATCGCCGGCCGGCCGTCGGAGGTCCGGATCGCGTCGATCGCCCGGAGCAGCTCGGCCAGGTCGGGCCGGCCGCGCCGATCCTGGTAGTGCCCGACCGAGCGCTCCGGGGCGATCCCCTCGAAGCGCGCCTCGGCCGGCAGGTCGTGGCCGTAGCTGTTCACGTTCTGGCCGAGCAGGGTCAGCTCGCGGTAGCCGGCCGCGGCCAGCCTGCGCGCCTCGTCGACGATCTCGTCGAACGGCCGGCTCCGCTCCGGGCCGCGACTGAACGGCACGATGCAGTAGGTGCAGGTCTTGTCGCAGCCGTACACGATCGGCAGCCAGGCCGAGGTGGCCGATTCGCGCCGGACTGCACCATGCTCGAGCGCCGCCGCCCGGCTGGTGGCCAGGTGGTCGGCCGCGCCGACGGTCGTCCGGCCGACCCGGGCCGTCGCGCCGGTCGCCTGCGCGAGGCCGACCGTGCCCAGCCCGACCGCCCCCTGCGCCGAGGCGAGCCCGAGCCGGTCGATCAGCTCGGGCTCCTCGTCCGGGCGCAGGAAGAGGTCGACTGCCGGGTAGCGCCGGCGCAGGCCGGCCCGATCCGGCTCGCGAACCGAGCAGCCGGTCAGGACGACCCGCAGACCGGGGTTGGCCGCCTTGAGCCGGGCCAGCTGGCCCTGCCGGCCGATCACCTTCTGCTCGGCGGCCTCGCGGATCGCGCAGGTGTTGATCACGATCAGGTCGGCCGATTCGAAGCTGGCCGCCTCGTCGCAGCCGGCAGCCAGCAGCCGGCCGGCGATCTCCTCGGAATCGCTCCGGTTCATCTGGCAGCCGAGGGTCCACAGCACGAAGCGGGGCAGGGTCGGCGCCTCGGGCCGGAACTCGCCGACCCGCTCGTCGGCCGGCGTCGCGGCCGTCCGGCCGAGGACCGCCGGCGCGGCCGGGAGGTCGAGGACCGGCAGCGCGCGCCGAACGCCCGCCATCGGCTCAGCCATGGGCCGTGACCGCCTGGCTCGAGCGCTGGGCGAGCGCGTTGATCAGCCGCTCGCCGACCGCCTCGGGGACCCACGTCGCGGCGTGGATTCGGGCGTACGGCTCGGTGTCGCCGTGGAAGTCGCTGCCGCCGGTCTTGACCAGGCCGAGCTCGTCGGCAACCCGGCCGACCGATTCGACGTGCTCGCGGTCGAAGGTTCGGTAGTAGACCTCGAGGCCGCCCAGGCCGATCCCCTGCAGGTCGCGCAGGAGCGACTCGTGCGCCTCCGCCTCGCTGAAGTGGGCGAGGACCGGCAGGCCGCCCGCCGCCCGGATCGAGCTGATCGCCCCGACCGGGCCGATCCCCTCCCGCGGCACGTACGCCGGGCAGCCCCGGCCGAGCCAGCGCTTGAACGCATCCTCGACCGATGTCGCGTGGCCGCTTGCGATCATCAGCCGGGCGACCGTCGGCCGGCCGAGGGACTCGGTCGCGTCGAGGTCGAGCCCCTCGGCCGCCGCGTCGACCGACAGGCCCTGCTCCCGCAGGATCCCGAGCGTCCGTTCGAACCGGACCCGGCGGCCGAGCCGCTGCCGGGCGAGGACCGCCTCGAAGGCCTCGTCGTCGGGCTGGACGCCGAAGCCGAGGATGTGCAGCTCGCCCTCCCAGAACTCCGGCTGGCCGCTGGTCAGGCAGTTGATCTCGACCCCGGGCAGGAGCTCGAGGCCGTCGGGCAGGTCCGCCGCGCCGCTCGCCGTCAGCTCGCGGAAGGCGGCCAGGTCGTCGTGGTCGGTGATCGCCAGGAGCCGGACCCCGGCCGCGGCCACCTGCTCGACGAGGTCGCGCGGCTCGAGCACTCCGTCGGAGCGGATGGTGTGGGTGTGGAGGTCGAGCCGGGAGGGACCGGCTGGCACGACCGGGTCGGACGAGGGGGCGTGGCGGTCCCGCCGGGGGCTCATCCCTGGACGTCCACGAGCTGCTGGATCCGCTCGATCGCGAGCGCCCGGCCGGTCGCCGGATCGATGTCGACCTGGCAGGCGTTGAAGACGACCGGGCCCTCCCCCACCTCGAACCGGGTCGGCAGGGCGTTGATGAACCGGGGCAGCACGGTCGACGGTTTGAACCCGATCACGCTGTGGACCGGGCCGGTCATCCCCAGGTCGGTCTGGTAGGCCGTGCCGCCGGGCAGGATCCGCTCATCACCGGTGACGACGTGGGTGTGGGTCCCGACGACGGCGCTGACCCGGCCGTCGAGGTGGAGCCCCATCGCGTTCTTCTCCGAGGTGATCTCGCAGTGGAAGTCGACCAGGCGGATCGGCGGCAGCGGCTCGGATGCCTCGTCGATCAGGCGGTCCGCCTCGGTGAACGGATTGTCGATCGGTTGCATGTACGTCCGGCCCTGGAGGTTGATCACCGCGATGTGGCTGCCGTCGAGCGCCTCGTGGATCGCCCAGCCCCGGCCGGGCACGTCGGTCGTGCCGTAGTTGAGCGGGCGCAGGATCCGGTCGCTGCGCTCGAGCTCGGGGTAGATCTCACGCTTGTCCCAGATGTGGTTGCCCGACGTGATCACGTCGACGCCAGCCCCGAACAGGAGCGCCGCCGTCGCCGCGGTCAGGCCCATGCCGCCAGCCAGGTTCTCGCCGTTGGCGGTGACGAAGTCGATCCCGCGCGCCGCCCGCAGGTCGCCCAGCAATGCCTCGACGGCGAGGCGGCCAGGCTTGCCGATCACGTCGCCGATCAGCAGGACGCGGCAGGCGCCGGCCGGCCGCGGGGCGTTGCCGTTGGCCGGGTTCCCCAGGCGGACGTGGCTCTGCCGCCGGTCCGGCTCGCCGACTTCGCCTCGTCCGCGCTCGTGCGTGACATGCCCTCCGTGCGGCGCCGATGCAGCACTGGTGCAGCACTGTGATCGACTCTCCCAATGGCGTGGCGGTCCAGCCGGATTGAGCAGCCGGCCCACCATCGCACCCGGCTCGGAGGGGACCCGAGCCGATGGACGAGACTAGCACCCGTCCGCCCGGCACGCCCGCCGCTGGCGGCGAGATCCGGCACGCCCGGCGCTGGCGGCGGGATCCGGGAACTTGCTCGGCGGGAGCCTGGCGCCGGATTCCGCCGGCAGCCGCGCTATGGTCGCTCCACGCCGCGTTTTGCCCGTCTCGCCGCGTCGATCGCCCCGAATTCGTGCGTGGGCCGGGGCCGAGCGAGCCTCCTTCCGGGCCGAACCCCGCCGCGGCCGACCATAGCGCGCCTGTGGGCGGAATTTGTCCCGGAGGCCACCAATACCGAGCCAGGCTCATGCGTCGCGCCAACCCGGCCGGGCCGGTTCGCCTGACGGGCACAGAGAAGCTCCGGCACCGGGACGCCAATCGTCAGGACACTTGCAGATGCCTGGCGATGGAAACGAGGCGGCCCTTCGGTCGGAGCTCGGTGAGACCCTAGGCCCGAGGACGTCGTGGGTGACAGGGCCGCGCTCAGTCCCCGGCGGCCCGTTGGTGACGCCCCGGTCCCGCCGCGTCACCTCCGCGATCCGACGAATTCGAGCAGGCCGACCGATGGGGCGAAGAAGTTCGTGCCGGTCAGCGGATGGGTGAAATCGAGCAGGCGGTCGTAGGTCCCGGGCGGATTCCCGATGAACATGTTGCGGATCATCTGTTCGAGGACCAGGAGCGACCGGGCGTAGCCGATGAAGTAGGTGCCCGTCGTCCCGCTGATGTCGCCGAAAGGCATGTTGCGGCGGAGGATCTTGCGTTCGATGCCGCCCTCCACGATCGTGGTCAGGGCGTTGTGGGCAGAGGCCGGCTTCACGGCATCGTCGAGCTCAATGTCGGACAGCTTCGTGCGACCGATGATCTGCTCCTGCTCCTCGGTCGTGAGGCGTTCCCATTTCGTCAGGTCGTGGACGTACTTCTGGACCATCACGTAGCTCCCGCCGGCATACGCGGGCTCCTCGTCGCCGATGATCGTCGCCTCGATCGCGGCCGGCCCGACCGGGTTCTCGGTGCCGTCCACGAAGCCGGTCAAATCACGATCGTCGAAGTACCGAAAGCCATGGACCTCGTCGACCACGTCGACCGACTCCCGCAGGCGGGCCATCACCAGGCTGGCCAGCTCAAAGCACAGGTCCATCCGCTCGGCCCGGATGTGGAAGAGAAGGTCGCCCCTCGTCGACACCGCGCGACGCGGCCCGGACACGACGGGTATGAACGCGTGCAGCAACGACGGTCGAGGCAGGCCCACGATCCGCTCCCAGGCATCGGCGCCGAAGGCGAGCACGCACGACAGGCGCCCGGCGAGATCGCGTGCCCCGACGGCCCGGACGAGCTTCGCCAGGTCGCCCGCCAGGGATCGAACGGCGGCCACCGCCGGCTCGCCCGGGCGGACGGTGGCGACCAGGAAGATGGCATCCCGGGTCGCCTGATCGTTCTGCGCCTGGGCCTCGGCGCCCAGCCCGTTCGCCTCCATCCGCCTATCGTGAGACCTGAGCCCTGCGGCCGCTGCGTGGTTTCGACGGCGCGGGCGCGACCGATCGAGATCCCCGCGTCATCTTGCATTCGATTCAGGGGCTTCGATCCTCACCTCGTCCACGCCGTCCTCCTTTGCGCGTCCGACCGGCTCGTTAACACTCGCTCGCTATCATCCGCGCACCCAACCCCGGGTCCGGGTCGCCTTTGGAGGAGAGGACGCAGTGTCGGAGCCCAAGCCTGACCGGGACGAACGGCGCGTCGAGGCGATGACGAGGAGTCTTCGCGCAGCGATCGAACAGGGTATGTCGAGCGCGGTCCTCGCCCAGCTCACCAGGGCCGCGATGGATGCGGAAGCACCGTGGACCACCGGGCCCACCGAGCCGACCAAGCCCGATGACGTGCAGAAGCGGTTCCGGGAGTGGCGCGTGGCGGATGAGCGGTTCCGGGCCCTTCCGCCTGGCTCGGCCGAGGTTGCTGAGCTTGGCGAAGAGGTCGAGCGTCGCTGGCAGGCCTATGAGCGGATCGTTAACGAGGCGGATACCTGGAGCGATTGATCCAAGGCGGTCAGGTTGCTACCGTGACTGACGACCGGCGGAGGTCACTGGGACGGCCGGTCGGACCTGCGCCTTTAGGAACCTGGCCGTGGCAGGACACGCGCGCTACCACCTCGACTGCTCCCCTGCGGCACGCTGCGCGATCGATCGACGGGCGCTGGTCAGGTGGCCGGGACTCGACCGGCACGCGCTCGCCCAGTGCCGACACGATCCAGATCGGATCGTTCGACTCGTGGCTCACGGGTCCAGCCTGCCCCCTGAGGCAATCCGCGCTCTTCTCGGCCTGTCCACCGTCGGTGATGTGGAAGAGGCAGGGCGCTGGTTCGGATGAGGCCGGGAATCGGCTTGCCGTGGGTCCGGCTGGTCAGTGATGCTCGGCTCAGCGAAGACCTCGCCGAGCGGTGGATGCTGCGCTAGGTCCGCTTCTCCGGGTGGATGCACCACAACGCAGCACCCTGCGACACCGAGCCGCTCACTTGGCGTACTCCACGGCGCGGGTCTCGCGGATCACCGTCACCTTGATCTGGCCCGGATAGGTCAGCTGGTCCTCGATCTTCTTGACGATGTCCCGGGCAAGCCGGCTCGCCGTGAGGTCGTCGATCTCCTCGGGCCGGACGAGGATCCGCACCTCGCGGCCCGCCTGGACGGCGAATGAGCGCTCGACCCCGGCAAAGCTCTCGGCGATCGCCTGGAGGTCCTCGAGGCGCTTGACGTACGTGTCCATCGACTCGCCCCGGGCGCCCGGTCGCGAGGCGCTGATCGCGTCGGCGATCTGGACGATCGGCGACTCGACGCAGGCGTACTCGACTTCCTGGTGGTGGGCGGCGATCCCGTTCACGACCTTCATCGGCAGGTTGTGGCGCTGGGCGATCGCGGCACCGATTGCGGCGTGGGGCCCCTCGACCTCGTGGTCGACGGCCTTGCCGATGTCGTGGAGCAGGCCGCCCATCTTCGCGATCTGGATGTCGGCACCGACCTCCGCCGCGATCACGGCTGCCAGGCGGCTCGTCTCGACGACGTGGTTGAGCACGTTCTGGCCGTAGCTCGTGCGGTACTTCAGGCGGCCGAGGAGCTTGATGATCTCGGGCGGCAGGCCGGGCACGCCGGCGTCGTAGGCAGCCTGCTCGCCGGCCTGGCGCATGACCAGGTCGACCTCGGCGCGGGCCTTGGCCACGACCTCCTCGATCCGGCCGGGATGGATCCGGCCGTCTGCGATCAGCTTCGTGATCGCCAGCCGGGCGACCTCCCGGCGGACCGGGTCGAAGCCGGACACGACCACGGTCTCGGGCGTGTCGTCGATGATCAGGTCGACCCCGGTGGCTTGTTCGAGGGCCCGGATGTTACGGCCCTCGCGGCCGATGATCCGGCCCTTCATCTCGTCGCTGGGCAGGTGCAGGACGCTGACCGTGTGCTCGGCCGTGTGGTCGGCGGCGACCCGCTGGATCGCCGTGACGACGACCTCCCGGGCGCGCTCCTGGGCCTCCTCGCGGGCCCGTCGCTCGATCGACTTGGCCAGCTTGACCGCGTCGTGCTCAGCCTCCTCGCGGACGGCCTCGAGGAGGATCGTCTTGGCGTCCTCGGCCGACAGGCTGCTGACCCGCTCGAGGGCGGCGACCTGCTGCATGTGGGCCTGGGCGAGCTCCTCCCGGGCGCGATCGAGCTCCCGCTCGCGATCCATCAGCTTGCGATCACGGCCCTCGAGCATGTCGGCCCGCTGGTCGAGCTGCTCGTCCCGCTGGAGGACCCGTCGCTCGAGGTTCGAGAGCTCGTTGCGCTTTGCCCGGGCTTCATCCTCGGCCTCGCGCTGGAGCCGGATCTTCTCCTCTTTCGCCTCGAGGATCAGGTCCTTCTGCTGGCTGCGGGCCTTCTCGATGATCAGGGCGGCCTTCTCGTCGGCCTCCTTCATCGCCCGGCTGGCGAAGGTGCTGCGCACCACGAATCCGACGATGACGCCGGCGGCAGTGGCCGCGATCGCGACCACCGCCACGAGGACGGGATCCATCTTCTCTTCCTCCCGCCCGATCGAATCCTCGATCGGAGGTCTGTGGTCGACGTGACGACGCGGGAGGCTGCGCGCGCTCGAGCCCGCGTCGGGGCGGTGGGCCACGCCGCGCTCCTCCCTGGATCGCGACGCGTTCGGTGTCTGGCGCTAGCCTACGGCCGGGCCGCGGGCGACGCAACCGAGCCCGCGACCGTGCGGCACACGTCCGGGTCGAAGCCATTGCGGGCCAGCAGGGAGTAGGCCCGCTGGCGTCGCCGGAACGGATCCTCGATCCGGTCGAGGTCGCGCTTGCGGCGCTCGAGCAGCCGGCGGGCGGCCGCCTCGTCGGGCGAGCCGATCACCTGGTCGTCATCGTCGCCGTCGGTCCCGAAGGCCGCCCATTCGATCGCATGGGCCTCAGCCTCGTCGCGCCGTTCGGCCAGGGCGTCGTTGATCTCGTCGCGGCCGACGCCGCGGAGGGTCAGCTCGCGTCGGAGGGCGGCCTCGCCCCGCGGTCGGGCCCGATCGCGCGACTCGATCCAGATCCGGGCGAAGATCGCGTCGTCGAGCAGGCCGATCGTCTTCAGGCGCTCGATCGCGGCCTCGATCAGCTCGGCCCGGTAGCCGGCCTCGGTCAGCCGCCTTCGAACCTCCTCGACGGAACGCGAGCGCGTCTCGAGGAAGCGCAGGCCGGCCGCCAGGACGACCTCCGGATCGTTGACCGAGGCTCGCTCGGCCCGGCGATCGGCACGCGTTTCGCGGGTCGCCATGGCGCCTGCCGGGCCGCTGCCCTGCCTACTCGGCCTCGACGATCCCTTCGACCGGGACGGGGATCTCGTTGATCTTGGACCGGATCTGGCGCTCGATCTCCTCGCCGATCGGCCGGTTCGTGCGCAGGAAGTCCTTGGACGCCTCGCGACCCTGGCCGAGGCGCGTGTCGCCGAAGGTGAACCAGGCACCGGTCTTGGTCACGACGTCCATCGCGACGCCGACGTCGAGGAGTCCGCCTTCCTTGCTGATTCCCTCGCCGTACATCACGTCGAACTCGGCCACCCGGAAGGGCGCCGCGACCTTGTTCTTGACGACCTTCACCCGAACCCGGTTGCCGACCGACTCGGTGCCGGTCTTGATCGTCTCGATCCGGCGGATGTCGAGCCGGACGCTGGCGTAGAACTTCAGGGCGCGGCCGCCGGGGGTGGTCTCCGGGTTGCCGAACATCACCCCGATCTTCTCGCGCAGCTGGTTGGTGAAGACGAGCGCCGTGTTCGAGCGGCTGACCGCGCCGGTCAGCTTGCGCAGGGCCTGGCTCATCAGGCGAGCCTGGATCCCGACGAACGAGTCGCCCATCTCGCCCTCGATCTCGGCACGCGGCACGAGGGCCGCCACCGAGTCGAGGACGACGACGTCGATCCCGCCCGAGCGGATCAGCGTCTCGGTGATCTCGAGGGCCTGCTCGCCGGTGTCCGGCTGGCTGACGAGGAGCTCGTCGACGTTCACCCCGCAGGCCTGGGCGTAGCCCGGGTCGAGGGCGTGCTCGACGTCGATGAAGGCAGCCACCCCGCCGCGCCGCTGCGCCTCGGCGATGATGTGCTGGCAGACGCGTCGTCTTGCCCGACGACTCCGGGCCGAAGATCTCGCGTGATCCGGCCGCGCGGGATCCCGCCCACGCCGAGCGCCAGGTCGAGCGCGATCGAGCCGGTCGGGATGAAGTCGACCTGCTGGCGCTCGGCCGAGCCGAGCTTCATGATCGAGCCGCGGCCGAACTGCTTCTCGATCGCCAGGATCGCCGCGTCGACCGCCTTGGTCCGCTCGGTCGCGGCCCGATCGAGGACCGCTCGCTCCGATCCGTTGCGCTCGTCCAGGGTTCGCTCGCCGATGGTCGCCATTCCCGTCACGCTCCTGTCGTCATCGTTCGACGGAGCGGCACCCGGCGGCGGCCGTCCGTTCGATCAGCTCTCTTCCGACTCGTTCGATGTGTGCCGAGGCTTGCGGTCCTTCCGGATGAGCTCGACCTGCTGAGGCGCATCCATGAGGGGCTGCAGCTTCTGGGCGCCCTTGTCCTTGGGCTTCTTCTTGGGCTCGCGCCCTGGCCGGTCGTGAGACCCCATTGAGGTTCCTCCGCGACGTGATGGAAGGCTACGCAGCAGGGCTTCACGCCGACTGCACCTCCACTTCATCGACGCTCATCCGACCGGCATGCGCGCGGAGACGGGGGAGACTCGAAGGGAAGGTGCCGGCGGCCAGTTCGGCCCGGATCCTGCCCATGAAGTCTAGGGTGAAGGTCAGGTTGTGACAAGTCGCCAGACGGTAGGCGAGCAGCTCTTTTGCCCGGAACAGGTGGGCGATGTAGGCCCGCGAGAAGGTCCGGCAGGCGAGGCACGGGCAGCCCTCCTGGATCGGGGCCGGATCGTCGAGGAAGCGCTGGTTGCGCAGGTTCAACCGCCCGCCCGGCACCCACGCCTGGCCGGTCCGGGCGACCCGGGCCGGCAGGACCGAGTCGAACAGGTCGATCCCGCGATGGACGGCCTCGAGGAGGTCGGCCGGCGAGCCGAGGCCCATCAGGTAGCGGACCCGGGGGTCGCCGTCGAGGATCGGGACGGCCAGCTCGAGGACCGCGTCGCGCTCCTCCGGCGTCTCGTCACCGGCCAGGCCTCCGATGCAGATCCCGTCGAACGGCAAGCTGGCGATGAACTCGGTCGATTCGACCCGCAGATCCGGCTCGAGACCGCCCTGGACGATCCCGAAGAGCGCCTGATCCGCACGCGCGTGCGCCCGGAGCGAACGCTCGGCCCAGCGGTGGGTCCGGGCGGTCGCGTCGGCGACGACCTGGCGAGACGAGGCGCCTGGCGGGACCGGCTGGTCGAGGGCGACGGCGATGTCGGCCCCGAGTGCCTGCTGGACGGCGATCGAATGCTCCGGCGTGAACCGGTGGACCGAGCCGTCGAGGTGGCTCCGGAACGTGACCCCGTCGTCGTCGACCGCCCGCAGGTCGCTGAGCGAGACGACCTGGAAGCCGCCGCTGTCGGTCAGGATCGGCCGGTCCCAGGCCATGAACCGATGCAGCCCGCCGAGCCGCTCGATCCGCTCGTGACCAGGGCGGAGGTAGAGGTGGTAGGTGTTGGCCAGGATGATCGTGGCCCCGACCTCGACGATGTCGTCGGGGTGGAGCGCCTTGACCGTGGCATTCGTGCCGACCGGCATGAACTGGGGCGTCTCGACGACGCCGTGCGGCAGCTCCAGGCGGCCGAGACGGCCACGGGTCGAGCCGTCGGCAGGCGCCGGGACGACCGTCGTGAACGTCGCCGGGGAAGCTCCGCTGCTCACCTGTCTCTGCTCACGCGTCGCTGCCGCGCTCCGGGGCCTGGACGATGCCCGGCGGGCCGGCCAGCTCCGCGCCGGGATCGCCCGTCTCCGGGGCTGGCTCGCTGAGCGTCGTGCCGTCCCACAGGGCGGGCATGTCGATATCTGGCCGGCGTGGCGCCGGGACGTCGTAGCCGTGGCGGCGGAGGTGGGCCCGGCCGCCCTCGGTCAGGATCCGGCCCTGGGGCGTGCGGTCCATGTAGCCGAGGCGGAGGAGGTAGGGCTCGTAGACATCCTCGATCGTCTCGACCTCTTCAGCCAGCAGGGCGGCGATCGCCGCGACGCCGACCGGCCCGCTGCCGAACTTCTGGGCGATCGCGGCCATCAGCTTGCGGTCGGTCGTGTCGAGGCCGGCCTCGTCGATCTCCAGCGCGCCGAGGGCCTCTTCGGCGACCGTCGCGTCGACTCGCCCGTCGCCGTGGACCTGGGCGTGGTCGCGGGTCCGCTTCAGGAGCCGGTTGACGACCCGCGGCGTGCCCCGGCCTCGCCGGGCGATCGCGACGGCGGCATCCCGGGTGACCTCGACGCCGAGGATCCCGGCCGAGCGCAGGACGATCGCGGTGAGGTCGTCCTCCTCGTAGAAGTCGAGCCGGTAGGTGGCCCCGAAACGATCCCGCAGCGGACCGCTGATCCGGCCTGCCCGGGTCGTCGCGCCGACGACCGTGAACGGCTTGAGGGTGAGCCGGAGCGAGCGGGCCGAGGGGCCTTTGCCGATCATCACATCGAGGGCGTAATCCTCCATCGCCGGGTAGAGGATCTCCTCGACCGCCCGGTTCAGGCGGTGGATCTCGTCGATGAACAGGACGTCGTGATCGTCGAGCGCCGTCAGGATCGCGGCGAGGTCGCCGGCCCGCTCGATCGCCGGCCCGCTCGTGTAGCGGACGTTCACGCCGAGCTCGCGGGCGATGATCGTGGCGAGCGTCGTCTTGCCCAGGCCGGGCGGGCCGTACAGGAGGACGTGATCGGCCGCCTCACCCCTCCCCCGCGCCGCCGACAGCAGCACGGACAGGTTCGCCTTGACCTCGCGCTGGCCGATGTACTCGGCCAGGCTGTGCGGCCGGAGCGTGCCCTCGACGGCCTGGTCTGCCTCGTCCAGGAGGTCGGCCGCGAGGATCCGGGAGGCGTCGTCGGTCATCGCCCGGAGTCTACCACGGATCTTGTCCATATCGCACGTTTGTTCTGTACTGAATGGGTGGTGGCTGGACTGCGCCTTGGGTGGGGACGCCGCGTCGGGCCGGCGTCCGAGCCGGCGTCCTTGCCGGCGCGCCGTCATCGGGCCGGCGTCACGAGCCGGCGCCCGCGCCGGTGCCCGGGTGGCGCGCCGTGGTCGAGCAGGGGCGTGACCCGGGCTTGCCTCAAATGGTCGCTTCGGTAACCGTTACGCAGACCCGCCCGGCTGACGGCGCCCCGGGCCGGCCGCGAGCTCTGCTCCTGCGAGCACGAGTTGAGCGCGATGGGGCAGTCCTGGCGTCGCGATCCCCTTCGCGAGAGCCGCCGAATCGAGCCTCAGCGTGCATAACGGTTATCCGGGCGACCTTTTGATGCGACCCGGCCCGAGCGACCTGGGTCGGCCGAACCGGGTCGGCCGAACCGCGCTCGGCCCAACCCGGCGCCAGCAAGATCCCCCGATCCCAGGCTTCGTGGAACTCCTACCATTCCGGTCGGCATTGAGTACAATCGGGGCCATGCGACTCTCCCGTCGTTCCGAATACGGCCTGCGCGCCCTGATCGACCTGGTCCGGCATCAGCCCGACGGCCCGGTGCCGCTCGCCGTCCTCGCCGGGCGGAACCGGCTCCCGCCGAAGTTCCTCGAGCAGATCATGGCCACGCTCAAGCACGCCGGCCTGGTCCGCACGACGCTCGGCTCACGCGGTGGCTACACCCTCGCCCCGGGCGCCAGTGGAGCGAGCCTCAGCCAGGTGATCCGGCTGCTCGACGGGGCGCTCGCGCCGGTCGGCTGCACCAGCCTCCTGTTCTATGAGCCATGCTCATGCCCGGACGAAGCGACCTGCCCGCTGCGCGAAGCGATGATCGAGGTTCGCGACCGGATGCTCTCGCTCCTCGACAGCGAGACGCTTGCCCAGACGGCAGCCCGGAAGGGCACTCCACTCCTCGATCCCCACCACCTCCATCCCGAGGCGATCCGGGGCGGCTGACCCACGCCTCGAAGACCCACGGTCAGGAGCGGCCGACCCACGGCCTGGCGCGCTACCCCCACGATCCGGGGGCCGACGATCAGCCCCGCCCGATCAGTCGCGCAGGAGCGTCCGGAGCGCCGCCTTCACCCGTTCCTCGAGGCTGCCCGGCCGGGCCGGATCGATCGCCGCCGCGCGCGAGGCGTCGCGGGCCTCGGCGAGCGAGTAGCCGAGCGCCTGGAGCGCGGCGACGACGTCGTCCTCGCTCCCGCCGAGGGCCGCCAGCGAAGCGCCGACACCGGCCGCCGCGACCTTCTCCTTGAGCTCGAAGATCACCCGCTCGGCGAGTCGCTTGCCGATCCCGGGGATCGCCGTGAGCATCGCTTGGTCGCCCTCGATGATCGCCAGCTGGAGGTCGGCGACCGGGCGGCTGCCGGTGATCGCCAGGGCCGCCTTCGGCCCGACTCCGGTGACCGACAGAAGGAGGTTGAAGAAGCCGAGCTCCTCCGGCGTCCGGAAGCCGTACAGGGCCTGGAGGTCGTCCCGAACGAGGTGGTGGGTATGGAGCTTCAGCTTCGAGCCGGGCGCGGCTCCGGCGATGACGGCCGGCGAGACGAAGACGCGGTAGCCGATCCCGCCGACCTCGACGACCAGCGAATCGGCGGCGACCGCGCCGACGAGCCCTTCGACCGAGGCGATCACTGCCGTTCCCGGGCGAGGGCTTCGCGGATGGCCCGCTCGTACGGGGTCCGGCCGCGGGTGATCGGCTCGATCGATGAACGGTCGAGGACGGCGGCCTTCTCCCGGTCGGCCGGCGGATTCCCGGCCGAGGCCGGCCGTTCGCGGTTGACGACGCAGATCGCCATGGCCAGGGCGTCGGCCGCGTCGTCGGGCTCGGGCGGAGCCGCCAGTCCGAGGATCGCGGCGACCATCTGCTGGACCTGGGCCTTGTCGGCCGAGCCGTAGCCGGCGACCGCGACCTTCACCTCGTTCGGCGTCGCCTCGCGGACGGGGATGCCCGCCTGGGCGGCGGCCAGGAGGACGACCCCGCGGGCCTGGCCGACGGCGAACGCGGTCTGGACGTTGCGGCTGAAGAACAGCCGCTCGACGCCGAGGAGCGCCGGCCGATGGGTCGAGATCAGGCCGGCGACGCAGCCGTGGATCGCCGCCAGTCGGTCGCCGAGGGGCAGGTCGGCCGAGGTGACGAGGCAGCCGAAGTCGATCGATCGGAGCCGGCCGCCGGACGCTTCGACCAGGCCGTAGCCGAGGGCCGCGGTCCCGGGATCGATCCCCAGGACGATCATCCGGCGACTTCGGCGAAGACGTCCTCCGGAATATCGAAGTTGGCCGTCACCCGCTGGACGTCGTCGAGCTCCTCGAGCAGCTCGACCAGCCGGAGGGCCTGCCGGGCTCGAGAGCTGTCGAGCTCGACGGTCTGCTTGGCGATCATCGCCGACTCCGCGGACTCGACCGCGACGCCGCTCGCCTCGAGCTGCCTGCGAACGTGCTCGAGCTCGAGTGGAGCGGTGTAGATCTCGAGCGGGTCGGCGGTCGTGTCGACGTCCTCGGCACCGGCGTCGATCGCCGCCAGGGCAACCTCGTCGGGATCGCCCGAGGCGACCGTGATCAGGCCGCGTGGCTCGAACTGCCAGGCAACTGCGCCGCTGCCGGCCAGCTGGCCGCCCGCCTTGGCGAAGATCGAACGAACCTCGGCGGCGGTCCGGTTGCGATTGTCGGTGGCCGCCTCGACCAGGACCGCCACGCCGCCCGGGCCGTAGCCCTCGTAGGTGATCTCCTCGAACTGCTCGGCGTCGCCCCCGCCGGTCGCCTTGTCGATCGCCCGCTTGATGTTCTCGGCCGGCATGTTCAGGCTGCGCGCCTTCTCGATCGCGAGGCGCAGGCGGTAATTCGCGTCGGGATCGCCGCCGCCGGTCCGGGCGGCCACCGCCACCTCTCGGGCGACCTTGGTGAACATCGCCCCGCGCTTGGCGTCGTTCACGCCCTTCTGGCGCTTGATCGTGGACCATTTGGAGTGACCGGACATCGCGGCCGAGTATAGCGGACTATCATGGCCCGACCGACGGTCGAGCCTGCCCGCGAGCATCGGTCGCGCCGTTCGAGCCGGGCCGGCAGGCCCCCGCCGCCCCAACTCCGTGATCGTGCGCGACGAGCAGTCGAAGGGACCGAGCGTCATGACGACGAAGAGCGTTGACCTGGCTCATCTCCGGAGCGTCGTCCTGGCCGGCCATGCCGGGTCGGGCAAGACGACGCTCGCCGAAAGCCTCCTCTTTCGAGCCGGTGCGATCCCTCGGCTGGGCCGGGTGGATGACGGGACCTCGACCCTCGACTACGAGCCCGAGGAGCAGAAGCGGCACGAGTCGCTCAGCCTGGCCGTCGCCACGTTCGACGACGACGGCACGATCGTGACGATGGTCGACACCCCGGGCTATCCCGACTTCGTCGCCGAGACGGTCTCGGCGGTGGCCGCCTGCGACGGCGTCCTGTTCGTGGTCGATGCCAGCCCGACGATCGGGGCCGGCCTCGAGACCGCCGTCGGGCTGGGTCGCTCGACCGGCACCGCCGCGTGCTTCTTCATCAACAAGGCCGATCGCGAGAATGCCGACCCGACCGGCACCCTCGACGCTCTCCGGACGACCTTCGGCAACAAGATCGCCCCGCTCCAGCTGGCGATCGGGTCGGCCGACAGGTTCAGCGGCTACGTCGACCTGGTCCATCGCCGGGCCTGGCACTGGGACGGCAAGGCGGAGGTCGAGATTCCCATCCCGGCCGAGATGAACGCCGAGGTCGATCGCCGGCGCGACCAGCTTCTGGAGGCCGCCGCCGAGGCCGACGACGACGTCCTGGCGAAGTACCTCGACGGAGCCGAGATCAGCGACCCGGAGCTCGAGGCCTGCCTGCGCAAGGGGGTCAAGGAATCGATCCTCGCGCCGGTTCTCGTCGGGAGTGCCGTGCGCGGGATCGGCCTGCGGGCGCTCCTCGACGCGTTCATCCGCTATCTGCCGTCGCCGGCCGATGAGCCGCCCACCTCGGCCCGCGAGCCGAAGTCGGGCGACGTCATCGCGGTCGCCGCCGACCCGGCCGGGCCACTCCTCGTCCGCGCCTTCAAGACCGCGGCCGACCCATTCGTTGGCCGGCTGACCTACCTGCGCGTCATGTCGGGCACGCTCCACGGTCAGAGCCACGTCTGGAACGCGAACCGGGCCGAGGAGGAGCGGATCGGCCAGCTCCTGCTGATCCACGGCAAGGACCAGGAGCCGGTCGGCGAGCTCAAGGCCGGCCAGATCGGTGCCGTGGCCAAGCTGACCGTGACGGCGACCGGCGACACCCTCTCGTCACGCGAGCGTCCGCTCGAGCTCGATCCCCTGCGCTTCCCGGCGCCCTCGCTGGCCGTCGCGATCGAGCCCCAGACGAAGGCCGACCTCGACAAGATGGGAGCGGCCCTGGCCCGGATGCTCGAGGAGGAGCCGTGCGCCCGGGTCGACCGCAGCGCGACCGGTGAGCAGCTCCTCGTGGCGATGGGCGAGGCCCACATCGCCGTGATCGGCGAACGCCTCAAGCGCAAGTTCGGGGCCGCGATCGTGACCCACACGCCGACGGTCCCCTATCGCGAGACGATCCGGGGCAGGACCCAGGTCGAGGGCAAGTACAAGAAGCAGACCGGGGGCCACGGCATGTTCGGGCACGTCTGGATCGAGCTTGAGGCGAACCCCGGCGGCGGCGTCGAGTTCGCCGAGCGGGTCGTCGGCGGGTCGGTGCCCAAGGGCTTCTTCCCCGGGATCGAGAAGGGCATTCGCGAGGCCGCGGCGGAGGGCGTCCTGGCCGGCTATCCCCTGAGCGACTTCAAGGCGACCCTCTATGACGGTTCGTTCCATGCGGTCGACTCGAACGAGCTGTCGTTCAAGATAGCCGCCTCGATGGCCCTCAAGAAGGGCGTCATGGACTGCAAGCCGGCCCTCCTCGAGCCGATCATGCTCGTGTCGGTGACCGTCCCCGAACGCTACATGGGCGACGTGAACCGCGACCTGAACACCCGTCGCGGCCGGGTCCTGGGGATGGACACCGACGGCACCGACCAGGTCGTGTCAGCCCACGTGCCCCAGGCCGAGCTGTTCAACTACGCGACCGAGCTGCGCTCGCTGACCCACGGCCGGGGCTCGTTCACGGCGGTCGTCGACCACTACGAGGAGGTGCCGGCGCACCTGGCCGACAAGGTGATCAGCGCCCACCGCCGTGAGGTCGAAGCGGCTCACGGCTAGGCCACCTGCCTAGATCACGCAGCCGTAGCAGACGAGGGCGCTCCACAGGATCGCCGGGCTCGATGAGCCCTGGCTGTTCTGCGCGATGAGCAGGACCGCCTGGTAGGGCCCCGGTCCGGCCTCATCGTTCAGGGTCCAGGTCACGTCGATCGAACGGGCGCTGCCTGGTGCGGTCCCGATGAGCCTGAGCTTCGCGGGAGGAAGCTCCGTCCCCGCGATCACGCATGGCGTGTTGTCGTTCTCCTGGGCGTCGCGCACGCAGTCGGTCACGCCATAGACGCCGAAGGTTGTCGCTGCGCCGTCCGGCTCAGACCAGGTCGCCTGGTACTGCTCGGTCGTCGTGATGCCGTCCTTGGCCACGAGCTCCTTGACGAGGACGAACGCAGTCTGGGTCGGCGTGGCTGGTCCGGCCGCGGACGGCGTCGGACTCGGGGATGCCGCCGGCCCGAACGACGCGGATGATGCGGCCGATCGAGAAGGCTCCGGCGATGGCGCTGCCGGCGCCAGCGAAGTGCTCACCGCGGGGCTGCTCGAGGCAGCCGATCCGATGCATCCGCCGAGCAGGATCGCCGTCGAAGCGACGAGCACGAGTCGCCGCCATCTCGCTCCAGCCATTGCCCTCCCCTTCATTCCCGCCGGACCCCATCGGTTTCGGAGTCGTGGCTCGTTCGGATTGGCTGACGGTCCGGAGATCCTCCGTGTGTTGCCGGATCCTGCGGTCTCGGGGCACGGCGACTCTCGAGCCGACTACCGATCGAGTCGAACCGGCCAGGCCGCGACGACCTCGAGCTCGCGCGCGAACGACAGGATCGGCGCAGTCGGCGGTCGGCTGATGCCGGCCGCGGCGACCAGCGTCTCGGTACGGAGCTCGGCCTCGGCCGGCTGGAGCGGCCACGGTTCATGGCGGATGTCGGCCCGGTACAGCCCTCCCCGCCGATCGGCCGCGAACAGGCTCATTCGGTCGGTCAGGAACGCGTCGAGCGAGCCGGGAGCGGCCGGCTGGACCGGCCCGGTCGGGCGGTAGGTGGCGGCGAGCCTGGCAGCCGGCCGGCCCGGATGGGACCGCCGCGCCCGGTAGGCGACCGAACCATCGGCCGCCGGCCGGGACTCGATCGCGGCCAGGCGGTATGGCAGATGGAACCAGGTGCTCGCCCCGACGACCGTCAGGAAGCTGGCCGCATCGAGGCTGAAGAACCACACGCCGCGGTAGCCGCCGTGGCTGACGTACGTTCGGACATTGACCTCGCCGAACCGGCCCAGGATCGGAGGCGTTGGCAGGCCGACGGGACCGACCTGGGACATCCGGAACGGGACCAGCCCGAGCCAGGCCGTCCCGTCGAACCGGTCGACCTTGAGCGCCGGCGGCATGAGCGCCTCGAGGACCTCGGCGCGGATCGGCCAATGGGCGAACAGCAGGTCATGCCAGCGCATCCGGAGGACCCACCGCCGAACGGCGTGCTCGCGGTCGGAGCCGGTCGTCATCGCCCGACGAGGGTTGCCAGCGCGGCCGCCAGGTCGAGGCCGCCCTCGTACAACGCCCGGCCGACGATCGCGCCCGAGCACCCGACATTGCGGATCGCGACCAGGTCGTCGATCGACCGGATCCCGCCCGAGGCGATCACCTGCCCGCGGCCGAGCCGGACGAGACGGGTCAGCAGCTCGAGGTCCGGCCCGGACAGGCCACCGTCGCGGGCGATCGCCGTCACCTCGAACGTGGTGACGCCCTCGCCCGCCAGTCGCTCGAGCACGGAATCGACCGGCCATCCCGGCGCCCCGGCCCGCCACGCCTCGCCGATCGCCAGGCCATCGCGGACATCGAGGGCGACCGCGATCCGTCGCGCCCCGAACGTCCCGATCAGCTCGCCGGCGAAGCCGGGCCGGCGCAGCGCGGCCGTTCCGATCACGACGCGGGCGGCGCCCGAGGCCAGGGCTCTGGCGACGACCTGCCGGTCGCGCAGCCCGCCGGCGATCTCGCAGGCGGCACCCTCCCCCACCTCGCCGATCAGCCGGCCGAGCAGGGCGTCCTGGTAGCTGCCGTCCCGGGCACCGTCGAGGTCGACGAGGTGGATCCACCGGGCGCCCGCCGCCACGAACACCCGGGCCACCTTGGTCGGATCGTCACTGAAGACCGTCTCCTGGGCGAAGTCGCCGCCACGGAGCCGGACCACCCGACCGCCGCGCAGGTCGATCGCCGGGAGGAGCTCGAAGCTCGCCGGCCCGGGAACGGTTGACACGCCCACCTCGATCGCCGTATCGTGTTGTAGTAGCACGTTACTACGCTAGCATAGCGAAGCAACGGACAAGGACGCACGACCGGCCGGAGGCCGACCGAGATGGCCACAACCGACGACGACTGGCGATCCGAGCACGCCGAGGCCCTGTTCGAGGCGATCCTGCGCCTCGAGACGCCCGACGACGCGGCGCGCTTCTTCCGCGACCTGTGCACGCTCGGCGAGCTGCGTGACCTTGCCCAGCGCTGGGCCGTCGCCCGGATGCTCGATCAGGGCCTCCACTACGCCGAGATCTCGAAGCGGACCGGCGCGAGCACGGCCACGGTCACCCGGATCGCATCGTGGCTGCGCCACGGCGAGGGTGGCTACCAGGCGATGCTGGCCCGAATGCGGGGATCACAGGGCGAGCCGGCATGAGGGAGCGACTCCGGCTCGCCATCCCGAACAAGGGTCGCCTGGTCGAGCCGACCCTGCGCCTCCTCCACGACGCCGGGCTGGTCTTCGAGGAGCACGATCGCAGCCTTGTCGCCCGGGTCTCGAACTACGCCCTCGACATCCTGTTCGTGCGCACGAACGACGTGATCGAGTTCGTCGGCGACGGGGTGGCCGACCTGGGGGTCACCGGGATCGACCTGCTGGCCGAGACCGCCGCCGAGCTGCCCCGTGTCCGCGAGCTCGGCTACGGACGCTGCCGGCTGGCCGCCGCCGTCCCGACCGACAGCCCGGCTCGAACGATCGCCGACCTGGCCGGCCTGCGCGTCGCGACGGCTCACCCGAACACGACCCGGCGATTCTTCTCCGACGAGAGGATCGCGGTCGAGGTCGTGCCGATCTCGGGCGCGGTCGAGGTCGCCCCCCGGCTCGGCCTGGCCGAGGCGATCGTCGACCTCGTGTCGACCGGCTCGACCCTGGCGATGAACGGCCTGCGCCAGGTCGGTGACGTCCTCGCCTCGGAGGCGGTCCTCGTCGCGAACCCGACCGCCCTCGTCGAGCGCGGAGCCGATCTCGGCGCGATCGACACGATGCTCTCGTCGGTGATCGCCGCCCGCGGCCAGAAGTACGTGATGATGAATGCGCCCGGTGGGAAGCTGGCCGAGCTGACCGACCTCCTGCCCGGCCTCGGTTCGCCGTCGGTGATCCCGCTCGCCCACGGCGGGATGATCGCGATCCACGCCGTCGTGGAGGCCGACGCGGTGTGGAGCCTTCTCCCCCGCCTGAAGGCGGCCGGAGCCTCGGGCATCCTCGTCCTGCCGATCGAGAAGATCGTGGCATGAGCCCCAGCCCGATCTCGATGAGCGATCCGCGCGCGCCCGCCTCGTACAGCTGGGAAGCGACGAACGAGGAGGTCGCCCGGCGCTACGGCCTGCCGGTCGATTCGATCGTGCGCTTCGACCTGAACACCTCGCCTGCGCCGCCGGCGCTCGTGGCCGGCCTGCTTGCGGCGGGCAGCTTCGAGACGAGCCTGTCCGAATACCCGCCGTCCGACTATCGGCGCCTGACCGAGGCGGCCGCCCGCGCCTACGGGGTCCCGCCCGGCGAGATCCTCGTGGGCGCCGGGGCGGACGAGATCCTCGACCTCGTGGCGAAGGCCTTCCTGCGCGAGGCTGACCGGGCGGTCATTCCCAGCCCGAGCTACGCGATGTACCGGGTCCTGACCGAGCAGCGTGGGGCCGAGGTCGTGACCGTGCCCCGCTTCGGTCCGGACGGCGGCCGGGCGATCGACCGGCCGGCGGTCCGGGCAGCCGCCCGTGGCGCTTCCGTCGTCTGGCTGTGCAACCCGAACAACCCGACCGGGCGGCTCGAGCCGGCCGGCCTGATCGCAGGCCTGCTGGCGGACCTGACCGTCGACGCGGCGGCCGACGGCCGGGATGCGCCGATCGTCGTCCTCGACGAGGCCTACAGCGAGTTCGTCGGTGCCAGCCTCGTCGGGCTCCGGGCGGCGTATCCCCGGCTGGTGACCGTGCGCACGGCGAGCAAGGCCTATGCCCTGGCCGGCCTGCGAGTCGGCTTCGCGATCGCCCGGCGGGCGACGCTCGCCCGGATCGAACCGTATCGACCGCCCGGATCCGTGTCGACGGTGTCGGTCACCGTCGTCACCGAGGCCCTCGGCGACCCCGACGTGCTGACGGCCAACCTCGCCCGGGTCGAGTCCGAGCGGGCCCGCCTCGCCGAGGGTCTGCTGGCCGCAGGCTGGCAGCCCGAGCCGAGCGTGACGAACTTCCTGCTCGTCCCGTTCGCGGATGCCCGGCGCGCCGCGAGCGTGGCCGAATCACTCCTGAAGGAGGGCCTCGTGCCACGCACATTCCCGGCCGACCACCCCCTCGCGAGCTGCCTCCGGCTGACCGTCCGCGACCGGGTCGAGGACGACCGGCTGATCGCGGTCGCGGAGGCGATCGGTTGACCGGCCAGGGTGGCGAGGCAGGCGATCCGACCCGGATCGTCGAGCTCGTCCGGCGCCGGGTGACGGTCACCCGGCGGACCCGCGAGACGAGCGTGAGCGTGACCCTCGACCTCGACGGCAGCGGCACGGTCGAGCTGGCGACCGGGATCGGTTTCTGGGACCACCTCCTCGGCTCGCTCGGCCATCACGGCCTGTTCGACCTCGAGATCAAGGCGGACGGCGATCTCGGCGTCGACGAGCACCACACGGTCGAGGACGTCGCCCTCGTGCTCGGCAGCGCCTTCAGCGCCGCGCTCGGGGACCGGGCCGGGATCGCCCGCTTCGGCGATGCCCGGGTGCCGATGGACGAGTCGCTGGCGAGCGCCGTCGTCGATCTCGGTGGGCGACCATACGCCGTCGTCGACCTGCCGTTCCGGGGGGAGCGGGTGGGGCAGCTCCCGCTCCAGCTCGTCGAGCACGCGATCGAGGCCTTCGCCCGGGCGGCCGGGGCGACGATCCACGTCAGCGGCAGCGGGCGCAACGACCACCACCTCGCCGAGGCCGCATTCAAGGCCCTCGGCCGCGCCCTGCGGGAGGGCGCCTCGGGCGATCTCCGGCGGAGCGGCGTTGCATCGCTCAAGGGCTCCCTGTAGATGACCCGGATCGCCGTCGCCGACTACGGCGCGGGCAACCTCGTGAGCATCAGCCGGGCGCTCGAGGTGGTCGGGGCGGAGCCGGTGATCGCGCGCGACGCGGAGGCTCTTCGGGGAGCCGACGGCCTCGTCGTGCCGGGGGTGGGTGCCGCCGGCCCGGCGATGGAGCGCCTCCGGCGGCGGGACCTGGTCGAGGCGATCCGGGCGTGGATCGCGGACGGCCGGCCGTACCTCGGCATCTGCCTCGGCCTGCAGCTCCTGTTCGAGGCATCGGACGAGGACGGCTCGGCGAATCTGGGCGTCCTCGCCGGCCGGACCGTCAAGCTGGCCGGCGCCCCGACCCTCCCCCACATCGGCTGGAACACGGTCGAGAGGAGCCGCGAGCATCCGCTCTTTGACGGCATCGCACCGGGCGCGGCGTTCTACTTCGTCCATTCGTACGTGGCCGCGCCCGAGGAGCGCGAGCTGGTCGTTGCCGAGACCGAGCACGGCAGCCGCTTCCCGGCGGCGATCGCCCGGGGCAGGTTGCAGGCGGTCCAGTTCCACCCGGAGCGGAGCGGCCCGGATGGCCTGCGCCTGCTCGCGAACTTCGCGGCGATCGCAGCCCCGGCCCGGGTCGGGGCGCCCGCCTGATGCTCAGCCGACGAGTCATTGCCTGCCTCGACGTGGCCGGTGGACGGGTCGTCAAGGGCACGAACTTCGTCGACCTCGTCGATGACGGCGACCCGGTCGAGCTGGCCGGCCGGTATGCGGTCGAGGGTGCCGACGAGCTCGTCTATCTCGACATCACGGCCGCCTCGGAGAGTCGCGGGACATTGCTCGAGCTGGTCGAGCAGACGGCCCGGACCGTGTTCATCCCGCTCACCGTCGGCGGTGGCGTCCGCGCCGTCAGCGAGATGCGCGACGTGCTCCGGGCCGGCGCCGACAAGGTCGCCCTCAACACGGCCGCCCTGGCCGACCCGACCCTGATCAACCGCTGCGCAGCCCGCTTCGGGCGGCAGGCGGTCGTCGTCGCGGTCGACGCCGCGCGCGAGACGGACGGGCGTTGGATCGCCTGGAGCCGGGGCGGCCGGCAACGAACGGGCCTGGATGTCCTCGACTGGGTCGAGCGAGCCGTCGAGCTCGGCGCCGGCGAGCTGCTCGTGACCTCGATCGATCGCGACGGGACCGGTTCGGGCTTCGACCTTGAGCTGCTCCGGGCGATCCGCGGCCGGGTCACGGTGCCGGTGATCGCCTCGGGCGGCGCGGCCGGGCCGGCCGACTTCGTCGCCGCGGTTCAGGACGGCGGGGCGGACGCGGTCCTGGCCGCCTCGATCTTCCACCGCAACCTCCACTCGATCGGCGAGGTCAAGGCGGCCATGGCGGCGGCCGGCCTGACCGTCCGGCCCGCACCGACCGCGGCGACCGCGGCATGACCTCCCTCGCCTTCGAGCCGGATCAGGTCGCCTGGCCGGACTCACCGGGGCTCGTGCCCGCGATCGTCCAGGACCGCGCCGACGGCCGGGTCCTGATGTTGGCCTGGATGGACCCGGAAGCCCTGGCGGCAACTGTCGCCAGCGGCGAGGTCCATTTCCACTCGCGCTCGCGCGACCGGCTGTGGCGCAAGGGCGAGACGAGCGGCAACGTCCTGCGCGTCGCCGGGATCGAGCTCGACTGCGACGGGGACGCGCTCCTGCTCATGGTCGATCCGGTCGGGCCGACCTGTCACCGAGGTGCCCGGAGCTGCTTCGACCCGGCTGGCGGCCGGGTGGCCGAGGAGCGGCTGTGCGTCCCGGCCCGGGCAGAGGGCTTCGCCTGGCTCGAGGTCCTGTGGGCGACGATCGCCCGGCGCGTGGCCGACCGGCCGCCCGGCTCCTACACGGCGGGCCTCGTCGAGGGCGGTGTCGACGCGGTGGCGCGCAAGGTGACCGAGGAGGCGACCGAGGTCCTCCTGGCGGCCAAGGACGATGCGTTCGCCGAGGCCGGCGGGGCGGCCCGCGGGGGCACGTCCGGCGCGCTGGCCGGCGAGGTGGCCGACCTCCTGTTCCATACCCTGGTCCTGCTGGCCGAGCGAGGCCTCGAGCCGGTCGCCGTGATCGACGTCCTGCGCTCTCGCCGGCAACCCGGGCCGGAACCGTTCAGCCAGGACGCCTGAGCCAGGCAGCCCGGGTCAGGACGCTGCGACCCGGATGATCCGATAGGCCTTCTTGCCGCTGCGCAGGACAAGGTAGCCGCCCGCCAGCAGCTCCGGCAGCGAGTCGTCGGCGGACGCGACCCGGACCTCGTTGATCGACAGGCCGCCCTGGCTGATCGTGCGCCGGGCCTCCCCGTTCGAGGCGAAGAGGCCGGCGGCCACCGCCAGCCCGACCGGTCCGCCGGCCAGCGCGCCGCGGGTCACGACCGCGTTGGGCAGCTGCTCGAAGGCGAACGCCAGCGTCTCGGGCCCGAGGGTCGGCAGCGTCCGGCTGAAGACCGCCTCGCTGACCGCCGTCACCCGCGCGAGGACCTCCGTGCCGTGGACCCGGCCGGTCAGGTCCGCTGCGAGGCGGCGCTGGCCGAGCCGCGCCTCGGGCTTCGTCGCGCCGGCCGCCTCGAGCCCCTCGATCTCGGCCCGCCCGAGGAGGGTGAACATCCGCAGCAGGCGGCCGACCTCGGCGTCGTCTCGATCGAGCCAGAACTGGTAGAAGTCGTACGGCGACGTCCGGGCCGGGTCGAGCCAGACCGAGGTGCCCGCCGCCGTCTTGCCGAACTTCCGCCCTGTCGGATCGAGCAGGAGCGGGTAGCTCAGGCCGTGGGCCCGGTCCGCGCCGTCGGCGGCTGGTCCCTCGACGCGCCGGATGAGCTCGAGCCCGGCCGTGATGTTGCCCCACTGGTCGGCGCCGCCCATCTGGAGCTCGACCCCGAGCGTGCGGTGGAGCTCGAGGAAGTCGGCAGCCTGGAGGAGCATGTAGCTGAACTCGGTATAGCGACAGGCCGCGCCTCGAGGCGGTCCTGGACCGCGTCCTTGGCCAGCATGTACGGGACCGTGAAGTGCTTGCCGACGTCGCGCAGGAAGTCGAGCAGCCGGAGCGATCCGAGCCAGTCGTGGTTGTCGGCCATCAGCGCGCCGGTCGGTCCCTCGAAGTCGAGGAATCGCTCGAGCTGGACGCGGATCGCCGCGGTGTTGGCGACGACCAGCTCGCGGGTCAGCAGGTTCCGCTCGGCCGACGTGCCGGACGGGTCGCCGATCATGCCGGTCCCGCCGCCGATCAGGGCGACCGGGCGTCCCCCCCGGCGCTGGAGGTGGAGCAGCCCGAAGATCGGCACGAGGTGGCCGACGTGGAGCGACGGCCCGGTCGGGTCGAAGCCGATATAGCCGGCCAACGGTCGCGGCTTGGCCAGCCGGGCGGCCAGGCCGGGCGTGGCTTCGTGGAGCAGCCCGCGCCAGGCGAGCTCGTCGATCAGGCCGCCCGCCGCGCCCGCCGATGGATCGGACGGCGTCACAGCGGCCGGCGCCCGGCCGTCACGAGGCGAGGGTAGGGGAAAGCCTGTCCATGTTCGACCCTATGCTATCGTGACCGACCAGATGCAGACCAGCCTCGCCCGGCGTCAGCGACACCGCCGCAACGGTAGTCGCGGATCCGGTGGCGGTGGCGCAGCCTCCCGGGTTGCCATCGCCCTGCCGCTCTTCCTGTTTGGAACCCTGGCCCTGCTCGCGGTCGTGGGCTTCAGCTCGGTCGTGGCCGCCTACTCCTACTACAGCCAGGGCCTGCCCGACCCGAAGACGGCCCTCGAGAACATCAAGCTGAGCCAGGAGACGGTCGTCTACGACCGGACCGGCACGATCGAGCTGGCCCGCTTCGGGGCGATCAAGCGGACGGTCGTCGCGTACTCCGAGATCCCGCCGGTCCTGGTCGACGCCACGACGAGCGTCGAGGACAAGACGTTCTGGCAGAACGCCGGCTTCGACCCGATCGGGATCGTGTCGGCCGCGATCGACACCGTCACCGGCCAGCCCCGGGGTGCCTCGACCATCACCCAGCAGCTCGTCCGCAACGCGCTCCTGCCCGACAGCGTCCTGGCCAGCTCCACCTACGAGCGGAAGATCCGGGAGATCATCCAGTCGATCCGCCTGACCCAGGAGCTGCCCGCCGGCGTCGCCGGCAAGCAGCAGATCATGGCCGCCTACCTGAACCAGAACTTCTACGGCAACCAGAGCTACGGGATCGCCGCGGCCGCCGAGAGCTACTTCGGGATCACCGACCTGTTCAAGCTCGACTCTCGCCCAGGCGGCGATCCTGGCCGGCATCCCCCAGTCGCCGTCCTCGTACGACCTGGTCCAGAACGCGGTCGAGGAGTGCTCGGTGACCGTCGCCGCGGGGACCGCCTGCCCGGCCGGCAAGACCCAGCTTGTCGTCCCCAGCGACAGCCCGATCGTCCAGCGCCGGAACCACATCCTCGAGCTGATGAAGTCCGAGAGCGTCCTGACCGCGGGCAAGTACAGCGAGGCCGACTTCACCGCGGCCGAGAACGAGAAGGTCGTCCTGAGCCCGCCACCCTCGCAGAACTGGCTGGCCCCCCAGTTCGTCTGGCAGGTTCGCCACCAGCTTGGGACGATCCTGTGCCCGTCGACGCCGGACGCCTGCGAGCAGGTCGACACCGGCGGCTACCGGGTGATCACGACCCTCGACTACCGGCTCCAGTCGATCGCCGAGAAATGGGTCAAGGCAGCCGGCATCGCCCCGAATCAGAAGAACCCCGCGGCGTACCTCAAGTCGATCAACGTGCCCTATGCGCAGTGGATCAAGAACCTGAAGGGCCGCGGGATCTACAACGCCGCCCTCGGCGCGATCGACTACCGGACCGGTGATGTCGTCGCCTACGTCGGGTCGGCCGACTACTACGCCGCGCCCCGCGGGGCGAAGTTCCAGCCGCAGTTCGACGTCCTGGCCAACGGCTGGCGCCAGCCCGGATCGTCGTTCAAGGCGGTCGGCTACCTGGCCGGCATCGAGGACCATGTCACGACCGCGGCCACGATGCTCATGGACGTGGTGACCAACTTCGGCAACAACTACACCCCGGCCGACGCCGACCTGGCCGAGCGCGGGCCGGTCCGGCTGCGCCAGGCGATCCAGCTCTCGCTCAACATCCCGGCGATCAAGGCCGCGATCATCGAGGGGCCCGACAAGGTCTTCAACTTCGCCAAGCAGATGGGCATCGTCTGGCAGTCGAGCAAGAATCCCGGCGGGGCGACGATCGCGATCGGCACCGTCGAGCTCCATTTCATCGACCTGATCGGCGCCTACGGTGCGATCGCGAACTCGGGCATGCTGATGCCCCGGACGACGATCCTGTCGGTGACCGAGCCGAGTGGCAAGACCGACTGGCCGCCGGCGAGCGGCCTGCCGCCCGGCCGCCAGGCCGTCAGCCCCCAGGCGGCCTTCATCATGCAGGACATCCTGGCTTCGAACACCGACCCGAAGCAGAACCCGTTCTGGTCGGAGCGGGCGATCTACAACGGCAAGGTGCGACGGCCGGCCGCCCTGAAGACGGGCACCTCGACCGACGAGATCGACCTGGCTGCCATGGGCTTCCTCGCCCCGCCCAAGGACCCGACCGCCGAGGCGCTCGTCGTCGGCACCTGGATGGGCAACTCGGACAACAGTGCCCCGCCGAACGGGACGGTCGCCCTGGAGACCGCGGCCAGCCTGTGGCAGGCGTTCCTCGAGGACGCCTCGAAGGGGACGCCGGTCGCCCAGTTCGCGCCCCACCCGCCAGGCGTCGTCCAGGCCACGGTCGACGCGAACAGCGGCATGCTGCCCGGCCCGTACACGAACCGGACGGTCAACGAGTGGTTCATCGATGGCACCGTGCCAAAGCAGGTTGACAACACCAAGGTTGGCGTTGCCATCGACTCGGCCACCGGGCTGCGCTGGCAGGCCGGCTGCCTGGGACCGGAGGTGACGAAGGGCTACCTCGACTTCTCGAACGTCGAGCCGGGTCACCCGACCTGGGTGAAGTACACCCAGGGCTGGGTCGCTCGCGCCCGGCGGGGCGTCGGCATCCGCGGCGGCCCGCGCAATACCGTCACGGCCTACTTCGGCTTTGGCCGGATCTTCCCGTTCGGAGCGACCTGGGGTGCGCCGTTCGCTCCGACGGGCCTCTGCCCGATCGGCGGACCCGCCCCGACGCCGACTCCGATCAGCTCGGCGCCACCATCGGAGAGCCCGCCTCCGTCCGCCGGGCCGTAGTGTCGCAGCCTCCGGACCGGCCGACGCAGGCCGCGTTCAGAGGCTGATCAGGGTCGCCCCGTCGCCGCCTTCACCCCGTTCGCCCGGACGGAGCGACGCGACGAGGGGGTGCTCCGCGGCCGCCGAGCGGACGGCGTCCCGAAGCGCCCCGGTGCCGATGCCGTGGATGATCGTCACCCGCTCGAGGCCGGCCAGCGAGGCGTCGTCGAGGTAGCGGGCGAGGAGCTCGAGCGCCTCGTCGACCCGGGCACCGCGCAGGTCGAGCGAGGACGCCACCGTCCGGATCCGAGAGAGTCGGAGCGCCGCCGTCGCCTGCGCCTGCACGGCCGTATCGGCCGGGGCAGGAGTCGCCGGACGCCGCCGGCGGGTTCGCGCCAGCTCGACCGGGTTCGCCCGGGACGGACCGGCCGGCCAGACCGCCGCGAGGGTCTCCTCGGGCGGCGCGGGGACCGATGCCGGCTCGACCGGCTCGAGGTCGTCCACGTCGGTTACGACCCGCATCTCGCCCGCCTCGATCGTCGCCCGCCGGCCGCTCCGCTCGAGCGCGGCGATCCGGCCCTCCCAGCCGCCGGAGCGGCTGCGGGCCCGATCGCCCAGCTGCCAGGCCCGCGGCTCGGCCGGTGCCGCCTCGGCGACGACCGGCTCGGGAGTGGGCTCGGGCAGGAGGGCCAGGCCGGCCTCGGCCCGGGCGATCGCCGCATCGAGCGTCCGGGCGGTGACCGTGTCGCGCTCGAGCGCCTGCCGGGTCGCCTGGACCTCCTCGTGCAGGCCGGCCACGAGCCGTTCCGCCTCGCGCCGGGCCGACGCGGACCAGCTCATCCCGTTCGCGCCGGGCCGCGCCGGCGCTCCTCCTGGGCCTGCCGGAGGGCTTCGGCCGCGCGGGCCTCGGCCAGCCGAGCCTGCTCGAGCCGATCGCTCGTCTCGCCCTCGGCAGCGCGGATCGAGGCAAGGGTCGCCTCGAAGCTGCGCTGGGACTCCGAGAGGCGCGACCGGGCATCGGCCACGATCGCCTCGGACAGGCCGAGCCGCTCGGCGATCGCGAACGCCTGGCTGCCGCCCGGCAGGCCGATCGTCAGCCGGTAGGTCGGGCTGAGCGTCTCGAGGTCGAACTCGACCGAGGCGTTCCGGCGCGGCGCTGGTCGTATGTGCGTAGGCCTTGAGCTCGGCGTAGTGGGTCGTGGCCGCGACGAGGGCGCCGGCCCGGATGAAGTGGTCGAGGAGGGCCTGGGCGAGGGCCGAGCCCTCGGTCGGGTCCGTGCCCGGCCCCGAGCTCGTCGAGCAGGACGAGCGTTCCCGGGCCGGCCGCCTCGACGATCCGGACGATCGAGCGCAGGTGGCCCGAGAAGGTCGACAGGCTCTGGGCGATCGACTGCTCGTCGCCGATGTCGGCGAAGACGTCGCGGAAGACGGGCAGCCGTCCGCCCGGCCGTCGGCCGGCACGTGGAGGCCGGCCTGGTGCATCAGGGCGAGCAGGCCGAGGGTCCGCAGGGTGACCGTCTTGCCGCCGGTGTTCGGCCCGGTCACGACCAGCGCGACGTAGCCGTCGCCGAGCCGGATGTCGATCGGCACGACCCGGCCGGTCAGGCCGGGATGGCGGGCGCCGAGCAGGACGACCTCGGCCCGCTCGACCGTCTCCGGCCGGACGGCGTCCATCTCCGCGGCGAGGCGCGCCTTGGCCGACCACAGGTCGAACCGGGCGAGCGCCTCGAGCGTCTCGCGGAGCGCGGCGGCGTTGCCGCCGACGAGCGCCGACAGCTCGTCGAGGATGCGCTCGACCTCGGCCGCGCTCGGCGACCTGCGCCTCGCGCCAGGCGTTGCCCAGCTCGACCGCGACGAGCGGCTCGACGAACAGCGTCTGGCCGCTGCCCGAGGCGTCGTGGACGATGCCCTTGACCCGGCTCCGGGCCTCGGCCCGGACCGGCACGACGTAGCGCCCGTTGCGCAGCGTGATGATCGGCTCCTGGAGGGCGCCGCTCGCCGTCTCGGCCTGGACCAGCGCATCGAGCCGGCGGCGCAGGCGGTCGTAGGCGATCCGGACCGCCTGGCGCAGGCCGCCGAGGCGGGGCGAGGCGGAGTCGAGCAGCTCGCCGACCGGGTCGAAGCTGCGCGCCAGGGCGCGCTGCAGGGCGGGCAGCGGCTGGAGCTCCCGGCCGAGCTCCCGAAGCAGCGGCCGGCGTTCCTCGGCCAGGGCCGCGGCCAGCCGGCCGATCGCCTCGAGCGTCTCGGCGATCTCGACGAACTGCGCCGGGTCGAGGCGGCCGCCCCGCGCCGCCCGCTCGATCCACGGACCGATGTCGTGGGCCGCGCCGATCCCCGACGCTCGAGCGCTCGGACAGCAGGGCCCGCGCCTCGTCGGTCTCGTCGAGGCTGCGCCGGACGACAAGCGGCTCGTTCGACGGCTCGAGCGCCTCGGCCAGCCGGCGACCCGGCGGAAAGCTCGTGTGGGCGGCCAGCCGGTCCCGGATCGCCGGGAACTCGAGCAGGACGATCGACTTCGGGTCCATCAGGCCGACACGCTCGGATGGCCGGCGATCGAGAAGCGCCATGGCTGCTCGGTCCAGGGCAGGCCCGCGTAGCCGATCCCGATCCGCCGGGAGGCCAGGACGGCGGGTTCGGGTTCGCCCGGTGACGCGGCCTCGAGATGAAGCGTCGCCGACGGATCAAGCAGATCGACCCCGGTCAGGTCCAGCCCGACGTCGAAGCCGGCGCCGACGAGGCCCGGCCCGCTGGCCAGGCGATCGTCGGGCGTTCGCTCGAGGCGTGCTCGAACCCGTTCGATGTCGGCCGGTCCGAACGATCGGTGGGCGCGGGCCTCGGCCCGGCAGCGGGCAGCCCGGACGAGATCGATACCCTCGAGCGGCTGGACGGCCCGAACGAGGATCGCGTGAGGCACGCCCGGCGGGCCGGTGACGATGTTGAGACAGCGATACATGCCGTACACAAGATAGACGTAGGCGCTGCCCGGCTCGCCGAACAGCGGACGGCTGCGGGGCGTCTCGCCGGAGCGCGCATGCGAGGCCTGGTCCGCCGGGCCGAGGTACGCCTCGAGCTCGACGATCCGGCCGATCCGGCGGCCGGCCTCGTCCTCGCGGACGAGCCGTGTCCCGAGGAGGGCGCGTGCGACATCGAGGGTCGGGCGGGCGACGAGCTCGCGCAGGCCGGCGGTCATCGCGCCGGGCGGTGCCCGGCCCGCCGCTGCTCGGCCGGGCGCCGGGCGCGCCCTACAGGCCGGGGTAGATGCTCCGGACGTCGCCTGGAACTGCCCAGCCGAACAGGAGCAGGAACGCCGGGATCAACGTGTTCCGGAAGATCGAGGCCGTGCCCGACCCGTCGAGCGCGTTCCAGAAGTCGCGCAGGAACGGCAGCTCGGCATCGCTCTTGAGCACCGGCGGCGAGGCGGCGAACGTCGACGACAGGATGATCAGCAAGGCGCCGAGGATCAGCAGGCCCTCGAGGATCCCGAGGACGCCGCCCAGCAGCTCGTCGGCGAACGAGGCGTTGGGAAAGAGCGGCGAGCTCTTGTAGAAACCCTGGATCACGAGCGAGAAGGCGATGCTGCCCACGGCGAAGACCGTGAGGTAGCCGAGCATCCACGAGTACTGCGGCGGGAACTGGTGCCAGTGCGAGGCGAGGAACGTGCCCAGCGGATCGCGCACGGCCGAGGCCAGCAGGAACGAGAAGAGGATCGCGGCGAGGCCGAGGAGGCGCCGGATCGTGCCCTGGATGAATCCGATCAGGAACATCGCGGCGAGGCCGGCCACGACCAGCAGGTCGAAGATATCCAGGTGCTGAATGAAGTCGACCACGTTCACTCCACGTTGCTGTCGCTGCGCGCAGAAGGGGCGCAAGGGTAGCAGCGGACCACCCGCGCTTCAACCACCCAGACGCCCCCGGACCGCCCGGGCCGCCCGTCGAACCTGACAACTAGCTCCGGATCCGCCCGCCGAGCTCGTCGGCCAGGGCCGTCCCGATCGAGCTCATGATCGCCTCGATCTCGGCGTCAGTCAGGGTCCGCTCGTCGGCCTGGAAGACGAGCCGCCAAGCGAGGCTGTGCTCGCCGGCAGCCAACGGCGCACCGCGGTAGATGTCGAACAGCCGGATCGCCCGGAGGAGCTCGCCGCCGGCCGCCCGGATCGTCCGCTCGACCTCGCCCGAGGTCCGCTCACGACCGACGACGACGGCCAGGTCGCGCTCGGCCGCCGGGAACCGGCCGATCGGGTGGACCGTCACCGCGGCCACACTTCCGCCTGCCAGCCCGCGCACGGCGAACTCGCCGATCACGATCCGTTCGGCCCGCAGGTCGAGCTCGGCCAGCAGCGCCGGATGAAGCTCGCCGAGCCGGCCGGCCAGGGCGTCTGCGGCGAGTCCGGTCGCGCTCAGGCCCGGATGGAAGACAGGCTCGTCCTGGAGCGCCGTCCAGGTCGGCGGCGCGAAGCCGAGCCGGAGCGCGACGAGCTCGAGCAGTCCCTTCGCATCGTCCACCTGCCAGGCCTCGGCCGGGCGGCTCCAGGCCGGCGGCCGGACCTGCCCGGTCAGGGCGAAGCCCAGGCGCCACCACTCGCGGACGGCGCCGCCCGCTTCGTCATAGCCGTAACCCTTGCCGACCTCGAACACGGCAATGTCGTCGCGGCCGTGGTGAAGGTTCGTGGCCACGACCTCGATCAGGCTTCCGAGCAGGCCCTGACGGAGGACGGAATGGTCGGCGGACAGGGCATTGACGGCCCGGATCGGGCGGCCCTCGGCCGGGTCGTCGCCGGCCAGCCGTGGCCCGCCGGGTTTCGCCGGCCGGAACGTCTCGATCCGTTCCGGGGCGACCAGGGCGGTCGTGATCACCTCGGTCAGGCCGGCCCCGGCCAGCGTCTCGCGGACGAGGTCGCGGACGCCGAGCGGCGAGTCGAGGAAGGCCGGCATGGCGGTGTCCGGCAGGATCGCCGGGATCGTCTCGTAGCCGACGGCCCGGGCGACCTCCTCGGCCAGATCGCTCTCGATCTGGATGTCCGCCCGCCAGGTCGGGATCAGCGCCAGGTCCGCCTCGCCCGGTGACGATGTCACGGTCAGTGGCTTCGGCTCGCCGGCGACGGTGACCGGGAGCTCGCTCGATGACTCCTCCGTCGTGATCCCGGCCCGGGCCAGGATCCGGCGCTGCTCTGTCGCCCCGAACCGGGTTCCGAGGAGCCGGTCGATCCGGGCCGGGCGGAAGGCGAGCCGGGCAGGCTCGGGCTCGCCGGTCGCGCTGTCGGCCCGGCCCGGAGCGACGGTCGCGCCGGTCCAGGTCGCGATCAGCCCGGCCACCCGGTCGGCCCCGATCCGCGCCAGCCGAAACTCCTGACCCTTCTCGAAGCGGAGGCTGGCCTCCGAACGCAGGGCATACCGCTGGCCGGTCCGGCGGATCGCGACCGGATCGAAGATCGCCGACTCGATGATCACGTCCGTCGTGCCGTCCGACACCTCACTGCTGGCTCCGCCCAGGATGCCGGCAATCGCGAGCGCGCCGGTCGCATCGGCGACGACGAGGTCCTCGACGGTCAGCTCGCGCTCGACATGGTCGAGGGTCGTCAGGCGCTCTCCCGACCGCGCCCGGCGGACGACGAGGTGCCGGTCCCGGACCGCCGCGGCATCGAAGGCGTGGGTCGGCTTGCCCAGCTCGAGCATCACGTAGTTCGAGGCGTCGACGACGCTGCTGATCGGGCGCATGCCGGCGGCCTGCAGCCGGACCTGGACGACGTCCGGCGAGGGTCCGTTGTGGATCCCGCCCAGGTAGCGGGCGACGAACCGGCCGCAGAGGGCGGGTTCGTCGATGGCGATCGAGACGAGCTCGGCCGTCGGTCGACCCGCCTCGGTCAGCTCGATCTCCGGGAAGCGGACCGTGGCTCCGGTCGCGATCGAGACTTCCCGGGCGAGCCCGACCAGGCTCAGGGCATCGCCCCGGTTCGGCTTGACGTCGACGTCGAGAACCGTGTCTCCGTACAGGCTGGCCAGCTCCGTCCCGATCGGCGTCCCGCGTGGCAGGATCAGGATGCCCTCGGCATCACTGGTCAGGTTGAGCTCGTCGCCCGAGCACAGCATCCCGTTCGAGACGACGCCCATCTTCTCGGCCCGCTCGATCTGCCGCCCTCCGGGCAGGACCGCCCCGGGCAGGGCCACCGGAACGCGCTGGCCGGGCGCGATGTTCGTCGCGCCGCATACGATCTCGAGGACCTGCCCGCCGCCGACATCGACGGTCGTCAGCGACAGCCGATCGGCGCGCGGATGCCTGGCCACCGTCAGCAGCTCGCCGACCACGACCGAGCGCCAGTCGGCACCCCAGGCCTCGATCCCCTTGACCTCCATCCCGAGCACGGTCAGGCGCTCGGCCAGCTGCTCGGGCGTCAGCTCGATGTCGACGTAGTCGCGCAGCCAGTTGAGGGGCACCCTCATCGGAACTGCTCCAGGAATCGGAGGTCGTTCTCGGTGTACAGGCGCAGGTCGGCCGACGCCGTGGCGCAGGTTGGCGATCCGCTCGACGCCCATCCCGAAGGCGAAGCCCTGGTAGCGCTCCGGGTCGAGGCCGCCGTACTGGAGGACGACCGGGTGGACCATGCCGGCCCCGAGGATCGTCATCCAGCCGGTTCGCGAGCAGGCCGGGCAGCCCGAGCCGCCGCACACCAGGCACTCGACGTCGAACGCGACCGACGGCTCGGTGAACGGGTAGTAGCCGGGCCGGAAGCGGGTCCGCTTGTCGCGCCCGAACATCGCCCGGGCGAACTCGTCGAGCAGGCCGCGCAGATCGCCCATCGTCGTGCCCTCGTCGACCATCAGGCCCTCGACCTGGAAGAACTCCGAGGCGTGGCTGGCATCGACCGCCTCGTAGCGGAAGACCCGGCCGGGCAGGAGCGCCCGGATCGGCGGCCGGTGCGCCTCCATCACCCGGATCTGGAGGGGCGAGGTGTGGGTCCGCAGGAGGTGGCCCGGCACGTCGACATAGAGCGTGTCCCACAGGTCGCGAGCCGGGTGGTCGGGAGCGATGTTGAGCATCTGGAAGTTGGTCAGGTCGTCCTCGACCTCGGGTCCCTCGTGGACGATGAACCCGAACCGGCCGAAGATCTCGGCGATCCGGCCCATCGTCTCGACGATCGGGTGGAGGGCACCCCTGGCGACCGGCCGGCCGGGCGTGGTGACATCGATTGTCTCGGCGGCCAGGCGAGCCGCCAGCTCGCCCGCCCGCAGGATCGCGCTCCGCTCGGCCAGGGCGCCTTCGATCGTCGTCCGGACCTCGTTGGCGATCGCCCCGACCCGCGGCCGATCGTCCGGTGGGAGGGCGCCGATCCCGCGCAGGACGCCGGTGAGGCTGCCCTTCTTGCCGAGGACCTCGACCTCGAGCGACCCGAGCGCGGCCGTGTCCGGGGCGGCCGCGATCGCAGCCAGCGTTTGATCGCGCAGCGCGCTCGAGTTCGACGGTCAGGCTGGTCAGGTCCAGGTTGGAGATCCCATGGGTTCGGATGAATCAGCGACCCTCGACCGTCGGCGGGACGGATCGAGGGTCCGTGTCGGTCGGCTGGGTCGGCTCAGACGGCGCGTGCGGCCTCGACGATCCGGCTGAAGGTCGTCTCGTCGCGGACGGCGATGTCGGCCAGCATCTTGCGGTCGATCTCGACGTCGGCCCGCTTCAGGCCGGCGATGAACGCGCTGTAGGCCATGCCGCGCTGGCGGGTCGCCGCGTTGATCCGGACGATCCACAGCTCGCGCATGTCGCGCTTGCGTTGCTTGCGGTCGCGGGTGGCATAGGCCAGGGCGTGGAGGAGGGCCTCGCGGGCCGGCTTGACCAGGCGCGAGCGGGTGCCCTTGCGGCCTTCGGCGGCATCGAGGAGGCGCTTGTGGCGGGCGTGCGACGTGACGCCGCGCTTGACTCGTGACATGGTTCAGCGGCTCCTAGAGGTACGGGAGGAGGCGGCGGACCTGCCGGGCCTGCTCCTTGCCGATGACCGACTTTCCGTCATAGCGCCGGGTGCGTCGGGAGGACTTGATCTCGAGGTGGTGCCCGCGCCAGGACCGCACCCGGACGATCTTGCCACTGCCCGTGACACCGATCCGCTTGGCGGCGGCCTTGTGGGTCTTCATCTTCGGCACGCTGGTCCTACTCTCCTGTCGTCGCCGTGGACTTGGCCGTGGACGTTGCCGCGGCCTTCGCCTCGGACTCTGCTGAGCGGGCCGCTCGCGGCGCCCGCTTGGCCGCCGGTCGAGGTGCGCTCGGTGTGGTGCTGGTCGGCTCCGGCCTCGCGGCCGGGGCTGCGGGGGCGGCGGCCGACCGAGTGGCTGCCGCCCTGGCCGGAGCCTTGGCGGCAGGTGCCTCGGCCGGAGCCCTGCTGGCTGGTGCCTTCACTTGAGTTGCGGCTGGCACCGGTTCGGTTGGTGCGATTGTTCCGATCGCTTCGGCCGCGGCGGGTTCGCTCGCGACCGGGGCCGGAGCGACCGTGGCGGCGGTTGGCGCCGGTGCGATCGTGGCGGTTGGCGCCGGAGCGGGCGACGCCTCGCCGGTCGAGGCCGGCCCGCCTTCATCGTGTTTCGGCGCCTCGATCACCTTGGGCTTGTGGGTCGAGGCCACCGTGATGTGCATCGACTTGCCCTCGAGGAGCGGGGCGCGCTCCACGACGCCGTGGTCCTTGATCCGTTCCGAGAACTTGGCCAGCAGGTTCCGGCCGATCTCGGGATGGGTCAGCTCCCGACCCCGGAACTGGACAGCAACCTTGAGTCGATCTCCCTCCTCGAGGAACTGGATCGCGCGGCGGACCCGCGTATCGAAGTCCCCGGTCGCGATCTTGGGCTTGAGCCGGACCTCCTTGAACGTCACCGAGCGCTGCTTGCGCTTGGCTTCCTTCTCCCGCTTGGTCGCTTCGTACTTGAATTGACCGAAGTCGAGGAACCGGACGACCGGCGGGGCAGCCATCGGGGCGACCTCGACGAGGTCGTAGCCGCGTTCCTGCGCCAGTGCGAGGGCCTGGGCTGTGGGCATGACCCCAAGCTGGCTCCCGTCCTCATCCACGACCCGGACCTGTGGGATCCGGATCATCTGGTTGACGCGCAGGTCTCGGCTGATGGCTTCACTCCTTCGAGCATACGTTCGTTGTGTGCCCGAGCGGCACGCCAATATGGCGCCCGGTCCGGTCGCCGCCGGAGGATAGCACAGGCCTCTCGAGCGGGGCAATCGAGGCGGTTCGCGGCCCGCCCGTTGGCGAGGCAGCGTGGGCGCTCCGCCGCGATCGCCCCGTTCCGGTCAGACAGTCGCTCCGGCAACCCCTATCCACGTTCTCGAGCTCGATCGAGCCCGGAACGGACGCGCAATCGGATCCACCACGCAGGGATCGTGGCGCCCGGCGCCCGGACAGGCCTCAGCCGGCCGTTCGAGCGGCCGTAACGATCAGTGCGGCAATCCTTTGACGCGAGCGGGACATGCGCAGCGCGGCTCGGCGGGACTCCCGCCGCCCGGTTACGGGCCGCGGGCTGCCGGCTACAGGCCGCGGGCCGCCGCCTCCGCGGAGAGCCGGTCGGCCAGGGCCTGCCAGTCCTCGGCCCGCTGCTGCTCGCCGGCACGGGTTCGAGGCGCGGCCGTCCGGCCCTCGACCTCGCGGTCGCCGAGCACGAGCATGTACGGGACCTTCTGCTCCTGGGCCAGCCGGATCTTGTTCTGCATCCGGTTGTCCGAGGTGTCGACCTCGACCCGCAGGCCCCGCCCCCGGAGGACGCCGGCCAGCTCCTCGGCCGACGGCAGGTGGCGGTCGGCAATCGGGATGATCGTGGCCTGGACCGGCGCCAGCCACAGCGGGAACGCCCCGGCGAAGTGTTCGACGAGGATCCCGATGAAGCGCTCGAGCGAGCCATAGATCGCCCGGTGGATGGCGATCGGCCGCTGGGGCTGGCCGTTCTCGTCGATGTAGCTCAGGTCGAACTGCTCGGGCAGCATCGTCAGGTCGGCCTGGATCGTGGCCATCTGCCACTCCCGACCGAGCGCATCGTCGATGTAGATGTCGATCTTCGGGGCGTAGAACGTGCCGTCCTTGGGCTTCACCACGTACTGTGCGCCGGAGCGGTCCAGGGCTTCCCGGATCAGCCCTTCGGCCTTCTCCCAGAGCAACGGGTCGCCGAGCGCCTTGTCGGGCTTGGTCGCAAAGGCGAAGCGGGGGCTGAGACCCACCCACGAGTAGGCCTCGCGAACCTCACCCAGGAGCGCTTCGATCTCGTCGGCCAGCTGGTCGGGCCGGACGTAGATGTGGGCGTCGTCCTGGATGAACTGGCGGACCCGGGTGAGGCCCGACAGGGTCCCCGAGCGCTCGTTCCTGTGGAGCCGGCCGTACTCGTTGTAGCGCAGGGGCAGGTCGCGGTAGGAACGGAGCCGGCTGCGATAGATGAAGGTCGACTCCGGGCAGTTCATCGGCTTGAGACCGAAGGTCTGGCCCTCGACCTGGAGCAGGAACATGTTGTCGGCGTAGAGGGGCAGGTGTCCCGACTGGAGCCAGAGCTTCTCGTTCACCAGGATCGGCGTGCTGATCTCCTGGTAGCCACGCCGGAGCTGGAGCTCGCGCATCGAGCCCTCGAGCGTGCGCCAGACCAGCTGGCCCTTCGGATGCCAGAATGCCGAGCCGGGCGAGACGTCGTGGAAGCTGAACAGGTCGAGCTGGACGCCGAGCCGGCGATGGTCGCGCTTCTTCGCCTCGGCCCGCCGCCAGAGGTACTGGTCGAGGTCGGCCTGGTTGCTCCAGACCGTGCCGTAGATCCGCTGGAGCATCGGCCGGTGCTCGTCGCCGCGCCAGTAGGCACCGGCCACGCTGAGCAGCCGGAACGGCCCGATCCGACCGGTCGACTCGACGTGGGGGCCCTTGCACAGGTCGATGAATGTGGCGTGCTCATACGTCGAGGTGGCCGGTGTCGGCTCGCCGGCCGCCTTCGACTTTGCCTCGAGGTCGTCGAGGATCTCGACCTTGTAGGGCTGGCCGCGCTCGGCGAAGAACTCCCGACCCTCGGCCGGCGGCAGCTCGTGGCGGATGAACGGGTGGTTCGCGGCCACCGAGGCGGCCATTCGGGCCTCGATGGCGGCCAGGTCGTCGGGCGTCAGCGGGCGGGGCAGCTCGAAGTCGTAGTAGAAGCCGTCCTGGATCGCCGGGCCGATCCCCAGCTTGGCGCCGGGGAACAGCCCGAGCACGGCTTCAGCCATCACGTGGGCCGTCGAGTGGCGCATCGCGTCGAGCTCGCTGTGGGCGCCCGCGTCGAGGAGCTCGTCGGCGGAACCCCGGACGGGCGCCTCGAAGTCCTCGCCGTGGTCCGCCGCGACAGGCGGGGCCCCGGCGCCGCCGGCTGTGGGTCGATCCTGGGTCATCGACGTCTCCTCCATCGAATCACGCGGCCCCTCCTCCAGCGACAGGACGAGAGGCCGTGCCGATCCGGCCGGGACGGATCCCGATCGACGGGTCAACCTGTGGTGGGCGACACTGGACTCGAACCAGTGACCTCTTGCATGTCAAGCAAGTGCTCTAACCAACTGAGCTAGCCGCCCGTCGAGGTATGCCCCGCACGGATCGCCGGCCGATCGCCTTCGAGCGGTACGACCGCCCGGGCGAGGCTCGATCCGACGGGCACGACTTTACCATCCGCCCCGCCGCCTGTGCGGCGGCCGGCCCCCAGCCCGCAGGGCGAACCTCAGCCGTTCACGGAATACGGCCGAGAATCACCTGAGCCTCCGCCTGGAGCGCGGCCGCGGTCGGTGACGGCAGGCTCAGGACGAGGTCGCTGAAGCCGAAGAAGGTCGTGCCCTTCAGGACGTAGATCGCGCTGCCGTTGACCTTCACGCCGGAGAACGTGACGCTGCCGACGAAGTAGGCGGCGCCATCGGCCAGGGTGCCCGGCGGGCAGGACGCCTGGCCCGAACAGGCAGCCAGCTCGGTGAACTTCACGCCCTTTGCAGCTAGCTTGAGGATCCCGGCCTCGGCATCCGCCTTCCCGGCCTGGGCCTCGGCCTCACTGCTCGCCTGGCCGACGATCACATCGAACACGTTCGTGGTATTGGCGCCGTAGGTGCAGATCCTGCCGCCGCCGGCCGTGGTGTCCTCGGCGCCGGCGCCAAACGTGGCTCCGGCGAGCTGCGACGCCTCATCGCTGGTGACGAGCACGCACGGGTCGAGTGCCGTCGGCGACGCGCTGGGCGCCACGCTCGGGGCCTGGCTCGGCGCGCTCGACGGCGGGCTGCTGACGAGCGCGGTCGTGGGACTGCTGGAGGCGGCCGTGCTGCTCGTCGCCGGATTTGTCGTCGCCGTCGAGCCGGTGCACGCCGCCACGAGGGCGGCACTCATGCCAATGACAAGAGAGAGCCTGGTTTGCCGCATCGGTCTCCCCTTTTTGCTCCGAGTGCGAGACAGAGCGCCGTCAGCCGGTCCGGCACGCCGCAGGACGGGATCGACCGCCGGCCTGGTCCTGCCTGAGGCAGGCGCGGAGATCGGTGGCCTGACCCCGGGTCCGTTGAACCGGCGAGCGCAACGTTCCTGTTTGCGTCGCCGGCGCGGGCACGAAGCCAAGCCGCCGACAGGCATCGTACGCGATGAGCGCCCGAACGAGGTGCAACCCCGCAGGCGTCTTCACGGCAACATGTGAACCTGCCGGATCCGCTACCCCAGCAGGAGCCGAACGCCGACGAACGTGCCGATGACGATGATCGCCAGGCGCAGGGCGCCGGCCGGCAACCGCCGCCCGACCCGGGCGCCGATCTGGCCGCCGACAATGGCGCCGACCGCGAGGACGATGGCGGGTGCCCAGGAGACCGGCGCGACCAGGGTGAACAAGATCGCGGCGACCCCGTTGATCAGCACCGCCAGGACGTTCTTCAGGGCGTTCAGGCGCTGCAGGTGGTCCGGCAGGAAGACGCCCAGGATCGCCATCATGATCACGCCCTGGCCGGCTCCGAAGTAGCCCCCGTAGATCCCGGTCAGGTAGAGGGTCACGACGAGCGGGACCGTGTGCTCCGCGCCGACCACCCGCCGATCGCCCATCGCCCGCGAGAGCCGAGGCTGGAGCGCGATGAGGACAACGGAGGCCAGGATCAGGATCGGCACGATCTGCTGGAACGCGGACTCCGGCAGGGCGAGGAGGAGCAACCCGCCGGTCAGGCCGCCGGCCGCCGCCGCGATCCCCAGCCGGATCGCCCGCCCGCGCTGGCCGGCGAGCTCGCGGCGGTAGCCGATCGCGCCGCTCAGCGAACCGGGCACGATCCCGACGGTGTTGGTCACGTTCGCCACGACCGGCGAGTAGCCGAAGGCGAGCAGCGTCGGGAACGTGACCAGCGAGCCCGACCCGACGATCGTGTTGATCGTGCCCGCGGCCATGCCTGCGGCGAGGATCGCGAGGATCTCCAGAGGACTCATTCGCCGACCACGAGTGTGCTCACCGGGCCAGTTTGACGGCTCGGCGCCCGTCCCATCGAATCCGGCCGGCCCCGGCCGGCCCGGCGGCAATGCCCCAAGATGGGTGCGTGTCCGCCTCCAGCTCCGGCTACTCGCTGCTCGACGTGGGCGATGCCCGCCGGCTTGAGCGCTTCGGCGCGATCATCCTCGACCGACCGGCGCCCGGCGCCGCGGGCCACGTTGCGGGCGATCCTGCGGCCTGGGCCGCGGCCGCGGCGCGCTTCGAACGCGTCGACCGCGGCCCGATCGGCCACGAAGCCTGGACGACGCGCGACGGAGCGCCGATCGAGCCATGGATGATCGACGATGGCGACCTCCGATTCGAGCTGCGCCTCGCTCCCAGCGGCCAGGTGGGCGTATTCCCGGAGCAGGCCGCCAATCGCGCCTGGATCGGGCGCCAGGCCGAGCGGATCGCCGGCCGGCCGGACGCGCCGACGGGGGCGGACGTGCCAGCGGTCCTCAACCTGTTCGGCTACACCGGGGCCGGCACGGTCGCGGTGGCTCGCCGTGGCGTGCCGGTGACTCACGTCGACGCCTCGCGACCGGCGGTTGCCTGGGCCCGGCGCAACGCCGAGCTGAACGCCCTGGCTGACGCCCCGATCCGCTGGATCAGCGACGATGCCGTCGCCTTCGCCGAGCGCGAGCTCCGGCGCGGCCGGCGCTACGGCGGGGTGATCCTCGATCCGCCGTCCTATGGCCACGGCCCGACTGGCCGTGGCTGGCGTCTGGCCGGCGACCTGCCCGCCCTACTGGCAGCCTGCACCGCGATCCTCGGCGACGGCCCCGCCTTCGTCCTGCTCACCGCCCACAGCCCGGGATTCGGGCCGGATCGGCTCGGGGCGGCTCTGTTCGAGGCGCTCCAGGCTGAGGTCGGCAGCGAGGCCGGCGGGGCGATCGAGGTGGACGACCTGTCGCTCGTGTCCGAGACGGGCACCCGGCTCCACCTCGGCGCAATGGCTCGCTGGGCGCGATGAACGCGAGGAATCCGCCCGAGATCAGCAGCCCGGCCAATCCGCGGGTGAAGGCCGCCGGCCGCCTCCGTGAGCGACGCGAGCGCGAGGTGACAGGCCTGACCCTGGTCGACGGCGCCCGCGAGGTCGGCCGGGCGCTGGCGAATGGGATCGAGGTCCTCGAGCTGTTCGCCTGCGCCGGCTTGGCGAGCTCCGCCGACGCGCTCGCCGCCCTGGGCGCGGCGGAGACGGCCGGCGTCCCGCTGACGACCGTGACCGAAGCCGTCCTGTCCCGGCTCGCCTACGGCGACCGGTCGGACGGCCTCGTTGCCGTGATCCGGACCCCGCCGAGCGACCTGGGACGGCTTCGGCTTCCGCCCGATCCCTTGGTCGTCGTGGTCGAATCGGTCGAGAAGCCGGGCAACCTGGGGGCGATCCTGCGATCGGCCGACGGCGCCGGCGCCGATGCCCTGGTCGCCGCCGATCCGCGCACCGACGTCTTCAACCCGAACGCGATCCGGGCCAGCCTCGGCACGATCTTCGCGGTCCCCATCGCTACGGCCACGACGGCCGACACGCTCGCCTGGCTGCGCGCCAGCGGGATCGCGATCGTCGTCGCCCGGGTCGACGGATCGGTTCCCTACGCCGACGCCGACCTGCGGGGCCCACTCGCCCTCGTCGTCGGCAGCGAGGCCCGCGGCCTCGCCGGCACATGGTCGGGTCCCGACGTCCGGGCGGTGCGCCTCCCGATGCTGGGAATCGCGGACAGCCTGAACGTCGCTGCCGCGGCCGCAGTCCTGCTCTACGAGGCGCGCCGTCAGCGCGGGCCGCGCTGACGGCGGGAACGATCGTCACCTGCGCCGCTCACGCCTCGTAGGCGACGACCCCGTCGATCATCGCGAGGCGCGGCCGGGTCGTCGCCAGCGGGCCGCCGGCGACGACTGCCTGGTCGATCGAGGCGGCCGGGACGACGGTCAGGTCGGCCCGCTGCCCGGCGACCAGCCGGCCCCGGTCGGCGGCACCTTCCGCCTGCGCCGGGCCGAGGCAGGCGGCACGGAGCGCCTCGTCCAATGACAGCGCCTCGCCCGGCCCGAACGACCCGGAGCCGGGCGGCCAGCCCGGCCAGCGCCGCTGGATCGCGAGGGCAAGCCCGGGCCATGGATCGATCGGCTCGACCGGGGCATCCGTGCCAAAGGCGAGCGTGGCGCCGTTGTCCAGCAGCGACCGCCAGGCGTAGCCAGAGCGCTCCGCACGATCGCCCCAGCTCGCCCTCGCCTGGGCCGCGTCCGCCCGCAGGTGGACCGGCTGGATCGAGGCCACGATCCCGAGGCGCCCGAACGCCACCCGGTCGGCCGGGTCGACGAGCTGGGCGTGCTCGATCCGGGGCCGGAGCGGCAGCGCCCGGGTGATCGTCGGCTCGAACGCGGCGAGGGCGGCCCGGACGGCGGCATCGCCGATTGCGTGGATCTGGGTCGCAATCCCGGCCCGGGCGGCCCGGGCGGCGTGCTCGGCCAGCGTGCCTGCCTCGGTCAGCCAGATCCCGCGCTCCGAGCTGGATCCCTCGAGCGGCTCGAGCATCGCCGCCGTGCGCGATCCGAGCGAGCCGTCGGCGAACAGCTTGAGCCAGCCGAACCGGGCCCGGCTCGCCGGGCTACGGCCGAGGACGGCTCCACTGCGCAGGCCGCGCTCGATCGCCTCCGTCAGCGCCTCGGACCGGATCGAGGCGTGGACCCGGATCGGCAGGCGGCCCGAATCGGACAGGTTCGCGTACGCGACGAGAGGACCTTCGAGCCACGGGTCCCGGCCGAGGACGCCCGGATCGTGGATCGCGACGACCCCGAGGGCGACCAGGTTCCGGGCGATCGCCGGCAGGGCCTCCTCGTACATCGCCAGGGTCGGCGCCGGGATCCGGCCGGTGACGAGCGTCGTGGCCGATTCGTGGAGGACCCCACTCGGCCGCCCATCGTCGAGCCGGCGGACCGCCCCACCGGGCGGTTCGGCTGTCGACCGCCCGATGCCGGCCGCCGTGAGGGCGCTCGCGCTCACCCACAGCGCATGATGGTCGTGCGCCCAGAGCGCCGCGAGCCGGCCCGGGGCGACCCGGTCGAGGTCATCCGCCGTCGGCCAGCCGTGCCATCGGTCCGGATCCCAGCCATGGCCGGTGAGCCAGGCACCGGCAGGCAGGTGGCGGTGGGCGGCGGCGATCCGGGCGAGGCCGTCGACGAGGCCGGCGGCCGGGGCGAGGTCGACCTCGTGAGCGGCCAGCGCCGCGTCGGCTAGGTGGAGGTGGCTGTCGGTGATGCCCGGCAGGGCAACCTCGTCGGCCGCGAGCTCGATCCGGCGGGTCCGCGGGCCCGCGAGCGCCTCGATCTCGGCCCGCGACCCGGCGGCCGTGATCCGGCCTGCGCCGATCGCCACGGCCTCGACCTCGGCCAGGCCATGCTCCCCGGCGAGGGTCACGATCCGGCCGACGACGATCGTCTCGGGCCGGCCGACGCTCAGGAGGATCCCCCGGCCGGTCCGGCCAGGAACGCCGCCAGCTCCCGGCCGCCCAGCCCCGCGCCGAGGGCGAGGGCGAGCGCGACCCGCGCCTTCGGGCCGGTCAGGGTCCCGGCCAAGAGGGCCCCGGCCCGGACCCAGGTCGCACCCCCGCCGGGGAAGGCGTAGCCGGGCCCGGCCGCACCCGACGGGCAGCGGCTGGCCAGGACGACCGGGATCCCGTCCTGGATCGCCGCTTCGGCCTCGGCCAGCAGGCCGGCCCCGGTGTTGCCCGAACCGGTCGCCTCGACCACGATCCCGGCCGGATCGAGGATGCGGGCGGACCGGATCAGACCGTCGTCCTGGCCGATCGTGGCCACGACGATCGGGATCGGCTGGGCCGCCCGCACTGCCGCGAGGACCGGCCGGCGCGCCCCCCGGACGCGCTCGACGCTCGGGCCTTCAGGTCCGACCCGCCCGATCCGGCCGGCATTCAGGCTGCGGAAGGTGTCAAGCGAGGTCGCATTCGTCTTGGTCACGTCGTCGGCGGGTTCGATCGTGCCGGCCAGGACGACCGCGACCCCGGCCCCGGCCAGCTCCGGACCGGCGGCGCAGCGAACGGCGTCGCGCAGGTTGGCCGGCCCGTCGTAGCCCGGGTCGGTGGCGCTGCGCATCGCCCCGGTCACAATGATCGGCTTGATCGTGTCGACGAGCATCTCCAGGGCGAAGCTCGACTCCTCGATCGTGTCGGTCCCCTGGACAACGACCAGCCCGTCGATCGCCGGGTCGGCGGCAAGCCGGCGGAGATCGGCGGCCAGCTCGAGCAGCCGGTCGAACGTCCAGTGGCTCGCCGGGACCATTCCCCGGTCGATCGCGACGAGGTCGGCGATCCCGTCGAGGCCCGGCGTGCGGGCGAGGATCGCCGCGCCGTCGAGGGCCGGGACCGCGCCCCCGGCAACCGGATCGACGACCATGCTGATCGTGCCCCCCGTGAACACGACGGCGACCCGGCTCATCGGCCGGCGAGGCTGTGCCGGCCGACGGCCGAGAGGATGCCTGAGATCGTGATCGCGACCGCGACGACGAAGACGACCGCAGTCGTCGAGAGCAGGTCGGCGATCGGGCCGACGATGATGATCGGCAGGAAGCTGGCCGTCGAGATCAGCATGTTGAGCACCCCGAAGACCCGGCCGCGGACCTCCTGGGGCAGGTCCTCCTGGAGCTGCGTCTGGGCCGGGATGGCCACGCTCGCGTAGGCGATGCCGGCGAGGAAGGCGAGCACGATCACGACCGACAGGAGGGTGACCAGCGACGACACGTCGACCGGCGAGACGGACGTGACGTGCTGGAGGAACCGGGTGACCGGCCCGGCCGCCGACAGGATCGCCAGGAAGATCCCGAGCAGGATCAGGCCGGCCTCGATCGAGCGCCGCCGGGAGATCAGGCGGCCGTAGCTGTTGAGCAGCAGGATGCCGGTCACGACCCCGACCCCGAGGGGCAGCACGATCACCACGAAGTCCTTGGCCGACAGGCCCAGGGCCTCGGTCGCGAAGGCCGGCCCGACGACGCCCAGGACGCCGATCAGCGAGGCGGTGATCCCGAGGTAGACGAGCGACCAGGTGATGCTCCGGTTCGCCCGGATGAAGGCGATCCCCTCGCGCAGCTGGCCGATCGTCGAGGCCGCCGCCGCGCTCGCCTCGTGGACCGCCAGCCCATGAGGATGATCGACGAGCTGCGGCGGAGCCGGCGGCAGGGTGATCGTCAGGCCCATCGCCAGCAGGTAGAACGCGGCCACGACGAGAAGCAGGAACTGGGGGCTGGTCAGGTTGACGACGAGCGGGCCGAGCAGGGCGAAGCCGAGGGCGAACGCGGCGTTGAGGGTCAGGGTGAAGATCCCGTTCGCCGCCAGCAGCTGGCCGCGCTGGACGAGGACCGGGATCATCGCCGCCTCGGCCGGCGCGAAGAACGTCGTCACGGTCGAGACCGCGGCATTCAGGACGAGGATCAGGACGAGGTTGTCGCCGATCAGGAAGAGCAGCCCGAACATCGCCGCCCGAAGCAGGTTCGTGACGATCAGGATCAGCCGGCGGTCGAGCCGGTCGACGTACACCCCGGCCACGGCCGACAGCAGGACGGCCGGCACGAGGAAGGTCAGGATCAGCAGGCTGACTGCGGAGGTCGAGTGGGTCAGCGAGAAGACCCGCACGGTGAGGCCGTACAGGACCATGTTGCCGCCGACCTGGGTCGAGGCCTGGGCCAGCCACAGCGCCAGGAATGGCCGGTTGCGCAGGACCTCGAGCGCCCGCGTCTCGTCGGTGCCGGCCGCCTCGAACCGCCCCTCCCCGGCCAGCTCTGCCTCGAGCACTTCGTCGGACAGGCCGGCCGTGTTCGGAGGGGTGCCCGGGATCATGACGGCCGGGCGTCGCGGGGTCGAGGGACGACCGCCGCGCTGAGGGCCGGATCGCCGCGCTCGATAAAGTCCACGACGCGCGCCTCGAGGTCGGGCCGGGCGATCAGGACGTGCCGTCCGCAGGTTCGGCAGCGCAGCCCGATGTCCGCCCCGAGCCGGTCGACCAGCCAGCTGTCGCCACCGCACGGATGGGCGCGCCGGAGCCGGACCACGTCGCCAAGCAGGAAGGCGAGCGGGCCGCGATCAGCCACGGATCACGCGGTGCGGCACGGCGGGCAGCTGAATGACGTGGGCGGACATCCGGCCGGGAGGGTATCAGAGCCGCGGTGTGCCATGCGCCGGGACGAGGGTCTCGGTGGTCGCCGGCAGGCGCAGGACGCCGACCGGCGTGACGATCAGCTGGGCCGCCGGATCGGTCGCGGCGAGCACGGCGACGATCCCACCGGCCCGGGTCAGGCTGCCGGTCAGGCCCTCTGGGTTGCCGATCGCGCTGACCTCGAATGGATCGCCCAGCCGGGTGCCCTCGATCCGCAGGCTGCCGGCCGGGCCGTCCACCACGCTGTTCGGAACGACCCGCACGCCGGCTACCGCGATCGCCTCGGCCCCGGCGTTGCGCAGTTCGTTCACGAGGTCCTGGACCGAAGCCCCGTCGATTCCGCCGGTGATCGTGATCCGGACGCCGGGACCGGCCACCGGATCGAGGCCCGACCAGGCCCGGAGCCGATCGAGGTCCGACTGGAGCTGGCCGACCGACGTCTCACCGCGGGCGTTCGCCTGCTGGAGAGCGGCCAGCTCGGCCTGGGTCGTCGCGATCCCGGCCCGAAGCTGGTCGTTCCTCGTGTTGAGGTTGCCGACGAGGACGGTCAGGTCGGCCGTGGTCAGGGTGTCGAGCCCGTTGCCGGCGGCCTGCGACCGGAGCTGGACGACGACGAGCATGCCGAGCACGAAGGCGACGAGCGCCAGCGAGAGCTGGTTGCGGCGGCGGTTCACGGCTGGGCCGACGTGTCGGGCTGGGCGTAGCGCAGGGTGATCGCCCCCGCGTAGGCGGGCAGGTCGACCTGGCTCGGTTCGGCGAAGTCGACCTGGATGCCGAACGCCTGGGCCCGAGTCTGGACGAACGCCTGGAAGCTGACCTCGGCGCTCAACCGGTCGAACAGGTCGGGCGGTCCGATCGCCGAGACCTGGTACGGCGGGGCGAGGTAGGCGGAGTTGACCAGGACGGTCCCGCCGATGTCGAGGATCGCCGTTCCGGTCGTGATCCGTTCGCCGTTCACGGCGATGCCCTCGGCGCCGGCGAGCCAGAGCTGCTCGACCACGGTCCGGACGTCGTCGGCGCTGACCAGGTAGTCGTTCGGGTTGTCACCGGGCAGGACCGTCCGGCCGGAGTCGCTCAGCTGGAGGACGAGGCCGGGGCCCTCGAGCGCGATCAGGCCGGCCGCCAGGCGGGCGTCCTGGAGCCGCCGGCCGAGATCGGTGGCGGTGGCGGCGCTTCCCTGCCCCTCCGTCTCGAGGGCGCTGATCTGCGCCTGCAGGTCGAGGATCTGGGCCTCGAGGGCGTGCTGCTGGGACTGCAGCCCGATCGCCGTCTCGACAAGCGGTCCGCGCTCATTGCTGGCGTACTGGGCCCGTGGCCCGTTCGACTGGAGCTGGGCCACGATTAGGAAGCCGAGCGCGGCGAGGGCCAGGCCGAGGGTGATCTGCCAGCTCTGGATCCGGCGCCATCGCGAGGCCCGGGCCGGCGACGGGTGGACCGTCATCGTGGACCGGCCGGCCGGCCGCGCCGGCCGCGAACGGCGAGCAGCCCGAGGGCGACCGCTGCGATCACGACCAGAACCCCGACGATGAGCGCGCCCGAGTCCGATGCCGGGCTGCCTTGGACCGGCGCCGCGTTGCCCGGCTGCGTGCTCGGAGTGGGGCTCCTGGCCGCCGGGTTGCCCGGTGCGGCGCTGGTGCCGCCGATCCCGGCCGAGGCCGCCGGTCCGGCCGCGGTCGTCCAGTCGGGGGGCAGGGGGCCGGCCGGCGCCGGCTGCGGGCCGTAGGCCTTCGGCGTGGGCACACCGAGGTCCCTGAGCCATGCCGCGTCGAACCCGGCGGTGTCGACGCCGAGGGCCGCCGTGAACGCCTCGTCGTCGCTCACCCCGCCGGCATACGAGCGGATCAGCTTGACCAGGGCGGCCTTGCCGTACGTCCGGATCATGAAGTCGACGGCTGCCACGCTCTCGCCGTAGGCGAGCGCGAACTGGTCGGCCGTGGTCGGGAACTGGCCGACGAGGCCATCGAGGGGGATCACCCCGCCCGAGTTGACGGCATCGGCGACGGTCGCCCGCCAGGCGGGCGTGTAGCCCTCGGAGAGGTACACCGCGAGACCTTCGTTGAGCCAGCGCGGCGGCGCGTGGAACGGATTGTCGACCGCGGTGTTGAAGACCAGGTGGGTGAGCTCGTGGGGGATGACCGTGCCGACCCACGAGGCGTTGATCTCGTCGGGGGTGATCAAGGCGAACAGGGTCCGGATCTGGGCATTGGCCAGGCCGCCGACGTTCTCGCGCGTCCCCGGCCCGAGCGCATCGTAGAACGGCCCGCTGCTGGCGTAGATGTAGAAATCGACCGGCTGGGTCTCGGTCACCCCGAGGAGGGCCGAGGCATTGGCGATCCCCTGCTCGCCGATCGCCAGCGCGCGTGCCCCGAATGCGGCGTTGCCGGTGTACCAGTGGACCCGCACGACCGGACCGGTCTTCGTCTGCCAGTTGAAGCGCGTGTCGAGGTAGGTCAGGTTGAGCGGCGGGCCGAGCTCCTCCGTTCCGTCGGCGTCGGTCACCCGCCAGCGAACCTCGAAGGGCGTGTTGGGGTAAACGTGGCCATCGGCGATCCTGATCACGTCGGTCAGCGTCTGGCGGCCGGACCCGGGGGTCGGCACCTCGATGACGGCCGGCCCGATCGAGCCCGGCTGGCTGAGCAGCAGCTCGGTCCGCTCGGGCGGCGCAGCGAGCGTGACGACCTGGCTGAACGTGATCGACGTGCCGAAGATGAACGACCCGCTCGGCGCTCCGAAGGTCGCGTTGGGCGAGGCGGCCCGGCTCGGGAGCGGGCAGGCGATGGCGGCCAGCAGCGCCGCGACGGCGAGCAGCGGCCATCGACGCCGGCCGTTCATGGCGCCCATGCCAGGCCGGCGAAGCGGAGGATGCCGAGGCCATTGTCGGAGGCGCCGAGCAACCCGGCGCGGGACAGGGCGGATCCGGTCCCGTAGGCGACGGGCACGACCGGTACCTGGTTCCGGACGATCGCCTGGGCCGCGTCGAACGCGGCGGTGGCCGCCGCCGGATCCGTGGCGGCCGTCGCCCGGGCGATCGCCGCGTCGAAATCGGGCGACGACCAGTGGCCGTAGTTGTCCGAGCTGCCCGAGCCGAGTAGGAGGCCCAGGAAGTCGTTCGAGCCCGGGTAGTCGGCGACCCAGCTCAGCGTCCAGAACGCGGGTGGATCGGTGGCCAGCCGGGTGAAGTAGTCGTCGAAGCCCATCGTCTCGTAGTGGACTGTGATCCCGAGGTTCGCCTGAAGATCGGCCACGATCGCGCCGTCGAAGCCGGTGTCGGTCGACACGAGCGTGATCGGGGGCAGGCCGTCACCGCCCGGGTAGCCGGCCGCGGCGAGCGCCTGGCGGGCGGCGCCCGGGTCGAACGCCGGCAGGAAGTCGGTGCCCGATCGCCCCGGGATCCCCGGCGGAACCATGCTCGTCGCCGGCGCCAGCGAGCCGGTGTTGGCGAGGTTGACGATCCGGGTCCAGTCGACGGCCTGGGCGAACGCCTGGCGGACCCGCGGGTCGTCGAATGGTTTCTGGCGGACGTCGAAGCCGTAGTAGGTGACGCTCAGGGAAGGAACGCTCCGGAGCTGCGGGCCGAGGGTCGGGTCGTAGCGCAGCCACGAGGCATCCGAGTCATCGATGCCGGTGTAGTCGATCGTGCCCGCCTCGAACGCCTCGACCGGGCTCTGGCCGGCCAGGCTCGTCAGGAGGTGGACCGTCGCGATCGGGGCCGTTCCGGCCCAGTATCTCGGGTTCGCGGCAAGGGTCAGCTCGGTCGAGGTGCGGGCCGCCAGGACATACGCCCCGCTCCCCACGAACGTGCCCGGGGCAAGGCTGGCGGGGTCGTCGATCGAGACCGGAACGACCCCGAACGACGGCCCGGAGACGAGAGCCGGGAAGTCGGTCGCCGGGCTGTCGAAGGTGACGACGACGGTATCGCCGACAGCCTTCAGCCCGACCGAGGCGGGATCGGTCGACTGGCGGGCGAGGTACGCTCGGGCGCCATGGATCTCGTCGAGGAGCGAGGCGAGCGGCGATGGATGGGCCGGATCGATCAGACGCAACCAGCTCCGGACGACGTCGGCTGCCCCGAGCGGGCTGCCGTCCGAGAACTCGAGGTTCGGCCGCAGGGTGAATGTGATCGTCCGGCCGCCATCGCCGCTGGCCCAGCCGCTGGCAAGGGCCGGCCGAATTGTCAGCGATGGGTCGAAGGCCGTCAGTGTCTCGAACAGCTGGGCAGTGACCTGGGCGCTGCCGAGGTCGCCCTGGGCCGCCGGGTCGAGGGTCGTCGGATCCCCGCCGACGATCGTGATCGAGTTCGTGTGGAGCGCGCTCGTCGTCGTCCCGCCGGCGGGCGGTCCGGCCGAGCCGGCCGGAAGGTGGCCGGCGATCAGGCCGAGCAGGGCGACGACCAGGACGACCGCCAGCAGCCGCATGCCGGTCCGGGCACGGGCGGGGACGGCAGGGACTCCGACCGGATCGCGGCTCAGGGACACGCCGGCCGGTCCTTCAGGCCCGGACCGAGGCGATCAGCAGGTCGCGGCGTGAGCCGAAGCGGCCGACGATCCGGTAGAAGTTGCGCCTGCTCAGACGGTCCCGCTCGGCAGGCTCGACGCCTGCAGTGCCGCGGTCCTCGTGACGGATCGCCGGGGCGTCGGCGATCCTCACGGCCCGGCGCGGCGGCCGGGCCTCGCCCTGGTCGCGCAGGACGAGACTCCACCAGATGTCGAGGTTGCGGTAGAAGCGGAACCCCTCGTCGAGGAAGCCGCGCTCGAGCAGGTCGTCGCGGCGAAAGGCGAGGGCGGAGCCGTCCACGGCATCGACGTCGCCGGGCGGAGCTTCGTCGAACCGGCGGAGGTCGCCCGAGACGCTCCCCCACGCCCCGGCGACAGCGACAGTCGGGTCGTCGAGGGCCCGAACGAGTTGGCCGACCAGGTCGCCGGTCGGCTCAACGTTCGTGTCGAGGAGGACGACGACCGAGCCGGCGGCCCGTCGCAGGCCCGCGTTCGTCGCCGCGGCGCAGCCGAGCCGTGCGCTCGTCCAGACGATCTCGGGCCGGCTGCCGCCGACCGGCGTCGCCGCCGGACCGTCGAGGGCGACGAGGGCAGCCTCCTGCTCCGGGCCGGGCCGATCGGCGACGATCACGACCTGGCAGCCGGCCGATGCATGACGGCTCAGGGCCGCCAGTGTCCGATCGAGGTCGGCGGGCTGATCGGTCGCGAGCAGGACGACCGTGGCCGGGGTCGTGGCCGGCTCGCCCAGGCGCGACGGGACCGCCAGGCTGCTCCCGTAGCGGATTTCGATCCGCCTCGACGAGATCGGGCGGGTGGGCCGGCTCGAGGCGGAAGTCGGTACCGCGGTCGACGATTCGCCAGCCGGCGGCCTCGATCGCCGCCCGCAGCCGGTCTGCCTCCGGCCAGTCCCGCGCCGCCCGCGCCGCCGACCGGGCGTGGGCCCAGGCTCGGACGTCATCGGGTGCTGAGCTCATCCGTCGAGGATAGCCGAGCCGCCGCCAGGCGCTCGCCGGTGGCCGGCTCCGGGGCCGGTCGCCTCGTCCCCCGGCTGCGCGACTCGGCAGCCCCGGCCCTAGCCCGCGATCTCGGGCCGGCTGGCCCGAAGCGAGAAGAACAGGGGCAGCTCGCCCCGGTCCCGGGCGGTAGCCGCCAGCGGCCGTCGTCGCCCTCGACGAGGAAGTCGACCGGCCAGTCAACGAAGTCGTACTCGTGCAGGAAGTCGATCCGCAGCCCGGCATCGACCAGGGCCGTGACGATCTCGCCAAGGGAATGATCCCAGCCGTGCTCGATCAGGCCGTCCGTCGGTGCGGTCCGGTCGGCGTACGAGCCGTGGACCTCGAACCGGAGCGCCTCGCGGTGGGACCAGTACGGGTATCGCAGGCGGAGCTCACCGGCCGCCACGCCCTCGTTCTCGAAGACCTGGGCGACCGGATGGATCTCGGTCACGTAGAAGAAGCCGCCAGGCTTCACGAAGTGGGCCGCGACGCGCGCCCAGCCGGCGATGTCGGGCAGCCAGCCGAGCACGCCCCGGGAGGTATAGACGATGTCGAACCGGCCCTCGAGCGCGTCGGGCAGGTCGTACAGGTTGCTCAGCACGAACTTTGCCGGGATCCCGACCTCGGCCGCCAGGGCGCGTGCCGCGCCGATCGCCTCCCGGCTGAAGTCGGCCCCGGTGACATCGGCACCGAGCCGGGCCCACGACAGCGTGTCGAGGCCGAAGTGGCACTGGAGGTGGAGCAGGCTGCGGCCGCCGACCGGGCCGACCTCGTCGAGCTCGTAGTCGGACAGCCGGATCGGGCGGGCACCGTTTCGAAACGAGTCGACGTCGTAGAAGGCGGACGCGGCGTTGATCTTCGTCCAGGCATCCCACAGCTCGCGGTTCGAGCGCAGGGCGTCGTCCATCAGCGGAGTCTACGGGAGCACCGGCACACCGGGCTGAAGATGGTGCCCCTGGAGGGAATCGAACCCCCGACGCAGGCCTTAGGACGGCCTCGCTCTGTCCGCTGAGCTACAGGGGCGCACCACCTCCATGGTACCGCGTCGTGTCCGGCCCTCCGCCGGAAGCCGGGCGCGGAACCTCGCGGCCGGACGCTGCCCGAAGGGCGTCGAGGGCCCTCCCGGTCGCCGAGGCTCATACTGGTCCGAGCCAGGATCCCACCGCGGCGACCGCCCTCGACCGCCCTGAGGAGGCATCCGGATGACCCTGCAGACGCCACCACCCCCGCCCCGGATCAACCCGCTGGCTTCGACCCGGGCCCGCATCGGCGCCGTCATCGGTGCCGTCGTCATCGTCGTCCTGGCGGGCTGGACGATGAATTCGCTGTCCGGGCCGGGCACGACACCTTCGCCCAGCGCAGGGATCGGCCAGGTGAGCCTCGCCCCTGGCTCGAGCGGAACGGCCGGCAGCGGTAGCCCCAGCGCCAGCGGCGGTCCGTCGAACGGCCCGTCCGGCGCATCGACCGCGCCCGGTTCGTCGGTCCTTCCTTCGTCATCGAGCGAACCTTCGCCGGTTGTGCTCACACCGGCACCGACGAAGAAGCCCGGGCCGACGCCGACGCCGGTCAGGACCCCGGCCCCGGTGACCGCGATCAAGCTGGCGACCGCTTACAGCGGCTTCAGCTCACCGATCTTCGTGACCGGCGCACATGATGGGACGAACCGCCTGTTCGTCGTCCAGCAGAGCGGCCAAATCCGGGTGATCGTGGGTGGCAAGACCCAGGCGAAGCCGTTCCTCGACATCAGCGGGCTGGTCAAGTACGGCGGTGAGCAGGGCCTTCTCGGACTGGCCTTCAATCCGAGCTTCCGAACGAACGGCCACTTCTACGTCTACTACAACCAGGCCGGGACGGGCAACATCGTGGTCGTCCAGTACTCCGCCGCCGGCGGGACGAACGTGGCCGACCCGAACTCCGCAAAGGTCCTGATCAGCCCGATCGATCACACTGCCTACACGAACCACAACGGCGGCATGCTCGCCTTCGGGCCGGACGGCCTGCTGTACTTCGGGACGGGTGACGGCGGGGGCGCCGGCAACCCGCTCGAGTCCGCCCAGAACCTCGGCTCGGAGCTGGGCAAGATCCTGCGGCTCAATGTGAACGTGTCCGGCGCCAAGCCGGTGATCTGGGCCTACGGACTGCGCAACCCGTGGCGCTGGTCGTTCGACCCGGCGACCGGCGACATCTGGATCGGCGACGTCGGCCAGGATCGCTACGAGGAGATCGACCACGTCAGCCACGCCGCGGTCGTCTCGAGCAAGCGGGTCAACTTCGGCTGGAACATCTGGGAGGGACGGGCGTGCTATCCGTCGGGCACGAGCTGCAGCGCGTCCGGGATCACGATGCCGATCGCCGTCTACTCCCACGGCTCGGGTGGCTCGATCGGATGCGCCGTGACCGGCGGCTACGTCTACCGCGGACCGGTGGCCGCCCTCCGCGGGAACTACTTCTTCGGCGACTACTGCAGCGGCCGGATCTGGCGGCTCGTTGCCAGGGCCGGCAATCAGACGGCCGTCCAGGTCGCCGATACGTCGCTCAACATCACCTCGTTCGGGACGGACGACGCCGGTAACGAGTACGTCGTCGCGGCGAACGGCCGGATCTACCGGATCGGGCTGTAGCCGGGGCCTCGACTACAATCCAGGCGCCATGCACGAGCTCGTCCTGTATACCCGGCCGGGCTGCCACCTGTGCACCGATGCCCGGGCGATCCTCGACGCGCTGCTGGCCGAACGCCGCGCCCGGGGACTCCCGCCGGCGAGCTTGGTCGAGCGCGACATCAGCCTGAACCCGGCCTGGGAGCGGGCCTACTTCGCGGAGGTTCCGGTCGTCGAGATCGGCGGTCGGCGTCTCGCCCTCGCGACCAGCCCGGCCCGCCTGCGGCGCTTCCTCGAGGAGGCCCTGGCCACGAACGCCGGCGGCCGATGAGCGGCTCCGACCTGACCTTCCTCGTGGCGATCGCGGCCGGCCTCCTGAGCTTCCTGTCGCCCTGTGTCCTGCCACTCGTGCCGGCCTACCTCGGGCAGCTGACCCGGGTGGCCGTTCGCTCGGCCGGCGACGCCGATTCGGGCGCCGGCGGGCCGTCGCGCTGGGTGGCCCTGCGCCATGCCGTCGCCTACGTGGCGGGCTTCGGGCTCGTCTTCACCCTGCTCGGTATCACCGCGACGTATGCGGGCGGCGCGCTTGTCGCCTACCTGCCGGTCCTGCGCGAGATTGGTGGGCTTTTCCTGATCGTGATGGGCCTGAACCTGGCCGGGGTGCTGACGGTCGGCCGGCTGCAGCGCACCTGGCAGCCGCTCCTCGCCGGCGGCACCTCGGCCCTGGCCGCATCGGGCGGCTCCGGCGTGATCGGCCCGGCACCGCGCCGAACAGGCCCGGACGGGGCGGATGCCCGGCTTGGTGCCTCGTTCGGCGATCGAATCGGGGCGAGGCTGGCCGGCTCGGACCGGGCCTGGCTCGCCTCGTTCGGGCTGGGGGTGATCTTCGCGGTCGGCTGGACGCCCTGCATCGGCACGATCCTGGGCGGAATCCTGACCCTGGCGGCCACCTCCGACGGCGTCTTCCGGGGCGGGATCCTGCTCGTCGGCTACACGATCGGACTGGGGATCCCGTTCCTCATCCTGGGTGTCCTGTACGACCGCTCCGCTGCCCTGCTTCGGCCGCTCGTCCGTCACGGCCGCCTCGTCAGCCTGGTCGGCGGGCTGCTCGTATCCGCGATCGGGGTCGCGATGCTCCTCGACCTGCTCACGCTCATCCCGCGCTACTTCAACTTCGCTGGGGTCTGAATGACCGGCCCGGACGCGTCGCCGCCGCTCCGCCCGACGTTCGAGCACCGGCCGCCCCGCCGCGGCCTGGTCGGGCCGTTCAGCGCCCGCCAGGTCGTCGCGCTGCTCTTGACCGTGGTGATCGCGGCGGTCGTGCTGGTTGCGGTGACCACGCCGCTCGGCGCGATCACGCCGCCGGCCCTGGCCGACCCCCAGGCAACCCCGTACCTCGTCGGCTCGCCGACGGTCGGGCTGCGGCCCGGCTCGCTCGCGCCGGAGCTGGCTGGACTTCGATCCGATGGCAGCCGCTGGCAGCTCCTCGACGTGACCGGCAAGCCCGTCCGACTGGCCGACCACCGCGGCCGGGGTGTCTGGATCAACTTCTTCGCCAGCTGGTGCGGGCCCTGCCAGTCCGAGACGCCGACACTGCGAACGATGGACCAGGAGTTTCGCAGCCGGGGCCTCGACCTGATCGGGATCAGCGTCCAGGAGTCGGACGATTCGGACGTCGCCGCGTACGCGCGGACCTACGACCTGGGCTACACGATCGCCGCCGACCTGTCGGCCGACGTCTTCCACCTGTACGGCGTGTACGCCCTGCCGACCCAGGTGTTCATCGACCCGACCGGGATCGTCCGGGCGGTCGTCAACGGCCCGCTCGACCCGGCCCAGGCGACGGCCTACATCCGGGCGATCCTTCCGCCGGCCGGCTCGGCCGGCCCGTCCACCGGTGCGTTCCTCAGCCCGTCGGCACCCTGACCGGCTCGAACCGGAAGCGGTCCCGTTCGGGCACGAGGCGACCCACCGGAGTCCGCGGCTCATGGCTCAGGACGATCGTCCAGTCCTCCGCGACGGCCTGCCGGAAGAGCTCGCCCTTGACCTCGACCGAGTCGAGCGGAAAGTCGTCGAACGACGTGATCCAGCGCGGGTTGGCGCTCCACGGCCGCATTGCCAGGTCGCCGAAGAAGGCGACCGGCCGGACCTGCTGGTCGCCCCGGCCGCGGACGATGATCGCCTGATGGCCGCCCGAATGGCCGCCGGTCGGCACGACCGTCACGCCCGGCAGGATCTCGCGCTCACCGTCGGCCCAGCCCTCGGCGCCCCAGTCGCGGACGAGATGCAGCTCGGGCTGGTCGTAGCTGGCGACGAGCCGGCTGTTCGTGCCCAGGGCGATCTCCCACTCGGCCCGCTGGGCCACGATCGTCGCCCGCGGGAACGCTCGCCCGCCGGACGCATCGAGCAGCCCGCCGGCGTGGTCGAAGTGGAGATGGCTCAGCGCCACGACATCGACCGTCGCCGGGTCGAAGCCGGCAGCCCGCAGCGCGGGCAGGATCGGCTCGCCGGTGTAGCGGCGCATCTCGCGGGTCTTGTCGCTCAGCCGCTCGCCGATCCCGGTCTCGACCAGGACCCGGCCGGCCGGCGTCTCGATCAGCAGGCAGTTGAGCGCCTGGCCGAGCCGCCAGTCCGAGGTGAGTTCCTCGGTCACGAGGCGGTCCCACAGGATCCGGGGCACGGGCCCGAACAGGGCGCCCGCGTCCGACCAGAACATCCCGGCCTGGACGAGGCCGACCCGGGTTCCGCCGCCGAGGTCGGCCGACCAGGCGACCGCGTCGTTCAGGCTCACGGCCGGTGGGGCCGCTCCTCGGCGAAGTCCCGATGGAAGGCCGAGGCGGTCGGCTCGGACTGGCCCTGGTACTTCGAGCCGAGCTCGGGCGAGCCGTATGGGCGATCGACCGGCGAGCTCATCCGGAAGAAGCTGATCTGGCCGATCCGCATCCCGAAGTAGAGGGCGATCGGCAGATTGGCGACGTTCGAGAGCTCGAGGGTGAGGTTGCCCCGCCAGCCCGGGTCGACGTAGCCGGCCGTCGAATGGATCAGCAGGCCGAGCCGGCCGAGCGAGCTCTTGCCCTCGAGACGGGCGACGAGGTCGATCGGGAGCTCGACCCATTCGACCGTCTGGCCGAGCACGAACTCGCCGGGATGGAGGATGAACGGCTCGTCGTCCTCGACCCGAAGCAGCTCGGTCAGGTCCGGTTGCGGCGAGCGCACGTCGATGAACGCGTAGCGGTTGTTGCGGAAGACCCGGAACGACCGGTCGAGATGGAGGTCGACCGACGAGGGCTGGAGGTCGCGCGGATCGTATGGATCGATCCGGACGTCGCCGGCCTCGATCGCCGCCCGGATGTCGCGGTCGGACAGGACGCTCATCGCGCCGGGTGACTCATCGGGCGGGCCGCGGTCACCGGGCCAGGCTGCCGTCGCCGCGGGTCGCGTACAGGCTGTCGACCTCGCGCTTGAGGTCCTCGAGGTCCTCGAACGACTGGTAGACGCTGGCGAACCGGATGTAGGCGATCTGGTCGATCCCGCGCAGGCGCTCCATCGCCAGGGTTCCGATCCGCTCGGACGGAACCTCGGTCATGCCCGCCGAGCGCAGCTCGGCCTCGATCGAGTCGGCGGCCTGCTCGGCCGCGTCGTCGGTGACGGGGCGGCGGGTGAGCGCCTTGCGCAGGCCGCTCGCGAGCTTGTCCCGGTCGAACTCCTGGCGGGTGCCGTCGCGCTTCACCACGATCAGCCGGGCCGCCTCCGTCCGTTCATAGGTCGTGAAGCGCATGCTGCACGCGGCGCACTCCCGCCTGCGTCGGATCGTTGCTGCGTCATCGAGATCGCGGGAGTCGACGACCCGGGTTTCTCGCTCGCCACACTGCGGACAGCGCATCCTGCTCCAAGCTCCGACCACAACGGCTTGTGGTATCACGCCAACGATACCACCAGATACGGGGGTTCTGGTGTGGTTGGACGCACGCCCCGGGGTTCGGGTCCGGTCGGATGGGTGTCGTCCGGGTCAGTCGTTCGGCCGGCTCGACAGCCAGCGGCGCTCCTCGATCGGCCGCCCGGAGGCGAGGTCGGCGGCATGCCGGGCGATCGCCTCGCGGGCATGGAGCGCGTTCAGGTAGCCTCGCTTCACGGCGGTCTGCGCCTCGAGCTCGCTCGGGCCGCTCCGCGCTTCGGACAGCAGGTCGCAGCCATGAGCCACCATCGCCAGGGCCCTGCCGGCCCGCTCGAGCTCGGCCAGCAACGCAGCACGGACCTCGTCCGCCGGGACCGGCCCGTGGAGCCGGGCCGCCTCCTGCTCGTAGCGCTCCACGGCGTCGCGGCCGGCGGCCAGGTTGTCGAGGATCGACTCGGGCGGGACCTGGTGCCGGCGGACGGCGTCGATCCGTTCGATCACCCCACCGAGCGAGGTGTCGATCCGGCCGGACAGGTCGTCGACGGTCCGCCGGAACCGCTCGCCCTCCCGGGTGAGCCCAACGATCCGTCCGGTCCGACGGAGCACGAGGGCGAAGACGACGACGACGACGACGAATGCCGCGATCGGGATAGCGAGGGTCAGCCAGCCGGGCATCGGACCGCCTCAGCCGGTCCGCGACCGGCTGTCGGAAAGGGCCGCCACGATCGCCGGCACGACCTCGAACAGGTCGCCGACGACGAACAGGTCGGCGAACTCGGCGATCGGCGCGTCCGGATCCCGATTGATCGCCACGATCGTCTCGGCCGTCTGCATGCCGACCTTGTGCTGGATCGCGCCGGAGATGCCGAGCGCCACGTACAGCGCGGGCTTGACGATCTTGCCGGTCTGGCCGATCTGGTGACTGTATGGAATCCAGCCGGCGTCGACCGCCGCGCGGGTCGCCCCGATCGCACCGCCCAGGGCATCGGCCAGCGCCCGGACCGTGGCGAAGCCCTCCGGGCCGGCGACACCCCGGCCGCCCGACACGATCACCCGGGCCTCCTCGATCGATGCGGTGGCGCCGGTCTCGCTGACCCGGTTCGTCACGGTGACCGGCGGCAGGGCCGGCGGCCCAGCCTGGCGGCCCGACACGTTGCCGGCCGCCGGCGCGGGCTCGGCCGTCACGACGTTCGGCCGGAGCGTCACGATCCCGTGCTCGCCGGTGAAGCGGCTGGACGTCAGGAGGCGGCCGCCGAAGGTGCTCATCTCGACGACCGGCGATCCGTCCGACCAGCTCACCCCGATCGCATTCACGAGGACGTTCCAGCCCAGGCTGACCGACAGGATCCCGGCGACGTCGCGGCCGTCCGGCGTTGCCCCGACGAGGACGTGGCCGGGTGCTCCGGCGGTCGCCAGCTCGAGCAGGGCCTGGGCGACCACGCCGGCCGCGGCGCGCTCGCCGGCGGCCGGGGCCGTCAGGGCGATCACCCGGGGCACGAACCCGGCGAGCTCCGCGGCCGCCACCTCCGGCGCCGGGTCGACCACGATTCCGACGACCTCGGCGCCACTCTCGGCGGCCAGCCTGCGCCCGAGGGTGCCGAGCTCCGTGCCGATCCGGGCGAGATGCCCGTCGGCGACCTCGCCCAGGACCCACAGCGGCCCGGCCATCAGCACGACCTCATCAGATCAGCCGCCGGGCGGCCAGGAACTCGACGACCTGGCCGGCCGCCACGGCGGCCGGCTCGCGGATCACCCGGGTCGCCGCCCGGGCGGGTGGCTGACGGGCATCGAGCACGACGGTGCCCGCGCCGGCCCCGCCAACAGCCGTGGCGCCGCCCAGGTCGAGATCGGCCAGTGACCAGGTCGCGATCTCCTTCGAGCGGGCGGCCATGATCCCCTTGAGCGACGGATAGCGCGGTTCGCCCAGCGCCTGGGTGGCCACCACCAGCGCCGGCAGGGCGGCCTCGATCACGTCGTAGCCGACCGGGCTGATCCGGCGGACGACGACTCGCCCAGCGGAGGGTTCGATCCTCGAGGCATACGACAGGTAGGGCAGGCCGGCCAGCGTCGCGACTCCGGCCGGCACGACTCCCCCACCCCCATCCGACGTGTCGGCGCCGGCCAGGACGAGGTCGAACTCGAGCCGCGCCAGGGCAGCGGCCAGGACCCGGGCTGTCGCGAGCGTGTCGGACCCGGCCAGGGCCGGGTCGGTGACCAGGACGCCCCGGTGAGCACCCATCGCCAGGGCCTTGCGCAGGGTCTCGGGAGCGGCCGCCGGCGCCATCGCGAGGAGGACCACCTCGCCTTCCCCGTCCGCCTCGACCAGCTTGAGGGCGGCCTCGAGGGCGTACTCATCGTTGGCGTTGACGACCGCCGGGACGCCTGCCCGGTCGACCCGCAGGTCGGGACCGAGGCGTTCCTGCCCGGTGGTGTCGGGTACCGGTTTGACGAGGACGACGATCCGCACGATCACTCCATTGGCGGGCACCCTGCCCGGGTCCGACGGCCGCCCCGCTCAGGAACGGGCGAGCAGCGACCGGGCGACCACGAGTCGCTGGATCTGCTGTGTCCCCTCGTAGAGCTGGGTGATCTTCGCGTCGCGCATCATCCGCTCGACCGGGAACTCGCCGAGGTAGCCGTATCCGCCCAGCACCTGGACGGCGTCGGTGGTAACCCGCATCGCTGCGTCACCGGCAACGAGTTTACACACGCTCGCCCAGCGGGCCGCGTCGCCGTCGCCCGCCTCGATCGCGGCGCAGGCGGCATAGAGGAGCTGGCGGGCCGCCTCGGTCGAGGCGTCCATGTCGGCCAGCAGGCCCTGGACCATCTGCAGCTCGGCGATCGGCTTGCCGAACTGGATCCGCTCCGTCGCGTAGTGCGCGGCGAACTCGAGGGCCCCCTGGGCGATCCCCACGGCCTGCGCCGCGATTCCCGGCCGGGAGCGCTCGAACGTGCTCATCGCGATCGTGAAGCCTTCGCCCTCGGCCCCCAGCCGGTTGTCCGCAGGAACCCGCACCCCGTCGAACAGGAGCTCGGCGGTCGGCGAACCGCGGATCCCCATCTTGTGCTCGAGGCGGCCGATCGAGAAGCCGGGCCGGTCGGTCTCGACCACGAAGCACGAGAGGTTCCGGTGTCGGCGGGCACCGGGATCGCTGACGGCGAAGACGACCACCAGGTCGGCCACGCTGCCATGGGTGATGAAGCGCTTGGCGCCGTCGAGGACGTAGTCGTCCCCGTCTCGGGTTGCCCGCATCGCGATCGAGCCGGCGTCGCTGCCGGCGCCCGCCTCGGTGATCGCAAACGAGATCAGCTTGCGTCCCGCCGCGAGGTCGGGCAGCCATCGGGCGCGCTGCTCGGCGGTCCCCTTGGTGATGATCGGCAACGCAGCCAGCTCGTGGACGGCGAGGATCAGGCCGGTCGTGGCGCACGCGGCGGACAGGGCCTCGATCGCCAGGCAGGTGGTCAGCAGGCCGGCACCGAGGCCGCCGTACTCGACCGGGAACGGCAGGGCGAGGATGTCCTGGCCGGCCAGGAGCTCCTTGTTGTCCCACGGGAACTCGGCCGTCAGGTCGACTTCCGCGGCGCGCGGCGCGATCCGCTCGCGGGCGAGGGTCCGGACGGCGTCGCGCAGCTCGACCTGCTCCTCGGTCAGGCGGTATGTCTGGTCGGTCATTCGTGCCGCCTGCTCACTGGATGACCGGCAGCTGCCGGCCGGCCGGGATCGCCGACGCCAGGCTGTCGGCGAGGAGCTCGGCAATGTCGGCCGCGCTGACCCTGCCCGAGGCATTCGACTCGGCTTCAGCCAGGCCGTCCTTCATCATCGTCATGCAGAACGGGCAGTTGGTCGCGACGACCTCGGCTCCGGTGGCCAGGGCCTGGCGGGTCCGCTCGACGTTGATCCGCGTGCCGCGGGTCTCCTCCATCCACATCCGGCCACCCCCGGCGCCGCAGCAGAACGAGCCCTTGCCGCTGCGCTCCATCTCCCGCAGCTCGACCCCGGCGACCGAGCCGAGCACGTCGCGCGGGGCGGCGATCACGTTGTTGTAGCGGGCCATGTAGCAGCTGTCGTGGAAGGTGATCGCCCGAGCGGGTGCGGCGGCTCCGTCGGCACTGCCGGCCCCGGTGGTGCGCAGACGGCCCGATGCGAGCAGGCCCTGAAGGTAGACGCTGTGATGGACGATCTCGAACGACCCGCCCAGCTGGCCGTATTCGTTGGCGATCGTGTTGAAGCAGTGCGGGCAAGCTGTCACGATCGTGCGCCGGCCCATCCCGTAGCGGTTGAGGGTCTCGATATTGCCCCCGGCGAGGATCTGGTAGACGTACTCGTTGCCCATCCGGCGGGCCGGATCGCCGGTGCACGACTCCTCCTGGCCGAGGATCGCGAAGGGCACCCCGGCCGCGTTCAGGCAACGGGCGAAGGCGCGGGCGACCTTCCGGTTCCGCTCGTCGAAGGCCGCCGCGCAGCCGACCCAGTAGAGGACCTCGATCCGGTCGAGCGTGCCGGCGGCCGCCAGGTCGGCGACGGTCGGCACCTCGAAATCGAGGCCCCTCGTCCAGTCGGTCCGGGTCGAGCGGGGCTGGCCCCAGGGGTTGCCGGCCGACTCCATGTTCCGGAAGGCGCCGGTCAGCTCGCTCGGGAAGCGCGAGTCCTCGAGGACCAGGTTGCGCCGGAAGCCGACGATCTTGTCGACGTGCTCGATCAGCACGGGGCAGGCCTCGACGCACGCGCCGCAGGTGACGCAGTCCCACACCGCGTCGTACGGGATCGCATGGTCGACGATCAAGGTCGCCAGCAACTTCGGGTCGGGGGTCGTGTCGTCGAGGCCGGCCTGGGCCCGGACGATCGGCGAGTTCGGGATCAGGTCGAGTCCACGCTCCGCGTCGACCGACAGGTGGCGCAGGCCCATGATCATCTCGCGCGGATTGAGCGGCTTGCCGGTCATGTTCGCCGGGCAGGCATCGGTGCAGCGGCCGCACTCGGTGCAGGTGAAGCCGTCGAGGAGGTCCTTCCAGCCGAGGTCCTGCAGCGTCCGCAGGCCGAACGAGGCGTCGGCCGCCTCGAGGTCCATCGCCGGCAGCTCGCCCCGCGGGGCGAGCTTGCGGAAGTAGACGTTGAAGAAGGCCGCCGCGATGTGGAGGTGCTTGCTGTACGGCAGGTAGCACAGGAAGGTCGCCACGATCACGATATGGAGCCACCACAGGGCGCTGAAGACGGCCAGCAGGAGGTCGGGCGAAAGCCCGCCCAGCGGGACGGCCAGGGCGTCGGCGATGAACGCCCCGCGGACCGTTCCGAAGCGGGCCGCCTCGAACGCCTGGGCCAGCAGCTCGCTGGCCACGACACCGCCGATCAGGACGAGGATGATCAGGGCGCCCCGGGTGTAGGCCAGCCGGCGGGGATGCGTGATCAGCCGCCGGACGAGGGCATAGCCGACGGCGACGAGGGTGATCACGGCGATGACGTTCTGGATCGCCGAGACGGCCGTCCACAGGACTCCGTCGAACGGGATCGTGACGACCGCCTGGATCAGCCCGCCGGTCACGATGTTGGCCGTGCCGATCGTCAGCAGCACGAAGCCCCAGAAGATCGTGAAATGCATGATCCCGGCCCGCGGGTCCTTGAACATCTTGGTCTGGAGGAGGGTGTAGCGCACGATTCCGCCGACCCGCCGGGGGACGTCCGCAAGGGGATTCGGGCCGGCGGTCCGGACGGCAGCAAAGATCCGCAGGTGGCGGGCGATCACCAGGCCGAAGAGGGCGACCGCGCCCCAGAACAGCGGGAAGACGAGCGGATAGGCCGGCACGTGGCCGAACAAGCCCTCGATCCCGCTCAACGGGCCGTCTCGGCGGCATGCTCGAACGGGCCGGCCAGCGTCTCGAGGGCGTGGGGCAGGCGTGTCGATGATCGCCTCCAGGCTCTCCACCGCGCCGCGCGGGCTGCCGGGCAGGTTGACGATCAGGGTCCGCCCCCGGACGCCGACGATCGCCCTCGACAGGCTGGCCAGCGGAGTCGAACGGCGACCGTGGGCGCGCATCGCCTCGGCCAGGCCGGGCACCTCGTAGTCGATCACCGCCGCGGTCGCCTGGGGCGTGACGTCACGCGCAGTCAGGCCGGTGCCACCGGTCGTGACGATCAGGGGATGCCGGCCCGCGGCCTCGACCAGGGCCTCCTCGATCAGCCACTGCTCGTCGGCGACGACCTTGCGCTCGACGGCGAATTCCAGGCCGGCGAGGAGCTCGGCGACCCGGTCGCCCGAGGTGTCCGGGCGGGTTCCGGCGGCGCTCCGATCGCTCGCGGTCAGGACGAGGGCAGAGCGGTCCGTCACGTGCCCTCCTTCTTCTTGATCCGGCCGGCCGTTCGATCCCCGGGTCGACGGCCAACGCTCGGCACCGGCCGGTCGTCGGCCGCGCCACGGACCCACTCGCCGCTCTTGCCGCCGGTCTTGGACAGGAGCCGGATCGAGCGGATCTCGACGCCCCGTTCCACTCCCTTGACCATATCGTAGACGGTCAGGGCGGCCACGGCGGCGCCGGTCAGGGCCTCCATCTCGACCCCGGTCGGGCCGGTCGTAGCCGCCTCGGCCCGGATCCGCAGGATGCTCGCGGCCCGGTCCGGGACGACCTGCACGAGCAGGTCGGTGAGCCCCAGCGGATGGCACAGCGGGATCAGCTCGGACGTCTTCTTCGCGCCCATCACCCCGGCCAGCTCGGCCACCGACAGGACATCGCCCTTGGCGTTGCGGCCGTCGATCACCAGGCTGAGCGTCTCCTGGCTCAGGCCCACGATCGCCTCGGCCACCGCCCGCCGGGCGGTCGGCGGCTTGGCGCTCACGTCGACCATCCGGGGCCGGCCGGCCCGATCGACGTGGGTCAGGCGACGCCGCTCGGTGCGGAGCGGCGGTTTGTGGTCCATGGCGTCTCTCCGGGTGGGCTGATCGGCGGGTGATCGTCAGGTCGTCGGCAGGTGGTCGTTGTACGAGCCGTCGAGCCAGGAGACATCGACGATCGTCCCGGCGGGAACATCGTCGAGCGCCTCGGGCACCGCGGCAAGGGCATCGGCCGATGCCAGCGTACTCAGGACGTGGCTCCCCTGCCCCGCGCTCCGGCGTGAGCCGGCCAGCCGGACGAGGAGCCGGCCCTCGCGATCGCGGCGCGGACGGCCATCCGCGAGCCGCTCGACCTCGACCCGCAGGTAGGCCCGCCGGCCGTGGCTCTTCGTCGTGGCGTCGAGCAGGACGCCCGGCTCGGACGGACGGACGAGGTCGACCAGGCCGGCCAGCCGGCGGAGGGCCGGCCGGACGAACAGCTCGAACGTGACGTAGCCCGAAACGGGGTTGCCGGGCAGGCCGAACAGCAGGACCCGGTCGCCGCCTGGCCCGGCGGCCGTCCCGAACGCGAACGGCTTGCCGGGCTGGACCGCCACCCGCCACAGGCCGATCGAGCCGACGGCCTCGAACGCGTTCCGGACGACGTCGTACGGGCCGACCGAGACGCCGCCGCTGACGATCACCACGTCCGCCTCCGCGACCCCCCGGCGCAGGTGGACCATGACGTCGTCGAGCCGGTCGAGGGCGATCCCCAGGTCGATCACGTCCGCGCCGGAAGCGGCGGCCAGCGCCCGCAGGCCTGGTCCGTTGGCATCGGGAATGCCGCTCGGCCCGAGCGTGTCGCCGGCCGCCCGGATCTCGTCGCCGGTCGCCAGCACGGCGACCCGCGGCCGTCGGTGGACCGTGACCGAGGCGACCCCGGCCCCCGCGGCGAGGCCGAGCATCGCCGGCCGGATCGGCCTGCCCGGGGTAAGCACGACGCTGCCCTGCGACAGATCGCTGCCGCGCCGCCGGATCGATGCCCCGTCCGGCACGCGGGCGTGGATCGCCACCCGGGGTGGCAACGGACCCTCGGCTTGCTGCCCGCGCCGGCCGGCCGGCGTGCCGTCGTGATCCAGGGCAGTCGTCAGCTCGACCTGGACGACCGCGTCGGCCTCGGCCGGGACCGGCGCGCCGGTGGCGATCCGGATCGCCGTCCCGGGCCGTACGGCAGCCCCGGCCGCGCTGCCGGCCGCCGCCTCGCCGACCACCTCGAGGACGACCGGCGCCTCCTCGGTCGCGCCGGCAATGTCGGCGGCCCGGACCGCGTAGCCGTCCATCGCGCTGTTGTCCCATGGCGGCAGGTCGGTGGTCGCACGGGCCTCAGCGGCAGGGACTCGTCCGAGGGCTTCGACGATCGGGATCTGCTCCGTCCCCAGCGGGCCCGCAACGGCTGCCAGCACCCGCTCACGGGCGGCCTCGACCGTGAGCAGCGGCTCGTCCCCGGCCGGACCCGCCGAGCTCACGACGGACCGTGTTCAGCGGGCGCCGCCGCCGTCTCACGCGGGCCATGCCGGGGATCGTCCCGGCCCCCGCCCGCCAGGGCCGCGACCAGGCCGCACAGGCCGAGGATCACGAGCCCGAGCAGGAGCGATGTCTCGAACCAGAACCGATCGGGAAAGAGCTGGATCAGCTTGGAAGTTGCCTCGAAATCGAACGAGCCGGGCGGGAAGAACAGCTCGTGGAACGCCTCGAAGACGGTATCGAAGGCGACCGCGGCGAGGGCACCCAAGACGACGACGAGGACGGCCAGGAGGACGGCGCCGCGCCGCACCGCCCGCCGGTACCAGGCTTGGCCACGGCCGACGATCGCCAGGTTGACGAGGACCAGGATGGCCAGGAGGGCGATCGCCCCGAACGCGAGGAAGACGTTCCGGACGTCGACCATGTGGGCTCGCTCACGCGCACCGAGGACCGCCACCCCGTTGACCTGGACGGCGAAATCGGGTGGGCCAACGACGAGGTCGTGGAGAATTCGAGTCGGTCACCTCGTGGACCGTTGCCGGGTCGTAGCCGGTCAGCGCCGCCGCGCCGGTCCGGTCCTGCTCGAAGCCGACATAGACCGGGTTGAGGAAGACGAGGATCGCCACGGCAACCACGGTGATCATCGTGGCCAGCCCGGCCACGACGGCGAGGATCGATCGGATGGGGCCCGGGTTCATCTCGGACCCCGGGGGGCCTATTCGTCCTCGAGGGTCCGGGCCTGGTCCCACCAGCCCTCGACCCGCAGGTCGTCGATCGGCTCGAGCCCGAGCTGGCGGGCTGGACGGACGAGCCGCTCCCGGAACGCGGGCAGGTCGAGGTCGACGATCCCTTTCAGGCCGCGGATCCCGGCCTGGATCATCAGCCGGTGCTCGTCCGGCCCGAAGCTCGCCAGGTTGAGCATCAGGGCCTCGTCCCGCCAGGTCGCCACATCGTTGATCGTCGCGCCGAGGTGGTCGGCCAGGCTCTGCCGCCGGGTCGGCGTCTCGGACACCTCGAGGAGGATCCCCGTCGTGAACACCCCCTGCTTCTCGAGGCGATCGAGATAGACGGGTTCGATCCGGGTCAGCTCATCGATCGGTGGCACGGCGGGGTCATCCTCCGGAGCTCGGTTGGTCTCCGCCGAGTATCGCCGATTCGATGGCGGCCCGGCTCGGCCAGCGGGCGGGATCCGACTCGCTGACGACGTTGCAGCGAAGGCGGCCCGGGATGGCCGTCGTCATGGGTATCCTGTTGCGCGTTTGGACCGCCGCGGAGACGCCATGTCCGGGGCCCGGATGAAGTCGCGCAATGAGCTGGCCGGGTTCGTCGCCACGGCCCTGATCGCGACGGGCGTCTACCTGTTTACGTCGTCGCGCGTGGCGCAATCGCAGGACTACTTCAACCGCCTGGCCGAGGCGCTCCTCCATGGCCGGATCTGGCTGGACCAGGCCCCTTCGTGGCTGAGCGAGCTGATCCCGGCCGGGCCCGGCCGCTGGTTCGTGCCGTACCCGCCGATTCCCGCGCTGCTTGCGCTGCCGTTCGTGGCGCTCTTCGGCCAGGACTTCCCGTCGCAGGTCTACAGCTCGCTTTACGCCGGGCTGGCAGTCGGGCTGCTGTACGTCGTCCTCGGCCGCCTCGGCCTGCGACGCCTTCGGGACCGGGCAGGGCTGACGGCCGTGTTCGCGTTCGGGACGGTCTTCTGGTTCGTCTCGATCAGCGGCTCGGCCTGGTACTTCGCCCATGTCGCGGCCGTCCTCCTGTTGCTGGCCGGGCTGTTGTGCGCGCTCGACCGCCGGCCGGGCTGGACGGTCGGGCTGTTCGTTGGCCTGGCCGCACTCGCCCGGCTGCCGGTCGGGTTGGCGGCGCCCTTCCTGCTCGCCGCGATGCTCGACTTTCCCGGCAGCCTCCGCGGCCTCGACTGGCGGCGCGTGCTGCGGGCCGTGCTCACCTTCGGGGCGGGCCTGGCGATCCCCGCGGCGATCTACGTTGCCTACAACCTCGCCCGTTGGGGCTCGATCATCGACCAGAGCTACACCCGGATCCCGGGTGTCCTGCAGGACCCGATCTACGCGTCCCACGGGATCCTGTCGATCGATTACATCCCGCGCAACCTTTTTGCGATCTTCTTCCGCAGCTGGAACTACGTGGACCAGCCGCCGTGGCTCCAACCGTCGTGGTGGGGGCTTGGGATCTTCCTTACCACGCCGTTCTTCCTGTGGCTGTTCAAGGCCCGGCTGCGCCATCCGCGGGTCGCCTGGTCGGTGCTGGGCACCGCGCTCATCTCGATCCCGATCCTGACCCACGGCAACGTCGGCATCTCGCAGTTCGGCTATCGCTTCAGCCTCGATTTCCAGGTCCTCCTGTTCGTCGTACTGGCCACGGTGATCGCCGCCCACGGCTGGTCGCGGCTGGCGGTCGCCGCCGCCGTCGCGTCGGTCGCCTTCTGCGGCTACGCCCTGTGGGCGATCGGGATCGGTTTCGTCGCGTACTGAGCCGCTGGGTCACAGGCGAGCGGGCAGCTTCGTCGAATCCGAGCGTACTGGATACGTTGAATCCGCCTCAAGCAGGGGGCGATCTCCTCGATGTCCGCTTTCTTGAGTCGTCCCACGCGGAAGCCCGCGGGCAAGTTGGCGCGATCGTGGATCGCGGTGCTGGTCACAGGTGCTCTGGTCGTCGGCGCATGCGCGTCCCGCCTGCCCGCCAAGCCAACTGGTCCGAGCCCGGTTGCCATCGTGAGCGCAAGTCCGGCCAGGCCCAGTTCAAACCTGCTCGTGCCGTCCACCCCTGCGCCACCGACGTCAGCGACCCCGATCCAGTCGGTTACCCCGGAGGCGCCCAGCCTGCCGGTGATCCCGACCGGGGCGGTGCCGATCCTCTACTACCATCGCGTCGAGGCTCCGCCGCCCGATTACCTCTCCTGGTCGACGGAGCGCAGGGCGGCTTTCATCGATTACGACGTCATCCCCAACGCCTTCGCCGCCCAGCTCGACTGGCTTGTCGCGAATGGCTATACGACGATCCTGCCCCGGGATCTCGCCGCGCATTGGGATCGCGGTGGACTGCTGCCGGCCAAGCCGGTGATCCTGACCTTCGATGACGGCTGGCACGACTGGGTGACGACCGTGCTGCCGATGCTCGAGTCGCGAGCCATGGTCGGCGAGTTCTACATCACCGTGGCTGCGATCGACGACGGCAGCATCAGCTGGGCTGAGGTCCAGACGCTCGCCGATGCCGGCGAGGGGATCGGTGGCCACGACGTCCACCACACGCAGCTCGCCGAGCTCGGCCACGGCCGGCCGGATGCCTCGCCGGCGACGATGTGGGCCGAGGTGAACGGAGCGCGCCAGATCATCGGTGCGCACCTTGGGATCTATCCCGATTCGATGGCCTACGTCGGCGGTGGCTTCAACCCGGCCCTCGAGGCCCTGGCCCAGCGGGCGGGCTATACGACCGCCCGGTCGATCCTGCGAGGGATCGTCCAGACGGTCGCCCTGCGCTACCAGCTCCATGTCGTCCGGATCGGACCCTTCGACGACGTGCTCAACGTTGTGACCGGAACGATCAACCCCAGTCTGCCAACCTTCATCTCCCGGATGCATGGAGTGTCGGACCACTCCCCTGGAACGTAGCCGGACCGCCTCCACGCACCCGCGACCGGTCCGCGCCAGAATTGCCAGATCGAGGATCCCCGCCCAGGAGGCTAGCCATGGCTGAATCGCCCGTCCGCGTGGCGTACTACTACCGGACCCGCTGGGGCACCCACGCGGAGTTCATCGAGTTGTTCACCCGCAACCACTGGCCGATCCTGCGTGAGCAGCTTCGCGACGGCCGCTTCCTCGAGGTCAGCCTCGACGTGCCGCGCTTCCACGGCGACGGCCGGGCCGATTGGGACGTCCTCGTCACGATCCTCTACCGCGACTGGGCCTCGATCGAGGCACACGGCGAGGCGGAGATCGCCGCCCGGCTGTTCCCGGACCAGGTTGCCTACCGTGCCGAGGAGCAGCGTCGCTTCGCCCTCCTCGAGGCCCATTGGGACGTTCCGCTGGAGCCGGTAGCGCTACCGAGCTGACGCTGGTCAACCAGCGCACCATCGCAGTCAGGGTCGCGGTCGCCCCGTGCAGCTGGACGCGGGTCACCAGCGTCGCGGAGACGCCCAACGAGGTCCGGGTCAAGGTTGAGACTCTGCCCTGTCCCATTCCCCTGCCCGGTACAGCCGCGCTCGCCTTTCGGGATCTGACGGTGTCGCTCGTGGACGACCTTGCCACCCGGGTCGTGCGCGACGCGAACGGGCAGGAGGTTCCTCGGCGGTAGCGCCGATGCGGATGCCGCTCGCGGGGTCAAGGCCCCCGGCGGACACCCTGCCGGGGGCGAGCTCGTGCTCAGAGTCCGGCTATTCGGACTTCCTGTCGCCGAAGATCGTGTAGTGCCAGTCCTTCTCGGACTCCCCGGTCAGCTCAATCATCACGTGCTTGACCTGGGTGTACTCCTCGAACGAGTAGCTCGACATGTCCTTGCCGAAGCCGGACTGCTTGAAGCCGCCGTGGGGCATCTCGCTGGTGACCATCAGGTGATCGTTGACCTGGACGTGGCCGAAGTTCAGCGAGCGGGCCGCCTCCATCGCCCGGTAGACGTCGCGGGTCCAGATCGATGCGGCCAGGCCGTAGGCCGTGTCGTTGGCCAGCTCGATCGCCTCCGCGTCGGTGTCGAACGGGAGGACGACGAGAACCGGACCGAAGACCTCCTGCTGGACGATCTCGCTGGCCTGGCTGGCGCCGGTGATCAGGGTCGGGGCGTAGAAGGCCCCGTCGGGCAGGCCTGCGACCGACGGCCGAACGCCGCCCGTGACGACGGTCGCGCCGGCGGCCCGGGCTCGCTGGACGAAGCCGTCGACGCGCTCGACCTGGGCCTGGCTGATCAGCGTCCCAAGGTCGGTCGAAGGGTCGAACGGGTCGCCGACCCGGACGCCCTCGAAGAGCTCCTTGGTGCGGGCGACGAATGGACCGATCAGGCTGCGATGGACGTAGGCCCGCGTCGCCGCGGTGCAGTCCTGGCCGCCGTTGACCAGGGCACCGGCGGTGGCCCCGCGGGCGGCCGCCTCGAGGTCGGCGTCTGCGGCCACGATGAACGGGGCCTTGCCGCCCAGCTCGAGGTGGACCCGCTTGACGTTGCCGGCCGCGAGCGCCTGGATCTTGCGGCCCGTGTCCGAGTCGCCCGTCAGGCTGATCAGGTCGACGTCCGGATGGGCGGCCAGGGCCGCTCCGACGACGTCCCCCCGGCCGGTCACCACGTTCAGGACGCCGTCCGGAAGGCCCGCCTCCCGGGCAAGCTCGGCCAGCCGGACGGTCGTCAGGGGTGTGGCCGAGGCCGGCTTGAGGACGACTGAGTTGCCGGCGGCGAGGGCCGGTCCGATCTTCCAGATCGCCATCCACATCGGGTAGTTCCAGGGGGCGATCTGGCCGCACACCCCGATCGGCTCACGCCGGACCATGCTCGTGTGCGAGCCGCTGTATTCGGCCGCGGCCTTGCCCTCGAGGTTGCGGATCTGGGTCGCGAAGAAGCGCAGGTTGTCCGAGGCGAACGCGAAGTCCGATTCGCGCCGGAGCTTGTACGACGTCCCGGTCTGGAGCGTCTCGAGACGGGCGAGCTCATCGGCGTGCTCGTCAAGCAGGTCGCCCAGCCGGTTCATGATCGAGACCCGGGCCGGCATGAGCAGGTTCCGCCAGCGGCCGTCCCGGAACGAGGCCCGGGCAACGGCGACGGCCCGGTCGACATCCTCGACCGTGCCCGCGGGCACCCGGCCGACGAGCTCGGCAGTCGCCGGGTTGCGGACCTCGAGCCAGGCTCCGTCGGACGCCTCGACCGGCCGGCCATCGATGAACATCGGGAAATCGCGAGCAACCTGGACTGCCATGGGTCCGAGTCTAGCGTGTCGAGCGCGCCCGATCGACGAGCGTGCGGGCGAAGCCCTGGTAGGCGATGTCGTCGAGGGGTGGATTGATCAGCCCGCCGCGGGCGTCGCGGAAGGCCCGCTCCAGCCGGCCGGCGAGGAAGCCCGGTCCGCCGGCGATCCGGAGCGCCTCGTCGGTGGCCGTCACGGCGGCGTTCGTCGCGACCAGCTTGGCCAGGCTGAGGTCCGACAGGAGGGCCGGGCGATCGGCCGGCCCGGCCGCATCCCAGCGGCGGGCGGCGTCTTCGAGGACGATCCTCGCCGCGCGCAGGGCGGCGTCGATCCGGCCGAGCCGGACGGCGATCGTGGGCAGGTCGGCGACCGCGGTCGAGCCGTCACCGGGTCGCCGATCGACGGCCCAGCGGACCACGTCCCGCCGGGCGCCCTCGCCGACGCCGAGGTAGACCGCCCCGACCGCGGCGGCGAACCAGGCCGCCGGCGCAACGCCACGCGGATCGGGCCGGCCGGGCCGGCGCAGCGCGACGAGCCGGTCGGACGGGACGAAGACGTCGTCGAGACGGAGCCGACCCGAGGCCGAGCCGCGCATCCCGAGGGCGTCGAAGCCCGCCCGGCGATCCACCCCGGGAGCCGTCAGGTCGACCACGAAGGTGCCGACGTCGACCGGCTGGGCCGATCCTTCAGGCGCGCCGTCGGAGTCGGGCGAGCCGGCGGGGCGGAGCGCCGCCGTCACGAGCGCCGCCCGGAGCGCCGGCAGCCAGGTCGTCCAGGTCTTCTCGCCGGTCAGGCGGTAGCCGCCGGCAGATTCGACGGCGACCGTCGCCGGAAGGCCCCCTCGCGCCGGGCTGCCGCTGCCCTCCTCCGTGGCCGCCGAGTTGAGCAGGGCACCCTCGCTCACGACGAGGTCCTCGAGCCACTGGCGGAGCGCCGGCGGCCATCCGTCCGAGTCGGCCAGGGCCCCGACGACGTGGGTATGCATCGCGAAGCCAAGACCGGCCGCGCCGCTGGCCGCGCCGATCGCCGACAGAACGTCGACGGCGGCGGGCATCCCCGCGCCGAGTCCGCCTGCTTCGCGCGGCAGGCAGAGCAGATGGAGGTCCCCGCCGACGAACACGGCCGGCACCGCCGGGTCGAACGCGTCGCCGGGGTCGATCGCCTCGAGCGCAGCGAGGGCCGACGCCAGCCGCTCCGCCACGGGCAGGCCGAGATCGATGCGGGCGGCGCCACCGACCCGCGTCGCCATCAGGCGGCTGCCAGGCGGCCGGCTTCGCGCCGGAGGAGGGTCCAGGCCCGGGCGACGTGACGCTCTTCCGTCCGCAGGTTGCCGACCGCCAGCCGGATCGTGAACCGGCCGGCCAGCCGGCTGTGGGAGAGGAAGACCTCGCCGGTCTCGTTCACCGCGTTGATCAGCCGTTCGTTCAACCGGTCGATCCGGCCTGCGATGGCCGGATCAGCGGCTGTCGGGGCGAGCTCCGCCGGCCGGAACCGGAAGCAGACTGTCGAGAACGGCACGGGCGCGAGGCGCTCCCAGTCTGGCTCCCCGTCGATCCAGCCGGCGAACTCCGCGGCGATGGCCAGGTGATGCTCGATCCGCTGCCGGAGCGCCTCGAGCCCGAAGGTCCGCAGGAGGATCCACAGCTTGAGCGCGCGGAAACGCCGGCCGAGCTGGGGTGTGAAGTCGTGGTAGTCGCGGACCGGCGCCGACCGGTCGAGGGTCCGCAGGTACTCCGCATGGAGACTGAACGCCGCGCCGAGCGACGCCATCCGCCGGGTCAGCAGGAGCGAGGCGTCGAGCGGGGCGAACAGCCACTTATGGGGGTTCGCCACGATCGAATTGGCCCGCTCCCAGCCGCTGAACGAGGCGCGCCGCGCCGGAATCAGGGCGACCGGCCCGGCATAGGCGGCGTCGACGTGGAGCCAGAGGCGTTCGCGGGCAGCGATCGCGGCGATCGCCCCGACCGGATCGACCGAGGTCGACGAGGTCGTCCCGATCGTGGCCACGATCGCCAGCGGAATCCGTCCGGCGGCGCGGTCCTCGGCCACCGCTTCTTCCAGCGCGTCCGCCCGCAGCTCGTAGCGGTCGTTGACCGGGATTCGGCGGAGGGAGGCCCGGCCCAGGCCGAGGGTCATGCAGGCTTTCTCGACCGATGAATGGGCTTCGGCCGAGGCGTAGACCCGGAGCCCGCCGGCGAGCTCCGGCCGCCCTGCCAGGCCGAGCGCCGCGGCATCGAGGCCGGCCGCCTCCCGGGCGGCCGCGAGGGCGATCAGGGTCGACGTCGAGGCGGTGTCGGTCAGCAAGCCGTCGAACGCCGCCGGCAGGCCCAGCCCCTGGCGAAGCCAGTCGACGACGACCTGTTCGAGCTCTGTTCCGATCGGCGACGTCCGCCACAGCATCGGGTTCTGGCCGAGGGTCGCGGTCAGCATCTCGCCGAGGATCCCCGGTCCCGACGCGGTCGTTGCGAAATAGGCCAGGAAGCCCGGGTGCTGCCAGTGGGTGGCGTTCGGCACGACGAGCGCCTGGTAGTCGGCCAGGATCTCGTCGATCGAGTCGGCAGTCTCGGGCGGGCTCGGCGGAAAGAGCGGCCGGATCGAGCCGGGCTCGATCGCGGGCATGACCGGGTAGCTCTCGACGCCCTCGAGGTAATCGGCCATGATGTCGGCCACCCGGTGGGCCGCCGCCCGGAACGTGGCGGGCTCGAGGTCTGCTAGGCCCTCGACGCCACGCACGGCGAGCGGATCTGCCGCGGGATCGATTCCGACGAGGCTCGGCGAGACGGGGTGGTCGGCGGCCATCCGCCGAGTCTACCGGCGATCGAGCCGGTGCACCCACGCATCGACCCGGTGCGCCGGTGCATCGACCCGATCGGTTTGAACAAGAGGGACTATGAGATCAGCCCGAACCGGGACGACGGCTCGTACGGTTGCGTCATGACCGACTTCGATTCGGCCCGGCCAGGCCGATCCCGCCGGACGGCACTCGCTGCCCTCGTGCTCGCGGTCGCCGGGATCGCGGCGGTGAACGGCTCGGCCCTGGCGGCTGCTCCCGCGTTGACCCCGGCCGATTCCACAGTCCCGGCGCGGATGGACTACCTGCGCGACCTTGCCACCCCGGGCTTCTACGTGGGCCAGTACACGTACCTGCAATGTGTGGCCGCGTCGATCCAGATGATGCGCAACATCATCCTCGACGAGACCGATTATTCGCCGGCCACCCAGCACAGCATCTGGCGCCAGTCGCGGGCCCTGAGCGTGTACACCGGCGACGGCGGCGCGGACCCGTATGGCTGGTCGAGGATCATGGCCCCGCTTGGGCTCGGCCTCTACCGGATCTACGGGGGAACGACGATGGTGGACACGATCCACGCGGCCGCTCGGGCGCTGGCCCAGAGCGGCAGGCCGGTTGGGCTGACCGTCTATTCCGGGGGCCACGCCTGGGTCCTGAGCGGAGTCACCGCGACCCGCGATCCGGCCGTGACCGACGACTTCACGGTTCTCACCGTGTCGATCAGCGATCCCCTGTGGGCCCTCTCCCACCACGCCCCCGGTACGAAGGCGCCGTCGACCTGGCTGACCATGGCCCAGCTGAAGGCGGCCTTCACGCCGTACCACGATCCGCGCCGGGCGCCGTCGATCGAGGGCCGCTACGTCGCGATCGTGCCGATCCCGACCGACGCTGAGCTGACCCGGATGGCCGGCCGCCAGCTGATCGCGCCGCAGTCGATCGCCCGCGTGCCGCTCACGGTGCTGACCTCCGCGGTGTCCCGCTAGCCGGGCGACCCGCGACCGGCGACTGGCGACCGGGGCCGCGCGGTTCGGTCGGGCCGCCGATAGACTTCTCCCCGGATGGACCGCAGCGACGCCGATCCCGACCGCCGCTCGCTCCTCAGCCGGGCCTTCCTGCTCGAGTACGCCACGATCGCCTGGAACGCCCTCGAAGGGATCGTCGCGATCGCCGCCGGCCTGCAGGCCGGGTCGGTTGCCCTCGTCGCCTTCGGGCTCGACTCGTCGGTCGAGGTCTTCGCCTCGATCGTCGTTGTCTGGGAGCTGCGCGGCATCGACCGGACCGGCGAACGCCGAGCCCTGCGGCTGATCGGCGTCGGCTATATCGTCGTTGCCGGGTACGTCGCCCTGGACACGGTCGACGCGATCGTCACGGCCAATCGACCCGACAGCTCCCCGCTCGGGATCGCGTTCCTGGCCGCCACCGTCGCGGTGATGGTCATCCTGGGCGTCGGCAAGCTGCGAGTGGGACGGGCCCTCGGCAGCCCGACCGTTCGCGCCGATGGGCGGTTCAGCCTGGTCGACGGAGCGCTCGCCGCGGCCGTCCTGGTCGGCCTCGTGCTGACCGCCCTGCTCGGCTGGTGGTGGGCCGACGCCGTGCTCGCCGGCCTGATCTCGGTGCTCGCCCTGCGCGAGGGGATCGAAGCCTGGCAGCACGACGAGGACGAACACAGCAACGACGAGGACCGGCCGGACGATCGCGCCTGACGCCGGACGCTAGGATGGTCCGGTGCCGCGCTACCAGCCCGCCGACTCGCTGAAGTCGCCCCGGTTCACCGGGCCGTCGACGTTTGCCCGGCTGCCCCACGTGGTCGAGCTCGAAGGGGTCGACCTGGCGGTCACCGGCGTGCCCTTCGATACTGGCACGTCCTATCGGGTCGGCGGCCGGTTCGGCCCGTCGGCCGTCCGCGACGCGTCGATGATGCTCCGGCCGTACAACCCGAACCTCGAGGTATCCCCGTTCGACGTGCTTTCCTGCGTCGACCACGGGGACATCGCGATCGTGCCCGGCTACATCGAGCCGAGCTATACCGCGATCGAAGCGGCCGTCGGCGCGCTGGTCGCCGCCGGTGTCGTGCCCCTCCTGATCGGCGGCGATCACGCCTGCACCCTCGCCCACCTCCGGGCGATGCGCGCGCACGGGCCCGTCGCCGTGATCGACTTCGACGCCCACACCGATGCCTGGGACAGCTACTTCGGCCAGAGGTACAACCACGGCACGTGGATGCGCCGGGCGATCGAGGAGGGCCTCGTCGATGCCGGCCACTCGATCGAGGTCGGCCTGCGGGGCACACTCTACGGGCCGGCCGACTGGTCGGTCCTGCGGACCGAGCTCGGCCTCGACTACCTGACGACCGAGGAGGTCCTCGGCCTGGGTGCGGCCGGGACGGTGGAACGGATCCGGCGCCGGGTGGCGGACCGGCCGACGTGGCTGACCTTCGACATCGACGTCGTCGATCCGGGCTTTGCGCCGGGCACCGGGACGCCCGAGCCGGGCGGCCTGTCGGCCCACGACGCCCTGGCGATCGTGCGCGGCCTGCGATCGATCGACTTCGTCGGCTTCGACGTCGTCGAGGTGATCCCGGCCTACGACCCAGCCGGCCAGACCGCCTTCCTGGCTGCGAACCTCGCCTACGAGATGCTCTCGCTCGTCGCCCTCCGTAGGCGATGACCGCTGAGAACGCACCGGGAGCGCGCCTCGCCTGGCCGGCCGGCAAGCGGGCGGCCGCCTGCTTCACGTTCGATGTCGATGCCGAGAGCGCGATCCTGGCGGCCGATCTCGCCTCAGCGGAGCGTCGCTCCGTGATGAGCCACCAGGCGTACGGGCCGCGGACGGGCGTGCCGCGCCTGCTCGGGATGCTCGATCGAACGGGGATCAAGGCGACGTTCTTCGTGCCTGGCTACACGGCCGAGCGCTGGCCCGCTGTCGTCCGGAGCATCCGTGATGCGGGCCATGAGATTGCCCATCACGGGTACCTCCACGAATTGGTCGCGACACTCTCGCCCGAGGCCGAGGAAGCGATCCTCGTGCGCGGCCTGGCCGCCCTCGATGCGGTCGCCGGGGTCCGCCCGAGCGGCTGGCGGGCGCCGATGTGGGAGTCGAGCTGGGCCTCGGCCGGGATCCTCGCCCGTCATGGCTTCCGGTACGAGTCGAGCCTGATGGACGCGGACCGCCCGTATCTCCTCGGGGCGGGCGCCGCCGGGACGCTCGTCGAGCTGCCGATCCACTGGAGCCTCGACGACTGGGAGCCGTACGTCTTCCTGCCCGACCTGTCCGGATCCGGCGCGATCGCCAGCCCGGTCGACGTCGTGGCCCGCTGGGCGGTCGAGCTCGACGAGCTCGTCGCCGACGGCGGGCTGTTCGTCCTGACGAACCATCCGTTCGTGTCCGGACGGCCCTCGCGGGCGGCCGGCCTCGAGGCGCTGATCCGGCGGGCCCAAGCGATCGAGGGGCTGTGGATCGCAACGTGCGACGAGGTCGCCCGCTGGGTCGAGGCGCAGCCCCTCGCTCCGATCGCGGACGAGCGGCCGGTGCCGCCGGACTGATCGCGCCGGATGCGTGAAGAGACCCCGCTCGATCGGCCTCGAGCGGGGTCTCGTGCTGTCGGGAGGGAGAGGATCAGGCCGGCACGGAGCTCGGCGCCGTCCGTTCGAGCGCCCAGTAGATGATGGCCGCCACGAGGAAGCCGACAACGTAGGCGATGTCGGCGCCCCCGAGCTTGTCGGCGGCGAAGCCGACGAACGTCGGGTACTGGCTGATGAAAGGGATCGACACGAGGAAGCCGACGGCCAGGGCGAGCAGGGCATTCCGCCCGCTGGGCAGCAGCCTGAAGACTGAGACATGATCCGCGCCGGCGGCCGAGTGCCGCCGGAGCTGCCAGTCGATGAGCACGATCGCCGACCATGGTCCGATCCAGTAGGTGATCAGCAGCAGGTAGCTCTCGAAGGTGCTATTGAAATTCTGGGAGTAGAGCCACAGGGTCGCGAGGTAGCTCAGGACGCCCACGATCAGGGCGGAGACCGGTCGCCAGAGCTTGATCCCGGCCGCCAGCAGCGATAGCGAACCGGAGTAGTCGTTCATCGCGTTGACTGCGACGGTGCCGAAGAAGATCGCGATCATGGCCACAGCGCTGATGATTCCGCCGCCGAGCAGCGCATCAATCTGGTGGACCGGGTCGACGGTGGCGTCGGTCACCGCACCGACGGTGGCGAGGCCGAGCACCTCGATCCATAGCGCGGAGACCGCGATTCCCAGGAATGAGTAGATGGCGACCCGCATCGACGACGTTGAGGCCGGCAGGTAGCGAGAGTAGTCCGAGGCGTAGAGCGCCCAGCCGAGGTTGAAGCTGCCGACGATCGTCGTCACCAGGACGAAGTTGGCCAGGGTGTCGCCGGTGCCCGTCATCCCGAAGTTCGCCTTGGGCAGGAGTGCGATGGTCACGACGGCGAAAAGGATCGCGAGGCCGATCGCGGCGTACTTCTCGAAGGTGTGGATCGCCTCGTAGCCGACGACGCTCAGGCCGGCCTGGCAGACGATCACGATCAGGAGCCCGAGCCAGAACGGGATCGCACCGCCGGTCAGTACCTGGATGGCGTAGGCGCCGAAGAATGCGTTGATCGCGTCCCAGGCGATCGTGCTCAGCCAGTTGATCATGCCCGGCACGACGATGCCCTTGCCGAACGACAGCCGGGTGATCGGGATCTGGCCGAGGCCGACCTTCGGGCCGATCGTGCTGAGGATGGCGACGATGCCGCCTCCGATGATGTTGCCGACGATGATCGCGAGGAGCCCGGAGACGAACCCGAGCCCGATCACCGCGGCCAGTGCGCCGAGGGCAAATGCGGCCGGGACCAGGTTCGGGGTGAACCAGACCGTGAACAGCCGCCAGACAGATCCATAGCGGGCCGAGGCGGGAATCGGCTCGATCCCGTGGCCTTCGATCGTCAGGTCGCCCTCCCCACTGGGCATCGTGTCTCGGGTGAGCGCTTCGACCACCATCGTGTTCAGACCTCTTCCTTCGTATAGCTCACCGGTACATCGCCACTCCCCGCGTGGATGACCGAGTGAGACGGCTCCGTCTCGGCAACGATGCGCCCGAGGCGTACGACCCACCGCGCGGCAGGCCGGAGACGGATCGCTTCCGCCTCATCCTCGCAATCGAGAACCACGAAGTTCGCCGGTTTGCCCTCCTCTATGCCGTACGCAACCTCAGCCGCCCGGGCGGCGTTCGTCGTGACCATCTCATAGGCCCGGAACAGCTCGCCCCGGCCGGTCATCTGGCCGACGTGGACGAGCATCGACAGGGCGTCGAGCATCGAGCCGCGACCGAGTGGATACCACGGGTCCATGATCGAATCGTGGCCGCAGGCGACGTTCACCCCGGCCTGGTCGAGCTCCTTCACCCGGGTCATCCCGCGCCGCTTCGGGTAGCTGTCGAAGCGCCCCTGGAGCGCGATGTTGTCGAGCGGATTGGCCACGATCGTGACCCCGGCCCGCTTGAGGATCTGGAGCAGCTTGAAGGCGTAGGCGTCGTTGTACGAGCCCATCGCCGTGGTGTGGCCGGCCACGACCCGGCCCTGCATCCCCTGGCGCATCGTGTCGGCCGCGACGACCTCGAGGAAGCGCGACTGGTCGTCGTCGGTCTCGTCGCAATGGAGATCGATCCCCTTGCCCGTCGCGGCGGCCAGCTCGAACAGGAAGTGGACCTCCTCGACGCCGTCCTCGCGGGTCCATTCGTAATGGGGGATCCCGCCGATCACGTCGCAGCCCAGGCGCATCGCCTCGCGCATCAGCTCCCTGCCGTCCGGGAACGACAGGACGCCGTCCTGGGGGAAGGCGATCAGGCGCAGGTCGACGAGCTCGCGGAGCTCCTCGCGCAGCTCGAGCAGGGCCTTGAGCGCGACCAGGTTCGGGTCGCACACGTCGACGTGGGAGCGGATCAGGCCGGTCCCCTGGGCCACCTCCCACAGGATCGCCTGGCGGGCCCGGCGCTTGACATCGTCGTGAGTGAGTGTCTTCTTGCGGTCCGACCAGGTCAGGATCCCCTCGATCAGGGTTCCCGACTCATTGTGGCGCGGCTCGCCCACGGTGAGGACCGCGTCGAGATGGACGTGCGGGTCGACCAGGGGCGGCGACAGCAGCCGGCCAGCGGCCTGGATCTCGACCGCGCCGTCGGCAGACAGCGAGCCGCGCGGCCGAATCGCCACGATCCGATCGCCGCTGACCCGGACATCGACCGGCTCGGGCAGGCTCCCCCGCGTCGGGTGCACCCGGGCATCGCGAACCAGAAGATCCAACGCCTCGCGCTCCCTCCGAGCATCCCTCGACGTGGCTCCGCGTCATCGCCGGCCTGCCGAAGTGTCGGGCCGCGAACCGGGCGAAGTCAAGGCGAGAATCCGCGCAGCAGCCTCAGCCGGCCGGCACGATCTCCACGATCTGGCCGGTCTGGCCGGTCGGCCCGAGCTGGTCGCGGGTGAGCAGGTAGAGCTCCCCCGAGCCGTCCCGGCCCAGGCCGGCCACGAAGCCGAGGATCGGGTCACCCTGGATCGACAGCTTCGACCACGTCCACGTCGACGAGCTCGATCCGGGGACCGCCGCGAGCACCGAGCCGCGACCCACCGGGGCCGTCGTCGTCCAGTTCCTCGAGAGGTCGGCGAAGACGTACTTCCCCGCCAGCGAGGCGATCGCCCGGCCCTGGTAGACGAAGCCGCCGACGATCGCGATCCCGACAACGAGATGGGCGTACTCGAGCACCGGATCGATCAGCGCGGCCCCGCGCTTGTCGGTTGTCGGGCAGGTCGCGAGGTCCGACAGGGGCGACTGGACGTCGACGCAGTGGGCCCCCTCCCGGATCGGCCAGCCGTAGTTGCCCCCGTCCACGGCCACGTCGACCTCCTCGTACCGTCCCCAGCCGACATCGTCGACGAGAAGCCGGTGCTGGCCTCCCGGCTCCCAGCTGAACCGCCAGGGGTTACGGAAGCCGAGGGCGAAGATCTCCGGTCGACCGCCGCCCTTCGCGAAGGGATTGTCGGGCGGGACCGTGTACGGACTCTGGCCGCTCACATCGAGTCGGAGGAGCTTGCCGTACAGCCGGGTCGCGTCCTGAGCATTGCCGCCAGGCGAATGCCCCGCGCCCACGTCGCCCTCGTTGCCGCCGTCGCCGACACCGAGGTAGAGGTCGCCGTCGGGACCGAAGCCGAGCGCTCCGCCATTGTGGTTCGCCTCCGGTTGTGGGAACTGGAGGATCGTCCGCTCGGACGCCGGGTCGACCTGGTCCGGATCGCCGGAACGGACGGTGAATGAGCTCAGGACGTCGAGGTGGTCCTCGCCGCGTGGCGCCCCGGCCGGCACCCGGGCCGTGTAGTACACGAAGACCCGACCGGTCTGGGCGAACCTCGGGTCGAACGCGAGTCCGAGCAGGCCGCGTTCGTCATAGCCGGGGTCGAGCGGGACGAGCTTCGAGCTGACGTCGAGGAACGGTTGCGGGAGGAGCGCCCCGTCTTTCAGGATGTAGACCTTGCCGGCCTGGTCGAGGACGAAGGAACGATCCGTGCCATCGGGCGCCGCAACGAGCCCGTCGGGCGCGCCGAGCCCGTCCGCGACCACCCTGACGCCGACATCGGCGGCCGGCAGCGTCGGCCGGGGGCGGTCGGCCGGCTGGCCGGTCCCGGACGGTCCGGCGGCTACCGTCGCGGCCGGCGCCACGGTGAAGCCACCCTGAGCGGGCTGCCCGCCGCAACCGGCCAGGGTGAGGCAGGCCGCGAACAGGACCGCGCGCGTGCCGGCATCGGGACGCCGTCGCGGGACGGCCGCTGAACGGAGGTTGTCGATCAAGCGACCAGCTCGTCCAGGATCCGCATCCGATTTCCCTCCATGGCTCGCCCGGGCGGGAGCATAGCGGAGCCGGTTGCCCATCGGCTAGGATGGGCGACGCGACGCCCAGCGCACGGGCCTGGGTCGCGATCGACTCGCCCAAAAGGAGCTTCACGTGGCCCACCGAAGCCAGGGGATCGCCGGCCTGATCGTGGCGACCGCCCTTATCGCCGTTGCCTGCAACTCCTCCCCCACCGCCGCGCCGAGTTCGGCTGCCGGCGGCGGCGCCGGGTCGTCGCAGGCCCCCGGCGGTGGCACAGGTGCCGGCGCCTCGCTGCCCGACCTGTCCGGCCTGGGCGGCCTGGGCGCCCTGGCAGGCAGCGTCGACATCTCGACGCTCGTGACCGCCGACATGGCCGCCTCGGTCATCGGGACGGGCGCCGCCCTCGTGCCCGGCACGAGCACGCCGATCACGGCGTCGTACGCTACGCCGGCCGGCGACACGCTGACGATCTTCGTCGAGAGCCTGCCCGGCGTCGTCCAGCAAGCGATCCTCAACTCGGCCCTGTCCCAGGCCAACGCGAACGGCCAGCTTCAGCCGGTCAGCGGGATCGGCGACATCGCCGGCAAAGAGGTCAGCGACAACTCGGCGACGGTCGGCTTCGCCAAGGGCGGGACGCTCGTGATCATCGAGGCGAACTCGACCACGGCCGCCGGCACCGATCTCGAGCCGAAGGTCGAGGCGCTCGCCCAGCAGGTCGCCGGAAGCCTGCCGTAGGCAGGATGTAGCTCACGAATAGGCTCCTGGCAAACGAGGGCCTCTCGAACGGGAGGCTCTCGTGGCACACCGTCGGGCGAGCCCGCGATCCTAGTTGTGCAGGGGATCAGTGCACCAGTTGCACTGCCCCGGTGACTCCGATCGTGAATGCGCCGCCAGGCGCCGTGCAGAACTGCGTGAGTGGGACCTGCGAGTTCCCTTGCCCTGGGCAGCCGACTCCGCTCACCGCCGCCCCGGTAAGCCACTTCCCGTGCTGCGTGTCCTCGCCAACGAGAACGATCGCCCCGAAGCCCACGATATGGTAGTAGCCGTTGCTGCCTGTCCCGCCGGCGGTATCCCAGATCGGCACCCAGACTGGGATCTGATTTTCGATGTAGTAGCTGAGGTCCGCCGGCTTGTTCCCCGGGCCATTGCCGACGAGATCCTGGCTGCCCGGCAGGCCGACCGCGGTACAGCAGCCGTAGCTGTTCGGGGGTGGCCCCACCTCCGATTGCAGGAAAGGCTGCGAATTCCCGCAGCCACCACTATCGGCGGGCGCAACCTGGCCCAGGCCGTAGCCATCGCATCCGAACTTGAGCCAGCCGAATCCGCCGGGAATATTGAGTCCCCCCGACGTGAGATGCTGGGAGATGCACGAGTTGAGATTGCCGCTCGGACAGGCTGTCAGGCTGTCGTACATCGTGTTCTGCATTCCGATTGGCAGCACGCCGCCCCCGACGCTCGAGCCGGGAGTAATGGCCGTCGATGAGGAACTGGCCGACCAATTGTTCATTCCAATGATTCCAAGGAAGAACGGACGCCAGGAAATCGTGGCATTGACGACAACCCCGTTCGCCCCGCTCGGGATGCTACCGGGGAGGTTGCTGGCCGCGCCGGTGCCCAGCGCCACGACATCTCCGGCTACGTTGCCCGACTGGTCGACGTACTCCGCTCCGACCAGTACAGCACGATTTGCCGCGAGGGTCGACTGGACTGCCTGATAGACGTTCTGGGCCGTGCCGTTTGCCGTATTCCCGGTCAGTTCCTCGCCCACGATCCTGGTCCCGGCGATTGCCGCGAAATCCGCCGCGTTTTGCGCATCACGACGTTGACTGAAGGCATAGCCGGCATCGATGACGAGCCCGGCCGCCAATAACAGGACAAAGAGTGAGATGACGAAAACGACGAGGATCTGACCCCGTTCGAGTGTGGAGGACGTGCGAGGCATGTTGGATCCCCTAGTTGATGACCATCGTGGCTGAGGCAGTTAGCGTTTGGGACGCCAGGAACGAGCTGATGATTGGTGTGATCGTCCGGTAGGTGTAGACGATACGGACGGAGACCTCGTCCCCGGCACTGGCAGTGGCCTGGCCTGAGGCGTCTTCGCACCCGTTTCCATACTGCGGGGAGGAGCCCCCCGCCACCTCCGTCCACATACCCGTGGGCACCGGGTCGTCCGACGAGCCGGCGTTGCAGCTGAGATACACGCTGCTGCTCGTGAACTGGCCAAGGCCGACGGCCATACGGTTGACGGCTGCCACCACGTCAGCCTTGAACGAAGCGACCGTCGGCGGGCATACGTGAGCCCCCGGGTTCGAGGCGCCGATTTGGCTCGGTGTGCTGACGCAACCGGGCCCTGAGGCGCCGCTGAGGCCAATCCAACTCACCTCGGCGGCGGCAAGGCGCGTTCCTTCACGGGCCGCTTGGGAAAGGGCCGAGTTGATGTACACGAATTGGCCGAAGTCGATCATGCCCATGAGCACCAGAAAGAAGATCGGAAAGACCAGGGCAAACTCGACCAGGCCCTGGCCCGCCTCGCGTGATGAGCGTGGCCTGGATCGAGTGGGCGCCGCGGTCATTGATTGACCGTCATGTTCGAGGTGCACAAGGGCTTTGAGCCCGCCACGAGTGTCTGGCTCTGAATCTTATGGCCCCCACTGCCGTTGGTCAGGATTCCAGTGAAGCCAGCGTTCGTCCAGATCGTCACCGAGCCAGGGTCGCTCCAGTAGGTGTGGTAGAAGTCCGGAACAGTGCAGTACGTCGGTCCAGGCGTAGGCGTAGGCGTAGGCGTAGGCGTAGGCGTGGCGGTCGGGGTGGGCGTTGGCGTGGGCGTTGGCGTTGGCGTGGGCCCGGGTGAAGGGTTTGAGATCGTCGCGACGAGAGGATTCAGCACGACAGCGGTGGCTGACGCTGACAGGTTGAGCTGCCCACCAAAGAAGTTTCCGATCAACGGCGTGAAGAAGGTGAATGGCTGGGTCACTGTGACCGTCACCTGGTTTCCGATGCCCGTGGCCGTCTGGGCGTCTTGAGGTGCATTGAGGCATGAGATCGATGTCGGGGGCGAAGCTAGGCTGAAGCACGCCGGTGAACTCACGGCCAGGGCCGCCGTCGCACCGACCTGGGCTTGCGCGTTCGTCTCGCGCTGGGCCGCTGCGGCGATCCCCGCGTAGTAATCCGAGGACGTTAGCGATCCCTTCTGATAGGCAACTGCTTCGGTGGCCGCGTTGCTGGCCGCCTCGCGAGCCGCATTCGTGACCTCGATGTATGAGAAGAACAAGCGACCGAAATCGATGGCGATGAGCAGCAGGAGCAGCATCACCGGCAGGATGAGGGCGAACTCGACCAAGCTCTGGCCCGCCGAGCGACCCCTGCGCCGGACCAACGGGCTCAGACCGCCGTTCCCTGTTCGTCCGGCCGGCGTTGAGCGCGACCGCGCTCGACGACTGCGCCCATAGGCATCGAGGACAGCCTGCCGAACGCGCGCGATCCCACTGGAATCGGCCGGGTATGCCTGGCTCACCTGCCAGGCAAAGGCGTCAGGAGTCGCAGAATCCAGATCGAGGTGAACCATCACTCCTGCCAACGGCGGAACGGGTCCGACTGTTATGGCGAGTTTCCGGCGGGAGCGCCACGTAACGGTCGAACTCCTCGGTCGTTCTCTCCTGCGACATCTCCATCTGGGGCTTGAAGGAGTGACGCTCATGAAGAAAGCGCGCGCGGCCGCGGCGGCAATCGTCGGCCTGGCCCTCACCGCAACCGGCGTTCTCGCCGCGACACCCAAGACGGCGCAGCCGTCGGGTGCCAGCTCGATCAGCACGGTCGCCCAGGACAAGACGGCCGTGGGCGGCAGCCACGACAATCACGGCGGGGCCGTCAGTGCCGCCGCTCATGCCGCCCACGACGGCACGATGTCGACCGGCACCACCACGAACACGGTCAGTCCCGCTACCGCCCCGACGGACAACCATGGAGCGGCCGTCAGCGCGGTGGCTCAGGACAAGACGGCTGTCGGCGGGCCGAACGACAACCACGGCGGCGCCGTGAGCACGGTCGCGCGAGGATCCCATGGCGCGGCCGGCACCCACGGTCACGGCGCCACGACCGGTACGACTGGCGGCGCCCACTGAGTCGCGACGGCAGATCCGGCGTCCGTCCAGCCGCCGGGTCTGCCCGGACCGCCTGGGCAACCCAAACGTACCGGGACCTCCCGGGCATTGCCCGTTCGAGGGCGCTCGGGCATCCTGTGTCCAATGGTCGACTTCGCCGCCAGCCTGGAAGAAGCGCGCCTCCGGCGAACCGTCGCGAAGGCGAAGTCGGGTGATCCGGCGGCGATCGCCCAGTTGTATGACCTGTTCGCCAGCCGGGTCTACCGCTTCGCCCTCGTCCGGGTCGACTCTCCGGCCGATGCCGAAGACCTCCTCCAGCGGACGTTCCTCAAGGTGATCGAGGCATTGCCGCGCTACCAGGAACGCGGCCTGCCCGTGGCGGCCTGGGTCTTCCGCATCGCGCGCAACGCGGTGATCGACTTCGAGCGCACCCGCCACGAGCACTCCGACCTCGAGGCGATGGCCGAGCGGCCCGACGAGCGGCGAGGGCCGGCCGAGCTCGCCGAGGCCGCCAGCGAGCGGATCGCGTTGCGGGCCGCGATCACACGCCTGACCACGGACCAGCGAGCCGTTGTCGAATACCGGTTCTTTGCCGGGCTGTCACACCGCGAGATCGGGCGGCTGATGGATCGCAGCGAGGGAGCGATCCGGATCATGCAGTTCCGGGCGATCGAGGCCCTTCGGGGACACCTCGGGCCCGAGCTCAAGCTGGTCGATCCGGCCGGAGTCCGAGCATGACCGACCGTTCTGGGCTTCGACCCTCGCTTCTCGAGCAGGTCGCCCACCGGAGGGCTGAACACGCAATCGCCGATCGGTTCGATTTCGGCCTTCCAGGCGGATCCGGACGCCGTTGCCCGAGCTCGCTCGGTCATCCTGGCGCAGGCGCCGAACCGATCCCCTGTGCCAGCCCTGCGCCGAGGTTGGGCACCGTCCGCATTCTGGATTCCAGCCGCTGTCGGCATCGTCACGGCAATCATGCTGGGCGGCATCGCAGCTGGAGCTATGCACCCCAATCGTTCCGACCTTGGTGCCCGTCAGGGCGCGATCGCCGTGGCCGCGCCGACGCTCGGCGTCACCGCGGCAGTCGGAACGTCGTCCGCCGATCTGGCCGCTGTCCTCGGGGCGGTACAGTCAGGCAGCCCGGCGGCCCTCGAGCCCGTCCTGGTGACCTACCGGGCGGATCTCGCCGTCCTCGCCGTCGCCATCGATCGGCCCGGGGCGAACCTGGCCGGCGTCCAGACCGAGCTGATGAGCCAGCGGGACGAGCTCACCAGGGCTGCTCAGTCCCTATCCGCCGCGGACCGCGGCCTCGTCAGCCAGGTCCAGGTTCAGCTCGACGGGATGATCGCGTCACTGGCAGGCCGCCCGCACCCGGGATCGACCGACCACCCGGGCCAGGGCACCGGCAACGGAAACGGCAACGGCAATCCTGGCACCCACGGCAACCCCAGTCCCGGCAGCGGCGGTGGCGCGGGCAACGGCAATGGGAACCCGGGCACCCACGGCAACCCCAGTCCCGGTCCCGCGAACGGGGGATCTGGCGGCTCGGGCAGCAATTCGGGCGGAAACGGCAAGGGCCATCCGCGGTCGAAATAGGCCCGGGCTGACCGGCACTCGCCGGCCGGGGGCGCACCCGGGGCTCGCACAGGAGAACGCATCGCGCGGCATGTAACGGGCCGCTGGGTCGGTCGTTGCTATGCGCGATGACCGAACCAACCGAAACTCAGGGGACTGGAGGCAGCCGATCCCGGGATGACCTCGGGCTCCTTTCGGGCGGACGCGCCAAGCTTGGGCGCCCACCGGCCGCTCCCTCGCCTGCTGGCGACGAGACGGGCATGGAGCACGACGTAGCCGCCGACCTTGGCAGCTCGTATCCCGTTGACGCGGAACGGATCGCCCGGGTGCGCGGCAACGTCCTCCGGACCTTCGAGCAGGCGCGCAGACTGGCCGAGCGGCCGGCCGGTACGGACGGATCCGATGATCGGGACTGAGCGCCGGGCCGTGCCCCGGCGGAATCCCCGGATCCGGCCCGATCGGCGCCGACGCGGTCAGAGTCTCGTCGAGTTCTGCCTCGTCCTGCCCGTGCTCCTCCTCCTCGTTCTGATGGGGCTCGATTTCGGCCGGGTCTTCCTCGGCTGGGTCGAGCTGAACAACGTGGTCCGCGAGGCAGCCAACTACGCCGCACAGAACCCGGGGGCCTGGAACACGAACTCTCCCGATGCGACGGCTCAAGCCGAGTACCAGCGCCTGGTGAGTGCCGATGCGAGCGCGATCAACTGCACGCTGCCGACGCCCGTGGCGACGCCGTCGTTTCCCGACGGCGTGAACGGGTCCCATCCGATCGGTGAGCTGGTGACCGCGTCGTTCACCTGCAAGTTCCGGATCATCACCCCAATCATCAGCAACATCATCGGGACCAACGGGCTCCTGCCGGTGAGCGCTTCGGCCGCGTTCCCGGTTGTCTACGGCCCGATTCCGGGCATCCCGACCGCCACGCCGACGCCGACCCCGACGCCCACGCCCACCCCCACCCCGACCCCGACGCCGACCGACACGCCTACCCCGACTCCCACCCCGACGGTCACGCCAACTCCGATGTGCACAGTTCCGGACCTCGTCGGCCTGATGACGAACAAGGCGCAGGCGCCGTGGACGGCCGCCGGCTTCTCGACCGCGGTGGTCTTCAGCCCGCTTGCGCCGCCGCAGTACAACATCGGCTCGCAGAGCACCCCGTCCGGCACGAGTGAGACCTGCACCTCCACGATCACGGTGGCGAAGTGATGACCGGGCGCCCTCGATCATCGGGCCAGGGCCTGGTCGAGTTCGCGATCGTCCTGCCGATCATCGTCTTCCTGTTCATCGCCCTGTTCGACTTCGGCCGGGCGGTCTATGCCGTGAATACCGTCGCGAATGCCGCGCGGGAAGGGGCCCGGGTGGCCGCCGTCGACCAGGTCCTGACCAGCCCGGACTGCATCGAGTCGCTGCCGGTCGAGGATCCGAGCAATCCCCACTGGTCGATCCAGACCTGTGCAGTCACGGCTGCCCAGGTCCTCGGCCTGTCGACCAGCGCCGTGGCCGTCTCGTACGCGCCTCCCCCCGGCTCGACCCTGAGCTGCTCGCCGACCCTCCATGTCGGCTGCATCGCGAAGGTCACCGTGAACTACACCTGGTCGGCGATCACGCCGTTGATCGGCGGGATCATCGGGCCGATCTCGATCTCGTCCACCTCCCAGATGCCGATCGAACGAGTCTTCCCATGAGCCGGCGCCCTCCAGCCCGGCGCGCCGGGCTGACGTCCCCACGAACAGGAGCCACACCAATGTCCAGCGATCGTTCCACCAAGTCCGGGCAACGCGGCCAGGCGATGGTCCTGATGGTCGGCGGCATGCTGGCCGTGGTCGCCATGGTCGGGTTGATCGTCGACGGCGGCAACGCCTGGTCCCAGCAGCGGATCGTCCAGAACGGCTCTGATGCCGCGGCCGAGGCGGGTGCGATCGTCATGGCCCAGCGGTTCGCCGGCGCGACGACCCCGGCGCTCGGCTGGGATGCGACGGTCCAGGCGCCACCTGGCCGCGGCCGCCGCGGCGAACGGGATCACGATCAACGCCGCCTACTACACCGATATCTGCGGGATCCCGCTTCGGCCAGACGGCTCGGCCGCGTTGAACGCCGACAACTCGGCGAACCTTGCGGTCGCCGACCAGGTCGGATCCGGGTCGCTGCCGGCTACGGTCAGCACCACGCCGGACTGCCCCAGCCACGTTGTCGGGCCGGCCGCCGGCGTCCTCGTCCTCAGCCAGAAGGTCGTCTCGACCTACCTTGCCGGCGTCGTCGGGATCAGGTCGATCACGGTCAGCAAGCAATCGACGGCCGCCGCGGGCTACCTCCAGGACTCCTGCTCCTCCGACCAGGGGGCCGCCTGCGCCCTCCTGCCGGTCACGATCCCGGTCGACATCCTGACCTGCGACGGATCGAACAACCCGACGTTCACCCAGCCTCCGGGACCTTGGGTGCTCAACCAGGTGTACAAGGTACCCCTGTGCAAGAACGGCCCGGGCAACGTCGGCTGGCTCGACTGGACGCCTCCGGGCGGCGGCACGTCCGAGCTGATCCAGTCGATCCAGACGCCGAACAACCCGGCGATCAGCCTGCCCTCGTGGCAGTACGTCACCTCGACCGGCAATGTGAACTCGGCCGGAGTCGAGTCGGCGATCCGGGCCTATGACGGCCAGATCGTCCTGATCCCGCAGTTCGACCTGACCTGCAACACGGGCAACAACTCGAACCCGCCCGACAGCACCGCGCCGGCGATCAACACCGGCCCGAACTACGGCTGCCCGGCGGGCGACCTCGGCGGCAACGGCCAGAACCAGTGGTATCGCATGCCCAGCTTCGCCCACTTCCAGCTGTGCGACATCAACGACCCGGACTGCGTCGCGGTCGGAGCCTCCTACGGCGCGTACATCAGCGGCAACAACAAATCGGTCTGCGACACGGGCAACGGGGCCACCTCGTGCCTGGTCGGGCGCTTCGTGACGATCGAGAAGAGCGGCACGATCGGGCCGGGCGTGGGCGGCGGCACTGGCGATACCAAGGCGATCGGCGTCCAGCTGATCCGCTAGGGCCGTCGGCCCGGGCGGCCCGGACGCCGGTGATCTCGTGCACCAGGACGTTCCGGGCCACCCTTCACGGACGACACCTGCACCGGCCGATCGCCCGCGATTCGTGAACGATCGGGCTATGGGCGTGCTCCGAGGGCCCTCGCACACTCGTCCTCGCGGTTCGATTGCCCAGTGCCAGGGCAAGGTGGCCTGCAAGGTTCGATGGCTACGATCGCTGGTACGACCGACGATCCGGTGCCAGAGGAAGACGAGTGAGCGAGTCGATTCAAGCCCTCACCTGGGCGGCGGCCCCCAGGGCCGCCGATGATGCGTGGATCAACGCGCTCGTCGGCCAGGCCCAGGCCGGCGACGCAGCCGCCTTCGGCGGTCTTTACGACCTCTACGCCCCACGCGTCTACCGCTTCCTCGTCGCCCGGGTTCATGAGCCGGCCGATGCCGAGGACCTCCTCCAGCAGGTCTTCATCAAGGTCGTCGAAGCCCTCCCCCGTTACCAGGTTCGGGGCATGCCGTGGTCGGCCTGGCTCTTCCGTATCGCCCGCAACGTCGTGGTCGACTTCGTGCGTGCCGATCGCCACACCGAGCCGATCGAGCATGCCGCCGGCCGGCATGACGAGCGCCTCGACCCCGCCGCCCAGCTCGAGCTCGCCGGAAGCCAGAGCCGCGTTCGAGCCGCCCTCGACGCCCTGACCCCCGAGCAGCGCGACGTCGTCATCTACCGCTTCTTCGCGGACCTCTCGATCTCCGAGATCGCCCTGGTGACGGGCAAGCGAGAGGGCGCGATCCGGGCGCTCCAGTTCCGCGCCCTCGGTACGCTCCGCACGATGCTCGCCTACGCCTAGCGCGGACCTGCCGCACGCGGCGCGTACCATCTTCCGATGGACGCTCCCATGATCCGGTACCTGCCGGGCAGCGAGCCCGGGCCCGGTCTGGATGACCGCGAGGTCGAGTTCGTCGGTGGGCCGCGAGGTGGCCGCCGTGAGACGCTCGCCGAGCATCCCGAGATGATCGAGGCCGCCGGGGGCGTCTATGAGCGGAGTGTCGCCTGCGCCGACGACGGCGCGCTGCGCTACGTCTGGTCACCGTCGATCGGCAGGCCTGGCTCCGCTCCCTAGGTGTTCGGCTCGCCCGTCCCCGTTCCGGCCGGTGCTCTTTCCCGAAAAGGAAATACCGGACACCGAGCGTTCTGGCTCGATGTCCGGTATCCGTTCGCGACGCTCTCGTCGCGATCACTCCATCGTGTTGATCAATGAGGGCTGAGGTGCCCGGGCGCGGACGCCTTGCCGTTCGTGTGCGGCTTGGAGCCCGCAATCGCGGCCGTGCCGTCGCCCGGCGAGACGAACCGGATCAGGTTGGTGACGAGTTGGCCGGCCGTCGGAGAGCCGAGACCGGTGGTGGCATCCCAGCCCGTCCCGGCGTCGAAGCCGAGGACGGTGACCGGATTGTTGGACGAGTCGTACTCGACGACCGAGTTCGTGCCGCTGGTCACGTCGTGGAAGGAGGCCGCGTAGCGTGGGGCAGCCTGGCCGATGTGGTACAGGGCCGTGTTGATGAATCCCAGGTCATGCCCGGCCATCTGGTCCGCGATCGCGATCAGGGCCGACCACTGGGGCGATCCCGCGCTCGTGCCGCCAAAGCGATAGAAGCCGGCGGGCAGGCCCGGGATGTCGAGGTAGGTCAGGACGCCGTGGAGGACGGCAGCGTTGTAGGCCACGTCGGGAACGCCCCGCGACTTGCCGCCGTGGATCGTCCCCTTCTGATAGGACGGCTCGCTGTAGAGCAGGCTGAAGCCGCCACCGGTGGCGATGCTCGATGGGAACTCCGCCTGGAAGTCGCCGAAGGGCGGTCCCTCGTTCCAGGCGACCTCGCCCTGGTACGTACCCGGGGCCGGGTTGGCGGTCGGATCGCAGCCGAGCACGGTCAGGCAGTAGCCGGCCGCGGTCAGCTCGGTGCCGCCGACGGAGGTCACGAGCGGATCGCTGGCCGGCGAGGACGCCGCCTTCACCGAGGACGAGCCGTCGCAGGTGAGCTGTGAGGCGCCGTCGTCGCCCGAGGAGGCGAACACGGTCATCCGCTGCGACGTGGCATCGGCGAACACCTGGTGCTCGTTGGCGAGGATCGTCGGGTCCGTGCAGCTCTCGTTCTCACCAAAGCTCTGTGACACGACGTCCCCGAGGTGGTTGTCGACCGCGTACTTCGTCACGCTCAGCAGGTCGGCATCCTGGTCGGACTTCGACAGGTCGAGGACGATGTTGGCGCCCGGGGCGATCGAGTGCGCCCACAGGACGTCAAGCGAAATCTCCTCGGCCCAGCCGGTCATGTCCGCGTCCCCGGTGACGAACGGCGTCAAGCCATCGGGGGCGATCTGGGTGAATGTGCCGAGGCTGGAATCGGGCGCCCCGCCAAGCCCGTTCAGGCTGGGCAGCCCGTAGAACGCGTCGAAGGTGTTCAGCTGCGCGACGATGTTCGGCGACTGGAACGCGTCAACGATGATGATCGTCCGGCCGCTGCCAGTGAACCCGGCCGCGATCAGGCTGTCGGTGCCATACGCGTGCCGCATCTGGTAGGGGTCGTAGCAGGCTCCGACGGACAGCCCGACCTGGCAGCTGAAGAGGCTGTAGCCGGGGCCGGCGACCTTGGCCGGCACAGCCCGCGGGCCGAGCGTGAACATCGGAGAAGCCGTACCGGCCGCGACGGCGATCCCGCCGGCCGCTGGGGTGAGGCTCAAGATCAGGGCGAGCCCTGCCAGAGCCGATCGAACCCGGTGGGTCTGCATGTGCGCCTCTTCCTTGCGTCGAGATGGTTGCCAATCCTGGCGACTGACCCGTTCGGAATGGGGTCAGCGGTTCGAGAACAGCCCGCCGTCGCCTCCTTCCAGCGCATCACGCAGCGCCGTACGCGACCATCCGGCTGTCGGAGCGAGGAACCTCCTCGGATCGCCCCAACACCCGTCGCGATTCTCCCTTCCACCGATCCGGAGCACAAGCCACCATTGCAGAGACCGTGGTGCGTGGAGGCACCAGGAGCTTGGCGGCGGGCAACTTCCAGAGGCCGGGACCTAGTACTCGCGAGTGAGAGAGTAGGCTGGCTCAGCGGACAACGCGGGATCGGCCGATCGGACCAGGCGCGCCGAGCCCGATGCCCAAAGCGCTGACAGAGCCGCAGGACAGTGCCGTCCCGAGAGCCAGGCGGTGACCGGGACGAGCATCGTCGGGACGTCGCTCAACGAGTAGAGCCAGCCGGCGCGGGGTCCACCGGCGTTCGCCAGGACCACTGCGTATTGCGCCCAAAGCGGCCAGAGCGCCACGGACACGAGTGCCAGGAGGCCGAGGCTGAACCACCAGCCTCGCGTCCGAATCCCGATGAGCGCGAACGGGAGCAGGGACGGCTTGAGCAGGACAAGAGCGCCGGGCCAGCGGTACCGTGTTGCCGCCGCCGTCGCAGCGACCGCCCACATCCCCGGGTTGCCGAGGATCACGAGCCCGATCGACCGCGGGCCAGCCACCACAAATGGGGCGGGCAGGATCAGCAGCGCCATGATCCCGACCCAGCCCCAGGGGGCGGGCCGATGCGAGGCCAGCACGACTGCAAGGATTCCGAGTGGAATTGCCCACCACAGGACGGCTGGCAGGACCGTGAATGGAACGAACAGGAGCAGGGCGGTCGGTGGGTACAGGATCTCCTGGTTCCAGATCGCATACGGCCCGGCGAGCTGGTACGCCTGGTAGAAACCGCCTCCGGCCAGCCATCGTCGTGCGGCAGCCATGTAGGTGCCGTAATCGAAGCCGATCGCGCCGCGGGTCGCCGGCGTCAGCGCACTCAGGATGACCTCGGCGACGAGCACGCCCAGCAGGGCCGCCGCAATCGCTCGCGGCGTAAGCCACACGGCTCGCCGGAAACGGCGCTCCCGCAGGGAATCGGTCATGGGATCGATGATGTAGGGACGGAATCCGGGGCGCGACGATAGGTGACCTCGAGGAGGTCCCTGGTCTTCTGCCCAAGCAGGCCGAGTGCGGCGGCACCGAAGCCGACCGTGATCAGGACCCACCCGACGAGCGGCTCACCGGTGATGGCCTGTGAGAGTCCGACCAGGGCAACGACGACCCCGACGAAACGGAGGAGGATTCCGTAACGGAGTTGCTCGCCCCGGATGCGTGCGCGCAATTCGATCGTATAGCCCTGAGCTGCCATGGCCTCGGCGTCCGCCTCGAAGACGCTCCGTCGGGCATATCTTCGGGTTACGACGGTCGGTGCTGGATCGGGCTCGGCTGGTGGCATCGGCCGGTAGCATACGGCCGCGAAGCTGGGCGAGGCCCGGTCGCTTCGGCTCGGCTGATCACCTGGGCGGGATCGACGTCCGGATGCGGAGCCGGGGCCCCGACCTTACCCTGGCTCCAAGCCGGCCAGGAGGGTTCACGGATGCAGCGATCGATCGTCCGACTGGTTGTGATCTGCGCCCTGGCCACGGCTGGGTGCCTGGGCGGTCCGACCCACACGGTGACGGGGCTGATTGACCTTCTGGACTCGACCGGGGCCGCGATCGCGGTGACTGGCACGACGTGTAGGGGCATTGGGCCGTACCGCGACATGGGCTCTGGGACTCCGGTAACGATCGACGACGGGTCCGGCGGGGTCACGGGCTCGCTGAGCCCGGGCGAAGTTCGGTCGAGCACCGACTGTCGATTCACCTTCTCGGTGGCGGGCGTGCCCGACGCGCCCATGTACTCCCTCGAGGTCGACCAGCTCGGGGGTACCCCCGAGGAGCCGCAATCTGAGCTCGAGGCCGATAACTGGGTGATGGCGCTCACGATCGGTTCGACAGGTCCGATCCCGGTCCCGGTCGGAGGGCCGATGGACCGGCGTTAGCGGCAGCGCTTCGGCGTTTCGCCAGCCCGATGTCGACGACGAGAATAGGCTCGCGGAGAGGCCCGTCCGCTGATCCATCATTGACTGATGCAACGACGCTGGATCGTCGGGATCGCCGCCGGCATCGTCATTGACGGTCGAGTGCACGGAAGCCCGAGTCGCTTTGCGAATTTCGTGCCCGCGCTGTCGAAGACGTCCGCCCGGTAACCGCCGGCCGGCCCAGGGGGTGGGCGTCCTGAAGGTGCCGACGATCCGGTAGAGGGTAGTGGTCGGGGCGGAGCGATTCGAACGCTCGGCCTCCTGAACCCCATTCAGGTGCGCTACCAGGCTGCGCCACGCCCCGACAGGATCGGAGTCTAGCACCCGCGCGGACGGATCAGCGGCGGACCCATGGCGCGCGACTGCGCCTCGGCTCAGGCACGGACGGTCCTCCGCGCCGTGATCCGGGTCCGGTCGGGCGCTCAGTGGCCGCCGGCGCGCGCCGCCGGGCGGCTCCGACCGCGGCCGCCGCTGCGCCTGGGCAGCTCGATCGCGCTCCGCTCCCGGAAGAAGAGCCGGATCGGCGTGCCCTCGAAGCCGTACGCGTCGCGGAGCTGGTTCTCGAGGTAGCGCCGGTAGCTGAAGTGGACGCTGTCGGCGTCCTTGGCGAAGAAGACGAACGTCGGCGGCGCGACTGCCGCCTGGGTGGCGTAGAAGATCTTCGGGCGGCGGCCCTTGACGAGCGGCGGCAGACTGGCGCCGGATCGCCTCGCCCACCAGCCGGTTGAGCTCGCCCGTGCGCGATCCGGCGGCGGCGCTCGCCCCAGATGTCGACGGCCACCTCGAGGACCCGGCCGACCCGCTGGCCGGTCTTGGCGCTGATCGAGATGACCGGCGCGAAGTCGAGGAACGGCGCCTCGCGGCGGATGGCGCGATCACGTACTGGTCGAACGTCTTGTCCGTCTTCTCGGTCAGCAGGTCCCACTTGTTGACGGCGACGACGAGGCCCTTGCCCTCCTCGACGACGTAGCCGGCGACGTGGGCGTCCTGGGCGGTCAGGCCGTCCACGGCGTCGATCACCAGGATCGCCACGTCGGCCCGGCGCGATCGCCTTCAGCGAGCGCAGCGCGGAGTAGCGCTCTGCGGCCGGTCCGTTCGCGACCTTGCCCCGGCGGCGGATGCCGGCCGTGTCGATGAGGACGACCTCGCTCGCGGCCCCAGGCAGGCGTCGTGTCGATCGCGTCGCGAGTCGTGCCCGGGATGTCGCTGACGATCACCCGCTCCTCGCCCAGCAGCGCGTTGACCAGGCTCGACTTGCCGACGTTCGGCCGGCCGACGATGGCGATCGCCACCGGCTGGTCGGAATCGGCGGCCATCGCCGCGTCCCAGCGGGCCGCCTCCGGGTCGGGCAGCGCATCCGCGTCGAGCTCGGCGTCGAAGTCGGTCTCGTCGCTGGCCGGACCTTCGCCGAGCGCAGGGCCACGGCTGATGCCGGGCAGGATGAACCCGGCCGCGACGTCGCGCTCCCACGCCTCGGCCTCGACCTCGCGCGCCTTCCGGGCGACCTCCGCGTCCGATCTCGGGCGGCAGGGCCCACACGATCGCATCGAGCAGGTCGCCGGTGCCGCGGCCGTGGGCCGCGCTCATGGCGAAGACTTCCTCCCAGCCCAGGACGTGGAACTCGGCGGCCTCGAGGTCGCGTTTCTCGTTGTCGGCCTTGTTGACCGCCACCAGGATCGGCGACCGTCGCCCGACGCAGGGTCGCTGCTGCCTCGAGGTCGGCCGGCGTCGGGCCGGTCGCGGCATCGACCACGAGGACGATCACGTCGGCCTCGTCGATCGCCAGGCGAGCCTGCTCCTGGACGCCCTGCCTCGATCGAGTCGGCCGGGTCGACCTCGAGCCCACCGGTGTCGACGACCACGAACCGGCGGCCGTTCCACTCGGCGTTGCCGTACAGCCGGTCGCGGGTCGTCCGGGCGCGGTCCTCGACGATCGCCCGGCGACTGCCGAGGATCCGGTTGAACAGCGTGCTCTTGCCGACATTCGGCCGCCCGACGAGGGCGACGACGGGCAGTCCGGCGGCCACGCTCAGACAGCGCCGGCGGCGGGCATCGAGCCGGCGGCAGCGAGGTCGTCCGGCCGGCCGGAGTCGCCGCGAGGGCAAGGGCGGCCATCGCCAGCTCATGCGCCTGGCCGGCGGCGGCCGGCGTGCCGGCCAGGTCGAGGATCCGCTCGGCCACGACCTGGAGGTCCTCGATCGGCGTCGAGGTGCCGCCGGTGACGCCGACGACCGTCGCGCCGTCGAAGACGGCCGGGTCGTCGAGGTCGCGCGACCGATCTCGACCTGGAGCGCCGGGCGTGCCGACGATCTCGCACAGCCGGGTCAGCTCCTTCGTGTTGGCGCGTCGAGCGGCCGCCGACCACGACCATCAGGTCGACCTCGCGGGCGGTCTCGAGGGTGTCCTCCTGGCGCCGGATCGTGACCGGGCAGACCGTGTTGACGATCTTGAGCTCGTGGCTGCGCGACGACCATGAAGGCGGCCAGCTTCTCGAACTTCCAGGGCGGCTGGGTGCTCTGCGAGATGAGCGCCATCTTCTTCCGGCGCGGGATCGTGCTCCCACTCCGCCTCGTCGTCGACGACGATCGCGTCGGGCGCGAAGCCCAGCAGCCCGACGACCTCGGGATGGCGGCGGCGTGCCGAGGAGCACGATCGTGTAGCCCTCCTCGACCAGGCGCGATCAGCTCGCGCTGCTCCTGGATCACCCAGGTGCAGGTGCCGTCGATCACGTCGAGGCCGCGGGCCTCGGCCCGTTCCATCACCTCCGGCCGGACGCCGTGGGCCCGGATCACGACCGCCGCGCCGCGGTCGACGTCGTCGAGCGTCTCGACCGTCTCGACCCCGGCTCGCTGGAGGTCGGCGATCACGCCCTCGTTGTGGACGACCTGGCCGAGCGTATGGGTGACCCGGCCGGTCGACGCCGACTCCTTCGCCTTGTCGATCGCCTCGCGGACGCCGTAGCAGAAGCCCGTCCGCCGGGCGATGCGGATCTCTCGAACGCTGCTCATCAGGAGCTGATTATTGCACCTGGTCTGCCGAAACCCCCGGAGGAGCCCCGGCTGCCCGGCCATAGACGCCCTGCTGGCGGGGCGGCAGGAGCTCGGCGATGCGGGCCATGATCAGCTCGGTCGCCGCGCCCTTGGCCGCCCGGCGATCGAGCCCTGCCGGCAATTCGTCGGCCAGCCGGAACGGCACGCCGACCCGCATCTCGATCCGACCGCCGATCCGGGGCAGCTTGCCCTTCGGCCAGAACCGGTCCGTATCGATCACGGCGACGGGCAGGATCGGCGCATTCGTCCTGAGCGCGAGCAGGGCGACACCGTCCTTGGCGGGCTGCAGTGCGCCGCTCTCGCTGCGGGTGCCCTCGGGGAAGACGACGACCGCGTTGCCGGCCTCGAGGATCCGGACCATCAGCCGGAAGACCTCGATCTCGACGTTGTCCCGGTCAACGGGATGGATCGAGCCGGCCAAGGCGATCGGGCCGATGATCGGCCAGTCGGTGATCTCGCGCTTGCCCAGCCAGTGGATTCGACGGCCGAGCCGGGGCGTCAGCCAGGCGCCGACGAGGACGCCATCGGCGTTCGAGGCATGGTTCGAGGCGATGATCAGGGGGCCCTCGCGCGGGATCGTATCGAGCGCGCCGCCGACCCGGACCCGAGTCGAGACAGCGGGTGACGCAGCGGGTCAGCAGCGCCGTCCCGCGGATGAACCAGTTGGCGTCACTGCGCAGGACCGGATCCGCTGCCGGCGGCACGACCGGCGGGGTCACCGGGCTACCCCAGCCGGGATCTCGCCGGCCTTCCGGATCGCGGCCACGACGGCGGCCACGGTCTGCTCGAACGTGTTGCCGTCGGTCACGACGTGGACGGCGTCGGCCGCCGGACGGAGCGGGGCGACGGGGCGATTGCGGTCGAGGTCGTCCCGGCGGCGCAGCTCGGCCAGCACGGCCAGCCCATCGGGTCCGGCGGGATCGATCCCGCGCTCTTCGGACCGCCGTCGAGCGCGCTCCTCGGCCGACGCGTCGAGGAAGACCTTCAGGTCGGCCCCGGGCAGCACGACCGTGCCGATGTCCCGGCCCGCGACCACGATCCGGCCGCCGCTGGCGATCGCCCGCTGACGCTGGAGGAGCGCGGCTCGGAGCTCCGCCACCCGGGAGACCTCGCTCACCCTGCGGTCGACGTCCGCGGCGTGGACCCGGTCGGTGACGTCGACGCCGTCAACGAGGACGCGAGCGAGCCGGCCCTGGTCGTCGGCGGCCAGCTCGACCTCTCCGACGAGGGCCACGAGCGCGGCCGGGTCGGCTGGGTCGATCCCCCGCTGGAGGACGAGCCAGGTGACCGCCCGATAGAGGAGGCCGGTGTCGCAGAAGCGGAAGCCGACCTCGCGCGCCACCGCCGCGCCGACGCTGCTCTTGCCCGACGAGGCTGGGCCGTCGAGCGCCACGACGAGCGGCCGAAGGGTCATCGGGCCGGCCAGCCCCGGCCGGCACCGAGCGAGCGGACCTCGGGGGCGGTGAGCCGGCGGCAGCGGCCGCTGGCGAGACCCTCGAGCCGGAGCGTCCCGATCCGGACCCGGACGAGCCGGTCGACCGGGGCACCGACGGCCGCGAACATCCGGCGGAGCTGGCGCTTCCAGCCCTGCTGGAGTGTCGCCCGATACCAGGTGAGCTCGCGGTGGCGGCGGGACGAGCGACCGCCTCGAGCCTGCGGACCTCGACCGTCGTCATCAGGCGGAGGTGGGCGAGGGTCGCCAGCCCCTCCTCGAAGCGGATCCCGGCACGCAGGGTCGCCTGCTGCTGGTCGTCGAGCTGCGCGCCGCAGGCCGAGCGCGTACTCGCGCTCGACGCCGAAGCGGGGATGGAGGACCCGTTCGGCCCATTGCGCCGTCGTTCGTGAGCAGGATCAGGCCCTCGGAGTCCTGGTCGAGCCGGCCGACCGGGTAGAGCCGGGCGCCGGAGGCGAGCGCCGTCGGGACGAGGTCGAGGATCGTTCGCTCGGCATGGCGATCGCGGACCGTCGAGACGACCCCGGCCGGCTTGTGGATCACGAGATGGACCGGGCTGGCGGCCTCGCCGATCGCCCGGCCGTCGACGAGGATCGCCGAGGCGAGCGGGTCGACCGGCTGGCCGAGGACAGCAAGCTTGCCGTCGACGCGTCACCCGGCCGGCCGCGATCATCCGCTCCGCCTCGCGGCGCGACGCGACCCCGGCCGCGGCGAGGACCTTCTGGAGGCGCTCGGTCGCCATCAGCCGCCGGGCCTGCCCGGCCCGACCGGGCGAGCCTCGATCGGCTCATCGATCGGCTCATCGGTCGTCTCGTCGGCGTCTCGTCGGCGTCTCGACCAGGCGGCCGGCGATCTCGGCGTCGAGCGGCGGCAACTCGTCCAGGCTGGTCAGCCCGAAGCGCTCGAGGAAATCGAAGCCGGTGCCGTAGAGGAACGGCCGGCCCGGGGCCTCGGAGCGCCCGAGCTCGACGATCAGTCGGCGGTGCAGCAGGCTGCGCAGGCTGTAGTCCGAGTCGACGCCGCGGATCCGTTCGACGACCGCCTTCGTGACCGGCTGGCGATAGGCCACGATCGCCAGCGTCTCGAGCGACGCCGGGGAGAGCCGGGTCGCGTCGGAGCCGACATAGCGGGCGATCAGCGGCGCCGGCCTCGGGCGCGGTCGCCAGCTCGACCCGATCGCCCGACGCGACGAGCCGGATGCCGCGCCCGGCCAGGCTCACCTCGAGGTCGCCCAGCCGGGCGTCGACCGTCTCCCGGTCGACCCCGGCGATCGAGCCGATCTCCCGCCGGCTGAGCGGCCGCTCGGCGACGAAGAGGAGAGCTTCGAGGGCCGCCTCGGTCAGCTCGCCGATCCGCTCGCCCGTCGCTCCTGGTTCGGCCGTTCCCGCCGCTCCCACCGTTTCCGCCGCCTCGGGCTCGATCATCGGAAGTCCTCGAGGCTCTCATCGATCGGCTCCGCATCGAGCTCGGGCGTTCCGGCTCGACCCTCGCTGCGCTCGGCGGCCGTCGTCCGGCGGGCAACGATCGGACCCCATGGCTCGCTCTGCTCGACGACGATCTCGCGCCGCTTCATCAGCTCGAGCATGGCCAGGAACGTCACCGCCAGCACGACCCGGTCGCGGACGCCGCGAAGCAGCTCCTGGAGGACGATCGTCGGCGCCCCTCGGAGGGCTGCCCGGATGATCTCGGCCCGCTCGGCGATCGTGATCGAACGAGCGATCACGGCCGGCGCCGGAGCCGGCGGCGGGACGAGCTGCAGCAGCCGGTCCAGCGCATCGCCGAGGACCGCGGCGTCGAGCGCCGGCGCGACGATCGGGGCGGCCCCGGCCCAACCAGCCGCCGCGGCGGTCGCCGGTTCCCGCCGAAAGACGCCGATCCGCTCGAGGGCGACCTCCTGGAGACGGCCGCCGGCGTCGCGATACGCCCGGTACAGGAGCAGCCGGGCGCGCAGCTCGGCTTCGGGATCGGCCTCCTCGCCGGGGCCCTCGTCGAGCCGGGAGATCGGCTCGCGCGGCAGCATCGCCCGGCTCTTGATCAGGATCAGCTGGCCCGCGACCGCGACGAAGCCCGAGACATTGGCGATCCGGTCGGACCCCAGCTCGGCCAGTGCCTCGAGGTATGAGCCGGCGAGCGAGCCGAGCGAGACGGTCAGGATGTCGAGCTGGCGCGACTCGATCAGGTTGAGGAGCAGTCCGAGCGGGCCCTCGAACGCCTCGAGGCGAACGTGGGTGACCGGAGCCAGGCCCGGTCCCCGACCGAAATGGACGGCCGGAGCGGAGGGCTGGTCGAGCATGGCGGCCGTCTCGATCCCCATCAGTTCGCCTCGTCGGCCAGGCGCAGGAGCTCGCCCGCCCGATCGGCCGGGACCGCCGACTGGTCGCGAATCAGGTCGCCCGTCCGGGCGCTCCCGCCGCGCTCGAGGACCAGCTCGGCCGAGCGCGCCGCATGGTCGCGGAGCTGGTCCAGCGCCGCTCCGAAGCCGGGCAACCGGCAGGCCAGGTGGACGACGCCGGGCCCGAACGCCTCGCCCAGGGACCAGGCGATCCGTGGGCCGAGGCCGATGCCCCGGCCGTCGGGCGTGCTCTTGGCGCAGTCGTGGAGCAGGCCGGCGAGGAGGAGCTCGTGATCATCGTCGCCGCCGGACGCCCGCAGGCTGGCCACGACGTCGAGGCCGTGGCGGCGGTCAGCGACCGGCATCGCGTCGAACAGTGCGAGGAGCCCAGGGGGAACCCAGCCGTCGAGGGCGGCCCGCTCGCGCGGTTCGACCCGGGCCAGGATGTGCGACCGGAACTGGCGCACCTTTGCCGCCCACCAGCCCGGGCTCCCGGTTCGACGCCGGCTCACAGACCCGTGATCAGCCGGACGATCGGCGCCCCGATGTTGTCGAAGACGAACTGGAGCGGCCCGTAGATGCCGGTCAGCAACGGGATGAAGATCAGGGCGAGCAGGACGAACGGCCCGTACTGGGCGAGGAGCGGGCCGAACTGGAAGGCCTGCCGGGGCGTGAGCGCGGCGAGCAGCACCCGCGCCCCGTCGAGCGGCGGGACCGGGATCAGGTTGAAGATGAACAGGGCGACGTTGATCGAGACGAAGATGTAGACGATGTTCAGGAGGGCCAGCCGGCCCGGGCTGGCCGCCTGGTCGGAGCTCGACAGGACGGCGAACATGATCCGGAAGACGAGCCCGCCGGCGGCCGCCAGGACCAGGTTCGAGACGGGCCCGGCGGCGGCGACCATCGCCTCGCCGGTGCGCCCGTTGCGCAGGTTGGCGAAGTTCACCGGGGTCGGCTTGGCCCAGCCGATCCCGATCCCCGCATACGCCGATGCGAGGAGCATCAGGCCGCCCATCGGGTCGAAGTGGACGATCGGGTTGAGGGTCAGCCGGCCGAGGTAGCGCGCCGTCGAATCGCCCAGTCGGTAGGCCATCCAGGCGTGGGCGGCCTCGTGGACCGGGAACGAGACGAGGATGATGATGACGGCGGCGATGAGTGACTCGGTGGTCTGGTCCATCGGCCTATGGTAGCCGCGCGCCGCCCGAGCCGGCCGTTGCTAGAGGCGCGCGAGGAGCTCCGCCTTCTTCGCGTCGAACTCGGCCTGGGTGATCGCCCCGCTGTCGAGCAGGCCCTTCAGCCGGTCGATCGCGTTGGCGACGTCGTCCGGGCTGGGCGCGGCCGCTGCCGCTGCCGGGGGCTGCCCGGGGCCGGGCGTCGAAGCCGCGGCCTGGCCGGGCGTCGCGGTCGGGGCCTGGCCGGCCGACGAATCGGCGCCGGTGGCCGACGCAGCCCGCAGCGGGGGGCTGGGGATCCGGCCGCTCGAGACCTCGAGCTCGAGCTCGTGCTTGGCATCCGACATCGCCCGTTTGAAGCCCGCCGCGTCGACCAGCATGTGCATCCGTTCGATGCCCGACTCGGAGGCGGTCAGGATCTCGAGATCACCGAAGCCGAACGCCCGCCCGAAGATGTTCTCGGTCAGGTTCGCGTCGTTGATCTTCTCGAGCGAGCTGTCCAGTGCGTGCTTGTTCAGGATTCCGCTGACCTGGATCACCCGCCGGCTGGTGACGATGAACGCGTCGTTGATCCAGCGCAGGTACTGGTAGACGAAGACGACCACGGCGTAGACGACGAGGGCCAGCACGACCCAGCCGAACAGGTAGTTGATCGCACCACCGACACCGTCGTTGCCCAGGCTGCCCCGGAAGATGAACAGCAGGATCGCCGCGACGAGGCCGAGGATCGCCAGCTTGGAGTGATCGACCAGGACGAGCCAGTGCTGGCGCCGCTCGACCACGATCCGCTCCCCGGACGACAGTAGTGATTCGGTGAAGTTCGCCATTGCGACTGAAATCCCTCCTCAGGCTCGTGGGTGAGCGCGAGCATAGACCTCCCGGATCCGCTCACCGCTGAGATGCGTGTAGAGCTGGGTCGTGGAGATACTCGCATGCCCGAGCAACTCCTGGACGATCCGCAGGTCGGCGCCGCCTTCGAGGAGGTGGGTCGCGAACGAATGGCGGAGGGTGTGCGGGGTGACTCGTTCGCCGAGGCCGGCGGTGCGGGCGGCCCGCTTGACGACCGTCCAGGCCGCCTGCCGCCCGAGGCGCCGGCCGCGAGCCGTCACGAAGACCGGCCCGCCCGGCGGAGCTCGGGGGTCGGCGCTTCCGCGGGCGCCGGGAGCCACGCCGGGCGAACCTCGTCGAGGTACCGGCCGAGCCAGTCGAGGGCGACCTCGCCGACCGGCACGAGTCGTTCCTTGTCGCCCTTGCCGATCACCCGCACGAACGCTCCCTCGAGCGAGAGGTCCTCGCGGTCGAGGTTGAGCGCCTCGCTGATCCGCAGGCCGGCCGCGTACAGCAGCTCGAGCAGGGCCCGGTCGCGGATCCGGGCCGGTGCGCACGGATCGGCGTCCGATGCCGGGTCGGCAGCGGCGCCGCGTTCGCCGCCGGCTGCCTCGAGCAGCCGGTTCGTCGACTCGATGTCGAGCGGATCGGGCAGCAGCCGGGTCTGGCGGGGCAGGTCGATCCGGCCGGCCAGGTCGATCGCGATCAGCTCGTCACCGTAGGCGAAGCGATAGAAGCCCCGGATCGAGGCGGCCCGCCGGCGCAGGCTGGTCGAGCGGAGCGGCCGACGTCCGGCCCCGGCGCCCGCCGCCACCCGTGACAGGTAGCGGGTTGCAGGCTCCACCGAGTGGTCCCAGCCCCGAGCCACGGCTGGGTCCGCGGCGAATGCGGCGAGGTCGGCGCCGTATGCCTGCAGCGTCGCCGGCGCCAGGCCGCGTTCGACCCGGAGGTGGATCAGGTAGTCGGCGATCGCCGACTGGAGCCGGGCGCCGGAGCCGGACTGCCCGCTCGCGCTCGCGGCGCCCATGCCCGGCGCGCTCATGCCCGTCGCCAGGCTGCCGCGCGCGCGAGGAGCTGCTCCGCGCCGGCCCGGGCGGCCGCGCCGCCGTCCGGGCCCTCCGCGGCGCTCTCGCCGCCGAGCATCAGGGCGAGCTCGCCCAGGCGCGCCCCGCCGTCGAGCCGTTCGACCTCGGTCACGGTCCGCCCGTTCCGTTCGCGCTTCGAGATCCGGAAGTGGACGTCTGCGTGGGCCGCGATCTGCGGCAGGTGGGTCACGCACAGCACCTGGTGGCGGCGGGCGAGCGTCCACAGGCTGCGCCCGATTGGATCGGCGCTGCGGCCGCCGATCCCCGTGTCGATCTCGTCGAAGACGAGGGTCGGGGTAGCGTCGACCGCGGCCAGGACCTCCTTGATCGCCAGGGCGACCCGGCTCAGCTCGCCGCCCGAGGCGATCCGCGCGAGCGGCCGAGCCGGCTCGCCGGCATTCGGCGCGAAACGGAAGATGACATCGTCGATGCCCGTCGAGTCGAACAGGACCGCCTCGCCGTCGACCTCGACCGCCGGAACCTCGCCCGCGGCCGGCCGGCGAGCGACCGCGACCCGGAACTCGGTCCGGGCGAAGCCGAGCGCGACGAGGGCGGCCCCGACGGCCCCCGACAGACCTTCGGCTGCGGCGGTCCGGGCGGTCGACAGGAGCCCCGCGGTGCGGCCGACCTCAGCGAGGAGACCGGCCGCCTCGGCCAGCCGGCGGTCCCGGTCGCCCTCGAGGTCGCGCAGGCGCTCCGCCTCGGCCGCGCATCCGCCGGCCGTGCTCGATGACGGCCGCCTCATCGTCGCCGTAGCGCCGTTCGAGGGCGAAGATCAGCGACAGTCGCTCCTCCAGGGCAGCCGTCGCGGCCGGATCCCGCTCGAGCTGGTCGGCGAGGTTGCGGGCCTCGGCGGCGATATCCGCGGCCTCGGCCTCGAGTCCGGCCAGCCGCTCGGCCAGGCCCTCGAATCGGCCGTCGAAGCGGGCGACCTCACCGGCGGCCTGGCGCGCCGCCCCGAGCCCATCGCGCGCGCTCGCCTCGCCCACCAGCGCGTCGTGGATCGAAACCGCGCCCCGGACGATCGCCTCGCCGTGCTGGGCGGCGCCGAGGCTGGCCCGGATCTCGTCGACCTCGCCCGCCCGCAGGCGTGCGCCGTCGATCTCGGCTGCCTCGTGATCCGCAAGCTCGAGCCTCCGGACGAGCTCGCGCGGCTCGAGGGCGAGCTCGGCCAGCGCGCTCTCGTTCGTCCGCCACGCCTCGACGGCGCGGCGCACGTCTGCCCGGAGCGGCTCGAGCCCGCCGTAGGCGTCGAGCAGGTCGCGTTGCCGGCGCTCGTCGAGCAGGCGCTGCTGATCGTGCTGGCCATGGATCTCGACGAGAGGCCCGGCGACCTCGGCCAGCCGGGCCACCGTGACCGGCTCGTCATCGAGGCGGGCGGTCGACCGGCCGGCAAGGTTGACCTCGCGGACGGCCACCAGGTCGCCGCCGGATGCGCTCGATCCGGGCGCCGACCCTGGCGACCTCCGCCCCGTGGCGGACGAGGCTGCTGTCGGCCCGCGCCCCGAGGGCCAGGCCGAGGGCATCGATCAGCAGGCTCTTGCCCGCGCCGGTCTCGCCGGTGATCACGTTGAAGCCCTCGTCGAGCTTGAGCTCGAGCCGGTCGATCAGGGCCAGGTCGGTCACGGTCAGCTCGAGCAGGCGGCCCGGCCGGGCCCGGTCGGCCCGGGGGCCCGCTGCGGTCGCGACCGGATTGCGGGTCGCCATCAGCTCGGGAGGAGCTCCACCTTGTGGCGGAGGAGGTCCCAGAACGGCACGGCGCTGTGCGGCTCGAGGAAGCGGATCGGGCGCTCCCGGGCGGCGACTTCGACGACATCGCCCACCCGGAGCGCGATGTCCTCGCTGCCATCGACGCTCAGCAGGGCTTCGTAGGCGTCCACGATCCGGACCCGGACCGTCTGGAGCGGGCTGACCACGACCGAGCGGATCGCCGAGAGGTAGCCGGCGATCGGAGTCACGACCAGGTTCCGGCTGACCGGGTCGAGGATCGGGCCGCCGGCCGAGAACGAGTAGCCGGTCGAGCCGGTCGGCGAGGCGACGATCAGGCCATCGGCGATGAACGTGGCCAGGTGCGAACCGCCGATCGACACGTCGATCCGGACGACCCGGGCGAGCGAGCCGCGGGCGACCACGATGTCGTTCAGGGCGAAGATCTCGCGGCTGCCCTTCCGGCCGCCGGCGGGCAGGATCAGGCCGTGAAGGGTCATTCGCTCGTCGATCGAGAATGCGCCGGCGACCACCTCCTCGAGGACCGGCTCGAACTCGTCGGCCTCGACCTTCGAGAGGAAGCCGACCTTGCCGAGATTGATCCCGAGCAGTCGGGACGTCCACCTCGGCCAGGGCGCGCGCGGCGCGCAGGAACGTGCCGTCACCGCCGAGGACGATCAGGGCACTCGTCGTCGGCAGCTCGCGCCGGATCGCCTCGAGGTCGCCAGCCGGCTCGGACCAGGCCCCGACATCGCGCGACTTGCACCAGCCCAGCGCCCGCTGGCGAAGCTGGACGGCGGCGTCGCTGGTCGGGTTGAAGGCGAAGCCAAGCCGGCGCATCTTCGTCATCCGAGGGCGATCCGGCGCAGCTGTGCGGCCAGCCCGGCCTCGCCCGGCGCTGTCGTTGCGTCCGCGTCGGACGCCGGGCCGACCCGCAGGTCGAGCAGGAACTCGCGGTTGCCCTGCGGCCCGAGCAGGGGCGACGCGATCGCCCCGGTCACCTTCAACCCGAGCCCCCGGGCCGTCTCGACGACGCCCTCGAGGACGGCCAGATGGACCGCCGGGTCGCGGACGACGCCGCCCGGGACGGATGCCCGGCCGGCCTCGAACTGGGGCTTGACCAGGGGCACGATCCGGCCGCCGCGCGGTCCGAAGCAGGCGGCGACCGGGGCGAGGACGAGCCCGAGCGAGATGAACGCAACGTCGATGACGGCCAGCTCGACCGCCTCGGGCAATGTGCCCGCTGCCAGCGTCCGCGCGTTCGTCCGTTCCATCGAGACGACCCGAGGATCGGCCCGCAGCTTCTCCGCGAGCTGGCCACGACCGACATCGAGAGCGTAGACCCGCCGGGCGCCGCGCTGGAGCAGTGCGTCGGTGAAGCCGCCGGTCGAGGCCCCGACATCGAGGGCGACGAGGCCGGTCGGATCGATCGCGAACGCGTCGAGGGCGGCGATCAGCTTGTGGGCGCCCCGGCTCACGTATGGATCACGCTCGACGACCGAAACGTCGACGGCCGAGTCGAGCAGGTCGCCCGGCTTGCGGTCGAGGCGGGCAGCGTCGCCCTCCCCCACCCGGACCCGGCCGGCCAGGACGAGCGCCTGGGCCCGCGTCCGGCTCTCGGCGAGGCCGCGCTCGACGAGGAGCTGATCGAGTCGCTGGCGGCTGGTCCGGCTCACCCGGCGATCATGCCACGGCCGCGTCCACCCGGGGCGGGTCGTGCGAGCCTAGACCGCCTCCTCCGCGCGCGCGCCGGGGACCGCATGGAGCGTGGCGAGCGTCTCCCGGACCTGGCCGGCAAGCCCGTCGGCGTCGAGCCGGAGCAGGCGGCGCAGGTCGGCCACCGAGCCGTGCTCGACGAAGTGGTCGGCCGGGATCCCGATGATCCGGAGCACGACGTCGCGGAAGGCCGGGTCGAGGGTCCGGGCCTCCTCGAGCAGCTCGAGCACGCCGCTGCCGAATCCGCCCACGGTGACGCTCTCCTCGATCGTCACGACGAGGCGCTTGCCGCGAGCCTGCTCGAGGATCAGCTGGCGGTCGAGCGGCTTCGCCCAGCGGGCGTTGATCAGGCCGACCGACCAGCCCTCGACGCGCAGCGCTCGGCCGCCCGACGGGCCCGCTCGACGATCGGGCCGAAACCGATCGAGCAGGACCTCGGAGCCCTCCTCGAGCAGCTCGGCCTGGCCGATCGGGATCGGGTGCGGCTCGACCGGCGGCCAGGTTGAAGCCCGGATCGCGCGGATAGTGGAGCGCGAACGGATGGTCCTGGCTGAACGCGGTCCGGAGCATGGAGCGCAGCTCCTGCTCGTCCTTCGGGCTGGCGATCACGAGGTTCGGGACCTGGCGCTGGGCGGGCAGGGTGAACATCCCCTGGTGGCTCGTGCCGTCCTCGCCGACCAGGCCGGCTCGATCGACCGCGATCACGACCGGCTGGTCGTTCTGGCAGACGTCGTGGACGACCTGGTCGAAGGCGCGCTGGAGGAACGTCGAGTACAGGGCAACGACCGGACGAGCGCCGCCCATCGCCAGGCCGGTCGCCATCGTCACGGCGTGCTGCTCGGCGATCCCGACATCGAAGAAGCGGTCGGGGAACTCGGCCTGGAGCCGGTTCAGGCCGGTGCCGGTGGGCATGCCCGCGGTGATCCCCACGACCCGCTGGTCCTCGCGTGCGATCTCGAGCAGCTCGCCCACGAAGACGGCGGTGTAGTTGGGGGCCTTGGGCGGAGCCTCCGGCCGGCGCCGGGTCGCCGGCGCCGCGTCGTCGGCCATCGACTCGGTCGGCATTGGCCGGGAGCTCGCGACGCTGCCATTGGCACTCGCGGCGAAACCGGTCATCGGCGGTAGCGCCGCTCCGTGGAAGCCGACCTGGTCGGCCTCGGCCGGGCGGTAGCCGCGACCCTTCTGGGTCCGGACATGGACGATCACCGGCTCACGCAGCTGGAGCGCTCCGGCCGAACGTCTGGAGGAGCGCCCGCAGGTCGTGGCCGGGCACGACCCCGATGTAGGTGATCCCGAGGTCCTCGAACAGCTGGCCGGGCTGGGCGAAATTGACCACCGACTTGCGCAGCCGCTGGCTCAGCTCGAGGGCGGTCGGGCCGACGACCGGGATCCGCTCGATCGAGCGGTCGTAGGCGCTCTTGCTCTGCTTCCACGCCGACGACAGCTTGATCTGGCTGAGGTACTTGCTGAAGGCGCCGACCGTCGGGCTGATCGACATCTCGTTGTCGTTCAGGACGATCAGCATCTCGCGTTCCGCGCTGGCCGATGTCGTTGAGGGCCTCGAGGGAGAGCCCGCTCATCAACGCGGCGTCGCCGACCACGACCGCGATCCGCTCGAGGCCGTGGCGCAGGTCGCGCGCCTCGCGAGGCCCTCGCGCGATCGACAGCCCGGTGCCGGCGTGGCCGCCGTCGAAGACGTCGTGGGGCGACTCGGACCGGCGCGGAAAGCCGCCGATGCCGCCCAGCGAGCGGAGCGTGTCGAACCGGTCGTAGCGCCCGGTCAGGAGCTTGTGGGGATAGGCCTGGTGACCGGTGTCCCACACGATCCGGTCGCGGGGCGACTCGAGCAGGCGATGGAGGGCGATCGTCGAGCTCGACGACCCCGAGCGACGATCCGAGGTGGCCGCCGGTGGTGGCCACCGTCTCGATGATCGTGGCCCGGATCTCGTCGGCCAGCTGGCCGAGCTGCGTCTCGCTCAGGCCGCGCAGGTCGGCCGGACCGCCGAGCTTCGAAAGAATGGTCAAGGTTCGCTGCTCCAGTTCGAGGTTGCCGGTTGTGACGAACGGCTGCCTCGGCCGGTGATGGACCCGGTCCCCTGTCAGCCTGTTCGCGCCGGGCGCCGCCACGGATGTCCAGGCCCGATCGGGTGCTCGAGCCGAGTCTACCCCGTGACGTCCGGGGCGGCCTCCTCACCGACCCGAAGCTCGATCGCCTCGACCGCGCCGCCGGCTCGTTCGACCAGCCGGCGGACCCGCAGCTCGGCGTCGGCGAGCAGGGCGGCGCAGCGCTCGTGGAGGGCCACGCCGCGTTCATAGCCCGCGATCGCGGCCTCGAGCGGGCCGCCGCCGGCCTCCAGCTCGGCCACCGTCCGCTGCAGCTCGGCCAGCGCCTCGTCGAAGGTGAGCGTCGCGATGTCAGGCGGAATCTGGGTCGTCACCTTGCTCCTTCCCGGCGCGGTCCGGATCGGCGGGCTCGTGCCCGCTCACCTGCCAGCGATCGATCCGGCCGGCGATCATCCTACCAACGACGAAGCCGGCGACCGCGACGACGGCGACGCTGACAGCCAGGAGCGCCAGGGCTCCGATCATGGCTGCTGCGCCGGTCCGGTCGAGGTCGCCCCGAGATCGCCTTCGGCCAGCCGGATCGACAGCCCGGTCCCGACCGCCGCCTCATCGGCTCGGCGCAGGATTCGGCCGTCGTCGGTGCGCCGGACGATCGCATAGCCGCGGTCGAGAGTCGCCTGGGGTCCGAGGACCGCCAGTGCCGCGGCTCCGGCGTCGAGGGCGGCGCGAGCGGCACCGAGCCGGATCGCGACGACCGGCTCCAGGCGGGCCGTCGCCCGTCCGTCGGCGATCCCGGCCCGGCCGAGCCGGTCGAGGACCGTCCGCGTCGCCCGGTCGAGCAGGACCCCGGCCCGTTCGCGGGCCTGGGCCAGCCGGTCGGCCGGTCGCAGGCCGTCGAGCGCCCGGCGCTCTGCATCGAGCTCCCGCCGGGCGGCGATCACCCGGCGCTGGGCGACTCCCGAGAGCCGCCGACCTTCGGCGGCCAGCCCCGCGCCGACTTCGACCCGGTCCGGGACGACGACCTCGGCGGCGGCCGACGGAGTCGGCGCCCGCAGGTCGGCGGCGAAGTCGGCCAGGGTCACGTCCGTCTCATGGCCGACGCCGCAGACGAGCGGCAGCGGATGGCCGACGATCGCCCGGACGACCCGCTCGTCGTTGAACGGCCAGAGGTCCTCGAGCGATCCGCCCCCTCGGGCGAGGATCGTGACCGCCGGGCCATCGGCCGGCCGGCCCTCTGCGATGCATTGGCCGGCATATCGGGCGATCCGGCCGAGGGCCGCGACGATGCTCGCCGGAGCCGGCTCGCCCTGGACCTGGCAGGTCGCGAGGACGACCCGGGCAAGCGGCCAGCGCCGTTCGAGGACGTGCCGGATGTCGTGCCAGACCGCACCCGTCTCGCTCGTCGCCACGGCGATCACGGCCGGCCGGGCCGGCAGCGACCGCTTCCGGGCGGTGTCGAACAGGCCTTCGGCCGAGAGCCGGGCCTTGAGCTCCTCGAACCGAAGGGCGAGGTCGCCGACGCCGGACGGCTGGACCGAGCTCACGTAGAGCTGGTAGACGCCTTGCTGGTCGAAGACGTCGACCCGGCCCCGGACGACGACCCGCAGGCCGGTCCGCGGCTCGAACGGCGAGGCGACCCGGTCGTCGCGGAACCAGACGCAGGCGAGCTGGCTGCGCTCGTCCTTGAGGGTGAAATAGGCGTGGCCTGCGCTCGACACGGTCACCCGGCCGACCTCGCCTTCGACCCACACGTCGCGCAACCGGTCATCGGCCCGAATGGCGTCGCGGACGACGTGGCTGAGCTCGGTCACACCGAAGATCGCCGGTCGGAGGCCGACCGGGAGCGTGCCCGGCGTCGGCAGCGGGTCCGGCTCCGGCCGGGCCGGCGAGCCGGGCTGCGGGCGCGCTGCGGATCGGACCGGCGGCCGTGGGACGGCCCCTTCGTCGGGCAGGGCATCCCAGGCCGGCAGGGCCCAGTCCGGCGGCTCGTCGCCGCGGTCGGCGGTCGGCGGCTCCGGACGGCTCATCGGGCGGGCCTCAGACCCGGGTCTGGTACTCGCCGGTCCGGGTGTCGACCCGGATCGTGTCGCCCTCGTTGACGAAGATCGGGACCGTGACGACCAGGCCCGACTCGGTCGTGGCCGGCTTGCGAGCGCCGGTCTGGGTGTCTCCGGCGAAGCCCGGCTCGGTCTCGGCCACGACCAGGTCGACGGTCACCGGCAGCTCGACCCCGATCGTCTCGCCCTGGTAGCTCGTCCGCTCGAGGATCATCCCGTCCTTGAGGTAGTGGACGGCATCCTCGAGCTGCGCCGCGCTGAGGGTGAACTGGTCGTACGTGTCGGTGTCCATGAAGTGGTAATCGTCGCCGTCGCGGTACAGGAACTGGACCGGGCGGCGGTCCATCTGGCGCCCGGGGCCACTTCGTGCCGGCCTGGAAGCGACGCTCGACGGTCTGGCCGCGCTTGATGTTGCGCAGCGTGATCCGGACCTGGGCCGAGCCGCGACCCATCTTGATGTGGTGGTAGTCGAGGATCTGCCACAGCTCGCCGTCGAGCTCGATCGCGACGCCTTTGCGTAGTTCGCCGGTGGTGATCATGGGAGGCGGGCTCCTGGCGGTTCGACGGGGTCCCGGCGCCCAGTGCGAGGGCGGACCGGCTCGGTCGATGGGCTGTCGAGCGGATTGTAGCCGAGGCGCTCACCCGAGCCGGCTGCCACGGCCGCTCAGCCGCCGGGCTCAGCCGCCGACGACGATCACCTCGCGCGGAAACCGGGTGAGCCGCTCGACCCGGCCGGCGGCGAGGTCGACCGCGACCAGGTCCTCGATCCGGACCCCGGTCTCGCCGTCGAGGTAGACCCCGGGCTCGACGCGAGAAGACCGTCGGGCTGGGCAGCGGCCGTCGGGGCCGCGCCGATGCCCAGGCTCGGGCAGCTCGTGCGTCGCCAGCCCGATCCCGTGGCCGGTGCCGTGGCCGAAGTGGTCGCCGTGGCCGGCCGCGACGATCGACCTCGCGGGCCAGCGCCGTCGACCTCGCGGCCGCTGGGCAGCGGTCCGCCCGCCCCGCACGGCCGCCTCGAGCCCTGCGATCGACCGCCGACTGGGCCCGCAGCGACGAGCTCGTAGATCGCCAGGTCGCGCGCCGTCGGCTCACCCACGAACAGGGTCCGGGTCATGTCGCTGCGATAGCCGGCCACCTGCGCCCCGAAGTCGAACAGCAGCACCTCCCCGGCCCGAACCGGCCGATCGCCGGGCGAGCCGTGCGGCAGCGCCGCCTCGGGCCCGGCGAGGCAGGCGACGTCGAAGGCGAGGCGTCGGCCCCGCCGGTCCGGATCAGCCACTCGAGCCGCAGCGCGAGCTCCGTCTCGCGTGATCCCCGGCCGGATCTCCGGCAGCAGGCGTCGCGAGGGCCCGGTCCGCCACGGCGCAGGCAGCCGCGACCCGTTCGACCTCGGCCGGTTCCTTCACCGCGCGATCCGCCTCGACCCAGCCCTCGACCGGCCACGAGCTCCACGGCCGGCGCGCGCGGCGGCCAGCCGCTGCCCAGCGTCGAGCCCGTCGCGGCTGACGAAGCCCGCCTCGACCGCGACCCGGCGGGCACCGCTCCCGACGCCGAGCGCAGCGTCTCGGCCAGCGCGCCGCCAGGTCGCCGTAGACCGGCTCGATCGCGGGCGTCGGGTGCCTCACGGCCGGCCTGGATCGTGTAGCGGCTAGTCGGCGAACAGGACGACCTCGGCGCGGACCGACGAGGAACCAGCCGGAGATGCCGGCGACCTTCTCCTCGCCGTCGCCCAGGGCGAAGCCCGGTCAGGTAGCGGCTGTTCTCGGGACGGACGCCCGAGGTAGGCGTCGACCCCGCCCGCCGCCATCCGGGCGCGCAGCCGGGCGAGTCGGGCCGGCCGGGCGGCCCGGTCGGCGTCGTCCCAGCGAGCGCGATCCGTGCGCGTCGGGGGCGCGGCGAAGTCCGCCGGCCACGCGGCAGCGCTCGGCGGGCACGCTCATCGTAGCCGTACTTCTTGATGTTCGCCAGGTGCTCGGCATAGGTCTTGGCGAAGACCGTGCGTGCCGTCCTTGGTCGCCACGAAGTACAGGTAGCCGGTCTTGCGTATCGGGGTGCAGGGCGGCCTCGATCGAGGCGACCGTCGGCGTGCAGATCGGGCCCGGGATCAGGCCCGGCTCGTGGTACGTGTGGTAGCCCGCGAGGGCCGCCGGGAGCTTCACGGCATTCGTGCCCTTGGCCAGGGCGCCCAGAACGAGTACTGCGGCCACTCGCTGAACGGCAGCTGGCCAGCTGCATGCGTGTCGTTGACGTAGAAGATCGTCGGGTCGGACTCGAGCAGGCCGTCGGCCATTTCTGTCGGGCGTCGAGGCGGTTCTGGTAGACGCCGGCGATGAGCGGCCGGTCCGCGTCGCCGCACCGTCTCGCGCTCGACGATCGAGGCCAGGCTGAGGACCTGGTAGAAGGTCAGCCCGCGCGCTTGGCGCACGGTCAGCCGGTCCGGGCCGACCTGCTCGTAGACCAGGTGTCGAGGATCTGGCGGACGAAGGCGTCGGCCGTGACGTCGGGCAGGACCGTGTAGGTCGCCGCGGCGAGGAAGCCCTCGAGCGAGGCCCCCTTGGGCAGGCCGCGTCAGCCAGGGGTAGTCGTTCAGCAGGCGCGCGGGTGGGTGCGTCACCTCGTCGTAGAACGCCTTGACGTCCATCGTCAGGCCGGCACCGTCTGGAGCTTGGCCGTGACCTGCTCGAGGCGGAGGCTCGCGCGCAGGCCGATCGTGACGGCAGATCCCGGTGCGACACGAGCAGGGAGGTGACGAGCTGGTCGGGGGTCATGTTCCGGCGCAGGATAGTACGTCCCGGCCTCGAGCTCGTCGGTCAGGTCGCTGCTCGGTGGCGATGAACACGAACGATCGGGCGTCCCGCAGCAAGCTCTGGCCTGCGAGCCGCGTCGCGATCGTCGCGGCGGTGTCCCCGTCGAGCGACGTTGAACTCGACGTCGGTCGCGTCGCGCGCTCGCCGGCGTCGTCAGGGCGGTGCCCAGGTCCTCGCGGACGAGGTCGGCCACGAACGGCAGGCTGCAGCGCACTCGGGTTGCTTCGAGGCCCAGCCGACGACGGCCTGGGCGACGACCGGGCGCAGCACAGTCAGGCCCGACGACCAGGACGAGCTCGGCCAGCACGGCGATGAACAGGACGAGCCGGAGCAGGCCGCCGAGGGCCGGCCTCCTGACCCGCGCCGGCCGGACGTTCGCTGGGCGGCCCGGAGCCCGGTCCTGTTCGACCGCGGCGCCGGGGCGCGCGCTAGTGATCGTCGTCAAGCGTCTCCTCGGCGAGCCGGTGCGCCTCGCGACACCGCGAACGGAGCGACCGTGGGCGATGCTGGCGTGGCCCGCCTCCCTCGCGCGGCGAACCGCCGCCGCGGACCGTCACGAAGCCCGCCCGTGCCCGTGCATCGAGCTCGTCCTGGAGGATGATCGCGGCGGCCTCACGGTCGACCCGCGCCGCGGTGAGCGTCGCGCTGGGTGGCGCTCGGCGGCCCGCCGGAGCGCCCCCGCTTCATCGGTCCGATCCGGCTCTCGGCGACGTGGCTGCGACAGCGCTCGTCGCGATAGCGAATCGTGGCCCCACGAGGAGCGGCTCGACCGACTCGACCCAGGCCCGGGTGATCGGCGACCTGCGGCCCTTCCCGGCCGTTCGCCTCGAGGGGCAGGCCGACGATGAGCTCGGACACTCCGTGCGCGTCGACGAGGCGCTGGATCGCGGCAGCATCGGCGGCCGCTGCGCGAGCGCGCCGGAGGGTGACGAGGGGCAGGGCGCTGCCGTCCGGATCGGCCACGGCAACGCCGATTCGACGCTCCCCGAGGTCGATCCCGAGCAGGCGCTTCACGGGTTCGCCGATCCGGCCGACGGGGCAGTCGAGGAAGCCGACGATGGTGCCACCGAAGGACCGTTCGAGGCAGCGTGGCACGGGTGGCCGGTCGATGGGCCGGGCGACCCACCCACGGCGCCGGCTGTCGATCGTCAGGGTGACCCGCCGGCGAGGCGTCGGGATCGAGCCGACGAAGCCCGGCCAGGTCTCGATCGTGACCGTGCCGTAGTCGGACAGGATCGAGCGAGCCTCGTCGATCGACTTGCCCGCGACCTGCTGGCGGAGGGTGTCGGGGTCGAGGTGGCGGACCTGGCTGGCCGTGACCGTGACCGGGAAGATCGACCGTCTCGCCGTCGGCCTGGGCCGGTCCGAGGGTGACCTTCTCGCTGCCGGTCACGAGGCTGTACTGGGCCGGCACCTGGGCTGCGATCCGGCCGGCGGCGACGCTGGTCGACCGTCGATTCGTCGACGGCTGTCGACGGTCGCGGTCGCGGTCAGCGTGAGCGTGAAGGTCGTCTGGGTCCACGCCGACCAGGGTGGCCGGATCCGGTGTCGGGCGATCGGCGTGCGACGGACCCCGGTCTTGGGGAACGCGGTGCTCCCCGGCGGGATGCGCGTCGGGCGCGTTGACGCCAGGTCGTGAACTGGGCCTTGAGTCGCCTGGTCAGGCTGGCCACGGCGGCGTCGGTATCGGACTTCTGGACCCTGGAGTGACTCGTGGTCGCGGTGCCGCCGGTCGTCGCGGCGGCGTTGGTGACGGTGTACCCGGTACGTCGAGGTAGCCCGTTCGGGACCTGGTTGATCGTACCCGCCGCCACGTTCCCGCCCGGACCGCGCCTTGACGGCCTTCACGCCGACGGTCCTGCTCGGACGTTCGTGGCGCCGACGCTTGGCCCGCGGGATCGTGACGGTCCTGGGTCGTGCGCGAATGCACGCCGCCGGTGCGTCGAGACCTCGAGCCGCCGGGAACGGTGACCGGCTGACGGTGTTGATGCTGGTGAACGTGACGCTGCCCGTGGCCGCGGTCGTCGATCGTCTTGCTTGCCGGTCGCGTTGAACGTGCCGGCCGAGCTGAAGTCGTGTGGTCAGCTGGACCGCCGGGACGACGCCGCCGACCGGGTCGGACGAGGTGGCGGTCGGGATCGGCCCGGATCGGGAGCTCGACGGTCCGACCGCCTCGACCTTCGCGGCTGATCGTGATCGTCGCGGTGGGCAGCAGGAAGGCGCCATCAGGGCGACGACGACCAGCATCGCGGCCGCCGCCAGCGCGGTCAGGTGCGGGGAGCCGTCCGTCCCGGACGCCGGCCGACCGATCGGATCGCCGGTGCCGAGGCCGCGCTCGAGCGCGGCGCCGATCTTGGCGTCGGCAAGTCCGAGCCCGGCACCGACTCGGTGCCGGGCCGCCGCGCCCGGCCCGGCCAGCTGCCGGGACCCGCCCCCCCGGGGCACCGGCCGGGCGCACGGTGCGGGACCGCGCCGTCGTGGGCTGACGCGCCCGGCGACGCGGCCGCCTCCTGCGGGCCGCCTCGTACTCGACGACCGTCGCGTAGACCGGCAGCCCGGCCGATGCCGCCACCGCGCGGGCGGCCGGTTCCGGCGACCACGATCGCCAGGCGCCGGAATGGGCTCGAGCGCCTCGTGGGCGAGCAGCCGGAAGTTGATGCGGGACGTGGCGATGCGCGAGCCGGTGGGCACGCACCAGCGCCACCCGGACGTGCCTTCTCGATCGCGGATGCGCGCCACGGCGGTCGTGATCTCGTCGTCGGGGTCGAGGTAGACGATGGTCATGGCGCGTCGCTAGCCTACCCGGCACTAGACCTTCATCGCCCGCAGGACGCGGCGGAGGGCCGCGTCGAGCGGGTCCTCGCTGCGAGTGCCAGCTCGATCGCCTGGTAGGCCAGCCCGAGCGGGGTCACGTCCTGCTGGTCGACCAGCAGCTTCGTCGCGTCGCTGATCGACTCGACCTCGTCCGGCGCCATGATCGACGACCTCCGGCGGCCGCGCGAACGGGCAGGCGTCTGCCAGAACCGCTCGTCGCGCAGGGCGTCGCGGATCTCCGGCAGCCGCGAGCCGCCGCCGCAGAGGTAGATCCGGCCGGGCAGCAGGTCGCCGCCGGCCAGCTCCTCCAGCACCAGCTCGACCCCGGCCGCCCAGACGGCGATGTCCTCGGCGACGATCGCGGCCACGTCTCCTCGCGTCGCTCGACCGGCAGGCCGCGGGCGTAGTCGACCTTGAGCGCCTCGGCCCGCGGGAAGGGCAGGTCCAGCCGGTCGGCCAGCGACTTGGTGAAGGCCCGGCCCGCCGAGGGCGAACATGCGCGTGCCCTCGATGCCGCCCTGGCGCACGAGCGCCACGTCGGTCGTGCCGCCGCCGACGTCGATGAACAGGGCGCCGGCCTGCTGGACCTGCTCGCCGCCCAGCACGCGGGCCACGGCGTACGGCTCGGCCACGACCTCGCAGCAGCTCCAGGTCCAGCTGGCTGGCGACGCGTCTGCAGGGCGCCCAGGTGGACCAGCGGGGCGAAGGCGTTGAAGATGCTGATCCGCACGTGGCGGCCCTGGAAGCCGACCGGGTTGGTCACCGCGTAGCCGTCGATCGACGGCGCCGACGTGACCGCCGCGTGGACCAGCCGGACGTCCACGTTGGGCAGGCCCGTCTCCCAGGTGATGGCCCGCTCGGCCTCGCGCAGGGCCTCGCTGCTGGACGCCGTCGATCAGCCGCTGGAGCTCGGCGTCGGTGATCGGCGCGTCGGGCCGCTTGCGCTCCTGCGTGTGGGTCGTGGTGAAGCCCTTGACCAGCTCGCCGGCGATGCCGATGACGACCTGGCGTCGGCCGGAAGCCGGCCATCTCCTCGGCTTCCTGGAGGGCGACCGAGCAGTTGTCGACCACGGCCGCGATGTCGGCCACGGTGCCCGACTGCATGTGGGACAGGCCCTGGCGCTTGCGGCCCGACGCCGCGTGACCGATGCCCATCCCCGTCCTCGTCGATCTCGAAGACGAGCGCCTTGGCGAACTCGGTGCCGACGTCGAGCGCCGTGCAGGCGGCCGGCGCCACCTGGCCGTCCCGCGCTGCCAGAAGCGGCGCCAGAAGGCCATCAGCCGGGCGCTCCCCGGGCGGCCGACACCGCCGGCGAGCTGAGCCGCGGCCGCGACCGGACCTCGGCGAGGCGCGCGGCCAGGCCTGTCGCGACGCGATGCCCTTGCCCTGGGCCATCTCCGGGCGCCCGCCGCCCTGGCCGTCGATCCGCGGCCACGGCCGCCCGGACGAGGTCGCCGGCCGCGACGCCGCGGGCCGACGAGATCGTCGCTGACGGTCGACGAACAGCTGCGGGCTCGTCGGCCTCGAGGCCGAGGGCGATGACGCCCGCTGGGCAGCAGTCCGCGCACGTCCCGGGCCAGCGCCCTTGAGCGTCTCGATCGACTCGAACGGCCCGGCGAATGCGACGACGGCCGCGCCCGGCGCGACCTCCTCGGCGCGGGTGGCGAGCTCGGCCGGCCTGGGGATCGCGGACGAGGCCGCCGCCGCCCGGGCCCGCCGGCGGGCCTCCTTCAGCTCGTCGTGCAGCGCCGCGATCGCGGTCCGGCAGGCTCTCGCATCGGCGGTCGCCCCGGCGCGCTGCCGTCCGGCGCAGGACCTCGCAGGCGGTCGGCCACGAAGGCGTCCGCGCCGTCGCCGGTCAGCGCCTCGATCCGCCGCATGCCGGAGCCGATGCTCCGCTCGCCGGTGATCACGAAGCCGCCGATCTGGCCGGACGCCCGGCAGTGGGTGCCGCCGCACAGCTCGTGGCTGTAGCCCTCGACCCGGATCGTGCGGACCGTCTCGCCGTACTTCTCGTCGAAGAACGCGTCGGCGCCGGCCGTCGACCGCCTCGCGCCATGGTCATCACGCGCCGCGCTGACCGGGCGGTCCTCGCGGATCGACGCGTCCGGACCTCGTCCTCGATCGATGGCGCTCCTCGTCGGTCAGGCCGCGGTCGAAGCGGGAAGTCGAAGCGCAGGTCCTCCGGCGTGACCAGCGAGCCGGCCTGGCGGGCGCGCTTCGCCGACGACGTTGCGCAGGGCCCGGTGGAGCAGGTGCGTGCCGGTGTGGTTGCGCATCGTGCGGGCCCGGCGGTCCGCGTCGACCTCGGCCGGTCACCGTGTCGCCGACCGCCAGCCGGCCGTGCAGCATGCCGCGATGGACGATCAGGCCAGCCGGCCGGGCGCTGGGTGTCGGTCGACCTCGAAAGGGCACGACTCGCCGGCGGCGATCGCGCAGGACGCCCTGGTCCCCGACCTGGCCGCCGCCCTCCGCGTAGAACGGGGTCCGATCGAGGACCACCTCGGCTTCGGCCGAGCCCTCGGTCCGCAGCTCCGCGTCGCCGAACGCCTCGAGCGTCGTCGTACTCGATGCCGTCGCGCACGATGGCGACGACGCGGCCCTCGGCCGTCGTCGTCTCGTAGCCCAGGAACTCGGTGTCGCCGAGGCGCCGGGCGAGTCGCCTCGTAGAGCGCGACGCAGCTCGGCGTGGCGGGCCAGCTCGGCCTTGCGTGCCCGCCGCGGCTGCGCTCGCGCTGCTCGGCCAGGGCGCCGGTCGAAGCCCGGCACGGTCGACGCGCGACGCCGTACTCGGCGGCCAGCTCGACGGTCAGGTCGATCGGGAAGCCGTACGTGTCGTGGAGCCGGAAGGCGATCTCGCCGGCCAGGACCGGGGCGTCGTCGGGCAGCGTCCTCGGCCCGGCGGCCGACCACGCCGGCTCGGCGCCGGTGAGCGGGATGAGCGCCTCCTCGAGCTGGATGACGCCGGCGTCGAGGGTCCGGGCGAACTGGCCTCCTCGCGGGCGATCGCGCCGAGGATCGCCGCCGCGCCGCTCGGCGAGGTACGGGTAGGCGTCGCGCCATCGTGTCGATGACGACCTCGGCCGTCTCGGCCAGGAACGGCTCGCGTCCGCCCCAGCAGCCGGCCGTGGCGGACGGCGCGGCGGACGATCCGGCGCAGGACGTAGCCGCGGCCCTCGTTCGACGGGCAGCACGCCGTCGGCGACAGGAAGGTGACCGCCCGGGCGTGGTCGGCGATGACCTGGTAGCTGAAGCGCTCGGCCTCGAAGGCCGTCCGGGTCGTGGCCGAGGAGCTCGCGCATCCGGGCGTGGATCGGCGTGAACAGGTCGGTGTCGTAGTTGCTGGGCACCTGCTGGAGGACGCTGGCCAGGCGCTCGAGGCCCATGCCCGGTGTCGACGCTCGGGAACGGCAGCGGGACGCGCGGCCGTCCGGGCCGCTGGTCGAACTCCATGAACACGAGGTTCCAGATCTCGAGCCAGCGCGGGCAGTGCTCGGAGTGGTCGGGGACGCAGTGCGGGCCTTCCGAGAGCTGCGCGCCGCGGTCGAAGTGGATCTCGCTGCACGGCCCGCACGGGCCGGTCTCGGCCATCCGCCAGAAGTTGTTGTCGTCGCCGGCGTCGACGTCGCCCCAGCGGCCATCCGCTCCGGCGGCAGGCCGATCTCGTCGCGCCAGATCGCCCGGGCGACCTCGTCGTCCGTGTAGGTCGTCGCGGCCAGCCGCTCGGCCGGGATGCCCAGGTCGCCGGTCAGGAACTCCCACGCCCAGTGGATCGCCTCGCGCTTGAAGTAGTCGCCGAAGCTCCAGTTGCCGAGCATCTCGAAGAAGGTGTGGTGGCGCGGTCGTCCGGCCGACCTCCTCGAAGTCGTTGTGCTTGCCGGCGACGCGCAGGCAGCGCTGGTAGTCGACCGCCCGGTTGTAGCGGCGCGTCTCGGCGCCGGTGAGGACGTCCTTGAACTGGACCATGCCCGAGTTCGTGAACAGGAGCGTCTGGTCGCCGGCCGGGCACCAGGCTGGCGCTGGGCACGACCGTCGTGGCCGCGCTCGGCGAAGAACTCGACGAAGCGGCGCGCGGATCTCGGCCGCGGGCAGCGTCCGGGATCCGGGGATCAGCGCGAGCCTGATGGCGTCACAGTGGGCTCATGGTACCGAACGGGCGAGGTCCCGGCGGCTGGTGCCGTGGGCGACCCCGCTCAGGGCCGATGCCGCGAGCGTCCCGCAGCGCCGCCACAAGGTCGAGCCGGCGATCACCGCACCGACGATCAGCCGCGATCGTCAGGCCGCGCACGAAGCGGCTCGCGTCGAGCGCCTCCTGGTCCGCCCGAGGATCCGCGCCTCACCTCGCCTCGTCGCGATCGCCCGCCCGGCTCATCGCAGCCGCCGTCGTTCGCGGGCCGAGGGTGGCCACGATCGCCACGAAGCCGATCCCGACCCAGGCCACGGCCGATGCGCTCAGCAGCCGGAAGTCGCCGATCGCGCAGGAGGTCGATCCCAGACGCGCCGCCGAGCGCGTCCCCGGCCCAGGCGCCGAGGCACGGCGGCGACGATGAAGACAGCGGCAGCCGGCCGCCGGCCGTCGCCGCGCACGAGCGACGAACAGCGCGGCGTGGAAGATCCCGACGAGGACGGCCAGGAGCGGCGCGGGTCCGATCGCAGCATGGCCTCAGGATCAGCCGTGGTCACGCCTTGATCACTGCCGCGCGATCCGCCCGCCGCCGAGGCACGACGTCGCCGTCGTACAGCACGGCACGCCTGGCCCGGCGCGACGGCCCAGACGGGCGTGTCCGTCTCGACCGTCCAGCGGCCGCCGCGGGCCGGCTCGTCCGGCGTGCCGGGGCGGACCCGGCCGGCACCAGCGGCGCCCGGTGGCGGATCCGGACGCTCGGCCCGGAACGGCGCCGCCGGCGCCCGTCGCGGCCGGCGGTCGCCGGCCACGAACGTGGTCCGCTCGAGCGAGACGCGTCGCGTCTCGAGGTCCTCGCGCCGGCCGAGGCGATCGTGTTGGTGCGCCGGGTCGATCCGGGCGACGTAGCGCGGCTCGCCGAGCGCCACGCCCAGGCCCTGGCGCTGGCCGACCGTGTAGCCGGCCGATCCCGCCGTGCTCGCCGAGCCGCCGCCCGTCGGCGTCGACGAGCGGGCCCGGCTCCGGCGCCCAGCCGGCCCGCTCCCGCAGCGCGTCGCGGTAGTCGCCGCCGGGCACGAAGCAGATCTCCTGGCTCTCCGGCTTGTCGGCGGTCACGAGGCCGAGCGCCGCGGGCGATCGCGCGCACCTCGGGCTTGGTCAGCTCGCCCAGCGGGAAGCGGGCTGTGCCGCAGCTGGTCCTGGCGCAGGCCGTACAGGAAGTAGGTCTGGTCCTTGCCTCGTCGGTCGGCCAGCGGCGCAGCACGCGCCCGGGCCCGTCCGGCGTCTCGACCGCCCGCCGGCGCGCGTAGTGGCCGGTCGCGACCGCGTCGCAGTCGTACAGGTGGCGGGCCCGGCCGAGCAGCGCCCCGAACTTGACGTACGTGTTGCAGTCGACGCACGGGCTGGGTGTCCGGCCGTCGAGGTAGGCGGCGAGGAACGGCTCGATGCACGCCGGCGTCGAACTCGCGCTCCAGGTTCATGACGTAGAACGGGATGCCGAGCTGGGCGGCCACCCGCCGGGCGTCGTCGGCGGCGTCCGCGGAGCAGCAGCTCTTCGCTGAACTCGGAGTAGCTGTCGGCGACGTCGTGGAGGCGCATCCAGACGCCGACCGACCTCGTGGCCCGGCTCGGCGGAGGAGCGCCGCCGCGACCGACGAGTCGACGCCGCCCGACATCGCGACGAGGATGCGGCTCATCCGGCCGGCCGGCCTCGGCCCGGGCCGCGACGCCCGGCCGAGCGGGTCGGCCGCGTGCCGCCGATCCGGTCCGGAGCATCGCCAGGGTGCGCGGGATCGCGTCCGATCGCGGCGTCGATCTCGGCCGTCGGTCGTCGTCCGCCCGAGCGACAGCGCGGAGAGCCCCGCGTGCCTCCTCGTCCGGGTAGCCCATCGCCGTCAGGACGTGGCTCGGCCTCGGTCGAGCCGGTCGTGCAGGCCGAGCCGGTCGAGCGACGGCGATCCCCTCGAGGTCGAGGGCCATGGCTGACCGAACCACCGTCGGTGTCACGGGCGATGATCGAGAGGATGCCCGGGCAGGCGGTCGCCGGGGATGGCCGGTCAGCTCGACGCCGGGCACGGCGAGCAGGGCGTCCGCGCAGCCGGTCGCGCAGCTCGCGTCAGCCGGGCGGCCGTCTCCGGTCGCTCGGCCCGCGGCCAGCTCGTAGGCGACGGCCATGCCCACGGCGCCGGCGACATTCTCGGTGCCCGGCTCGCCGGTGGCGCTCCTGGGAGCCGCCGTGCTGCTGGGCGAGCAGGTGGGTCCCGTGCCGGACAAGAGGGCGCCCGATCCCCTTCGGGCCCTCGAACTTGTGGGCGGCGAGCGAGAGCAGGTCGACGTCGAGCGCCGCCAGGTCGATCGGCAGCGTAGGGCGCGGCCTGAACCGCGTCGACGTGGAGGAGGATCCCGCGATGGCGGTGGACCCGCTCGGCGACCTGCGGCGATCGGCTGGATCGTGCCGACCTCGTTGTTGGCGAGCATCACGCGAGACCAGGATCGTCCGGTCGTCGATCGCCGCCTCGAGCTCGTCGGGATCGACCCGGCCGTAGCGATCGACCGGCAGCTCGATCGATCTCGAAGCCGAACTTCTCGAGGTAGCGCAGGCGTGTGGCCGACCGCGTGGTGCTCGATCGAGCTGGTCACGATCCGGTGGCCGCGGGCCTTGCCGGCCCAGGCGGCGCCCTTCAGCGCGAGGTTGATCGCCTCGGTCCCGCCGGAGGTGAAGACGATCTCGCGGGCCTGGGCACCGAGGGCGGCCGCCAGCCGCTCGTGCGCCTCGTCAAGGCCGGCGCGGGCGGCCCGCCCGAAGGCGTGAGCCGAGGTCGGATTGCCCCAATGCTCGGTGAGGTACGGCAGCATCGCGTCGACGACCTCCCGGCGCAGCGGCGTCGTCGCGGCGTGGTCGAGGTAGATCGCCATCGCCCGCGATTGTACGTCGGCCTACTCGCCCGAGCGGCTGAGGTCCTCTTCTCGGCTGTGCTCGCGGCGCCGGTCGTGGCTCGAGAGGAGCCGCTTGCGCAGTCGGATCGAGGCCGGGGTCACCTCGACCAGCTCGTCGCCGGAGATGAACTCGATCGCCGATTCGAGGGTGATCGGACGGGCCGGGGTGAGCCGAAGCGCCTCGTCATGGGCGTGGGTCCGGATGTTCGTCAGCTTCTTTTCCTTGGTGGCGTTCACGTCCATGTCGCCCGGGCGGGAGTTCTCGCCGACGATCATCCCCTCGTAGACGTCCTCGCCGGCGCCGATGAACAGCTCGGCCCGCTCCTGGAGGTTGAACAGCCCGTAGGCGTTGCTCGTGCCGAGCCGGTCGGCCACGAGCACGCCGCTCGTCCGGTGGGTCACTTCGCCGGCCCACGGACCGTAGCCTTCCCCGATCTGGTGCATGAGGGCGGTCCCGCGCGTCTCGGTCAGGAGCTGGCCGCGATAGCCGATCAGGCCCCGGACCGGCACGATGAACTCCATCCGGACCCGGCCGTCGGCGTCGGTCGACATCTGCTCGAGGCGGCCCTTCCGGCCGGCCATCGCGGCCTGGACCTCGCCGATGTAGTCGGGCGGGATGTCGATCGTGATCCGCTCGTACGGCTCCCGGGTCTCGCCGTCGATCGTGCGCAGGATCACCTCGGGCCGGCTGGCCTGGAGCTCGAAGCCCTCGCGGCGCATCTGCTCGATCAGGACCGCCAGCTGGAGCTCGCCCCGGCCGCGGACCTCGAACGTGTCGCCGGAGTCCGTCGGTCGGACCTCGATCGAGACGTTGCCCAGGACCTCCCGGTCGAGCCGGGCCTTGATCTGGCGGCTCGTGACGTACCGGCCCTCGCGCCCGGCCAGCGGCGACGTGTTCACCCCGAAGGTCATCCGGAGGGTCGGCGCGTCGACGTCGAGGCGGGGCAGCGGACGAGGGTCGGCCGGGTCGGTCAGGGTGTCGCCGATCGTCACGTCGGGCAGGCCGGCCACCGACACGATGTCGCCGGCCGTCGCCTCGGCGATCTCGATGCGCTCGATCCCGTGGGCCGTCTGGAGGCTCGTCACGGTCCCGCTCAGGGTGGTCGTCCGGCCCGGCTCGACCGAGCCGTCGGTCGAATCCTCGTCCTGGCGGACGACGGCGATCCGCTGGCCGAGCCGGATCGTGCCGTTCCAGATCCGGCCGACGGCCATCCGGCCGACGTACTCGTTGGCCGCCAGGTTCGTGACGAGGAGCTGGAGGGGGTGGCCGGGCTCGAAGGTCGGCGGCGGGGTCAGCTGGATCAGGAGGTCGAAGAGCGGCCGCAGGTCGGTCCCGGGCACGGCCAGGTCGCGGGTCGCGGTGCCCAGCCGGGCGTTCGTGTAGACGACGGGGAACTCGATCTGGTGCGGCGTCCGCACCGAGGTCCATGAACAGCTCGTAGACCGCGTCGAGGACCTCGGCCGGCCGGGCATCGGAGCGGTCGATCTTGTTGAGGGCGACGACGACCGGGCAGATGGCGGGCCATCGCCTTCTGGAGGACGTAGCGGGTCTGGGGCAGCGGGCCCTCCGCGGCATCGACCAGGAGCAGGATCGCGTCGACCATCAGGAGCGTCCGCTCGACCTCGCCGCCGAAGTCGGCGTGGCCGGGCGTGTCGACGATGTTCAGGCGGACGCCGTCGACATCGACGGTCGTCTGCTTGGCCAGGATCGTGATCCCCTTCTCCCGCTCGAGGTCCATCGAGTCCATCACCCGGTCGACGAGCGCCTGGTTCGCCCGGAACGCGCCGGTCTGGCGGAGCATCGCGTCGACCAGGGTCGTCTTGCCGTGGTCGACGTGGGCGACGATCGCGACATTGCGCAGGTCCTGCCGGACTCCGGGCACGGTGGACGAGGGGAGCGTGGTCATGGGAGGCGACATTGTCGCACATCGTCGCCCAGGCCCCGTCCGCACGACCTCGCTCGGCCACGCTCGGCTTCGCCCGGTCGGCACGGGTCGAGCGCGTCCGGCGGACCGGCTGGTACGATCGAGCGGTGACCGTCGCCGCCGTGATCCTTGCCGCGCGTCCCGAGACCGCGCTGGCCGATGCCGACGGCCTGCCGGCGGTCCGGCGGATCGCCGAGGCCGCCTGGTCGGGCGGGGCGATCCCGGTGGTCGTCGTCGCAGCCGACCCGGCCGGGGCCGTCGCGGCGGCGCTCGTCGGGACAGAAGCGAGCCTGGTCGCCCCGGCGGCCGCGGCCGGCGGACCGGTCGCCCAGATCCGCCACGGCATCGAGGCGGCATGCGGTCTCGTCGGTGAGACGGACGCGGCCCTGATCTGGCCGGCCGGGATGACCTGGCCGGATCCCGAGACGATCACCTCGCTGATCGAGGGCCACGGCACGGACCCGGCGGCGATCCTGCGGCCGGAGTTTGCAGCGCGTCCCGGCTGGCCGGTCCTCCTGCCGGTCGGCCACCTCGAGCGGCTGCTCGGCCTCGGACCGGACCGGCTGCCGGATGAGCTGATCGACGACCTGCACGCCGGTGGCCTGCTGGTCCGGGGCCTTGACCTGGGCGATCCGGGCACGACCCATTCGATCGCGAGCGCCCGGGCTGATCTCCCTCCGTACGACGGTCCGAGCGAGCCGGCCAGCGGCCATCTCCACGAGTGGGGCGAAGCGGCCGAGGTCGACGCCTGACCGGCTAGGCCTCGGCGCTCGGCTGGTCGGCGACCTGGGGATCCGGTGCGGCCCGCGCTGCGGCCCGCAGGCGACCGAGCGGCACGACGGCGATCGCCAGCCCGCCGATCACCAGGCAGATCCCGCCCAGCTGGAACGGTGACGGGTCCTCGCCCAGCAGGACCATCGCCAGGAGGACGGTCGCAACCGGCTGGACGAGCAGGAGGAGCGAGGTCACCATGCTGGGCAGGCGCGGCAGCGAGACGTTGATCAGGAGATAGCCGGCCACCTGCGATGTGAGGGCCAGGATCACCAGCCAGCCGTGGGCGGGCAGGCTGGGCAGCGGGTCGAAGTCGCCCACGAGCAGGCCGGCCAGGGCGGCCGCGATCGACATCGCCAGGGTCGCCCAGAACAGCGGGCCGGCCAGCCGCCGGATATCGTGCTGGCCCCGCCGGATCACGATCAGGTAGCCCGCGTAGCTGACGGCGGTCAGGAGGCCGAGGACCACGCCCGCCAGCGGCGCCGACCCGTACGGGTTCGAGCCGACGAGGCCGGCGATCAGGACGACGCCGACGATCACGACGGGCAGGGCGACGAGGACCGAGCGGCGCGGCCGCTCCCCGTACAGGAGCCAGGCCACGATCCCGACGATCACGACCTGCAGGTTGCCCAGGACGGTGGCCAGGCCGGCGCCGACGTCCTCGATCGCGTGGTGCCAGAAGGTCAGGTCGGCCGCGAAGAAGCAGCCGGCGAGGAGTGAAAGGCGGATCGCCCGCGCCCCCAGCGGGCCGTAGCGGCGGCGCTCGAGCCAGGCCAGCACGGCGAGGATCGGCAGGGCATAGACGCCTCGGAAGACCGCCGCGGTCGACGGCGAGACGGCTGCCTTCGAGACGAGGATGCCCGAGAACGCGATGCACAGCGCTCCGCCGACCGCGGCGACCTGGGGATGCGCGAGCAGGGCGTCGAGGCGGGCGGGGGTTCCCGCCCGGGCGTCGATCCCGGCCGGCGCAACCACCGGCTCGGTCATGAGCGAGCCGGTCCGACGAACCTCAGGCCGAGCTCGGCATACTGGCCCGGCTCGGGCGGCGACGGGGCGTCGAGCATCAGGTCCGTGCCTGACTGGGTCTTGGGGAAGGCCATCACCTCGCGGATCGTCGTCTGGTCGGTGAGCAGGGCCGCCCAGCGGTCGATCCCGATCGCGATCCCGCCGTGGGGCGGCGCGCCGTATTCGAAGGCCTCGAGGACTGCGCCGAACTTCTCGGCCATCCCGGCCGTCGTCTGGCCCTGGAGCCGGAAGCTCCGTTCGAGCAGGTCGCGGTGGTTGATCCGGACCGATCCACCGCCGAGCTCCCAGCCGTTGAGGACAAGGTCGTACTGGAGCGCCCGGGCGTGGCCGGCGGGATCCTCGGGCGAACGCTGGCCAAGGTCGCCCGAGGCGGTCGTCAGCAGCCCGAGATCCTCGGGCCGGACGCCGCTGAACGGATTGTGGGTCGCGTCCCAGCGCTGGTTCTCCTCGTCCCACTTGTACATCGGGAACTCGGTCACCCAGCAGTAGGCGAAGACGGTCGGGTCGGCCAGCCCGAGCCGCCCTCCCAGCTCGGTCCGGAGCCGGCCGAGGACGTCGGCCGTTCGCTCGGGCGTGTCGGCAACCGCCAGGATGAGCTCGCCGGGCTTCGCCCCGCTGGCGGCGACGAGGGCGGCGATCCGCTCGTCACCGAGGACCTTGGTGACCGACGACCGGACCGAGCCATCGGCCTCGATGGCCAGCCAGACCAGGCCCCGGGCGCCCCAGCCACGGGCGAGCTCGGTCAGCTCGTCGAGATGAGACCGGCTGGTGCCGGCCATGCCCGGCGCCACGATCGCCCTGACCCGCCCGCCGCCGGCCAGCGCATCGTCGAAGACCCGGAAGCCGGAGGCCGGGGCGCCGTCCGGACCGAGCAGGACCGGGCCGAGGTCGACCAGCTCCATTCCGAAGCGCAGGTCCGGCTTGTCCGAGCCGAAGCGCTCGATCGCCTGGGCGAAGGTGAACCGTGGGAATGGCACCTGGAGCAACGGACGGTCGGGCGCGACCGCGGCCGTCACCCGGATCGCCAGGTCCTCGACGAAGGCGATCACCATCGCCTCGTCGACGAAGCTCATCTCGAGGTCGAGCTGGGTGAACTCGGGCTGCCGGTCGCCCCGGGCGTCCTCGTCGCGGAAACAGCGTGCGATCTGGAAGTAGCGGTCGATCCCGCCGACCATCAACAGCTGCTTGAGCTGCTGGGGGCTCTGGGGCAGGGCGTACACGCTGCCCGGCTTCAGCCGCGACGGGACGATGAAGTCGCGGGCGCCTTCGGGCGTCGACTTGATCAGGTTGGGTGTCTCGATCTCGACGAAGCCGTTGGCGTGGTGGATCTCGCGGATCGCCTGGACGAGCCGCGAGCGGAGGAGCAGGCGCTCCTGCATCGGCTCGCGGCGGATGTCGAGGTAGCGGTACCGCAGCCGGAGCGCCTCGTCGATCGTGGCGTCGGGCTCGTTGATGTAGAACGGCGGCGTCTTCGCCTCCGACAGCAGCTCGACCCCGGTCGCCCGGAGCTCGATCGCCCCGGTCGCCAGGCGGGGGTTCTCGGAGCCCGGCAGGCGGGCGGCGACGATCCCGCTGACACTCACGACGAACTCCGTCCGGAGGCGGCTCGCGACGGCATGGGCCTCGGGCGCCTCGGTCGCGTCGACGACGACCTGGGTCAGGCCGTAGCGATCGCGCAGGTCGAGGAAGATCAGCTGGCCGTGGTCCCGGCGGCGATGGACCCAGCCCGCGAGGCGGGCCGGCCGGCCGGCATCGGCGACGCGCAGGGCACCACAGGTATGGCTCCGGTAAGGCGTGGCGAGACTGGGACTGGGCTCGGTCATGGCCGCCGTATCGTAGCCGTTCCGTTCGCCAGGCCGGGCCGACCCGTCGGCCCCCGGCCGGTCAGGCTTCGTTCGTACCGTGGCGATGGGAGCGCGCCGAGCTGGCGAGCTTTCGGGCGAGATCCGCCAGCGCGACGAGCTGCTGCGAGCCCGCCTCGAGGTCCTTCAGCTGGACGTTACCGTCGGCCAGCTCGTCGCCGATGATCACCACGAAATGGGCATGCTCGCGGGCGGCCGACTCGAGCTGGCGGGCGAGCTTGCGCTTGCCGAGCTCGGCCCGCGCGGCGATGCCCGCCGCCCGCAGGTCGGTCGCGACCCGCAGCCGGACCGCCGTCGCCTCGGGATCCGCGCCGACGACGACCGCGATCGGCGCCGGCTCGGCAGCGACCGCGGCTCCGGCCTGCGCTTCGAGGGCCAGAACCGTCCGGTCGAGGCCAAGGCCGAACCCGATCCCCGGCGTGGGCCGGCCGCCGAGCAGCTCGACGAGGCCGTCGTAGCGCCCGCCGCCGCCCAGCGCCTGCTGCTGACCCTCACGGCCTGGCACGAAGAACTCGAAGGCCGTCCGGGTGTAGTAGTCGAGCCCCCGGACGAGCGACGGCTCGAGGCGGACGGCCACGCCCAGGACGTCGAGGTGCTCGCGCACTGCCGCGAAGTGGCTCTGGCACGGTTCACACAGCGCGTCGATGATCCGCGGCGCGCCGGCGTTGAGCTCGGCCATGGCCGGGTCCTTCGAATCGAGCAGGCGCAACGGGTTCCTGTAGAGGCGCTCGCGTTCGACCGCGGGCAGGCGCCCGGCGTGCGGGGCGTAGTACGCGGTCAACGACTCGACATAGGCCGGCCGGCAGGTCCCGTCGCCGATCGAGTTGAGCAGGACCTCGACCTCGTCGAGGCCGGCCTGCCGGAAGAAGGCGAGGCCGAGCTCGATCACCTCGGCGTCGACCGCCGGCCCGGGATCGCCGATCACCTCGATGTCGAACTGCCAGAACTGGCGGAAGCGGCCGGCCTGGGGCCGGTCGTAGCGGAACATCGGGCCGGTCATCGTCAGCTTGACCGGCTGTGGCCAGGTGTGCATCCCGTGCTGGATGTAGGCCCGCACGATGCCCGCCGTCGGCTCCGGCCGAAGCGCCCACGATTCGCCCTCGTCGGAGCGCGGGGCGAGCCGGAAGAGCTCCTTCTCGATGACGTCCGTGACCGCGCCGACGCCGCGCTCGAAGACGGCCGCCTGCTCGAAGATCGGCGTCTCGATGTCGCGGTACCCGTAGCGCCCGGCGAGGTCGCCGGCGATCATCTCGAGGCGGCGGAAGGCGGCACGTTCGGCCGGCAGCAGGTCGCGCGTGCCGCGCGGGGCTCGGAACGTGGCCATCGCCGCGAAGTCTAGCGGCCGCGTGGCCGGCCGCGTCGGCAGTGGCGTCGGAGCCCGGGCGCCGGCTGGCCCCGGGACCGCTCGGCCGGCGGTCGAGGGCCGCTCAGCCGAGATCGCGCTGGACCGAGATCACGTCCTTGAGCGCTTCGATCCGGCTCATCACCTTGGCCAGCTGGCTGACGGTTGCCACCTGGAGGGTGGCGGTCACCACCGCGATATGGTCGGGCAGGACCTTGACCGCCGCGGCCAGGATGTTGACCTTGTTCTCGGCGACCACCTGGGTGATGTCGTTCAGCAGTCCGGTCCGGTCGTAGGCCTCGACCCGGATCGCGATCGGGTAGGTCTGGGTCGCGGCAGCCTCCCACTCGACCTCGATCAGGCGGCCGACCTCGCGTTCGTTGACCACGGTCGTGCACGACTGGAGGTGGACGGTCACGCCCTTGCCCCGGGTGATGAACCCGACGATCGCGTCGCCGGGGATCGGATGGCAGCACTTCCCGAAGCGGATCAGCAGGTCGCCGACGCCCTTGACCCGTACCCCGCCGGTGCGGACCGGCTGGCTCGGCGCGACGGTCGGCAGGGCCAGCTCGCCATCGTCGACGACCCCCAGGCGCATCACGACCTGCTGGGCGCCGACCGCGCCGTAGCCGATCGAGGCGTAGAAGTCATCGAGGTTGTCGTGGTTGTACGAGCGGGCGACCTCGGCGATCCGGTCGAGGCCGACCGCCTGGATCGAGGTCCGGGCGAGGCGGCGGAGCTCGCGCTCGAGCGACTCGCGGCCGTGGATGATGTTCTCGTCGCGCTCCTGGCGCTTGAACCAGGCCCGGATCTTCTCCCGGGCGTGGCTCGTCCGGACGACGTTCAGCCAGTCCCGCGACGGACCGTGGGCGCCTTTCGTCGTCACGATCTCGACGATGTCGCCGTTGTGCAGCCGGTAATCGAGCGGCACGAGCCGGTTGTTGACCTTCGAGCCGATGCAGCGGTGGCCGACGTCGGTGTGGATCCGGTAGGCGAAGTCGATCGGCGTCGAGCCCGCCGGCAGGTCCTTGACCTCGCCCTTGGGGGTGAACACGAAGACCTGGTCCTGGAAGATGTCGAGCTTGATTCCCTCGACGAACTCGGTCGCGTCGGCGACGTCCCGCTGCCAGTCCATCAGCTGGCGCAGCCAGGCCAGCTTGGCGTCGTACTCGCGGTCGACCTTCGAACCTTCCTTGTAGCGCCAGTGGGCGGCGATCCCGACCTCCGAGACCTGGTGCATCTGGTGGGTCCGGATCTGGATCTCGAGGGGCTTGCCGTCCATCGCCATCACGGCCGTGTGGAGGCTCTGGTAGAGGTTGTTCTTGGGCATCGCGATGTAGTCGTCGAACTGGCCGGGGATCGGGCGCCACAGCGAATGGGCGATGCCCAGCGCGGCGTAGCAGTCGCGGACCTCGTCGACGAGGCAGCGGATCGCGTAGACGTCGTAGATCTCGTCGAACTCGGCGCCCTTGCGCTCCATCTTCTTCCAGATGCTGGTCAGGTGCTTCGGGCGGCCCTGGATGTCGGCGTGGATGCCGGCCGCCTTGAGTGCCGGACCGAGCTCCTCGATCGCCTGCTGGATGAAGCCCTCGCGACTCTGGCGGCGGGTGTCGAGGAGCCGGGCGAGCTCGCGGTAGCGCTCGGGCTCGAGCGTCTTGAAGGCGAGATCCTCGAGCTCCCACTTCATCTGCCAGATCCCGAGCCGCTCGGCCAGCGGGGCGTAGATCTCCATCGTCTGGCGGGCGATCCGGGTCTGCTTGTCGATCGGCAGGGCGGCCAGCGTGCGCATGTTGTGGAGCCGGTCGGCCAGCTTGATCAGGACGACCCGGATGTCCTCGGCCATCGCCAGGAACATCTTGCGGATGTTCTCGGCCTGCTGCTCCTCGTGCGAATGGGTGCTGAACTTCGACAGCTTGGTCACGCCGTCGACGAGCCGGGCAACCTCCGGCCCGAACCGGTCCTCGACGTCGGTCAGGCTGTACTCGGTGTCCTCGGGTACGTCGTGGAGGAGCGCCGCCTGGACCGCGATCGGGTCGATCCCGAGGTCGGCCACGGTCTGGGCGCTCGCGATCGGGTGGATGACGTACGCCTCGCCCGAGGCACGGGTCTGGCCGGCATGGGCCTCGACCGCCAGGTCGAACGCCCGGTTGACGGCGTCGAGGCTGGCTCCCGGGTAGTGGCTGCGCAGCCGGGCGAGGAGCGGCTCGCGGAGCGATTCGATCGGGTCGACCCTGGCTGGACCGCGAACCCGGCGCTGGCGGGGAGCGGCGGGCATCTGGGCGGGGCTTGGGGCTGCGGCCGTGGTCGGGCCGGAGGGCGCAGCGGCCTGGGCGGGGGCCGATGGCGCGGCGGCCCGTTTGGCAGTTCCCGTGGCGGCGGCCGGAACGGCCTGTGCGCCCCCTGTCGCCGCGTGCGGTCGTCGGCGCGTCGTCTTCGTGCTCGGAACAGGTTCGATCGTCATCTCGTTCAAGAATAGCAGTGGCTCGATACGGCCCTTTCCGGCGTCCTCGCGACCCGGCCTCGGTCTCTCTTCCTGCTCCTCCACGCGCGCTCCCGCGCCCGCGACCGCGGCGAGCGGTCCGCCGTCAGCCCGCGGTGAAACCCAGGGCTGCGAGCGCAGCCTCGACCGCGGCACGCTCGTTCCAGGGCACCGGGCCGTCGGGGCCGAGGATCGATCGCTCGTGGCCCTTGCCCGCGAACAGGACGACGTCCCCGGGCCGAGCGCGTTCGAGGGCGGCGGTGACGGCCTCGGCCCGGTCGGCGATCAGCAACAGGTCGCGCTCGCGCCGCCGGCCGGCCGACTCGGCTCCCCGGGCGATCGCCTCGACGATCGCCTGCCGATCCTCGCCGCGGGGATCCTCATCGGTCACGACCACGAGCCGGCAGCGTTGTCCGGCGATCTGGCCCATCATCGACCGCTTGGCCGTGTCCCGCTCACCGGCCGAGCCGAAGACGGCGATCAGTCCTCCCCCGCCGGCGGCCGCCACCGGCGCGAGCAGGTCGAGCACCGTTTCGAGTGAGGCCGGGGTGTGGGCGTAGTCGACGATCACGCTGAACGGCTGGCCGCGCTCGATCCGCTCCATCCGGCCCGGCACCGCCGCCACGCGCTCGATCCCCCGGCGGACCGCGGCCGGGTCGAGGCTCAGCCCCTCCCCCAGCGCGACCACGGCCAGGGCGTTGTGGGCGTTGAACCGGCCGGCCAGCCGCAGGCTCAGCTGGCCCGAACCCGAGGGCGCGTCATAGGCCACCGTCAGGCGCCGGGCGTCCTCCTCGATCCGGCCCGCCCGGACGTCGGCTCCGGATTCGGCACCGTAGGTGACGACCCGGGCGCCGGCCTCCCGCGAGACGGCCACGAACAGGTCCGCTGCCGGGTCATCCCGGTTGATCACCGCCAGCCGCGGCCAGCCGAGCCCGGCTGCGGCACCGGTCTTGGCCGGGCCCCGAGCCGCGAGGCGTTCGAACAGGCTGAGCTTGGCCGCCCGGTACGCCTCGAACGAGCCGTGGAGCTCGAGATGCTCATGGCTCAGGTTGGTGAAGACGGCGGCGTCGTAGGCGATCCCGGCGACCCGGTCGAGGGCCAGCCCGTGCGAGGTCGTCTCGACCACGGCGGCGGCGTCGCCGGCCGCGGCCATCGCCCGGAGCAGGCGCTGGAGCTCGGGTGCCTCGGGGGTCGTCTGGTGCTCCAGGGTCGGCTCGGCATGACCGCCGATCCACAGCTCGACCGTGCCGACCAGGCCGGCCCGATGGCCGGCGGCGCCGAGCGCCGACGCGGCCAGGAACGAGGTCGTTGTCTTGCCGTCGGTGCCGGTGATCCCGATGATCCCCAACTCCCGACTCGGGTCGCCGTACCACCAGCCTGCGGCCGCGGCCAGCGCAGCCCGACTGCGTTCGACGACGAGCTGGACGAGGGCCGCACCCGCCATCGGCCGCTCGACGATCGCAGCGACTGCCCCGGCCGCGGCCGCGGCCGCGACGAAGTCGTGGCCGTCGGCATGGTCGCCGGGCACCGCCACGAACAGGCCGCCGGGTCGGACGGCCCGCGAGTCGGCCGTGAGCGCCTCGACGAGGACGGACCCGGCGCGGACGTCGGACGGTGAGCTGGGCCGGCCGTCGGCTGTCCGGATGCCCCGCAGCTGGCCGGCATCGCCGAGCCGCGCGATCAGCCCGGCCAGGGGCCGCGGCCGGCTCTCGGCGTCGACCCGGGCGAGGCGCTCTGCCAGGCTCATTCCGGGGGGCTCATCCGGGCGCCCCTGCGCGAGGTCCGGGCTCCAGGGGCTGCGGCGCCGCGGCGCGAACCCAGCTGCCGCTCGGCGAGCCGGTAAAGCCGCGCGCCGAACCGACGGAGGTCGAGGTCGAACGCACCGACCAGCCGAACTTCGCGGCCGCCGAAGCCCTCCTTGAACTGGCGGATCCCCGGGTTGACGAGGCCCCACATGTCGTACGAGCTCCCGCCGGCCTCCCGGGACGACCTGATCGCCTCCCATTTCAGCAGGTAGTTCGCCCGCGAGACGGCGCCCGCGTTCGTCATCCCGCCGTACGGCTCGACGACCCGCCCCCCGGCCCGAACGAGGAACAGGACCGCCTGCGGGCTTCCGTCCCGGTCGACGGCGAACAGGAGCCGGGCCCGGCGGTCCGGGGCGAAGGCATCCCAGATCGCCCGGTAGGAGGCCTCGGTCCGGATCGGCGTCCCCGTCCGGGTCGATGTCGCCGCCATGACCGCGTGGAAGGCCGGGAGGTCGGCGGCGCCCCGCTCCTCGACCGTGATCCCGCTCGAACGCGCCCGGTTCACGTACTGGCGCCACTTGCCGCGCAGTCCGGCCCACAGGGCCGCCTCGTCGGGCGCCAGGTCGATCACCCGGGTGACGCTCGGCTGGACCTCCGGAGCCGGCCGCCAGCCGAGAGACTGGAGGGCCCGGCGGGTGCTCCCATCGAGGTCGTCCGGACCATCGAGCTCGATCTCCGGGTCGACCCGCAGGTGGGAGATGCGCTCACCACGGCGGGCCGAGGTGCGGACCCGCTCGGTGAACGCCGAGAGGCTGGCGGCCTCCCATGAGGCGGCCAGGGGCCCGCGGGGCGCGTAGGCGAACGTCCACGGCACGCCGGCCGGCCGGCGCAGGAGGACCCGCGCGCCGACCAGCCCGCCGGGCGCCTGCGCCTCGATCGCCCACGGCCGCCAGCCGTTGGCGACCTTCGTCCGCGCCCAGCCGCTCAGCTGGAGGTAGCTCGCCCGCGGGTTCGCCTCGACGAAGGCATCCCAGGCCGCATCGGCGGAGACGGAACCGGCAGCCTCGGACGAAGATCCTGCCCTGCCGGAGGCCGCGTTCCGGCTCATCGCGAGCCACCCGGCAACCGGCCGGTGATCCGGCCGAGCCCGTAGCGCCACGGCCGGGCGACCCGCTCGTGGTTGCCGGTCAGCTCGAGCCACGTCGCCCCGAACGAGCGCTTGAACGCGTACAGGCCGTGCATCTCGTCGCCTTCGACCGGCTCGCGCCGGGCGCCGCGGACATCGACGCCGGCCAGGTCGACCTCGATCATCGCCTCGCGGACGGCAAGCTGGATCGCCCGCCACAGGAGGAAATGGATCACCCCCGGATACGCCCGCCGGAGGTCGGCCCGGTCGCCCGATAGCGAATAGGTCAGCCGACCGCCGTGGCGGTAGAACGTCGCGCCGCCGACCAGCTCGTCGTCGGGCGTCCGGACCTCGAGCAGGATGACGTGGCCGGCGGCGAGGCCGCTCGTCGACCAGTCGACGAAGATCGCCCGGGAGCCGAGCCCGAAGTGACGGCGCGCCGCGGTGACCTCGAGCAGGTCGTAGAAGCGATCGAAGGCCACGGTCGGGTCGGCGCCCGCCAGCGGCGACTCGAAGCCGACCCAGGCCGGTGAGCCGCTCGAACCCGCCCCGGCTCGGCCGTCCCAGCGAACCACCCGCAGGCCGGCCTTGTCGCCCTGCCGGACGCGCTGGCGGGTCGACATCGAAAAGCCCGCGAAGTAGGTCTCCTCGGGCTCGCCCGGCCGCAGCGCGAGGGCCAGCCGGTGGCGGGACGGCTGGACCTCCTCGATCTGGCGGAAGCCGCGGGCCTCGATCAGGGCCGGGTAGCCCGTTGCCGCTGGGATCTCCGCGTCCGACGAAACGACGTCGACACCGCGCGAGAACAGCCAATCGGCGGCCGCGGCGAGCCGCTCGGCCGTCAACCCGACCGGTTCACCGGCCGAGATTGGTCCCTTCGAGAGGTACGCGCCCGAACCGCCGACGAAGCGCCACGGACGCTCGAGCGAGAGCAGCCGGTGGCCGTCGTCGGCAACGAGGAAGCGCGGCCGCCAGCCGAGCCGCGACCGCTGCTCCGCCCATGCCCGGGACTGGTAGACGTTGCCGCCGGGCACGTCCACCGTGTGCCGGTCCCAATCGGTCAACTGCTCGGCCGTCGCCACGCCATACCTCATGCCGAGATCGTACGGCGCCGAACGACCGCGATCGCGAGGTCCCAGATCGTGCGCAGCTCGGGAATCCGGAGGATGAACGCCAGCCCGACGTAGACGAGCCCGCCGGCGATCCCCATCGCGGCCAGCTGGACGACCAGGACCTCCTTGTCCGGGGTGCTTCCGAGGAGGCCCTCGGCGCCCTGCCCGACGAGGAAGGCGGAACCCGTCGCGAGCATTCCGATCACGATCGCGACCGCGCCCGACCGGACGAGGTCGCCCGGCCCGAAGGTCGGCCGGCGATACCACAGGATGACGACGAGGACGGCCGCCTCGGCCCACGAGCCGACGGTGATCGCCAGGCCGATCCCGGCCAGCCCGAGCGGTCCGGCCAGCAGGATCGACAGGCTGACGTTGATCGCCACGGCCACGATTGCCGCGAACACCGGCGTGCGGGTGTCACGCCCGGCGTAGAAGGCCCGGGCGAGGATCGCGATCATCGATTCGGAGGTAAGCGCGAGCAGCAGCCACAGCAGGGTCGTCGCCGTCCGCTCGATCGAGACCTCGTCCATCCGGCCGTAGCCGAACAGGAGCCGGACGACTCCGCCTCGGGCGATGATCGACAGGCCGGTCAGCGGCACCATGACGAAGATGATCAGCCGGATCGCGTGGCGGACGAGGGCGAGGTAGCGCTCGATCTCTCCCAGGGCGAGCTCCCGTGACAGGGCCGGCAAGGTGACCACCCCGAGCGGCACGCCGATCACCCCGATCGGCAGCTGGAAGATCGAGAAGGCGAACGTGAAGGCGGTCACCGCCCCGACCCCGAGTCCGGTCGAGACCGAGGTCGCGACGAGGAAGGTGAGCTGGCTGGCGGCCAGGCCGACGGCGCGCGGGGCCATGAGCAGGAGCGCCTCGCGCGCATCCGGATCACCCAGGTCGACTCCGGGCGTGTAGTGGAAGCCGGTTCGGCGGAGGGGCACGAGCTGGATCAGGAAGTGGCCCGCCGCGCCGACCACGACGCCGACGGCGAGGCCGAGGACGCCCATCGCCGGTGCGAGCAGGACCGCGGCCAGGATGATCGCGACGTTGTAGACGATCGGAGCGATTGCCGACGCGGCGAACCGGCCGCGCGCGTTGAGCAGGCTGGTCGCCAGGGCGCCGCAGGCGAGCAGGATCGGACTGAGCAGCATCACCCGGGTGAGCTCGATCGTCTTGTCCGTCTCGGCCGCCGTGAAATCGGGCGGTGATCACCGGCACGAGCACCGGCGCGGTGATCGCCACGATCACGGCAAGGACGAGGAGCACGACGAGCATCAGCGTCGCGACGGTGGAAGCGACCCGCCAGGCACGCGCCTCCTGGTCCGTCGCCAGCAGGCCGGCCGCAACCGGGATCAGGGCGGAGCTGAGGGCACCGGCGGCAACGAGCTGGAAGATGAAGTCGGGGATCCGGAAGGCGGCCAGGAACGCGTCGAGGTCGGCGCTCGCCCCGAACGCCGCACCGATGACGATCAGGCGGACGGAGCCGAGGATGCGCGACACGAGGAACGCGCTGGTCACGATCAGGCCGGCCCGGGCGATTCCCCGTGAGGCTGTCATCCGGCGGCGGTCAGTGGGCCTGGCGGGCGCGCGGATGGGCCCCTTCATAGGCGGCCCGCAGGCGGCTGGGTGAGACATGGGTGTAGATCTGGGTCGTGGCCAGGCTCTCGTGGCCGAGAAGCTCCTGGACGACCCGCAGGTCGGCGCCGCCATCGAGCAGGTGGGTCGCGAAGCTGTGGCGGAGGGTGTGGGGTGAGACGCCGATCGGCAGGCCCGCCCGAGCGCGCAGGCCGTCGAGGCGGAAGCGCAGTCCGCGCGCGCCGAGCGCGCCACCGCGATGGTTCAGGAAGATCTCCGCCGGCGGCTCGACGAATTCCGGTGCCCGAGCAAGCAGGACCGGTCGGCCGTCCTCGAGATACGCGGCGAGCGCCTCCCGGGCCGGCCGTCCAGCAGCCCGACCCGCTCCTTGCGGCCCTTGCCGACGACCCGGATCTCCCCTCGGCTGAGGTCGACCGAGCCGATCCCGGCGGTCGCCAGCTCGCTGATCCGGAGGCCCGCGGCGTAGGCAGTTTCGACGATCGCCCGGTCGCGCAGCGCGAGCGGGTCGCCGGGCGCGGCGCTGATCGCATCGAGGAGGCGCTCGACCTCCTCGACCTCGAGGACGCGGGGCAGCCGGCGGGGCATCCGGGGCGTCGCGATTGCGCCCCACGGGTCGCCGTCGGTCCAGCCGCTGCGGGTGGTGAACCGGTAGAACGAACGGAGCGCGGCGAGGCGCTGGCCGACGGAGGCACGGCTGACCCCCTCGCCGAGGCGTCCGAGGTAGGCCCGCAGGTCCGCCCGGGCTGGACGCCGCCAGTCGACGCCACGGGCAGCGAGCCAGGCGAGGTAGGCATCGACGACCGTCGTGTAGGCCCGCTTGGTGTGGGGCGACGCGTCCCGGGCCGTCAGCCCGTCGAGGAAGCGCTCGCGGGCTTCTTCACCGGTCACGCCGCGGGGGCGCTGCCAGTCGCCGCCGAACCGCGCGCCCGGCCGGTCCGTCCCGTGCGGGGACCCGCCCGGCCGGCGCGCGCATTCGACCCACGGCCATGACCGCCCGCCCGGCCACGACCTGGCTTCTGGAGCGCGGTCGGGTTGGCCGGGCCGCCGGCCAGGCTGAGCCCGACGAGCTCGCCTGCGGGCAGGGCGATCGCCGCGCCGCAGGCGAGGCAGATGCCGGTCGCGCCGCCGGATCCGGCACGGGCGGTGGGCTCGGCCCCCTCAGCCTCGGGCGCTTCGCCGCCCCTGGCCACTCGCGGCCCGTCCTTCGCGACCGGGCCGCCGTCGGCATCGTGGACCGCGCCGACCGGCTCGTGCGAGGTCGTGAAGTCGCACTTTGGGTAGCGCGAGCAGCCCCAGAAGACGGAACCCGTCCGGCGCGCCCGGCGCGCCTTGAGATGTCCCTGGCCGCACTTCGGGCAGGCGACCTCGAACGGCAGCGGGTCGGGCGGCGGCGGGCCGTCCTTCCTGATGTACTTGCAGTCGGGATAGCGGGCGCAGCCGACGAACGGCCCGAACCGGCCGGTCCTGGCGACGAGCGCGCCGCCCTCGGTCTCGCCACACTCGGGGCAGGTCTCGCCGACACCCGGCAGCTGCTCCGACTCGCCGTTCGTCCCGGGCGTGTCGCCCGCCGCCGGGGCCACGGGCCGCGTTTCCCTGTGCTCCGGGTAGTTCGCGCAGGCGAGGTAGACGCCGAAGCGGCCGGCCCGCATCACCATCGGGTGGCCCTCGGAGCACAGCTCGGTCGTGGGCATCCCGCCGCCCCGGCCATCGTCGTTCGTGGCCTCGACCGCCGCCTCCAGCGGGGTGTAGAAGGCGCGCACGAGAGGAACCCACTTCCGTTCGCCGCCGGCGACCTCGTCGAGATCCTCCTCCATCCGGGCGGTGAACTCAGGGTCGACGAGCGAGCCGAAGTGATCGACCAGGAAGTCGTTGACGATCTCGCCGACGGGCTCGGGCCGGAGACGGCGCTCTTTCACGCTGACGTAGCCCCGATCGAGGATCGTCGAGATCGTGGCCGCGTAGGTGGAGGGCCGGCCGATCCCGTACTCCTCGAGCGCCTTGATCAGAGTGGCCTCGGTGTAGCGCGGCAGCGGCTCGGTGAAGTGCTGGCTCGGCTCGACTGCCTCGACGGTCGTGAGGTCGCCCTCGCGCAGCGGCGGCAGGACACGCTCCTGCTCCTCGGCCGTATCGTCCTGACCCTCGGTGTAGACGGCCGAGAAGCCGTCGAAGACGGTCCGGGTCGCCGAGGCGCGCAGCCCGTAGCGGCCGGACTCGAGATCGACGCTCGTCGTCTCGAGCTCCTTCTCCTTCATCTGGCTGGCCAGCGCGCGCTGCCAGATCAGGCGGTACAGGCGGGCTTCGTCGCGGGGCAGGACCTTCTCGAGCTGGTCCGGGGTCGCGCCCGAACGAGGTCGGCCGGATCGCCTCGTGGGCCTCCTGGGCGTTGCGGGTCTTCGTCTTGAACGGACGTCCCTTGGGCATCGTGTAGTGGAGGCCGAAGCGGGCCGCGATCACGTCGCGGGCCTCGCCCATCGCCTGGCCGGCGAGGGCGACCGAGTCGGTCCGCATGTAGGTGATCAGGCCGACCTGGCCGTCGTTCGTCTCGAGGCCCTCGTACAACCGCTGGGCGACACGTCATCGTCCGCTTCGGGCTGAAGCCGAGCTTGCGGCTCGCCTCCTGCTGCAGGGTCGAGGTGGTGAACGGCGGGGCCGGGCTGCGCTTCGAGGGCTTGACGCTCACGCGGCGCACGGTCGGCCGACCCGCCCGGAGGGCCTCGACATGGGCGATCGCCGTGGCCTCGTCGGCGATCGCCGGCTTCTCGCCGTCGACCCGGATGACGCTCGGCGCCGAACGGCGTGCCGTCAGGTCCGTGGAGGGTGGCCTCGATCGTCCAGTACTCGACCGCCCTGAACGCCCGGATCTCGCGCTCACGGTCGACGACCAGGCGGACGGCCACCGACTGAACCCGGCCGGCCGAGAGGCCCCGGCGGATCCGCCGCCACAGGAGCGGGCTGAGCGTGTAGCCGACGAGTCGATCGACGATCCGGCGCGCCTGCTGGGCATCGACAAGGTCGAGGTCGATCTGGCGCGGATGGGCGAAGGCCTCGCGGATCGCACCCTCGGTAATCTCGTTGAAGGTGACCCGCTGGGTCCGCTCGGGCTTCAGCCCGGCGGCCTGAGCGACGTGCCAGGCGATCGCCTCTCCCTCGCGGTCGAGGTCGGTGGCGAGGAAGACGGTGTCTGCCGTACGAGCCGCCTTCGGTGATCTCCGAGACCTGCTTGCGCCGGTCGGCCACGATCTCGTAGGTCGGCGCGAAGTCGTGCTCGACGTCCACGCCGAGCTGATCCTTGCCGAGCTTCTCGGGCAGATCGCGGACGTGGCCGTACGAGGCGAGGACCCGGTAGCCGGGCCCGAGGTAGCGTTCGATCGTCTTCGCCTTGGCCGGCGACTCGACGATGACCAGGTTTCCACTCATGACGTCGGGGAGTCTAGCACCGGCTTCTTGGCCGGCGATCACCTGCGCCTTCGGCGCCGCGGGCTGCGCGCGCGTGAATCAGGCGTCCCGGATTCGGCGCAGGAAGTCCTCGTCGATCTCGATCTCCGGCTCAGCCGGGGCGACCGGTGGAGCGGCTCGCTGGCGACCACGGTCCGCGGGCCCGCCCTCGGCCCGCCGGGCGGCGCCCTCGGGGATCTCGATGAACCGGATGTGGGCGAGGGGCAGCAGGAAGGTCGATTCGGTCTGGTCGACGAAGACCGGCCGCTTGCCGTCGGGTGTCCGCAGGTTCGTGCACAGGACCGCGACGTCGAGGGGCGACGGAATCGCGAACAGGTCGGCGAGGACGGGCTGCTCGTTGTTCAGGTGGATGACCGCGTCACGGAGGACGACCTTGAGCGGCTCGGGGCTGGCCGTTGGACGGTCCTCGGGCACGGCGGGGTCGATCACCCTTTCCAGAAGTCGACGACGAGCCGGACCCGATCGCCGATCACCCAGACGCCGATCCCGACCTGGGTCATCCGGCTGTCCATGATGTTCGCCCAGTGGCAGTAGTTCGAGCACGGCTTCTCGTCCTGGAAGAACAGGTGCGTTCCGAGGACCGAGGCGTATGGGTTGCTCGAGTCGCGGCAGCCGATATTCTCCCGATAGTCGCCGGGGTAGCCGGTCCGGTGGAGCCGGTCACCTGGATTGCCGTCCGCGAAGTGGGTGCAGATGTTCCGGGTGGCGAGGAGCTTGGCGTACGGCCGGGAGACCTTGTTCGAGATGCCGGCGTTCAGGATCAGGGGCTTGATCCCGCTGCCACCCGGACTGCTGCACTTGCCCGAGGCCAGCACCCAGCCGCCACCCCGGGTGCAGTTCATCAGGCCGAGGTAGTAGACCTCGACGGCATGCCAGGCGCCCGAGCCGACCGAGCTGCCGCCCGACTTGTGCGTCGTCGTGGTGGTCGACTTCGACGATGTCTTCGTCGCGGCCGGTGCGGCCGCGGGCGCGACCGTCCTGAACGAAACCGTGCCGGCCGACGCCAGCGAAACCCCGGCCGCCGACCGGGCCGCGGTCGACACGGTCATCGTCACGGTGCTGCCCTTGGCGAGCGGCACGCTCGGGCTGAAGACGAGGACCGTGTTGCCCTCGGCCCAGGTGACCTTGCCGGCCAGGACCTTGCCGCCGACCGCGGCACTGAAGGCAGGTCCGCTGGCCGCCGTGTCCATCGGCTGGGTGAAGCGCACCGAGAGCTTGGCCGACGAAACGACCGCAGTCGTCCCGTTCACCGGCCGGAACCGGACGATGGCGGGTGCGACAGCCGTCTTGATCCGGAGCGGCAGCGGCAGGGCTACCGGAGCGCCGTCGTGGTCGACCAGACCGCTCGTAACGGCGATCGTGTAGCTCGTGTCGGCGGCGAGGGGCTGCGCCGGCTGGAAGGTCACCGAGGTGCCAGCGGCGGTGACCGATACGTTCGTCAGGCTCCCGCTGACGGCCGGGCTGATCTGGAGCAGTCCGGCGGCTGCCGGCGGGTTGACCGCCTGGCTGAACGACACCGTGAATCCGGTGGAGGTCGACGCGCCGCCGGCGGACGGGTGGGTGAGGGCGAGGTGGGCCGTCGTCGGGGCACGCGTGCTGAAGAGGGCTCTGGCCGGCTGGGCAATCGCCTGGCCGGTCGTGTCGACGGCGGTCGTGGCGACCTTGATCGTGTAGTAGGTGCCCGCCTGCCACATCTGCTTCGGGCTGATCGTGAGCGTCTTGCCCGCGGCGTCCCAGGTCGTGTTGACCGCCGTGGCCGGATCCACGCTCAGGGCGGTGGCGACCGAGGCCCGGTTCATCGCGGAGGCGAACCGGATGGTGGCCGGCGCGTGGAGGCCGTGGTCGGCGTCGACCGTCTCGGCAAACGACGACGCGTCGAGGATCGTGCTGCCGGCCGGTCCCTTCGCGGCCGTCGGCCGGGGCGAGCTGATCGCCAGGAGGCCGAGCCCGAGCAGCCCCACGAGGCCGATTCCCAGGACCACGCGCAACGCCACGCTCCGGCGCAGGAGAAGCGGCACGTACAGCGTGGCGAGGACGGGAATCGCGAGCGCGGCGGCTGCGTACTTTCGCAATAGACAGTCTCCTGGCTAGCTGCTGGGGGTCAGCGGCATCGTGCGGCTGTCAACCGGGCGGCGCCCGGACGGTCCGCGTCACCTTAGCACTGGCCGCCGAGAAGCGGCAACCTCGGCACCTTGGGCGCCACCGCCCGGGGGCGGTCCTGGTGAGGAGCTGTGGAGTCCGGTTGGGTCCAGGGCGGCCAGCGCGCCGGTCAGCCGGTAGCGGCCGGCTCCGCCGCACGCCAGTCCGCGCAGCTCGAGCACGGTCAGGGTGCCCAGGACGGTCGCCACGGGGAAGCCGGAGCCGCGGGCCAGGTCGTCAATGGTGGCCGAACCATCGGCCAGGATCGTCGCCACGGCCGCTTCGGCCGGGCCGAGGCTTGCCAGCACGGCCGCTGGCGACGGGCGGGCACCGATCGAGCTCGGTCCGCCCGCGCGGGAAGCGTCCTGCCCAGCGACCTGCCCGGAGACCGCGCCGGCCAGCCCGAGGTCGTCGATCAGCTCGGCAATCCCGGCCACGATCCTGACCTGGCCGGGATACTCGCGCAGGAAGGCCAGGCAGCCGGCCGAGGTCGGGGCGTCGATCGAGCCGGGGACGGCGAAGCACTCCCGGCCCTGCTCGAGCGCCCAAGCGGCCGTGATCAGGGCACCACTGCGCGCCGCGGCCTCAACCACGACGGTCGCGTCGGCCAGGCCACTGATCAGCCGGTTGCGCCTCGGGAACGTCCCTCGGCTCGGGGTCGCGGTCGGTGGGAGCTCCGAAACCAGCGCACCGCCGCCGGCCACGATCTGCTCCGCGAGGTGTCGGTGCGAGAACGGGAAGAGACGAGCATGGCCCGAGCCCAGGACCGCAACGGTCCGGCCGCCGGCCTCGATGGTGGCGGCGTGGGCCGCGCCGTCGACTCCTACCGCCAGGCCCGAGATCACCGAGGTACCGAGCCGGGCCAGGGCGTCGGCGATCCGGGCAGCCAGGCGGCGACCGGCATCGGACGGCCTGCGCGTGCCCACGACGGCGACCGCCGACGCGGCGTCGAGTGCGGCCGGATCGCCGCGCAGGAAGAGGACCGGCGGCGGCAGCTCGAGCAGCCGGAGGCGGCCCGGATAGGCCTGGTCATCAAGCGTGAGCCAGGCCAGGTCGTCGGCCGCCAGTCGCTCCAGGATCGCGCCGGCATTGCGCGCGGCCCCCGCCAGGTCGTCGACGATCCGGCGGGGACGTTCGGCCGGCGTTCGCTCCAGCCCGGCGGGGGTCGCCGACAGGGAGTGCAGGAGCAGCCGTCGGCCCGCCTCGCTCCTGGCCAGCTCGAGCACCGCTGCGGCCGAGCGATGGGCGGCGAGCAGCCGGTAGAAGGTGACCGGGCCGATCCCTTCGACGCTCATCAGGATCACGGCGGCCCGCCGCTCCTCGAGGGCGCCCGGCGGACGTTCATCCGGCATTGCGCGAGGCGGCCCGTCTTCGGCTCCGAGTGGGCCCGCCCGGCCGACGCCCAGCATGCTAGAGCGCCACCTGGTCCGCCGGCCGCGCACCAAGGGCTCGGAACCGGCCGGCCTCGTCGAGGTGCTGCCGGCCGACCCGCTCGACGCCCTCGAGGTCCGCGATCGTGCGCGCCGCCCGGAGGAGGCGCTCGACCCCTCGAGCCGAGAGCTGGAGCCCGTCCGCCAGCCCGACGACACGCGTCCGCTCCCCGGTCCCGAGCGCGCATGCGGCCCGCAGCCGGCCCCCGCTGAGTCCGGCGTTCAGCACGCCGCGCCGCTCGAGCTGGAGCTGCCGGACGGCCGCGATCCGCTGAGCGACCGATGCGGAGGTCTCGGCGTTCACCGCGGCCACGAGGCTGCCCGGCGGGACGCGCGGCATCTCCACCCACAGGTCGATCCGATCGCGCAGTGGACCGGAGACCCGCCCAGCGTAGCGCTCGGGCACGCCCGGCCGGCAGCGACATGCTGTCTCCTGCCCGACGGGCCCGCCGCACGGGCATCCGTGAGCGTCTGAAGTACACCGTCGGCCGGCGAGTGATCGAGCTTCCGGTCGGCCGGCGAAAGGCGGCGGTCTGATGGCCGCCAAGGATCCTGGTAGCTACGCAGGCGCACGTGCGCGTAGCTCCGCACCCGTAGCAGCTACTCACTCTTCCTTGGAGAGGGAGATCGGGAATCCAGCTACGAGACGGTGGTCGGCCGAGGAGACGAGACGGCGGATGGCGTCGGCTCCCCCGCTCCGCTACCCACCCCTCGGTGCGGCCGACCTCGAGGTGATCGTCCGGGGCTACGAGCAGATCACCAGAAAGGCGGTCCGGCGCCTCCAGCAACGGCACTTCATCGCTACGTGCTGGCGGCTCCAGGGTTCGTCGTTTCTGGAGCTCGTGCGGCTCCTCTTCGACCGGATGGGAACGGACCAGAACCTGCTCGGCATCCTGCGCACCACGACGCCCGAGGACATCGAGCTGTTCCTCGCCAGGCGCGCGCAGGAGCCGGATGAGGAGCCGCCCCTGGCATCGAGTTCCAGAGCTCCTGTGGCGGTCGCGAAAGATCCGCAGCCGATGCCCGTTCCATCCCATTGGGAGCCGGGGGCGGATCAGGACTACGAGGGGTTCTTTGCTCCTCATGAGCTCGGCGAGCGATCAGCTGCGGCGCGGGCGATCGACCGATGACCGCGGTCGTCGCGACACCTTATCTATTGGCGCTTCACCGCTCGGGCAGGTCCCCTGGATACCGCCGAAGGACGGCCCTGAGCTCGGCCTCGGTCAATCCCCTGCCCTGCTCACGGATCGAGTGTTCCTCGGCGCCGGCCAGGAACGCCGCCCGGAGCCCACGGTTGAGCGTCCGCCGGTGGTCGGCCTGGTCGGACGTGAGGGCCTGGCGAGTTCGATCAGGACTGGATGCCATGGCGGGCATCCTAACCCCGACCGCGACCGAAGCGGATCGTGATCCGGCGATCGGCGAAGGCCGCGACCGGCCCTCCCTCCCCGTCCTCGATGACGACCCCGAGGTCGGCCAGCCACGAGCGCAGGACGGCGAGGTACTCAGCCTTGTCCGGGCCGACGTACGTCGAGCAGAACTCGCCCTCGAGGATCGAGCCGAGGGTGACGGCGTCGCGCATCGCCGCCTTGACGGCGAGATCGCGTGGATCGTTCGAGGGCTGATTGCGCATCGAACACATGTTCTCATTACCGGCAAGGCCCGGTGAACCACCCGCCCCGGGCCACCGCACGCCAGCGCGAGACGCTCGCGACCTATGTCGCGACGGGTGGTTCGATCCGACAAACGGCCCGTGTCCTGGGCATCTCGCCGAGCACTGCCAAGCGCCACCTCGCCGACCTGCGGGCGCGGTTCGGCCTCTCGACCGAGGAGCTGATCTACGTGGGCACGGGCTCGGGTTGGCTGCGGGTGCCCGCCCTTGAGCCGCTCACCAAGGATCCGGGAGGCCACCTTACGACGTGACCGCCGGCCAGCACCCTAGCGCCCGGCTCGGCGCTGTCGAATCGCCCGAGCGCACCTCGGCCATGGTCCTCGGGATGTAGCACCACCGGCGAATAGGCAACGAGCACGAAGTCAGTCAGGCTTTCCGCGTGCCGCGAATGCCCGCAACTCCCCCGCCCTGGCGCAGCCGGATCGTCGGCCACGGCGAAGCGGCACCGGCTGAGCTCGTCCCGAACCCGCGCAACTGGCGAACCCATCCGTCGGACCAGCAGGCCGCGCTCTCCGGGGCGCTGGCCGAGGTCGGCTGGGTCGCCGGGGTGACGGTCAACGGGACAACCGGCCACGTCGTCGACGGCCACCTGCGGATCGAGCTGGCGCTCGCCCGGAAGGAGAAGTCGGTGCCAGTGACCTATGTCGAGCTGTCCGAGGACGAGGAGCGGCTCGTCCTGGCCTCGCTCGATCCATTGGCGGCGATGGCCGAGGCCGAGGCGACGAAGCTCGCCGAGCTGCTCGAGGGGCTCGATCCAGGGGATGCGGCGCTGCGAGCCCTGCTCGATGACCTCGCCCGCGACAACGACCTCGAGTCACTCCGGCGCGGATTGGTCTCTCCCGATGACGTGCCCGATCTCCCGGAGCCCGCGGATTGCCACGTCCAGCCAGGCGACCTCTGGGTGCTCGGTGACCACCGCCTGCTCTGTGGCGATGCGACCAAGCCGGAGGACGTGGCCCGGCTCCTCGACGGAGCGACCCCTCGCCTCCTCGTCACCGACCCGCCGTACGGGGTCGAGCTCAACCTCGAGTGGCGCGATGACCTCGCGACGATGGTGGCACCGGCCGAGAAGAGCTACATGCGGAGTGAAGGCCACGGCAATACCGGCATCTCGGGTGATACCCGCTCGGACTGGTCAGCCGCGTTCGAGCTCGTCCCATCTCTCGAGGTGGCGTACGTCTGGCACGCCGACCGCCATGCGCTCGAGGTTGGCGCCGGTCTCGAGCGGATCGGCTTCGTCCTGCGTCAGCAGATCATCTGGGTGAAGCCGTTCGGGATCCCGTCACGCACCCACTACAACAGCCAGCACGAGCCCGCCTGGTATGCGGTGAAGAAGGGCGCAACAGCGGAGTGGCTCGGCGACACCCGTCAGACGACGGTCCTCGAAGCGCCGAGCCCGAAGATGATGATGGGCGGCTCCGAGGAAGCGAAGTTCGACCACCCGACTCAGAAGCCCGCCGAATGCATGGCCCGCCCGATCCGCAACCACCGCGGCGACGTGTACGAGCCGTTCGCCGGCTCAGGGACGACGATCGTCGCGGCCGAGACCCTCGGCCGGCGCTGCTATGCCCTCGAGATCGAGCCGCGCTACGTCCAGGTCGCGCTCGAACGCTGGCAGGGCTTCACCGGGCGCGAAGCGGTGCGGCTCGATGGCTAACGACCGCTACGACCGGCTCGTCGGGCTCGTCGGTCCCCAGACCCTTGCCCTCATCGCCGAGTCGATCAACCTTGGAAAGGTCGGCCCGGCCGATGTCGGCGAGCTGGAGCTTGTCGTGGAGTGGGTGGTCAAGAGCTGGGCGACCGAGTGCTTGGTCTCTGGGGTCCTCGAGGGTTCGCTGATCGTCTTGATCCGAGACGGTCAACTGACCTTTCACGGGCGCACCGCACCCAACGGCTGGCTCCAATGACCGCGCACGATCGCCTGATCGTGGGGCTACTACGGCGCCTCGAAGGTGATGGGGGCGGTGGCGAAGGTGGTGCCCGGACCGAGGGTGGCGACGATCACGCACTGGTCAGAGCACGCCTCGATCGCTCCGGTGTGGAGTGGGCCGGCCGCCGCCTGGGGCCGGACGGTGAACGTCACCGAGCCGCTCCCGTCGCTGCCGGTGACCGTCGCCGTTTGGGCCGCCAGCTCTGTCCCGCAGCCAAGATCGTTCGCACTCGCGTCGGTAGCACACTCGGAAAGCCGCACCGTGTTGCCGGGACCGAAGCCAGACAGGCGGACGCTCACCGACTGGCCGTCGGCCAGGTTGGCGGTCGGACTCACCGAGACCTGCGGCCTGGTCGAACCGCGACCAATCACGTAGACCGCGAGCACGACGATCACCAGGACGGCCGCGAGGCCCAGCTTCAGGATCTGCTTCGACATGTCGTCGCCCCCGTGCTCGGCTCATCGCTGATTAGCACAAGCTAATCGATGCTAGTCAAGCGTCGATGTGCCGCGACCAAGGCCGACGGCCAGCCCTGCCAGATGGCGCCACTCCATGAGCGCCCGTTCTGCTTCGCCCATGACCCCGAACGGGCCGCCGAGGCGGCTGACGCTCGACGAATGGGCGGACTCCGCCGGCGCAAGGAAGGCACGATCGCGGTCGCCTACGACCTGCCTGGCTTGGACTCGGTCGCCGGGATCCGGCGGCTCCTCGACATCGTCGTAACCGACAGTGTCGGCATGGAGAACGGGATCGGACGGCTCCGGGTGATCCTCGCCACCGCGAGCGCTGCGACGGCCCTCCTGAAGGTCGGCGAGCTCGAGGATCGACTGGCAGTCCTAGAAGCCGCCCTCAAGCAACGCTCGCCGGCAGACGAGACGCAGGCCCTAGATTGACGACCGAACGACGGCTGGCCGCGGTCGAAGGCGCTCTGACCCCGACCGAGCTCGTCGTCGCATGGTTGACCGAGGCTCATGCTCACGGTGGGGTCGACGCGTTCGTGCGCTCGTCCCTGGCGGACGAAAGCTTCATCCCGCCGATCAACAGGCTTGGGCACGCTGCGACCGATGGCGCGCGGACGCGTATGAAGGGCAAGCCCCGGGTCGAGATCGACCGAGCCGCGGACCAGGCCGTCCGCGAGACGCTCTTTCGGTTCCGCCTCGTGATCCGGATCAACACCGTCTGCCACGACCTGCTCGAGCGCGAGCTTCTCCTGACGGCGTTGTTCTCGACCCGGACCGCGCTCCTGACCCGAGGGCCCGAGGACGAGAAGAATCCGGATCATCTCCGAGAGGTCGAACAGCTGCGGGATCTGATCAGCCTGAGCGTGCGAAGCTTCAAGGCCGTCGGTGCCGCCAGGGATGAGGTCGAGCGGCGCTACCTCGCTGGTCATCCCGCCCTGTTCCCCGATGACGCCGCCCGCTGGGCGGGGCAGGCCAAGACCAGCGAGACGCTCGAGGCGAGCGTCGTGCGCTTCGCTGAGCTCGAGGGCGTGCCCGAGCCTGTGCAGCCGCCACCTGAGGCTGTTGCTCGCTCGGTGGCAGGCCAGGTGGCCGACTTCATCGAGCCGGCGAAGGTCGCGGCGCTCGAGGATCTCGACGAGGGCTGGCGGGCGCTCGGCATCGCGACCCGCTGGCTCAGGGGGAAGCTGCGGTGAGGCCAGAGCCTCGCGTGAGGCACGCCATGTCACGAAGGTGCCGCGACACGATGACTCAATCGTGGCGCTCCATTGTGAATCGTCCGAGCATTGACTCTCCCTAAGAATCGGGACCATGCTCAGGGACATGGCTGGCATCGGCGCCGGGGATCGACGACGTGACCGCTCGGGGGCTGGCTTGAAACGGATCGTCCTGGTCGCCGTCATCTCTGTCGCGCTGGTCGCAGTCGCGTGCAACGCCGGGACTTCCTCGCCAGATCCGAGAGACGCCCAGATTGCCGAACTGCTCGCCGGCAACGTCAAAGACGGGTACGCCAACGACGACTGGTATCCGACGCTTCAGCAGGTCAACGGCCTCCCAAACATCCAAGTGAGCGTTGATCACTGCGGTGACGCTGTACCACCCTGTGGGAGCGCGATCATCTTCACGTCGATCGCGAACACAACGCTTGGCCAGTCGAGCGCGGCAATGATCTGCGGAGCCGTCGCGAAGGCGGACTACAAGCCGAACATGTCCGTCACCCTTGGGCTGGAGCACTTCGAGGTCGACGGCGGATCAGGACAAGAGAAGCTCGCCACGTGTGACGCGTCGCCGTAGACCCGCCACACGATGAGTGCGTCACCCTCGACGGGCCATCGCCGCGGTGCGATGGTTCGATCGAGAAGGCGGGTGGCTCCCCACAATGAGGCCGGGCAACGCGCTCTGGCCATATCGGCAAGTGCCCCCGCCTTCCCGGTTGAGCGGGCCGGACGTGGCCTCATAGGAGCGTGTCTCGCTCAACGCACTGCTGCCCGTCCATCCCCACATCCATCGAGCAGGTGGCGCGGAGGGCGACATGACAGCAATCGGGGTCGATACCCACAAGGCAACGCTCGCGGCCTGCGCGGTCGATCCACGCGGCGCACCGATCGCCGAGGCGACGTTCGCCAACGACCCGAAGGGCCACCTCGCGTTCATCGCTTGGGCTCGCTCGAAGGCACCTGGGGCGACGATCGGGATCGAAGGCTCGTCCTCGTATGGAGCGCCACTCGCCCGGTCAGCCCAACGCGCCGGCCTGTGCGTCCGCGAGGTCCCACCGCACCTGAGCCGGGCTGAACGCCGGACGGACCCGACGACCGGGCAAGAGCGACCCTGGCGATGCCCTCGCGATCGCCCGGGTGACGGCTCGGGAGACGAGCCTGCCGCCGATCCGGCTGCCTGATCAGACGACCGAACTGCGCCTCCTCGTCGAAGCCCGCGAGGATCTGATCGGCGAGGCGACCCGCGTCCGGAACCGCCTCCATGCCCATCTGATCATCCTGCTCCCGGGCTATGGCGGGACGGTCGCCAACCTCGTCGCTGACGCACAACCGGACGGCGATCGGGCGGCGCCTGCGCGGGAACTCACGCCGTCCAGGCCGAGCTCGCCCGCTCGCTCCTCGCCCGGCTCGCGCACCTCGGCCGCGAGGTCGAGAGCCTGACCCGGCGGATCACCGCCGGCGTCGCGGGCCATCCGCTCATGGGCCTGCCTGGAGCGGGCCCGATCACCGTCGCCCGGCTGATCGCCGAGGTCGGCGATGTTCGGCGCTTCCGGACAGCCGATGCGCTGCGCGGCCCTGGCCGGCGTCGCCCCGATCCCGGCGAGCTCCGGGCCAGGTCCAGCGGATGCGCCTCAACCGGGGCGGCAACCGTCAGCTCAACCGAGCCCTCCACGTGATCGCGGTCTCGCAGGCTCGCTTTCATCCCGAGGCCAAGGCGTACGTCACCCGCCGGATCGAGGTCGACGGGAAGACCTGGCGCGAGGCGATTCGAGCACTCAAGCGACGCCTGGTCCGGCCGGTCTATCGACTCCTGCTCGAGGGCTCAAACCTACAGCTGGCCGCCGCTTGACAAGATAGGAGCTTGCCGATCGTGACCTCCTCCTCCCGCCACCTGCACGAATGCCTCAGGCACGAGGGGCCAAGGCCGGCGACGGAACTAACTGCCGCTCGCCAAGGCTTGGTCCAACGCCTCGAGCTGGGCGAGCTGCCAGGCTTGGAACGTTGGGTAGGTCGAAGGGATCGTCTCGGCCACGCCCACGACCGGGATCCCGTTGGCGACGGCCAGATCATGGATCGTCGCGGTGATCGGCGAGGTGACCTGGCTGTTGTAGAGGAGGACCTTGACCTTCTTGCCGGTGAGCAGATCCTCTTCGGCCGCGACGTCGCCGGGCGCCGGGTCGGTGCCATCTTCGATCGACTTCTGGAAGCCTTCGGGGGTCAGGACCTGCAGGCCGATCGCCTTGGCTAGGTAGCCCGCGACGGGCTCGGTAAAGGCGACCGGGGTCCCGGAGTAGCTCGACTTGAGCTTGGCGATCGCCGCGCTGAGCGGAGCGAAGCTCGCGAGATAGGTCTGCTCGCGAGCCTCGAAGTACGGGGCATTCGCCGGATCGAGCTTGGCGAGCGCGGTCGTCGCGGCCGCGGCTACCTTCGGCATCGTGGCAGGGTCGTACCAGATGTGGGCGTTCACGCCGTCCGCGAGCCCGAGCAGCCGCTGGACGTTGATCACGATCCGGTTCGGCTCGTTCGCCGCTCCGAGGAGCTTGAGCATGAAGTCGTCATAGCCGATCCCGTTGACGATGACGAGCTGGGCGTCGGCGGTGAGCACCGCGTCCTGGGGGTTGCTTTCGAAGGCATGTGGGTCGGCGTTGGGGTCGTTGAGAATGCTCGTCGCCTTCACCCGGGAGCCACCGATCTGGCTGAGCAGGTCGGCGTAGAAGTTCTCGGTGCCCAGGACATTCAATGGGGGCGCCGAACCAACCGGGCTGGGCAAGCTGGACGCTCCGGTTCGTCGGCAGGCTCGCCGCTGCCGACGAGCCGCCGGTCGCCGAGCTCGGCCCGGTGGACGGAGGTGGGCTCACCGCGCCTTGGCAGCCGATCAGGCCGAGGGCCATCAAGATCGTGCTCGCCCGAACCAGCATGCTGCGACTGAGTCTCACTCCTGGATCCACCTGAACCTCCTGTGTTGGACTCCTTGGGGGACGGTTGAAGCTGATCCCGCCTGGGATCAGGCGTCGAGCGTGGTCTTGACCTGGCAGTGCCGGCAGAGTCCAAAGAGCTCGAGCCGGTGACGCTCGATCTGGTAGCCGGTTTGCCGAGCGATCGCGGCGACCGCCTCGGCGATCCCGGAGTCGTCCGCCGCGGTCGTTCGACCGCAGCGCGAGCAGATGATGTGGTGGTGATGGGCTGGGGCGCACGGGACGTAGGTGTGCTCGCCGCTTGGCAGGTCGAGTCGCTCGACGATGCCGAGCTCGGTCAAGAGATCCAGAGCGCGAAAGAGGGTCGCCCGACTCACGCCGAGTCGCCGCTCGCGAGCCGCCAGCTCGAGCTCGGCGGCGGTGAAATGTCCGCCGTGATCGGCGATCAAGGTCGCGACCGCCCGACGCGGGCCGGTCAGGCGGTAGCCGGCCAGATCCAGGGCGGTCACGATCGGATCGGGTTGAGCCATCGAGCGATCCTATTGGATATCGGTCGGACTTGTCTAGACTGAGTCGCAATATCCTAGGATCGCCCGCTTCGTATCGCCCGTGGCCGCGACAGGATCTCAAAACAAACCCGATCGGACAGGCCGGGGCTGTCCCCATCCTGTCGATCGGCGCTTCTTGTGGCTTCTCTATCCGCGCTTAGCGCTCGGAGGCTCATCCTTGACGACGAGTCACCGGCAGCTCGACGTCTCCTCGGGCCCAACTCACGTCGCGAGGCCCTGGCTCTCGCGAGACGACACGATGAGGACGCCGTGTACTGGAATCGCCGACGATCTCGCCGGAGTGGCAGTCCGGGCCTGGCATTTGAGGACCGCCTGCATTCGTTGGAACGAACCCGCACGCTGCGGCATACGGCCTCCTGTACCTCAGCGATCCATCGATCGTTCCAGGTGCTCGGCCCAGCCACTCTCGGTCACCAAAGCGGCAACCTGGTTAATCGCAGCGTCGATCGCGGCAGCCCAATCCTCGGCCCGACCCTGCCAGCCGAGCTGCTCGAGGAACCACTGCCGAAACGCGCCATTGTCCAGCAGGCCATGGGCGTAGACGCCGACCACGTTGCCTTGCCGCCAACCGAGCCCGTCGGGGAGCCATTGCTCGGCCAGTGCGCCCGGCTCGGTCCGGCCGTGATGGATCTCGTAGCCGGCGATCCTGCCGCCTTCCCAGGCGACCGAACACTGACGGGTGATCTTGTCGGCGGCCAACGTCGTGGTCACGTCGAGGAGCCCCAGGCCCGCGATGTCGCCACCCTCGAGCGTCGTCGGGTCGCGCAGCTCGCGGCCGAGCATCTGCAGTCCGCCGCACACGCCCAGGATCACCGTCCCGGCCCCGCGGCTCGGACGACCTCGTCGGCCAGGCCCTCGGCTTGCAGGTGGCGCAGGCTGCCGCGGTGTTCGTGCTGCCGGGCAGGATGATCGCGTCATAGCCGGCCAGCGAGGCGCCCGTCACGATCGGGGTGACCGTTACGCCGGGCGCGTGGATGAGCGGATCGAACTCGTCGAGGTTGCTGGCGTACGGGAACGCGGAGCAGGGCGACGTTGATCCGGCCCGGGATCGGCTCGCCGCGATGGTGGAACGCGTCCTCTTCGGGTAGCGCGTGGCGACGCATCGGGACGATCGCGACGGTCGGGATGCCGGTCCGCTCCTCGAGCAGCGCCATCGCGTTGCCGAGCAGCTCCCGGTCGCCCCGGAACTTGTTCAGGACAAAGCCCCGGATGAGCGCGCGCTCCCCCGGTTCGAGGAACTGCCAGGTCCCGAGCAGGTGCGCGAACGCGCCGCCCCGATCGATATCGGCGACGAGGTAGACATCGGCTCGACACTCAAGCGCAACCGACATGTTGACGATGTCGCTGGCGCGCAGATTGATCTCGGCCGGGCTGCCGGCGCCCTCGATGACGACCTGGTCGAACTCCGCGATGAGGCCCTCGAGGGCGGACTGGACGATCGGCCACAGGCGGGCGCGGCGCTCGAGCCAGGGCAGCGTGGTGGTAGCCGCGTCGTAACGGCCCAGGACGATCACCTGGCTGTGCGTCTCAGCGCTTGGTTTGAGGAGCACCGGATTCATGCGCACCTCGGGCGGGGTGCGTGCCGCGAGCGCCTGGACGTATTGCGCGCGCCCGATCTCGAGGCCATTGGCCGTCACGGCGGCGTTGGTGCTCATGTTCTGGGCCTTGAACGGCGCAACGCGCAGGCCCCGATCGGCGAAATAGCGGCACAGCGCCGTCGTCAGCAACGACTTGCCAGCGTCGCTCGTGCAGCCCATGACCATGATCGGTCGCCGTGCCATGGCTCACCTCTTCTCGGGCCCATCCACGGAATGGACCGCGTGCCTCTCGGGCAAGCCCAGCCGCAAGCGACGTCGGGCGCGGGACATGAAGACCAACCACCTCAGGCCATCGTGCCGATCGCGGAGCGTTAGTGACCGCTGCCCCCGCGCCTCTCGGTCGACCGCGGGGAAAGCGGCGCCGGCCGGCCGAACAGGTAGCCCTGGACGAGGCGGACATCGAGCTCGGCCAGGGTCCGGGCCTCGGCCTCTGTCTCGACACCCTCGGCGATGAGCCGGCGCTTCGTGGTCCGCGTGAAGTGCCGCATCCCGGCCACGAGGGCCTGCTTCGCTGGATCGCGGTCGATGCCCCGGATCAGGGAGATGTCGAGCTTCACAAACGCCGGATCGAGCTCAAGGATGTGCCGCAGGCTGGCGAAGCCAGCGCCGGCGTCGTCGACGGCGAGGCGCACGGGGCGGCCAAGCCTCGCGATGCTCCTCCGGAACACCGCGTAGTCGCCGGACGATGGAATGCTCCGTGATCTCGAGGACGAGTCGGTGCGGCACGTCACGGAGAAGCGCCCCGAGCTCGGTCCCCCGGACGACGAGCTCGGGCGAGACGTTGAGGTGAAGGAACCTGCTCCGGGAGACGCCCTGCCTCGCCGCGCCAATCGCCGCTTCGAGCGTCGCGAGCTCGAGCCCGCCTTCAAGGCCGATCGCGGCTGCATCGCCGAAGCGGCGGTCGGGTGCCGTGCCGTCGGCGAACCTGGTGAGTGCCTCGTACCCGATCGTCTGGCCGTTCCTCAGGTCGACGATCGGCTGGAACACCGGCGCGAAGGCACGCTCCTCGATGACGCCTTCGATCTCGTCATGCATCCGTCGCGCGACGCCTCGGTCGGCGAGCTGCCGCCCGAGCAGCGCGCCGGCGAGATCGGCAAAGTCGACCAGGGCCCCGAGCTGCTCCGACAGCCGCGCCACACCATCGGGCTTTGAAGAGCCGATCGCCAACAGGCCGATCGGGACGCCCTGGCTCTGGACCGGTGCATAGGCGAACGCGCGGACGCCGAGGCTCCGGATGATGTCGCCATAGGGGTGTGTCGGATCGTCGACCCACTCCGAGACCCATGGGCCCGCCTTGGCGCGGTGGTGCAGATATCGGCTTCGCTCCACCGTGAACCGTCGAAGCCCAACGTCCGGCGACCCTGGTACGACGAACGCGAGAGGTGTCGCCGCGCCGTCGGACTCGAAACCCAGGACCGACGCGACGACGATGTCGGAGAGGCTGGCGACCTGGCGACAGAACAGCTCGGCCGTCGCCTCGGGGTCGCCTCCGGACGGCAGACTGCGCAGGGTTTCGGCGATGAGGGCCCGCTCGCGCACGAGCTGCTCGGTCTGCGACTCGAGCTCCCGCTCGTGGCTCACGTCACGGGCCACCTCGACGTACCCCGTGATCGAGCCATCCGCGCTCCAGATGGGCGAGGTGACCGAGCTCACCCGGTAGTGCGGGCCGTCCTTCCGCCGATAGACGACATCCGCCGTCCACGCCACGCCGTGGGCGAGGGCCGCGCCCATGGCCTCGTAATACGAGGTCGACTGGACGCCGCTGGCCAGGATTCGCGGCGTCTGGCCGACGACCTCGGCGCTCGCATACCCCGACAGTCGTTCGAAGGCGCGGTTCACATACAGGATTCGGGTCGCTGGGTCTGTGATGATCACGGACTCGGCCGATTGCTCGATGGCCGCCGCGAGACGGGCATGCTCGGCCGCGATCCGGCGAGCCTCGGTGATGTCATGGGCGATGCCGGCCAGCCCGACGACCCGGCCGTCGGCGTCGTGCTGGATGACGCTCGTCCAAAGCAGGCGACGTTCCTCTCCTGAGCGCGTGACGATGCCGTCCTCGCGCTGACCGGCGCCAGCGCCGGAAGCGAGCGCCGCCGCAAAGATCTCGCGCAGGGCAGCGCGCTCGTCCTCGGGGACAGCGATATCGATCCAGTCCTGTCCCACGAGTTCATCGCGGCTCCGGCCCAGGAGGCCAAGGAGGAAGTCGTTGATGAACTCGACCCGACCCGAGGCATCGAGGACGAGAGCGCCCAGATCGATGCCCGAGAGCAGGTCGCGGAGGCGGGCATCGGCAGCACGGACATGCTCCTCGCCCGTGATCTGCGCGGTCACGTCCCGGGCGACGCCCTCGAGCGCGATCAGAGCGCCGTCGTCGGCGAAGATCGGGGCGCTTCGGTGCTCCGTCCAGCGGACCGACCCGTCACGGCGAACCCATCTCAGGACGAGGGGTGCCTCGAGCTCAGTCCGCCGTCGCCGCGGCGAAGGTCGCGCCGTCGGGGATCAGGGCCCGATCGTCAGGATGGACGAGCTCCCGCCACAGCGTCGGGTCGTCGAGGAGCTCAGCAGGGCTGTACCCCGTGACGGTCTCTGCCGCCGGGCTCACATACTCGAGCACCGGCTCAGGCGTCAACCGGGTGCGGTAGAAGACGTCCGAGCTGCGCTCGACGAGGAGGCGGAAGCGGGGCCCGCTATCGATCGAGCCGCCCTCGGGCGGCACATTAGCGGCAGGGCGCTGGTCGTCGATAGCCAAGACAAGGGCCTGGAGTACGAGCTAGGACGCTGCGGAGCCGGGCTTGCGCAGCCTATACCATGCCGAGCCGATGAGGTCGGCGGCTCGTATCGATCGGCCTCGTCGGCGTCGGGCTCGGCGCCCGGCACAAGCGGACCCGGCCCGTTTCGGTCCAGGACGACCGGCGAGAGTCGACGATCTCACCACGATGAGTGATTCGTGCGCACTCGCCCAACCGCACCGCGAGTCGGACGCGGCGTGCTAGCCCGCTGTCGCCAGCAGCTGGCGGATCACCTGCTCGGACCCCGCGTAGTCGCCCTCGCCGATGTGGGTGTGGCGGATCTGGCCGGTCTTGTCGACAAAATAGAACGCAGGCCAGTAGCTGTTGGCATAGGCATTCCAGGTCGCAAAGGCGGGATCGAATGCGACCGGGTACCGCAGCCCGGCCTGGGCGACGGCCTGACGGACGTTGCCGAGGTCGCGTTCGAACGAAAGCTCGGGGGTATGGACCCCAACGACGACGAGCCCCGACGGGCCGTAGCGATCCGACCACGCCTTGACGTAGGGCTGGACGTGCTGGCAGTTGATGCAGTCGAACGTCCAGAACTCGACCAGGACGACCTTGCCGCGCAGTCCGGCGATGGTCAGCGCCGGCGAGTTGATCCAGGCGGTGATGCCCTCGAACTCCGGTGCGGCGCCCAGGTTCTCGAGCACGACATTCGATGGCAATGTCGTCGCGATCGGCGCCTGTAATTGTCCGGCCGCGGCACCTGGCCCGTCAATAACAGCCTGGCTCATACCGCTCTGGTTGTGCACGCTCGAATCCTCCAACGTTGCCAGCCCGTCCTGGACCTCAGGCTGCTGTTCGACCGAGGTCAGTGCGCCGGTCCAGCCAGCGGGCAGGAAGGCGGTGATCCCGTTCTCGACCGGCAGATCCAGGCCACTGACCACGAGGAGGGCGCTCAACACCATCGCGATCCCGAACGAGCGCTGGAGTCGCCCCGCCTGGCGGCTGCCCCGAGCGAACGGGTAGCTCGCCGGCCCCAGCCGGCAATCAGCCCGAGCGGAATCGCCGCTCCCGAGACGTACGCGACGGCGATCGCGACCGTCTCCACGCTCGGCCCGCGACTGACGGCAACGGCGATGACCGCCGCCATTATCGGTCCGACACAGGGCGCCCAGATCAGCCCGATCGAGCCGCCCAGGACAAGTCCACCGACCAGGCCGGAGCCGGTCGATCGACCCGCAAGACGCGTGCCGCCTCGAGCCAGCGGGCCGAGGAGCCGATCAAGCCGAACCCCGACCCAGGGCAGCGCCAGGCTCATCCCGGCGACTCCGAGCACGACTGCGCCAGCCAGGCGGAGCGTCCCGGTGGTCAGCCCGGCGGCGGCCAGCGCCGAGGCCAGCAGGATGGTCACTCCGATGAACGTCAGCCCAAACCCGACGAGCAGGCCGGCCACCCGCCGCCGGCCATCGCTCGCCGCGGCCCCGAGGATGAGCGGCACGACCGGCAGGGTGCACGGCGCCAGGATCGTCAGGACCCCGGCAACGATCGCGAACCCCAGGATCAGGACCATCTAGGGCGCTGAGGGCGACGGGCTCGCTTCCATCATCCCGCTCGGACTCGGGCTCGCTTCCATCATCCCGCTCGGACTCGGGCTCGCTTCCATCATCCCGCTCGGGGCTGGGGTGGCCGCCGGAGAAGGCGTGGCGCCGGCGGGCGTCGTGCAGGCCGCGAAACCGATCGTCGCCGTGATGACGAATGGGACCAGCAATCGGCGGGCAGGCAGGTTGTCTCGAAGCATCTTGGCATCTCACGTGCGGAGGAGGACACGGTCCACCTTGGCCGACGGAAATGACGAGGGAATGACGATTTGATTACAACAAGGACGTCAGAACCAGAAGATGGCCGGCGTCGACATCGTGACGATGAGCGACGCAGCCCGTGTCCGTGCCTCCGGGGTTACGACGAAGCCAGCGTGCACGTCCCGATGCGCGTGCCGCAGAATTCGATCAAACGTACCAAGCGATCGGCACGGTGACCCCGAAGGCGATCACGAACACGACGTGCAGCGCAAGGTACATCGGGGCTTCGACAGGTTTCGTGTCGAGGGCCAGCCACGAGAGCCAGACGCCGACAGCGAGGACGCCCAGCGCGAACACGGCGAGGCCGGGCGGGAACCAGCGGCCGAGGAGGGCAGCGGCCATGGTGGAGATCGCCCCGGTCGCCAGCGCGAAGATCGCCATGGCACCGGCCGCCGCCCAAGGTGACAGCGGCTGTGCGGCCCGGTAGCCCGGATCGAGCGCCACGAGCTCGAAACCGAGGACGACGACCGCGCTCGCCAGGCCGGCGACGAGCGTGGCGACAACGGACGTCGCGAGCGGAGTCATCGGTCGGACTCCTGCCCTCATGCGGTCTGGGACATGGCCCCGTCGGCCCGGGCGGTTCCGCCGGTCGATCTCGCCAGGCCGAGCGCGACGCAGGCGCCGCCGACGAAGAGGGTGAGGTCGACCACCGTGATGACGAGGATCTCGTAGACGTAGCCGAGATCGGACCCGAGGGCGACGATCAGCACCGGCAGTGCGCCCACCGCGAGGATCCCGCCCACGAGGAAGACATACCGGGCGATCCGCTCAGCTCTGGCCGAGGCGCCGAGCGCCAATGCCCCACCGAGGAACGCGAGCCCGACGATCCAGTAGCCGATGTCCTCGAGCGCAACGAACACGCCATGCGGATTGAAGAGCGAGAACCCGACGACCGCGGCGCCTTCGCCTTGTTGGAGGCTCGGTGCGACGACCGCCAGCTGGATCGCGTAGTCGCCGACCAGGACGCTGGCCCCCATCAGCGTGAAGGCGAGGGCGAGGATCGCCGGCAGGCGTGTAGCCGCGCGTCCCGGGACGCCGAGGCTCGCCGTGAAGACGACCATGGCGAGCAGCATCCCGATCGCCGGGTACATCCAGTAGAAGCTGACCGGAACGAAGTCGCGCACCAGCGCCGGGTCGTCGAACGGGTAGGCGGCGCACGAGCCCGTGCAGAAGCCCCCGCCGGGCACCGGTGTGAAGAAGCCCGCCAGGAACGTCAGGCCCGCGAGGCCCGCCATGACCGCGGCTGCCATCGCCGTCGCGCGGTGAGCGTCACGCGCGGGCGCCCAGCTCCCGACTGGAGGTCCTCCGCCGGGACCCTTGGGGCGCTCCACGACCGTCGTCGCGCCGCCCGACACCGTCGTTTCGGGCTGGCCAGCAGTGTCGGCGGACGCAACGCTCATGCCGGGTTCTTTGCCAGCGGCTCGATTTCGGAAGACCGGGTGATCGGCCGGATTGGGCAGCGCAACGAAGAAGGTGCCCACGCGCCGACCTAGCTGGGTCCGATAAGCATCGACGACCCGGTCACGCTCAACGCCCGTCAGCTCGTGCGCCCGGAACGGCTCGTGCGTGCGCCCTCGGCGCAGCTCACCCTCACCGGCAGCCCGCAGGTTGCGGACCCAGTGCGTCTCGCCACCACCGGCGACGAGGTAGCGCTCGCCTTCGAAGCCAAACGGCGGCACGGGCGTCCGGATCGCTCGGCCGCTCCCTCGCCCGCGCACGACGAGGGTCGGGCCGCCGAGCCCGACCGTGATCGGGTTCACCAGGTAGCGCATCACCCAGCCCGACGGGACGTACGCGGGCCGCTGCGAGGACGTGCTCGTCATCCGGTTCCTCCGTTCCGTCATCCGGTTCCTCCGTCGCTCAGATGGCCGGCCGGCGGCCGTGGTCGGGCCGCAGGTAGATCCGGAAGCGCATCGTGTGCAGCCCGAAGAGGGTGCCGACGGCCGCCCGGCGGATGGCCTCGACGCCCTCGGGCCGCGCCTGTCGGGCCCGATCACGCGCTCGTGGGTCGAGCACCAGCGGCAGGCAGGTCAGGGCGGCCGCGGCAGCGGCCACTGCCTCCAGCCAGAGCAGGATCGCCGGGGCTCGACGCAACCGGCTCGGGGCGCCGGCGCCGATCATTGCCACGTCTCGGACCAGGAGCCCGCCACTCGTCGCCGCGACGAGCACGGCACCCGTCCGGTCCAGGCGCCGGATCGCCAGCTGCGTCAACGGGAACCCGAGACCGCTCACGATGAGGACGAGTCGCCCAACGCTCTGCGACATCAGCCCACCTCCTTCGCATCCCTTCGTTCCACGCGGGACAAGTCTCGCGGGCCGCGCAGTGCCGCGACAGTGCCGAAGGTCAGCGATCCGGTCGACCATGGTCTCTGGGCTGGTCCGTCGGGGCGTCACTCGTCGACCCGAGATGGCGATCGAAGAACGCGATGATCCGCCCGCGGGCATCGAGCGTTGCCGGCTCGTTGAAGTCGATCCCGCCGGTGAACCGGCCCATCAGGGCGAACAGCCACGGCGTCCGTTCGTCGCGGTGGTCGTTCATGAACGAATGCCCAACTCCCGGGTATTCCTTCACGTCATGATCAACCCCGAGGGTCGTCAGGATCCCGTTCAGTCGCACTGCGCTGCCCTTGAGCGAGCGATCCATCGCGCCGTAGCCGGCGACGATCGGGCAGGCGTCCTGGAGCGCTGTCAGCGGTTCGGCGGGGAGCGCGCCGTAGTTCACGCTCGCGGCTGAGAACCCGTGTCCAGGGGCGAGAGCCAGGGCGAACCCGCCACCGAGGCAGAACCCGATGACCCCGACCCGGCCCGTGCAGCCCGCCTGGTTGGCAAGCCAGGAGCGGGTCGCCTCAACGTCGTCGAACGAGCTGCCCTTGCCGGCCCGCAGGTCGCCCATCGTGGCGAACAGGCAGCGATAGAGACCGCCGCGCGAGAACAGGTTCGGGGCCGCAGTGAGGAAGCCCGCCGCCGCCAGCCAGTCCGCCTGGCGGCGGAGATCCTTGCTCATCCCGCCGGCGTCGTGAATGACGACGACACCCGGCCAGGGGCCGTCACCGGCGGGCCGGGCAACGTACGCCGGCACTTGGCTGGACGGCGTCTCAATCACCATGTCGCTCATGCTCGTCCTCGTCGGGCCGGTCCTCTTCGCCAGAGCTTGTTGAACGGCATCGGGCGTTCAGCGCCGCAGCCGCCTCGTCGCCTGATCATCTGGCCGTTCGCAGGCCGTCGCCTGCAGTCGGCCGACCGTCGATCAAGACACCAAGCGACCCGAGCGCAGGATCAGCCGGAGTGATACGGGCTGCTCGATTACCGACGGATCAACTCGAGTGGTCGCCATTCTGTGGCTTGGCGTCATCGACCTCGCCTGAGGCAGCCTCGGCATCTCCTTCCGCGTCGCGATCGCCCAGTGCCGCTCCGGTCAGGCGGACGAGGGCGTCGGCGCGGGTACCTCGCGCGAGCGCGTGGCGCAGGCTCTGAGCGATGGCATGGACGCGCCGTTCATCCCGATCCTCGGGCATTCGGGACTCCTTACCAGTAGCCTCGACCGAATTCCTCCTCAGAGCCCTGCTCCCGCGCGGCCGAGGAACCGGCGAATTGTAGCAACGCCGTATTAACAAGCTCGATCTTCGTCCGCTCGCGGCCAGCTTGATCAGGTGGAGGGAGACCGAGGTCAAACCCCTTCGCCACCGATCGCGCACGATGAACTGTCATGAAGAGGGGCCTCGCCGGTGACAACGTTGGGTTGTCAGGCAACCAGCACCGAGGAGGCCCCAGCTGATGTTGTACGCCGGATTGGACCTGTCGCGAAAGAGGCTCGATGTGCACGTGCTGCGCGAAGACGGCACGACCGCGCTGGTGACCGCGGTCTCACCTGACACGGATGCGCTCCGAACGCTGGCTCGACGGGTATCCGCTGAGGGCGAGCCAGTCCGGGCCACGATCGAATTGATGAATGGCGCCCGGTTCGTCCATGACAGCCTCGAGTTCGGCGGCTGGGAGGTCCTGATCGCCGACGCCCAGCGGGTCCGGGGCCTGGCTCCCCTCGCGGCGAAGACCGACAAGATCGACGCCCGGGTTCTTGCCGAGCTCACCCGGCGAGCCTTGGTCCCGGAGATCTGGCTGCCGGCTGCTATGTCTCCGATTGATTTCGACCCAATGAGTTGATCGTGGCGGAAACGATCGAACCGGCTCGTCTCGAGCGACGCAGCCCCTGTCCGTTAGGCTTCGCGCATGGCACCCGCTTTCGACGCGACAGTCAGGTTGACTGGCTATCTCAGCGCCAGCATCGGCACATCACTCGGGCCGAGGCTGTTCGAAGAAGCCGTCGAGGCTGCAGCCGAGTCTCAGGACGCAGCTGAGCGGCCCGATCCAAACCCAAACACCGAGCTACGGCGATGTCTCGTCGCCATCCTCTGTGCTCACGCCGCGGTCGAGGCCCAGATGAACGAGGTGGGCGACGCCTTAGATCGCGAATGGTGGGCGACGTGCGAACGCCAGCCCGTCGAGCAGAAATGGGTGGCACTAGCCCATAGGCGTACCGGGAAGAAGCCTCCACGCAGCGATCCCGCTCGCTCCGCTGTACGGCGCCTCACCCTTGATCGCAACCTCGTCGCTCACTTCCGCGGTCTACGACAGCCGGACGGCTCGTATGCCGTCTCTGGTCCTCCCGTTGAAGACAGAGGCGGGATCTCGCCTGTCCGAGCTTACTTCGATGCGGCCCGGGCGAAGGCGGCGGTCGAGGACGCCTCTGAGGCATTCCAAGCCCTGTAGATGAGCTTGGTGCCTACTGAAGCTCGAAGCGGCGGAACCACGATTCAAGATGAACCCATGATCTGCCTGCAATACGACTAGGTTCGCGGGGGCTGAGCGGGTCTGTCGTCTTGACGATCCCAGCGTCACTAAGGTGGAGCCGCGAGAGAGGCCGGCCCGATGGGCCAGGATAGGCGGGACGGGCATGTCGGGGATGAGGCGCCGCACCGCGTGCCCCGTCGGGTGGCGCTCACCGTGAATAGATCAGCAGCGCCACACCCAGCACGAGCAATAGACGCCGGCGATATGTCCGGTCCTTCGCGAAAGACCCAGGTTCGGTCCTCGAACGAGGGTGACGACAAGGGCAATGACTCCGGTGACCGTCAGGATGATGCCCAGCAGAGCCATGTTCGCCTCCTCATTCCCGACCCGGAAGCACCGCGTCGGACAAATCGGAGGATATCGATCGAGGCCAGGCAGGGCACCGGGCTAGGTAGGCGCTCGGGATCGGGACGCGGGGACAGGGGTGGGGCTACCACGACCTACGGCTGGCGACCGCGAACGAGCCCCCCGGGGGGATGGGTGGTCCGGGTCTCGGTTCGCATCCGGCAAGAACGGTCCATGTCGCACGGACTATCAGGACGATCGGCCCTCACGATGATCGGATCGTCAAGCGATCGATCCGATTGGCACTGGTGCGCGACCTCGGACCGGCAGAGCATTCGTACCGGTAGGCGGTCAAGGATGCTCGATTTCGTGCTGCTGCACAGGGCGTCGATCCTTGGCACCCTGCTGCTCCTCGTCTGCGCCTGCGGATCGGGCAACTCCGCGACGCCGACTCCGGCCGCCTTGCCCTCAGTCATTGAGTCAGCGCTGCCGTCACCTTCACTTGGCCCGGCCGGCGCGCTGAGCGCGGTCGCCGCCTGGGGCCCGGCGACCCCTCGCAAGCTGCCCTTGGCGATCGGGACGGACCGAACGTTCGTCTTCGACAACGTCGGCACCCCCGACGGGGCTTGGCTGATTGGCGTTAGCCAGCCCAACGAGTTTCCGCAGACCGCCAGGCCAAGCGAGGCAGTCCTCTATCGGGTGGCCGATGGCACTTTGAGGACGATGGCCCAACTCGAGACGCCCGCGAGCCAGGTTCTAGCGGCCAGTTCCGATGGCCACTGGGTGGTCTGGTCGGAGGCCGCCGACCAGCCTTACTTCTACGACTGGCGTCTCCGGGCCTACGACCTCACCAGCGGCACGGTTACCGAACTCACCCGGGCGGTCAACGTGAATGGCGCGCCCGTGCCCGGGCCGTATCCGGTCCCGTCGGTCAGCCATGGCCTCGCGGTCTGGGGCCAGGCCGTGGGTCCGATGGGCGCCGGGCCCTCGGAAATCGCCAATGGCGTGGTCCGCGAGGCGGACCTCGCCTCGGGCAAGGTCTCGACCCTGGCGACCTCGGCCGGCATGCCGGTGATCGCCTGGCCGTGGATCGCCTGGGGTGTCTGGTCCGGCGACACCGGCTATATCCGCATCCAGGACCTGGAGACGAGACAAAGCACCAGGCTCGACGTGATGCCACCGACGATCGCGCTCAGTGGGCGGAGTGCCGCCTACAACGACCCTGACTCGCACTCGGTCTTCCTGATCGATGACATGGCCCAGCCGGCGCCCCGGCTGATCGCCCAGGGGGTCGACGCTGCCGACCACCTCGAATGGATCACCCTCAACTCGCGCCTCGTGGCATGGGCTCAGTCGACGACAACACAGGTCTACGACCGAGCGGAGCAGCGCTTGGTCGGCTTGCCGATGACCTTCGGCCGCAGCGCGGTCTACCTGTGCGGACCCCTCGCCGTTTGGGAAGACTTCGATCCCGGTGCTTCCGGCCACGACAACCCGACGCACCTTGTGATCCTCGACTCGACTCAACTCGGGACGTTAGGCGCGAACTGACGCAGCCCGAAGTCAGGCGCGAGCACTAGCAGGGCTGTCAAACGGCTTCGGAATAACGAGTTCGACTTCTGCTGCACGATGGCGAGATCGTGATGCGGCAACACACTCGAAGCCACGCCCCGAGGGCTGCTTCGCGGATTCTTACGACGCTCAGCGTGGCGTCGGGCCGATCAAGGGCCCGACAGGGTCGCTCCTTCGCTTTCGACCTGTCACGATGGTCAGGCTGAGGGCGCCGACGAGCAGCACGGCCTCGCTGAGACCGCCGTCGATCGTCAGGACACCGCTATCGAAGCCACTCGCGAAGGTTGAGCCTCCGGTCGTTAGGCCGGTCTGACTGCCGCATGGGATCACGGCATACGTCGGATTGGCAGGAGATCCCGTGGCCGCCCAGCAACGCGCCACCGTCATGGAGAGCAGCGCTACCCCTGCGCTGACGATGAGCAGGATCGCGACCGCTCCAACGAGCGCCTCTCGTCGGCGCCGGCCAGGCCGACCTTGGATTCGTGATCCGAGCCCGATCAGCAGGACCCCTGGCACGACGAACTCGATCGTCGCGACCGACAGGATCGCGCCAACGAAACAGAGGACCCCCGCCGCAACGACGATCGCCGATCGCCGCTGGAGCGCCCCGATGATCGCGAGGAGCCCCATCGTCGCATACAGCGCGGGGATCGCGATCGCCCGAGGGACGTCCTCAGGCGGGCCCGGGTCGCGAGATTGGGCGCCGATGAATATACCCACCGCAATCGCCAGCCCGAGAACCACGACACCAACCCACAGCGCGAGTCTCTGGGACCTCTCCAGGCCCGGGCTCGCGCTTCCGGACGCATTCGTGATACTCATCGATAGCCAGTTTGAGTCTCACAGCCACGCCCGTCAAACAGGTCAGCAACGAGTGAGACGTACGTGCTCCGCATCCCAGCCTGGGGCTACGGCCCGGCCTCGAACGTGAATCGTCTCGCTGCCGGACCCGTATCGACCTGGTAGGCGTAGCAGCCCGGTGCTCGGACCCGGGTGTAGGCGACGTAGCTGAGCCAGCCAGGGGTGGCACCGGACACCCCGACGGCGTCCGAGGCCTCAAGCACAAGCTGGGGCGCGGGAACCGGGTCCGACCCGAAGCCAAGTGGGTTCGCTCCGTCGAGCTGCCCGCCCCGGATCAGGATCGGTCCGGTCCCAGGCGCAGTCAGCCACAGGATCTTGACGTAGAACCAGCCGCCATCTACTTGGCTGCCCGCCCAGCTGATGTTGCCCGCTGGGTCGTAGCCAATGCTGTAGACAGGACCAGGCCCAATGGCTGACCCCGACCAGGTAACGATTGGGCGGGGCGCTGTCGCCGGGCACGACGCCCCGGCGGCGAGGGTCGGGAGGTGGAGCGGGCGCTGGAGGGCGTCGGCAAGACCGGCGGCTGGCTGCGCCGCGAACGTGATGACCGTGCTGAACGTCGGGCCGTCGATCTGGTAGCCGTAGCAGCCGCCATCGGGGAAGACCGTCCGGTCGCTCTCGAGCGCCGCCCAGCCCGGTGGGCCCATCGGGGTCGGGATATCCGTGGTCGGGATCAGCAGTTCCGGCTGCTCGGCTGGACCGAAGGTAAGGGCGCCACCGCCGCGGAGTGATCCCCCGCGGATGAGGACCGGCCCCCGGAAGCCTGGGGCCGCCATCCACGTGACGAGTGCACCCGGTCCGTTGGGCGGCGAAGCGGGATCGAAGTAGACGACGCCACCTACGGTCGTCGCCATCGGATAGATCGGACCGCTGCCGGGCAACGATGTAAGGCCAGCCGGCGTCGTCGTCGGCGTGATCGGACATGGCGCCCCAACGGGCAGCGTCGGAAGCTGGAGCGGCCGATGGAGCGCTTCGTAGTCGGGCGATGGCAGCGGGCTCGGGGAGACCGGGCCGCGTGCCCGGAAGACGATGGTGCTCGTCGTGAGAGGACCGTCCATCTGCATGAAGTAGCAGCCGGGTTCGCGGAACGAGACGCCGTCGATGAAGATCCGCTCGATCGGGAACGACGGCGCGGGACCGACGACCCGGTCGCTGCCGAAGCTGTTCGAGAGAATCAGCTGGGCGCTGTTGTCGGTTCCGAGCCCGATCCCACCGGTTCCATCGAGCCGGGCGACCCGGACCAGGATCGGGCCTGACTCTCGGGCATCGACCGCCCAGAACACCTTCTGTCCGTACCAGCCGTTCTGGAGTGGCAACTCCGTGATCGGCACGTCGTTCAGGTTGTTGACCCGGACCGGACCAGTGCCTTGGAAGGCTCCCAGACTCTCCAGGGTCAGCCCGACCGGCGTGACCGGGCAGGCGCCACCAGGTGCCAACGTCGGGATCGCCAGTGGTCGCCGCAGCGAGGCGACGTCGTAGGTCGAGGGTGATGTACTCGGTGACGTCCCGACTGGCACGCGCGAACCGAGCCAGCCGGCAAGTCGGACCCCGGCTACGACGGCGGCGAAGGCCAGGACTCCGAGCACGCCGATCGCCACGACTCGGCGCCGGACGTCGGTCCTTCGCGAGGTGGCCCTTGCCAGAGCGGCCTCAAACGGCGGCGCCACCGCCGCGGCCCGCTCCGCCTTCCGGCGAAGGAGCTGCCCGAGCACGTGATCGAGGACCGGATCCTCGGCTGGATCGAACGGGTCGGTCATCGTGTGGGCTCGTCGAGGACGCGGCGGAGGTGCGCCCGAGCGAGGCGGAGCCGGGACCGGGCGGTCTCGAGCGGGATCCCGATGAGCGCCGCAGCCTCGGCGATCGAGTAGCCGGCGTAGTGGTGGAGAGCGACGACAACCCGCTGCTCGACGGGTAGCCGGTCGAAGGCGTCACGCAGGACGATGTTGGTCTCAGCGCCGGGTCGGGCCGGATCGCCCTCCCCGGAGGCGACCTCGATCTCGCGGGGCACCGCGCCGAGTCGCGACCACCATCTTCGCCGGCGCTGATCAATCCGGATCGCTTCGTGGACCACGATCTGGTTGAGCCAGGCCGTCACCTTGGCCGGGTCCCGCAGGTCACCGTGATGGCGCAGGGCCCGCTCGATCGCCGCCTGGACGGCGTCCTGCGCATCGGCAGGATCGCGACACACGACGCCGGCCAGCCGGACGAGCCGGGCGTAGTCGTCGGCCAGGACTGCCTCGAGGGTCGTCGGTTGATGGCGCACCGTCACTGGACCCCTTGGTATCGGCCGCCAGATGGCGACCGTCGGTCTCATTCGCAGCACTGTAGTCATGACTGCCTGTATGACCCTGACGCCATGCCAAACGGGTCACGAGAGCCGCGAAATCAGCTCCAGACAGCACGGGGCGCGAGGCCGCCTACCCGGCACGATGACCAGATCGTGTCTACCGCTTCTCGCTCCAAGCGCGATGACCCAACCCAGCCGGGTCCAGAAGGGACTCCCAACGCCCGACGGCCGCAGGGCCGCGATGAGGTCGCTCCCCTAGGACCTGGGCATCTGGGTCGCGCGGGCTTCGGGACGACGCATACCGGGGGTCGCGCGTTTGCTCTGTCACGTAGCGGGCGGCTCGAGCTCCGGCACCCGATCGAGAACCATCCTTGCCCAGCGCGCCCTCCGCGCGAAGAGCAGGGTCAGCCCGGGATCGTCGTCGCGGGCACCCTGGAGTCGCTCGAGTGGCAATGCTGTGAAGCCGCAGCGCACCGCCAGCTGGGTGCGATAGCCGCGTTCGATCCGCTCGCGGCTCTCGCTGATGCCCTCGGCAGCAAGCCCAGCGCGGTAGGCGGACAGGATCGCGTGCTCGATGGGCGGCACCTCCCGCGGATCCAGCTCGCCCGACTCGGCGCGACCCGCGATCAGTTGGACGAGATCGGCGCCGATCGGCGCGGTGCCGGTGAGTCCCCAATCGAGGGCGACGAAGCGGACCGAGCCGGTCCGGCCCTCGATCAGCAGGTTCTGTGGGCAGGCGTCGCCGTGAGCGAGTGTCTGTGGTAGGTCGTCCAGGCGACCCAAGAGACGATGTGCGCGATCCCAGAGGCGGAGCGTGTCCTCCCGCAGCCGTTCGTCCACCGACTGCCGCACCAGCGGATGCTGCCAGATTCGATCGTCGCGGAGCATCGGAAGCGTCTGGCCCGCGATCCTCGTGTTCAGGTAGCTCTCGAGGTCGAGCGGCGGCCTTGTGAAGGTCCACGGGATCTCGGCAGCGGGGTACCGCCCGGCCAGGCGTCCGAGGGCGAATGCAGCCGCCGTATACGTCGGGACGTCCCACGGCGCCGACGCGGTCGCCACGTCCTCGAGCCAGAGCCTGACGCGACCCTCCCCGAGTGTCTCGATCGCGTAGAGGCGGGGCGCGCGAAGCTCGGGCGGCAACGCGCCGTGGAGGCCGCATGCGTAGACCTCGGGCTCGGTCCGCCACATCGGCTCGATGAGCGTCTGCATTTGTTGCGGGAGCGCGGCGAACGAGGGAAGGAACCGCAGCGAGCGGACCGTTTTCGCCACGAGCGAGAACGCCTGCAAGGTGCCCTCGACGTCGAGCATGCCCCGGACGCGCTCGAGCGACTCGGTCGTGGGCATGAGCCCTGAGTCGCCCAACTGCTCGACCGTCCAGTCGACGAGGAGGCCGCCGTCGGCTCCCGCGGCGGCTCGTGCGATTGCGGCTCGATCGACCGTCATCCGCCCGCCTTTCCCTCCGGATGTGGCGAGTGTACGCGAGGGCTCAACGCGGCCGCCGCCGACTGGTCGCCGCGGTCGTGCTGGCGATCGACACGCTGCGGACATCGTGGCGACAAATCAGCGGACGAGGAAGCTCTTCTCGGCTGAGGAACTCTGGCCGCCCGAGCGACAGGTGACCGTCACCGGCCAGGAGCCGACCGTCGTCCGTGAGCCGACCTTCCAGGTCCAGCTGACGCTGCCCGTGCCGCTCGCCGTCTTGGGCCCGAGACCGGCTGCGCTCGAGGGCCCGGACTTGTACTCGACCGTGATCGCGCAGGCGGCACCCGCCTTCGTTCGAGCGCCGATGCTCGCGAACGAACCCCGCGAGACGGGTGAGGTGAGGCTCGTGATCCGGACGCTGATCGAACCGCCGGTCGCACTGATCGGTGTTGGGCGCGGCGTCGCTCCGGCCGGCGGTGGAGCCGTTCCAAAGGCGCCCCAGCGGTAGAGGGGATGGAGCTCGGCCCAGCCGCCGTGCTCGAGATCGAACACGTAGCGGCCCTCGAGCCAGATGTGTTCACCGACGGTCGAGGGCATGGACGCGATCGGATCGGCGTCCCCCGCACAGGTGTCGATCGCATCGGCCTGGCTGACCGACCCGACGCAGACCGGCTCGACGACGAGATCGCCGAGCTCCTCGCCCTGGTTTGCCGGGGTGAGCAGGTGGGCGTCGACAGGATCGAGCGCGATCAGGATGTGCCGGTCGCCATCGGCCTCGGTCCGGATCGCGGCGACCGTCCCGCTCACCTGCAGGCAGGCGGTCACGACCTGGAGGCGAGCCGGGTTGTAGACGTAGCGATCCTGGTCGGTGGGGACGCAGCCCCTCGGCGGTGGGGTGACCGCGACAGGTGCGATCGTCGTGCCGTTGCCTTCATCAGGGGCAGCCGATGGCCCGCTCGATGGGCCGGAGGAAGAGGCGGCAGTCGGGCCCGTGGATGGGCCGGCTGATGCGCCTGGAGCGAACGTCGGCAGGACGCCGCCGGTCTCGCTCGGGGCCGAGCTCGCGCAGCCACCGAGGATCGCCACCCCGATGACGAGCACGATCAATCGGCGCATGGTCCCTCCACCCGACACTGCCTGTCCGGACCAGTCGGCCCATCTTGCGACCGGGTTGACCAACGGTCAAGCGAAGGATGATCCGCACAAGGTGGTCATCGTGTGGAGAATGCCCGGCGCACTCAGGCCTAACCCCGTGCGTAGCGGCGTATCGTTCAGACGATGACCTGCACTTTGGTCGCGGTGCCCTGGGTCGAAACGGGGTCCCGGCTGTGAACGTCCGCCCGGCCGAAGGTCGGGATGTCGCGTTCATGGCCGCGATGCTGGTTGAAGCAGCCTACCCCCCGTGGGCCGACCCCAAGCCTACGCCCGATGAGGCGCTCACCGACCCCCATTCGGGCAGGTACCTGCGCTCGTGGGGTCGCGCCGGTGACCTCGGCGTCATCGCCGAAGACGCGTCCGGTGCGATCGGCGCGGCCTGGTGTCGCCTGTTCCCGGCGTCGGAGCCGGGGTACGGCTTCGTCGCCGAGGATGTGCCGGAAATCTCCATGGCCGTCCTGGCGGGACATCGGGGAGAGGGCGTCGGCAAGCGGCTCCTGACGGCCCTCATCGAGGATGCGTCGTCCCACGGGGTGCGAGCCCTTAGCCTGTCCGTCCACCTCCTGAACCCGGTCGCACTCCACATCTATGAGCAGGCGGGTTTCATGCGCGTCGGCGGCACTGACACGCTACGCGTCATGCTCCTGACGTTACCCGCTGGCCCCCTCCCGCGACAGCCGTGAGGCTGCGGTCTTCATGACCCGCTTCAGCCTGCAGAAGTCAGGTCTACGACGCGAGTCGGCACGATCCACCCATCGTGCCGGCTGATCATCGAAGCGCTTGACGATCGGCTTCCAGCATCTTGACCTTGCCAGGCGTGGATCATCTGCAACTGCGATCTGACGGGGCGGGGTGCATCGCTGAGACAACTTCCCTGCTCGCACGGACGCCCGAGCTCCTCCGCATCCTGCTCGTCGGGCTGCCCGAGACCTGGACTGGGACGCCCGATGTCGCCGGTGGCTGGCGCCCGCGGGACGTCGTGGGCCACCTGATCACCGGCGAACAGACCAACTGGATGGCACGGACTCGTCTGATCCTCAAGGAGGGCACGTCTCGAGCGTTCGAACGCTACGAGCGCTTTGCCATGCTCGAGCGTGATGGCGGGGTCACGCTCGATGAACTCGTTGACCGCTTCGCGTCTCTCCGAGCTGCCAACCTCGTGGCGCTCAGAGAGCTCGTGACCGACACGGACCTCGATCGCCGCGGCCTGCATCCAACCATGGGTGAGGTGACGTTGCGCGAGCTCCTTGCGTCCTGGGCAGTCCACGATCTCGACCACATCGGCCAGATCCTCGCCGGCCTCGCCGGCTCGCATGACGCTGACGTCGGGCCGTGGAAGGCCTCGCTCGGGATCCTCCTCCGCCGAGAAGACCCCTCCGCGATCGCTGGCTAGGCCAGCCGGAAGCCCTCGGCGTCATCTGGACTGCGACTCTCCGGGCTTCGATCCTCTTCCAGCTCCCGGCCGAGAAAGGGCTCCGACACCGGGCGCCGAACCCCCTGCGGCCTCCCGGTCGAGGCGGAAATCCGCGGCACGTCCCTTCGTGTCGGAGCCTGGCGCAGGATAGCCGGAGGTCCACCTTGGCGACAGTGCCGAACGGCCCAAAGGCGAAGACCGATCGCCGGCGAGCGGTCCCGAGCGCGGCTCGTAGCATCCTGGCCATGACCGATGACCCTCGCCCCTCGTCGACGAAGCGGCTCCTCGACGAGTGGAGCAACGAACGGAAGCGAATCATTGAGCGGCTTCAGGCGGAAAGTGCCCGGGAGGACACCGAGCGGCTGCTCGTCGAGCACGAAGCGAGGCTGGGCCTCCATCCGCCGGCTGCCACGGTCCGCCGGGTTCGCTGAGACATCACATATCCGTCCTTGCCGCCACCGTCGAGGGCCAACGACGGCCCGTGCCGACCCCTCGGGCGCAGAACGCCTCACCCTCGCCACAGACGCGCGGAGCGGCCTTCAAGCCCTCCGGCGCTTGCTCTCTCGGCCTACACTGCAGGCCCCTCGCCTGTCGGCCCCCCAGAGCCGGTGGGCGGGGTGAGACCTGCTGGTGACGATGGATTACCTCGGGATCACGTTGCTCGGCCTGGCCGTGAGCGGCCGGATCCTGACGGTCGTCGCACTCGTCGTCATCGTCGGCGTGTTCGCGTTGTGGATCCTGAGCCGACGTCGATAGGCCCCCATGCTCCGGGCGTTCTTCTGCGCCCGGCGTACGATCACAGCCGGCCCCGGGCGACTCCCCCCTCGTTCGGGGCCATGCCGTCGGTACCATCGGGCTAGAGTGCGACGGCTGGCACACGGCCTAGAATTCGGCAGCGGCCAGGACGTTTCCGACTTTCGTCCGAGGCCGGCGCTCCACTCGAACGCCTCCGGTGGCCTCTTGGGTACGGGATAGAGGGCCGGAGGCGTTCCCTATGCCCCCCGAGGTAGGCTTGCCGCGGCTCCGACCACTTGGTCTCACTGCTGAATGGCCGGGGCCAAGGCGTGTTGACCGCCCGACGATGATGGAGCGGCCCGCCGCTAGGGGGCGCGCCGAGCGATCGAAGCCCCGTGGAGCCACTGCCGGTCCGCGGGGCTCCGATCGTCACCTCTCCTAGCGCGTCCTCGAGCACCGGTACACCGGCGGGATCATCGCCTTCGGCTACATCGTCCCGGAGCGCAAGCAGGCCGCCCGGCTCGTACCCGACGACCGCCCGCTCTCGGCCTCGCTCGAGCTCTCGGCCGCCGACGTCGTGCGCCTGGCGTACCGCCGCCTCGCGATCGACGGCTGGACGTGTCCACAGGTGGCGGCCGAGCTCAATGCGCTGGGCGTCCCGACGAGCTATGCCCGGGCGGGGCGGGAGATCAGGCGCGGGGAGCGCAAGGTCCGGACGCAGGAGATCTGGCGAGCGGGTCGGATCCGGAACATGATCCGCGAGCCCAAGTACGCCGGTCGCCTCGAGTACGGCCGTCGGACGAGCCAGACCCGAGAGCTGATCAGCGCCTCAGTGCCTCGACTCGTCTCTGACGAGCTCTGGCAGGCCGCCCAGGACGCTCTGGAGCGCAACCGGAGGGTGACCCGCAACAGCCCGCGGCGCTATCTGCTCAAGCAGGTGATCACGTGCGGGATCTGCGGCTTGACGTACTGCGGCTCCCAGGGGCGGACCGGCGTCGGGTGGTACCGGTGCAACGGACAGATCGCCGAGCGTGGTCCGATCACCAGGCGGTGCTGGGGGCACGCCATCCGAGCCGAGCAGATCGAGTCGGTCGTTTGGACCGACATCGAACGCTGGCTCCGTGATCCCGGCGACATCCTGGCCGAGCTGGATGCTTCAAGGGAACGCGACGACCAGGGCGCGGTAGCGGAAGCCGAGCGGACGATGCTCGAGCGCCAACTCGAGCGGTTGGCGACCGAACGCCTCGGTCTCATCCGCCAGGCGGCCCGGGGTTGGCTCGACGACCCGAGCCTTGATGCCGAACTCACCAGGATCGACGCCCAACGGGCCGAGCTTGAACGGCGCGTAGCGGCCGTAGGGGCCGCACAGGCGAGCGCAGAGCCCGAGGCCGCCCAACCACTGCTCGACGAGCTACGAACGCGCCTGGACGCGGGGTTGAGCGACGTGGAGCGCCAGGAGATCGTCCGGCTTCTGGTGTCAATCCGGATCGACACCCAACTGCCCGCAGATGGCGGCAAGAAGACCGCCACGGCCTTGATCGAGTACCAATTCCCCGGTGTAGTCGAAACGCACACGGGCACGGGTTCATCGCGGCGACGAGTTGGAAGCGGGCGGGCAGCGCAAGCGACCGGCCGGCCCGGACGATCGCGACCCGGCCCTCCTCGAGCGGCTGTCGGAGTGCCTCGAGCACGTCCCGGCCGAACTCCGGCAGCTCGTCGAGAAAAAAAATGCCCTGGTGGGTCAGGGTTCGGCAATGTCACCCGGTCCGGGTTGGACGCGGAGCCTTTATCCGGCGCGCCCGCCTAAGGTGAACCGAGTCGACCCGCCGCCTCCGCGACGCTGGCGGCGACCGCTGGTCCCCCGACACGACCAAGAGCAGAGGTCCCGTGCCCTTCGTCGAACCCTCTAGATGAGACTCGTGTGGAACAGGTTCTGGAATACGAGGTACATGAGGAGGACTGCGCCGAACCCGGCCGCGATGCCTGGCACGATGGCCGAGGCCCGCACGCGGCCCAGCGTGGCCAGCGCTAGCCCGCCGACCAGGGACGCTCCGAGGGCCACCCCGAAGCCCAAGAGGATCCCGACGACGCCCCAGTTCGACCCGGCGCTAGGGAGTAGCGGCGAAGGTGCTAGCTCCGTCTCGTAGTTCAGCACCAGGTACGCATACGTGGCGGCGATCGTCACGACGTAGAACAGCGCCGCCACGACGACCGTGCTCAGGAGGAAGTCCGGGTGTACCTGGCGGGGTAGCCGGATGACGACCCACCCGAGCACGAGGGCGAGGCCCAGCGTGAAGCCGAGGTAAAAGTCGAGCTGAGCAAGATCGAGCCCCTGAAGCCCTTCGGAGCCACGGGCGGCCCAACGAGCAGCATCACCAGCACGCCAACGAGGAACAGGACGACCTGCACGCTCCGCGTCTGTCGAGTTGTCATGGCCTTGCCATCGCCGCCCATCGCATCCTTCTCTCCCCGCCTGAAAGGGCGCAGCTCACCATACGCGTGGCTCCCTGTGGGCTCCCGGCGACGGGATGCCGTGCACGGAACGTCACGCGGGCATGGGCCATGGTCACTTCGCCGGGTGCGATCGCGGGACCGCCGCCGACCATGCCGGCGTAGGAGATCGTATGGTGAGGAGCGCGGAATGGCCGGCGGCGTTCGAGCCCGCTGATCGGTCCCTCCCCGGCCGCCGAGCGAATCGCCGTGGCGGTCAGGGCATCGGCCGTGTCGAGGGGAGGCAGGAGCCCCGGGATCGTCCGGGCGAGGAGCGTCTTGCCCGAGCCCGGCGGGCCGACCAGCAGCAGCCCGTGGCCGCCCGCCAGGGCGATCTCGAGCGCTCGTCGGGCACCGGCCTGGCCGCGCACGTCGCCCAGGTCGGGCACGTCGGCGAGGGGGGACGATCCTTCGGCAGGCGTCCCGCCCGCCGCCTGGGTCGCGGCCGACCCGACCAGGTCGACCCGAGCGGGATTCACGCGGTGGCGGGCCGCCCGGCCGGAGCGGATGGCGATCAGCGCCGCGGCCAGGTCGGGCGCCGGATGGACCTCGATCCGCTCGACAAGGCCGGCCTCGGCGGCCGCTTCGGCCGGCACCACCACGCGGGCGACCCCGCGGCGGGCCAGCGCCGCGACCATCGAGAGGATGCCGGGCACCGCCCGGAGCTCGCCCCCCAGTGACAGCTCGCCGATCAACGCCCACGGCCCGTCCGCGCGGGCCTGCTCCGACCCGAGCAGGATCGCGACCGCGATCGCCACATCGAGCGAGGCACCGGTCTTGCGCAGGTCGGCCGGGGCGAGGTTCACGGTGATCCGCCGGGGTGGGAACACGAGGCCGCTGTTCCGGATCCCGCCCCGGACCCGCTCGCGGGCCTCCTGGAGCGAGGCGTCGGGCAGGCCCACGATCGTGAACCCGGGCAGGCCCGGGGCGACGTCGACCTCGACCCGGATCAGCCGGCCTTCGATCCCATGGAGCGATGCTGAGAGGACCGTCGCGAGCATGCCGGGCAGGCTAGGCCTGGCGCCTCACCTCTCGGTCACCTGGCGATTATCGGGGGTGACCGGCCGAGGGCGCGATGTGGCCGGCGGGGCCACAGATTGAACGCTCGGGCCGAAACGCGCCCCATACGTGAGTGAAGCATGCGGAATCATCGTGTGCTCGTTCTTGGATGGAAAGAACGTGACGATGTCTTCGATGAGCCCGCTGACCGCGCCGCTCGATCGGCCAGTTCACCGTCCGCCGACCACCGCGATGGGAGTGGTCCTGAGGAAGGCGATCACCCGGCTGCCATTGATCGCAGCGCTCCTGACCGCTCTGTTCGCCGTCGGTCCGGTTGCCGCAGTGTCGGCCGAGGGGCGGCAACTCGTCGGGGAGTTCTGCACGAACCCGCAAGCCCTGCCAAAGCCGGGCGCCTGTCTGTCCTTTTCGTACGGCGGAGAGACGGCCGCCGGCTCGGATGCTGGCGAAGATGCCGGAGACGGCACAAGGGCGGAGCTGCCTGCATACGCGGCCAGGCAGGTCACCACTGCCACGATCAGCGCTCGCTCGAGACGCGCCGTGCCTGCTCCACGCACCACCGACTCCTGCCTGCTGTGCCTTGACGACACATACCTTGGGAGGGATCGGCGCAGAAACGTTCAAACAATGGGATCAGGCGCGAGGCGTTTGATCAACTTCGAGGATCTGCGGGGCGGAGGGACCGAGATCGCGGGCGCGCTCGCGGCGGCCAACATGAATCCGTGACTCAGCGCCAGTCGACGTTGACGACCTCGACCGACTCCGAAAGGCCCTTGAGCGTCACGCTCCGGAGGCCGGACGTCCGGTGCGAATCCCCGACCGTCGCGACGCTCGCAACGATGTCGCCGGCGCCGCCGAGGGCCGCGATCCGGGCCGCCTCGTGGACGCCCTTGCCGTGGAAGTCACCGCCGACCTGCGTCGCATCCGAGGCGTGGAGGCCGATCCGGACCTGGGGCGCGAAGCCCTGGGTCGCGCGCTGTTCGCTCAGTCGCCGCTGGATCGCGATCGCCGCCGCCACCGCAAGGTCCGGCGAATCGAAGCTGACGAAGAAGCCGTCGCCGGTCGTCGAGATCTCCTCGCCGCCATGGGCCGTGAACACCTCCCGGAGCGCCGCGTTGTGCCAGCGAAGCATCGTCTCCCAGGCCTCGTCGCCGAGCGCCTCGACGAGGTTCGTCGAACCGACGATGTCGGTGAACATGAACGTCTTGAGGACCCGCCGGGCCGGACCGGCCTTGCCGCGCAGCTGCCACGGCAGGAGCTCGGCGACATCCTCGAGGATGATGGCAGCGGTCGGGCAGGCGAAGGCTGCGGCGCGGAGGACCTCCTCATCGACGCTGTCGGCGCCGACGACGTCGCCCTTCCCGTAGTCGCCGGCGAGCCAGTCGAAGGCCGTCGGGGCGAGGGTGATGCAGTTGCCGGCGCCGATGCACTTGTGGCGGTCGACGCGCGCCCGGATCGCCATCAGCCCGACCCCACTGTGGCGAGTCCGCGGAACGCCAGCGAGGTCGCCTCGGCCCGGCTCGAGGTACCCAGCCGGGCCTGCAGTCGCGCCAGGCGCTGGACCACGTCATCCTCGCCGAGGTCGAGCTCGGCGGCGATCTCGGCGTTCGTCCGGCCCTCGGTCAGGAGCTGCAGCAGCCGGCGCTCGGCATCGTCGAGATGCGGGCCGGCGCCGCGTTCCGGCGGCGGCATCGGGGGCCGGTGCGTCCATCGGGCCGGCCAGCTCCACGAGCTGGCGACCGACGGGGCCCGTGAGCCAGCGCACGCGGATCACCTCGTCGGCCGTTCCCTGAGCGATCTTGGACAGGGTCGACTGGAGGAAGCCTCGGACGAATCCCTGGACCTCGGACGGCCCGCCGGCGAACACGGCGCGGGCGGCCGGGATGACGATGTCCAGGCTCGCGTCCTCGTGAAGACCGGACTGGAGGGCCTGAATGGCCGCGCCGCCGGCCGCGACGGCGGCCGCGATGTCGCCGCGCACGAGGGCGACGGTGGCCAGCGCCGCGTCGGCCTGCGCGCCCCACGGCGCGTGCCCCGGCAGGAGCGGCACGAGGTCCTTCACCTGCGTCGCTGATCGCTCGACCAGGTCCACCAGGGCAGGGTCCGGGCCACCGCCCCTGGTGGCCGGGATGGCATCGGAGGCGGAGCGCGCAACGAGCCCCGCCGCTTCGATGGCCAGTCGGGCGAGCGCCTCACACCGCCCGGAGGCCCGACCCCCTTCGGTCGCCATGGCGACGGCACGCTCGAGATGGCGACGCATGCCCTCGACGTCGCCGGCGCCCGCCCGGACCCGCCCACGCCAGGTTTCGAGCTGGGCGGCACGCGTCCGCGAGGGGGCGATCGACAGGGCCGCGGCCGCGAGGCCGAGCCAGCGCTCGGCGGCGTCGACATCGCCGAGCTCGAGCAGGCTCATCGCCACCCCTCCGGCGGCGAGGAACTCGATCGCCCGGTCGCCCTGGAGCTTCGCCGCTCGATGGGCGTCCTCGCCCCGGGCCAGGGCCAGGTCGGGCACCACCTTCGCCCGGGAGTACACGTGGACCCCGAACAGCATCTGGAGGTCGAGCCTCGCCCGCTCGCTCTCGGTCACGAGCTCGGACAGGCGGCTCGTCACGCGCCGGATCTCCTCGAGATGCCGCGCCGAGGACGACAGGTGGATGACCGGCCCGTACTGCGCGTAGGCCATCGCGATGACCGTCGACATCACGCCTGTTCGGTCGCCGAGCCGCTCGAAGATGCCGAGCGCCCGCTCGAGGACCTGACTCAGCTCGACGAAGAGCGGGCCGATCGGCGACGCCAGGATGAGGTCCAGGAAGTTGGCGCCAGCCGCGACCTTCGCCATCAGCTCGTTCGCCCGGCCGGCCAGGACCTCGCCCACGAACCAGGCACGCCCGCGGGTGAAGTCGATCGTCCCGATCTCACGAAGGGCAGCGGCCAGGCTGCGGTCGTCGCCCAGCTGCTCGGCGAGCTCGATCGCGCGGCGGTAGGCCTCCTCGGCAACCGTCGAGGTCGATCTCGATCGCGGCCCCGCCGAACGACTCGCCGAGCGGGCTCCGCAGGAGCGCCTGGCCAAGCTCGAGCGACGCCCGGAGCTCCATGGCGGCGTCGCCCATGCTCCGGCCGCGCGTGCGCGGACGTGACGGGCCAGCTCCGCGGCGGCGTCCTCGTCGTGGCTCATCCGGAGCGCCGACGCACGCCGGAGCTGGACGTCGAGCTCGACCTTCGGATCGCGCATCGCCTCGGCGAGCGCGGCCAGTTCGGTCAGGCCGTCGAGCCGCTCGCTGGTCCGGCGGAGGACGGCGAAGGCGTCGTCGCGGGTCGCGAGCAGGACCCGCCGATCGGCCGGCGTGGAAACGACCGGGAGCGCCTGCTCGACGAGCCGGAGCGCCTCCTCGGGGGCGTTCGAGGCGAGGGCCGCCGCCGCGGCATCGATCGAGAAGCGCGCCGACCGGACCGTGTCGCCGGCGGCCAGGGCGTGCTGGGCGAGCATCGACAGGCCGGCGGGGGCCGGATCGCCACCCTCCAGCAACAGCTCGACGACCGCAGCGTGAACCTGCCGGCGCCGGGTCGCCGAAAGCTGGTTCGCGGCGAACTGGCGGACCTGCTCGTGGGTGAACGTGTAATCCGCCGGCTCGCCCTGCGCCTGCGGCAGGAGGAGGCCGGCCGCGACGGCCGGACCGAGATCGTCGGCGAGCGCATCAGCACCGGCACCCCGGCCCCTCGCATCGCCCTCCCCCGCCGGCCCAGGGGCCTCGGCCTGGTCGCGAGCAGCCGGCTGCGAGGCGATCTCGCCATCCCCAATCCGCGCTCGGATCGCCGAGATGTCGCGAAGGCTGAAGCTCCGGCCGAGGATCGCCGCGTCGCCGAGCGCGGCCCGCGTCCGGGCCGGGAGTCGCGCGGCGCGGCGATCGATGAGCGTCCGCACTGCGGACGGTACGAGCTGCGCTGCGTTCCGGCCGAGCCGCCACTCCCCATCGATCTGCTGAAGGGTGCCGGCTTCGCGGTGCGTCCGGGCCAGCTCCTCGACGATGAACGGCACGCCCTCGGACTGGACGTGCATCGCGACCGTGGACGCAGACTCGATCGGGCCACCGAGAACGCGCTTCAGGAGCTCCCCCGTTTCGACCGAGCTGAACCGTCCGGGCCGCAACCGCCGAACGAGGCCCATCCGCTCCATGTCGGCCACGAAGTTCACCGCCTCGGTCACCGACGCGAACTCGTCGGGCCGGATCGTCAGGAACAGGAAGACCGGCCGATCGGCGTCGCTCCGGACGATGTACCGAAGCAGCCGGAGGGTGTCGTCGTCGGCCCACTGGACGTCGTCGATGAGCAGCGCAAGCGGGCGGACCGCGGCGAGGGTGGAGATGGCCACGCCTCCGAGGTCAAAGGCCCGCAGGAGCTTTGCGTCCGGAGAGAGCGTCTCGAAACCGCGCTCGTCGCGACCCGAAATGGCCTCGATCACCCGACTGACCGCGGCCTCCGCCGGCGTTCCCGCGGCCGTCTTGCGGACCGCGCTGGAGGCGAACAGGCTCCGCGCGACGAGGAACGGCCCGCGGATCTCCTCGTCGGCGGTGATCGCAACACAGGTGAACCCGCTCGCCGAGGCGAGCTCCGCGGCGGCCAGCAGCAAGCGCGTCTTGCCGATACCCGGCTCGCCCTCGAGCGTCACCGCGGCGAGGCGACCGGAGGCCTCGTGCAGCTCCTGGGAGATCGCCTCCAGCTCGGCGTTCCGCCCGATGACCGCGCCGGACGCCCGGCGGAGCTGAACTGCGAGCGAGCACTGCGGCCCGACAAGGGGGTCGAGCGCACCGCCGTCGGCCGCCCGCCCGAGCGTGCCATGCGCAACGGACGTCGCTTCGCCCACCATGCTCCGGATTATGACGCCACCCACCCCACCCACGTTGCAGCCCAGGACCTGCCATCACAATCCATGGACTACGGGCTTGGATGCGCGAGACGCTCGTCAGAACGTAACGACCTTGTCGGCCCACACGGTCCAGTCAGCGAGCTGCGGCATTGATGAACGGCCGATGCCCGGTGCGAGGTCGGCATCGGCATAGCCGCGGGCATCCATGCATGAGCCGCACGTTCCGACCACGACCCCTCGGCTGGTGAGGCCTTTGAGCATCCGGCCGATGTTGTAGGCGCCTTCGGGGGTCACCTGGCCCGGCTTCGCGCAGGCAACAGCGTCGGCCATCAGGAAGACTCGCAGGGTCGTCTCGGGCACCTTGGCGAGCGCGAGCGCGAGGCGGAGCCCGTTGTACGAGCGCTCGGTTCCATAGGGTCCATCGTTCAGGATCACCACCACGTTCACGCGTTGAGCATCGATGAAGGCCGGCCAGGCGAGCACCTGCCAAATGGCCCGAACTCAGCCCGCCGCAGCCTCGATCGGCAGGCCGGCGGCCTGCCAGGCCTCGAATCCACCGTCGAGGTCTCCGGCCCGCGCGTAGCCGAGGTCGATCAGCGTCGCGGCGGCGATGCTCGACGAGTAGCCGTGCGCACACACGAGGATCACCTGGCGCTCGAGGTTGGCCAAGGCAGGGTCGTCGAACCCGGATGCCGGGTCGAGGCGCCAGAAGAGGACGGACAGTGGGACGTGGACCGAGCCCGGGATGATGCCTGTCTCATGCCGTTGTTCCGAGCAGCGCGTGTCGATCACGACCGCACCCGCTTCGGCCGCGGCACGAGCGGCGTGCGGGTCCAGCCGCTCGATCCGCGAGCGGGCCACTGCGAGGAGGTCGTTGACCGTTGCGCGGTCCGACATCAGGCGCTCTCCTGTTGTCGCCCGATTGTGCGGCTTTGGTCAAGCTCCCGGGTGGCGAGGGACAGCGTGGCGGGCGGGCGAGCTCGACAGCGGCCGACCCGCATCTCGACGCGGGGGCGCTCGAGGCCCGATGATGGTCACGCCGCGGCGAGCCTTGCCGCACGAGAAGGAGAAGGCGGGTGCTGTCGCAAGCCGAGCCGGCCTGTCTGCTGATCGCCGATATCTCCGGTTACACCAGCTACCTGGCGCGTGCTGAGCTGGACCACGCCCAGGACATCCTGGCCGACCTGATGACCACCGTCGTCGGTTCGCTCCGGCCGAGCTTTCGCCTGGCCAAGCTCGAAGGCGATGCCGCCTTCGCCTACGCGCTCGGCGATCGGATCGACGGCTCGCAGCTTCTGGATACCGTCGAGCGCACCTATTTCAACTTCCGGCGCCGCCTGCGTGACATCTCCCAGGCGACGGCCTGTACGTGCAACGCCTGTACGCTGATGCCCCGGCTCGATCTCAAGGTCGTCGCCCACCACGGCTCGATCATCCGGCACCGGATTGCCGGCCACGAAGAGCTCGTCGGCTCCGACGTGATCGTCGTCCACCGGTTCCTCAAGAACCATGTCGTCGAGCGACTCGGGACCCCTGCCTACGCCTTGTTCAGCGCCGCCTGCGTCGCGGCCATGGGGATCGACCCTGCCACGCTCGGGATGACCGAGTATCGCGACACCTACGACGACCTCGGCGAGGTCGTCGGCTGGGTCGAGGACCTGGGGGCCGCCTGGGCTCTCGAGCTCGAGCGCCGGCGCGTGGTCGTGGCCGAGCGCGAGGCGGGGTACACCTTCGAGGCGATCCAGCCGGCCCCGCGGGATCTCGTCTGGTCGTTCATGACCGACCCGGCGCTCCGGCCGCTCTGGCAGTTCGGGGTCACCGGGATCGATGAGCTGCCGACCGCCCCTCGCCGAGGCGCCGGGACGACGAACCACTGCGTGCACGGCCTCGAGGTCCTGGTGGAGGAGATCCTCGACTGGCGGCCGACCGACCACGTGACCCATCGGACGACGATGCCGAATGGCTTCCAAGCCGTCTCGACGTTTGCGTTCGAGGACGTGCCGGACGGCACCCGGGTCGTGATCCGTTTCACCTGGGGCAAGAACCGGCGTGAACGCGACGAGCAAGCGTTCGTCCCGGGCATGCTGGCGAGCATGATCGAGCCCGGCCAGGCGAAGCTGCGAGAGGTGCTCGCCGACGAGATGGCCCGGCGGGCCGTGCTGGCGGCCGATGCGCCGGCCGAGCCCGTGCCACCGACCTCGGGCGACCGGGAGCTGCGCGAGCCGGTCCGGAGCCAACGCTAGCATCCCGCCATCACTTCGCCCAGCCGTTCATCGAGATCGAGCCGAGCGAGCCGGGCGTGCCCATGCACGGCGGCACCGTACCGCCCGGGCCGGCCGCCGCGACGAGCCGGCCGGCATTCGAGGGCAGGACGAGCGCGATGGTCGTTGGCAGGGCGGGGGCTGGCCGGCAGTAGTTGTCGTCCTGGACGAGCGTCCTGACCGAGCCGCCGTGTGCGAGGTGGAACGCCGGATCGCCCTTCGTGACGTGGGGCAGGCCGTCCGCTCCACCGGTCTGGGAGTCGATCAGGATGTTCCCGTGGGCGTCGACCAGCTCGACCTCCGGGGTCCCCTGGACAGTGCAGGTGTGGGTCGAGGCGTTCGTCAGGGTGACGCTCGCGATCTGGTGGCCCGCGGCGCCCTGCCAGCCCGTCACCTTGGCGGCCAGCTGGGTCGCCAGGCAGACGGCGATCGGTTGGGCGGTCGGCGTCGGCGTGCGGGTGGGGCCGACCGTCGGAGCTGCGCTCGGCGCACCACTCGGCCCAGCCGAGGGAGCGAGCGACGCCGGTCCCGACGACGGCCCGGACGACGGCACCGGCGTGGGCACGCCACTGCACCCGATGAGGGCCGCGGCCAGACCGACCGCCAACAGGACAGCGCGCATCGACTCGACCCTCGACGTACGGAAACGGTCAGGCGTTGGACGTCCTGGAGCCGGTCCCAGTGACGGCCCGGGCCCGGCGCAGGCACCGGCTGATCGTCCGGGTCATCCCGAACTTCGGTCTCCACGGCGTGCCCCCGTCGAGACGGCGCTCAGAGCGTAGACCCGGCCCTGCTTGTGGTCGAGATCCTCGAGCTCGGTGGTCGTCCGGACCTCGTACGAAGCGAGCATGACCAGCTCCGCGGCCGGCAGGTAGCGCCGGCCCGGGTCACCCACGATTACGTCAATGCCGCGATCCTCGGCTCGGTGAAGCCAGGCCATCACCCGCCGGGCAAGGCCTGCCTCGTAGCAGAAGTCGCCGGCGATGATCACGTCGACATCGGGCGGCTCCTCATCGAGGATGTCCCGGCGGAGGGCCGTCAACCGGACGCCGTTGGCGCGGGCGTTGATCTCGATCGCGGCGGCAGCCAACGGGTCGATGTCGACACCGACCACCTGCGACGCACCGGCTTTGCGCGCCGCGATCGCGCACAGGCCCGAGCCCGACGCGAGGTCGAGGACCCGGCGGCCGGCGACAGCCCCGGGCATGTCGCGCAGGTAGCGCCCGATCGCCAGCCCGCCGCCCCAGGCGAACGCCCAGTACGGCAGGGCCGCCTCGGGATCCCCGGTCTCGACCTGGACTGCGCCCCACAGGGGCAGCACCTCGTCGGCCAGGTGGAGGCGGATCTCCTCGAGGCCCGGGACGGGCTGGAGGCGGGTGTGGCGCAGGACGAAGGCGCGGGGGGAAAAGGCCGCCATTCGCGCACTCTACCGGCTGCCCGGGTCCTGAGCGATCATGGGCAACAACGGGTCGCCGACCCGCGCGCCCGCCATGGGCCAGCCAGGGGAGATCGCGAAACGATGGCAGTGACCTTTGTCCGCCGGCCCCACCCGCGGATCGCCGAGCACCAGGCGTCCGGCCCGCCCAAGACGGCCGATCAGCACATCGGCCTGAACGGCCGGATCGCGATCGTCGTCACCGGCGTAGTCGGGACGATGTGGTGCGCCTATGCCTTCGCCATCCTCGCCCTCGTCGTCCTGCCTTCGGCGGTACAGTCGGGCAGCCCCCTGGCCCTCATCCAGTGGCTGAGCCAGACGTTCATCCAGCTGGTCCTCCTGTCGGTGATCATCGTCGGCCAGAACATCTCCTCGCGCGCATCCGACAAGCGGGCGGAGATGACCTACAAGGACGCCGACGCGACGTTCCACGAGGCGCAGCAGATCCAGGACCACCTCCAGGCCCAGGACGACGCGATCGGCGTCCTGCTCGACAAGCTCGACAAGCTCGAGGCGGACCGAGCCAAGGCCTGACGCTCCCAGAGCTGGAGTCGCGACCATGCAGCTCCCGACCGGGCCGCGGCGGCGATCGGCCGGCTGATCAGCCTCCGAACGCTCCTTTCGCGATGGAGGCGGCGGCTCGCTCGAGGAGGAGGGTGCGCTCGCGCGCGTTGCGGGTGAGGCCGGCCGCGCGTCTGAACTCGACCGCGGCCTCGTCCGACCGGCCGAGCCGGGCGAGGAGGTCGCCCCGCACGCTCGGCAGCAGGTGGTAGGCTCGCAGGGCCGGCTCAGAGGCGAGGCGATCGACCAGCTCGAGACCGGCCGCCGGCCCGAAGGCCATGGCGACCGCGACCGCGCGGTTCAGCTCGACGACCGGGGACGGCGCGACCTCGGCCAGGGCGTCGTAGAGTGCCGCGATCCGCGGCCAGTCGGTCTCGTCGGCGGTGCGGGCCCGGGCGTGGCAGGCGGCGATCGCGGCCTGCAGCGCGTAGGGACCGAGCGTTCCGCCGAGCTTCTCGGCCCGTTCGAGCGCCGCCAGGCCGCGGCCGATGAGCAGCCGGTCCCAGCGGGCGCGGTCCTGGTCGAGCAGCAGGATCGGCTCGCCGTCCGGGCCGACCCGCGCCCGCGACCGCGATGCCTGGATCTCCATGAGAGCGACGAGGCCGTGGACCTCGGGCTCTCCGGGCATCAGCTCGGCCAGGATCCGGCCGAGGCGCAGCGCGTCCTCGCACAAGCCCGGTCGCATCCAGTCGTCGCCCGCCGTGGCCGAGTAGCCCTCGTTGAAGACGAGGTAGACGACCTCGAGCACCGAGCGCCAGCCGGGCGGCGAGCTCGTCGCCGCGCGGGACCTCGAACGGGACGTGCGCCTCCGCGAGGGTCCGCTTGGCGCGCACGATCCGCTGGGCGATCGTCGGCTCCGGGACGAGGAACGCCCGCGCGATCTCGTCGGTCGTCAGGCCGCCGAGCAGCCGGAGCGTGAGGGCCACGCGGGCCTCGCGTGGAGAGCACCGGATGGCAGGTGATGAAGATGCAGCCGCAGCAGGTCGTCGCCGACGTCGTCGTCGAGGCTCGCGTGCGAATCCGTTCGGCCGCGGCCTCCTGCCCGGCCCCGACTCGCGGCCGAGCTCCTCGTGCTTGCGCTCGAGCCGTCTTCTGGCGGCGCACGAGGTCGATCGCGCGGGCTTGGCGGTCGCCATGAGCCAGGCGCCCGGGTTGTCCGGGACGCCCGACTCCGGCCACTGCTCGAGCGCGGCGACGAGCGCGTCCTGCGCGAGGTCCTCGGCCAGGCCGACGTCGCGCACGATCCGGGTGAGAGCCGGCGATCAGCCGGGCCGACTCGATCCGCCAGACCGCATCGATCGTCCGATCGTGTTCGTCGCCGGTCACCCGCCGGCAGGCTCGAAGTCACTCGGACCGAAGACCTGCCGGACCCGCGACTCGGCACCGTCGATCCCGACGATCGCCAGGAAGCGCTTGGCCCATTCCACGGCTTCGTCGCGCGAGGCGGTCTGGATCAGGGCCCAGCCGCCGATCAGCTCCTTCGCCTCGGCGAACGGTCCGTCGGTGACCTTGAAGGAGCCTCCCTTCGAGTACTGGACCTTGACTGCCTGGGAGGTCGGCGCGAAGCCGCCCGTCTCGACCAGCACGCCGGCCTGGATCGCCTCGCCGATGAACCTGCCCATGACCGACATCTCCGTCTCGCTCGGGGGCGGGATCGAGATGTTCTCGTCGCCAAGGGTGTAGCAGAAGAATCGCATCGTCGTTGCTCCTTGTGCTGTCGTTCAGTCGTGTTGCCGCTCACCCGTATTGCCGTTCAACCGGCCTGGCCCAGTCGCCCAGCTCGACGACCGAACGGAGTTCGAGTTCCGCTTCGCCGTCGGTGGGGTTGGGGCAGCGCCTGGCCCATTCGATTGCCTCGTCGATGGAGCGCACCTGCCACAGCCAGAGGCCGGTGAGCACCTCGGCTGGCTCGGCGGGCCGATCGACGACGGCCAGCTTCCCGTTCGAGACGGTCACCCGGACGCCCGCTGCGCCAGGTTCGACCGCCTCCCCCGCCAGCGTAACGCCGGCATTCACGAGATCCTCGTTGAACCGGCGCAACTCTGCCAGGAGGTTCGGGGCGGGGCGGACACCCGCGTCCCGAGGATCGGCGGCCCTCAGCAGGGCCAGCACCCGCATGGCGACTCCTTCCGCTTCGTTCGGAGCCCGGACGTGATCCAGCGGACCTGTTCGCGGGCTTCTATCCATGCGTCGAACGAGCGGGCCCGAGAATCGACATGCCCGGCTCCGGGCCCGCGGAGCCCAACCGCTGGCTCGGGCCGCCGGCCGGGCTCAGCTGATCGAGTAGGCGACGGTCACGGTCACTTCGAGCTGCTCGGTCGCAGGCAGGATTGGGGCGGATCCTCCAGCCGCCGGCGGGACGCTCGTCGTCCCGTCCGGCGCGATTGCACCGGTCCCGGGCGCGCTCGCTCCCATCGGCAGGATCCCGATGGAGCCGCCGCCGACCGAGACGCTCAACGAGACGACTCCACCCAGGCGTACGCCGGCATCCGCCGCCGCGGACTCTGCCTGGGCCTTCGCATCGGCGATCGCCGCAGCGAGAGCCGATCGCTGGGCGGCGGCCCGGTTGCTGAGATCGGTCTTCACGGTCGCCTCGCCGGTGCCGTTGACGACCAGCTCGTGGTCGGGTGCAAGACCCGCACTGCCGCCGAGGGCGGGATAGGGATAGGCGATCGCCGCATTCGTCGTGGCACTGCCCGAGCCTGTGCTGCCAACCATGCTGACGCCCGGCGTGCCGGCCACGGCGACATCCGCGCCACTCACGGGAGCTCCGACGGTCGACGTCTCAGCGCTATTTGCAGGTGTCGCCGGCGGGGCCGCTGCCGATCGCGCGACGGTCGCGGCGGAGCAGCCGCCGATCAGCAGCGCGACCAGCGGTACGAGCAGGCCGAGGCGTCGCGGAACACGGAGTACGGCTGCGGTCGAGGTGCGGTCCATCGGTTCGGCTCCTGGATCTGCGGCATCGGCACGATGGCCGGGTTGAATCCAGCAGACGTCGCAACCGGGTCGATGGTTCCTTCGAACCCTAGGATGGTTGGGCGAGGCGAGCCTCCGCCAGGATCGGCTCGAACAGCTCGATCGGGTTGCCCGAGGGATCGTCGATCACGACCTGCTTACCACCGACGCCGACGATAATCGCTGTTCGGAAGTGGACGCCCGCGTCCCGCAGCCGCTCGACCGTTGACCCTAGATCGGCCACCTCGAGCGAGAAGCGGTTCCAGCCACCGGGCTCCGGGATCTGGCCGTCCGGGCTGCCCTGGCCGCCGCCCGGTCCGCCGCCCGGCTTGCTGAGCACCAGGCGAAGATCGCCGTGGGTGAGCATCGCGAAGAATCCATTCGGGTGCATCGTCTCCCGGAAGCCGAGCCGATTGCAGTAGAAGTCAATCGCCGCCTCGACGTCGTTGACGATGTAGCGAACGCTGACCGTGGCCACACTCAGGACCCGACGCCACTGACGGGAGCCACGCGCTGCCAGCCCGGGTCGACGGTCGTCAGCACGATGACCATCGCGAACACGACCACATCCGTGATCGCGGAGCGCCTGAGCCTGCGGCTCGCCGGTTCCGAGTCCTGCCATCGCATCGGCTTCAGCTCCTCAGCCAGGAAGGCCACGAGGTTGCGCCGGATCCGACCGATCGTCAACTCAACCTCGCGCGGGCCTCCGGCCTCCTCGTTCGCGGACGGCGAACCGATCGGGAATAGGGAACGCCCGAACCCGGTCGCGAGGACGGGATTCGGGCGTTCTCTTCTCCTGGGGCGAACGAGCCGGACGGGGTCTTCCGCCGAACGCCCGATCGGTGCGTTCATCGCCGCCCGGTGCGCAGGCCGCGTTCTCAGCGCATGTCGGTGAGCGTAATGTCGAGGCTGCCGGTCACCGATCGCCGGAAATGGCCCGTCGAGTCGCGGTCGGCGATCAGGTGCGCCCCGGCGGTTCGCTGCGACGGGTAGGCGAGGGACGTGATCCCGGTCGCGGACCCAGGGTAGGCCTGGTGCTGGCCCATGAAGATCTGGCGGGCCGTGGTCTTGCTCGTGAAGAGCGCCTGGAGGATGTAGCCCACGTCGCCGTACGGTTCGGCGAAGACGTCCTTCGCGCCGGCGTAGAGGAAGCCTGCAGCGAAGTTCTGGACCCGCTCGCGGCCGACCGCGATCGTCGGGATCGGCCTGCCGGGCTCGGAGTTGCCGGCCGAGTAGCACATGCCGTGAAGGATCACCACCGAGTTCGGCGCGAGATGGATGTACTTGCGCACGTAGTTGGCGCCGTAGTACTTGAGGTCAAGGTTGCCGTGATTGAGGCTGGCGTTCAGCCCGAGGCCGTCCTTGGTGTTCTCCTGGAATGGGCCGTACGGGCTGGGCCAGCCGTTGCCGTGCCCCATGTCGATCAGGATGTTGGCACCCTGCGCCGCGGCGACGACCCGGCTCCAGGTGGCATTCGGACTGTAGATCTCGGTCACCGTCGCGCCGAAGCCACGAGCCTGGGCGGCCAGAGCCTTCGCGTCGGCGACGTTCCGGGCCGTGCCCGTGCCCGTCGGCCCGACGATGATCACGACCTTGACCGGCGTCGCGGCGGCCACGGTCGGCACGGCGGCCATCCCGCCGAGGCACGCCAGAGCGGCGGCCAGGAAGAGCGTCCGGGCGCCCGTGAACAATTTTGACGCCCGATGGGCGCCGTTGGCGAACCAACCCAATGTCCTGCCTCCTCACTACCAGAACGCCGCTGGAGGCGGCGAACGCTGAACGACTTGCCCAGGCTGCCGGCCGGGGTGCCCTCCGCGAGGGAGCGATCCGCTGACCCGGTGCGGCGCTGGACGATGGGCGGTCGGTCGAGCCCCGTCAGTGGCTGGACGACCCCGCCGAGTCTGAAGGCAAATGGCAATCCTTGCCTGGCACGTTGGTCCGGGACCCCACCCGACCTTCCGGCCAGGGCGGCCACCAAACCGATCCGGACCTCACCGCGGACCCGCCCGGACGCGAACCCCCGGACCCGATCTATGTACCGCCGGTTCGGGCGGCCTGAGCCTGGCCGACGATGTCCGCGACCTGGCCGAGGTGGGCGTCGGCGTGGAGCAGCCCGCCCAGGAACCGGGCCGGCGCGTTGCAAATCGTTCCACGGGCGGTCGTGTAGACGACGTCGAGGTGGGGTTCGTCCGGCCACGTGTCGAGGCTCGCCAGGATCATTCGCTGGCTCTCGTCGAGCCGCCGTCGACAGGCCGCGATCGTCTCGACGCCCTGCCAGGGGACCTCGGAGCGGGAGCGGCCGTGGGGCTCGACGCCGCGGGCAAGCTCGGCGGCGAGCATCGCCGCCTCCTCGGCGCTCGCGGTGAGGTGGACGATCACGTGGCCGAGCGTCCAGGCCAGCCCGACCTCGGCCGAATCCAGGGCAAATGTGTCCTCGGCCGCCGGATCCAGCGGAACGAACGTGACATCCTCGTCGACCGCGTCGCGCAACTGCTCGAGCAGGGCCGCCGTCATCGCCCGGGTCGCCGCGGCCAGGTCCTCCCGGGTCAGGCCGCGGGCGAGGTCGCCAAGCTCGGCCGTTCCGGCGTTGACCGCGCCGAAGTCGATCATCGCCGGCCGATCCGGCCGTTCACGGCTGCGCCGCCGACTCGAGCACCGCCTCGGCGTGCTTGAGTCGGCTCGCCAGGTCGTCGTCCTGCTGGCCGCCCTCCCCGAACGCGGGTCAGGCTGGTCCGATCGGCCTGCATCGACATCTCCTGCGGATCGACCCGGCCCGATCCGGCGGGGTCGTGGATCCGACTCTACTCTGACCGGCAGTAGGCCGATCGGGGGATGGTCGGCTGGCAACGCCGAGCGCAACATCCCCGCGGGTTGCCCCGTCGAACCAGGACGGTTACGCTCCGACCACGACCCTCGCCGGCAATTGCCCCGATCGCTTCTGAGGTATCGCGATGTCTCGCCGACTCCTGTCCCTCCTGGCCGCTACGGCAGTCCTGTTCGCGGCCTGCTCGGGCAGCAGCAGCGCGACCCCGACCCCGGCCGACCCTCGGGCGATCCTGACCGGTTCGACCACGGCCCTGCAGAACCTCAAGAGCGTCCACTTCAAGGTCGCCCTGAGCGGTACCGTCGACGCCTCCGGCCTGCTTGGCGGCGCGGACGCGAGCAGCGCGCCGGGCGCCAGCCCGACGACGCTCGACCTGTCCGGGACGACGATCGAGGGCGACCTCGATATCACCGACGGCAGCGGCCAGGTCAGCGCCACGGTGCCGGCCATGTTGAACCTGAGTGCCAGCGTGATTGCCGTCGGCGGCACCGCCTACATCAAGACGAACCTGACCGGTCCCCAGTACGAGAAGCTCGACCTGAGCTCGCTGACCAGCGCCCTGCCGCTGCCGAGCCTGAGCGCGACCGACTCCCCAGCGCCCGAGGCGTCGGCCGTGCTGTCCGACATCGAGGCCGAGCTGGCCAAGCTGCCGGCGCCGACCCAGCTCGCGGACGAGACGGTCAACGGACAGGCCTGCCACCACATCCAGGAGAAGCTCACGAGCGCCGACTTCCCGCAGGCCAGCGGCGTCCTGGACGGCACGTCGGGCAGCCTGACGGTCGATGTCTGGACCCAGACATCCGACTCGCGCCCGAGCCGGGTCGTTGTCGCGGTCGACGCGGGCAGCCAGGGCAACGTGACGATCACGATCGACCTGACGAACTACGACGCCGCCGTCACGATCGCGGCGCCGCCGGCCGACCAGGTCAGCGATCAACCCTTCACGATCCCGGGCCTCGGCCAGTAAGGGGCAAGCCGGCCGTCAGGGACGGATCCGGGCCATCCAGCGCTCGGGATTCGGCAGCGCCCCGAATCCACCGTGGCGGCGGTACAGCTCGTCCGCGTCGCGGGTCGCCAGGACGAACCGGCGGATGTCCGCCAGGTCGGGCTCGGCCACGATCGTCTCGATCAGCCACGCCCCCAGGCCCCGGCCCCGCCAGGCCTCGTCGATGAACACGTCGCACAGCCAGGCGAAGGTCGCTCCATCGGTGACGACCCGGGCGATCCCGACCTGCCGGGCTTCGAGGTAGACGCCGTAGCAGGTCGATCGGTCGATCGAGCGGCGGATCAGCTCGGCCGAACGGCCGATCGCCCAGTACGCCCGCTCAGATAGAGCCGCGATCAGCCAATCGAGATCGAGGCGCGACCGGTCGGTGCTGATCTCGAACCCGTCCCGCTCGGCACGGACCGGGTCGTCCGGCCGTCTCATGGGCACGTCGCGCTCGGGCATCGCAACCTGGCCGTGGTCCGGCCCGCCGACCGTATTCGCTCGAGCCGTGTCCGCTTCACCCGCTGCCTCCAGTCGCCGCCGGCGCCCCGGCCTGCCCGGCGCCTATCTTGCCAGCCCGGAGCCGTTCCTCGGCGACCCGACCGAGGTGGGCGTACCCTCAGCGCAGGAGGCGTTCGATGCTGAGTCTGCTCGCCCGCAACTGGTGGCTGGTCGAGATCCGGGGGGTCGCCGCAATCGCATTCGGGATCCTGGCTTTCCTATGGCCGGGACTGACCCTGGTCGTCCTCATCACCCTGTTCGCGGCGTACATGCTGATCGATGGCCTGAGCCTGCTCCTGGCGGTCGCCCGGGGCGATCCGACGACCCGGGGCCACCAGGTCGCGGTCGGCCTGATGGGCATCCTCGGGGTGGTCGTCGCGGTGGTCACCGTCTTCCTGCCCGGGCTGACCGCCCTGTCCCTTCTTTACATCATCGCCTTCTGGGCGATCGCCCTGGGCGCTGCCCAGGTGATTGCCGCGATCCGCCTGCGGCGCGAGATCGCGGGCGAGCTGTGGCTCATCGTCGGTGGCCTGCTGACGATCGCCTTCGGGATCCTCCTTGTCGCTTTTCCGGGCACGGGCCTGCTGTCGCTCGTGTGGATCGTCGGAATCTGGGCGATCGTCTTCGGGATCACCAGCCTCGTCCTCGCCTGGCGCCTGCGCGGCCTCCACCAGGAGCTGACGAACTCGCGGATCAGCCGGAGCGCGCTCTGACGTTCGGCGCCGGTATCATCGCGCCATGGCCTCTGTCCACCTCCTCCATGCCGGCTACGCCGGCGATCGCGTGGCGAGCAGTGTCGTGCTCGTCGTCGACGGCGATGTCCGGATCGTGGTCGATCCCGGGATGGTCGCCCGCCGCTCGCTGATCCTCGACCCGCTGACGGCCCTGGGCGTTGCCCCCGAGTCGATCAGCCACGTCTTCATCAGCCACCACCACCCCGATCACACGATCAACGTGGCCCTCTTCCCGCTGGCCGACGTCATCGACTTCGGGGCGCGCTACGTCGGGGACGAGTGGCTCGACCACGACGGGGACGGGTTCCACCTGTCGCCGGCGGCCCAGCTGTGGGTCACGCCTGGCCACACCGACCAGGACGCCTCGCTCATCGTCACGGCCGACGACGGCACGTATGCGATGACCCATGCCTGGTGGCGCACCGACCGGACGCCACAGCTTGACCCGTACGCACCCGACCAGGCGGTCCTCGAGGCGAGCCGCGCCCGGATCCTGGCCGGTGCCGACATCGTCATCCCGGGTCATGGCGCGCCGTTCCGCACCGGCCGCTGACGGTCACACGAGACGGGTCCCGATCCCGGCGCCTGCCGATTCCCTGGGCCTGACCGAGGTCTGATCCTCACCGGGCACCCTGACAGCCGCAGCCGGTCGGGGCCGACCGCCACGGCCCGCTGCTCAGCCCGGCAACCCGGCCAGCACGGCCAGGATCTTCTCGCCGTAGCGCTCGATCCTCGCCGGACCCATCCCCTTCACGCGTCCGAGCGCGTCGAGCGAGCCGGGCCTGGTTTCGGCGATCTCCAGCAACGTGGCGTCGTGGGCGACGACGTAGGCGGGCACCCCATCCGCCCTCGCCCGTTCCATCCGCCACGCCTTGAGCGCCTCGAAACCCGGACCCCCGGCAAGCGCCGGGTCACGGCGCGCCCCGGTCGCCACGGCCGGTCGAGCCGGCGCGCCGGCGCGGGCGGGAATCCCGAGGTCGTCGATGAACCGTGATCTGCGCCGGCCGCCCTCGCGTCCACCCGAACCGATCCGCCGAGCGGCCCACGACAGGCTGAGCCGCATCCGGGCCCGGGTGATCCCCACGTAGAGCAGACGCCGTTCTTCTTCGATCGCCCCCGGATCGCCCGCAGCCTGGCCGATCGGCAGGTTGCCCTCCTCGAGCCCGGGCAGGAAGACCGCGTCCCACTCGAGCCCCTTGGCGCGGTGGATCGTCGAGAGGGTCAGGCCGCCCGAGGTGTTCGCCCGTTCGGCGGCGTCGCGCCTGGCCAGCTCGGCCAGGAACTCATCGACGGTCGGGCGTCCCCGGGTCGCGAGCTCGGCCGAGATCGCCAGGAGGACCTCGAGATCGGCGGCTCGCTCGCGCTCCTCGGGCCCGCTCGGGCTGCCGGCCGGGTCGTAGCCGAGGCCCGCCACGAAGACGGCCTCGAGGGCCGCCGGCAGCTCCGGGCCGACCGCGCTGACCGTCGCCCGTTCGATCGCCCGGATCGCCACCCGAACGTCGGCCCGCTCGTAGAAGCGCCCACCGCGGACGGTGTACGGGATCGCGGCGGTCGTGAGCGCCGCCTCGACTGGCGCCAGCTGGGCGTTCATCCGGACGAGGACGGCGATCCCGGCCGGGGCGATCCCCTCGCCGAGCCGGGCCCGGATCGACGTGACGAGGCCGGCCAGCTCGGCCTCCGCGTCGGCATAGGCCACGACCTGCGGCGGTGGGCCTGCCGGGCGGGTCGCGCGGAGAACCTTCGTCCGGCCGGGACCGGCGATCAGGCGGTTGGCGAGGTCCAGGATCTGCGGGCTCGAGCGGTAGTTCTCGGTGAGCTCGACGACCGTCGTCCCGGGATGGGTCCGGGCGAAGTCGCGCAGGTAGCGGCTCGACGCGCCGGTGAAGCTGTAGATCGTCTGGTCCTCGTCGCCGACCACGCACACGTCGCGGCTGTCCCCGGCCCACAGGCCGAGCAGGCGCTCCTGGAGCGGGTTCGTGTCCTGGTACTCGTCGACGCAGAACCAGCGCTTGCGCGCCCGGACGATCGCGGCGGCTTCGGCATCGGTCTCGAGCAGGTCGATCGTGGCCCCGAGCATGTCCTCGAAGTCGATCCGACCGGCCCGCGCCTTCGCCCGTTCGTAGTCGCCGTAGACCCGGGCCATCAGCTCGACTGGGAGCGGCGGCTGGCGACCGAGGTCGAGGACCGCCGCGACGTACTGCGCCGCCCCGATCCGCCGGTTCTTCGCCCATTCGATCTCGCCGGCGAGGTCCTTGGCCGGCGTGTAGCGATACCCGCCGGGCAGGCCGCGGGCGATCCGGCCGACGATCGGGAACTTCGACTCCAGGATCACCGGGGCCGGGGCGCCGGCGTGTCGGAGCGGCCAGAAGTGGCGGAGCTGGGACAGGGCGTGGGCGTGGAATGTCCGGGCGGTCACGGTCGGCTGGCGCAGGCTGCGGAGGCGTTCGGCCATCTCCGCGGCGGCCTTGTCGGTGAAGGTCACCACCAGGACCTCGCCGGCAGGAACGATCCCGGTCGCGATCGCGTAGGCGGTCCGCCGGCTGATCACCCGGGTCTTGCCGGTTCCGGCTCCGGCCAGGATCGCCACCGGGCCAGAGGTGGCCACGACCGCCCGGAGCTGGGCCTCGTTCAGGCCGTCGAGGATCGCCTCGGCCGGGGCCGGGTCGCCGTTCAGCGCGTGCCGAGGGCCGGCTGGGGTGCCCCGCCCGAGGCGGCCTTGTCGATCGTCCGGCCGAAATCGAGGAGCGATCGGCCGAGCGGCGAATTGGCCTTCGTGTACATGAACGGGGCGCCACTATTCAGGGCGCTGATCGCCCCGCGGTACTCGTTGATCACCTGGAATTCGATCGTTCGCTTCAGGGCACCTTCGGCGTTCTTCACGCTGATCCCGGTGAACGCGTTCGAGCGGTTGAGGACGAGGTGGACCTTGCCCGGCTCGACGCCCAGGTGGCTGATCGTCTCGAGCACGAGTCGGACGTTCTTGAAGCACGACAGGTCGGCGGTCATCACGACGAAGAACTGGTCGGCCTGGTCGAGGATCTTCAGGTTGATCTCGTCGAGGCGCTTGTCGATGTCGAGGATCACGTAGTCGTACAGCGTCCGGAGGTGGTCGAGGATCTGGGGCAGGTGCTCCTCGGTCACCAGCTCGGCGGTCTCGGGCGAGGGCGGGGCAAGGAGCAGGTCGATCCCCGAGTCGTGATGGACGAGGACCTGCTTGACCAGGTCGACGTCGATCGTCGGTGCCGTGACGATGTCGATGATGCTCTTGCGGTCGAGGCCCAGGTCGAGGAAGACCCGGTGGTCGCCGAACTGCAGGTTCGCGTCGACCAGGACGACCTTGCGGCCGAGCTCGCGATGGAGGGCGATTGCCGCATTGATTGCGATCGTCGTCGTGCCCACCCCACCTTTCGCGCCGTAGAAGGTGAGGACGCGGCCGAGGGGCGGCCGGCCGACGAGCAGGTCGCGCGGCGCGAAACGGGCCAGCAGGCTCTTGATCCGGGCAAGCAGCTCGGCCGGGTGGAACGGCTTGATCAGGCAGTCGTCGGCACCCGCCCGCAGGCCCTTGACCTTCTGCTCGACCTCCCGCTCGGCGGTGAGCATGATGATCGGAACGTGCGCGCCCGAGCCTTCATCGGCCCGGATCTTCATCGCGACCTGGTAGCCGTCGAGCTTGGGCAGGATGATGTCCAGCAGGATCAGGGCGGGAGCCTCGGCCGACCACAGGCGGATCCCCTCCTGGCCGTCTGATGCGACGAGGACGTCGTAGCCTTCCTGCTTGAGGGTGTAGGTCAGCAGCCGCTGGACATTCGGGTCATCGTCGATGACGAGGATCTTGGCGGCCATCGCCTCCCCAGGTGCCAAGCCGCCGGTCGGCTCGATCGGCCGATTATAGGCGCCCCCGTGCTACGCCGGGCTGGTCTCGAGCTGTTCGAAGACGAGCCGACTCCAGCTCTCGAGGTTGTCGGCCCGGGCCCGGACCTCGGCCTGCGTCGCGAACCTGCCACGGAGCTTGGTCGTCTCCCGGATCGCGATTGACCGGCCCCGCGCGTCGGCCACGAACACGACCCCGAGGTGGACCCGGCCGACCTCGGTCGAATCGTCGTTGAGGAGCCCGAGGAAGCGCGGCTCCGGATCGAACGCGGCGTCGATCTCCTCGCGCCACTCGCGTTCGAGCCCGCCGGCGATTCCTCCGTCGCCCGGGTTGAGGTGACCCCCGATGCCGATCGACCACCGGTCATGGAGGCGGGCATCGGCACCCTCGCGCGTCCGCTGCATCAGGAAGTAGTCGGATCCGTCGCGCATGACGAGGTACGGGATGACCTGCTTCCAGCGGGGATCCGACTCGACCGCGCTCCGCGGCTCGAAGCGGCCCTCGGCGATCAGCAGGTCGAGGACGTCGGCCGGCTCGCCGGTCCGGACGCCCCGCCAGCCCGCCCCGTCGATCACCCGCGAGCGGGGCACGACCAGGACCTGCTCCTCGATCGCCTCGAGGGTCGTTCCGCTCAATCCGGGACGTCCAGGGCGCGCCGCGCGGCGCGCAGGCGGGGAGCCATCCGGGCGGCGATCGCGTTCGGATCATCGGGCGTGGCCTCGAGGTCGGCCAGCCAGTCATCGATCCGGGCCTGGATCGAGCGCAACCGGAGGGCCAGCTCCTGCGCGTTCGTGCCGGCGATCCCGGCGCCCATCGTGACATCGCCCCGGGCGAGCCGGGTGGCACTCGACCACCCGCCGGCCGCGAGGCTCGAGGCGAGCGGCCAGTCGCTCGCGCGGCCGACGCTGTCGACCAGCACCGCGGCGAGGACGAGGGGCAGGTGGCTGATCGCCGCGACCGCCCGGTCGTGCTCGTGAGCGGAGAGCCAGCGAAGCTCGGCTCCGCAGGCCGCGACGAGCGCCTCGGTCCGTTCGAGGTCGACCGGCCGGGCATGCGCCCCAGGGCACAGGACCCAGGGCCGGCCGGCCAGGAGGTCGGCCCGGGCACTCCGATAACCCGATGTCTCCAGGCCGGCCAGGGGGTGGCCGCCGACGTAGCGCAGGCCGAGCGCGTCGGCGCGCCGGCCGAGAACGACCTTCGTGCTGGCGACGTCGGTGATCGTGGGCGGGTCGTCGCCGTCGGGCAGCCGGGCGAGTGCGTCGAGGAGCTCGAGGCAGGCGAGCGGATCGGCAGCGAGGACGACCAGGTCGGCGCCTTCGACCGCCCGCGCGACCGACGGCGCGGCGCGCTCGATCACCCCGTCCGCGAGGGCCGCCCTCGGCCCCCGGCCGCTCGGACTCCAGGCCGTGATCGACTCGACCGGGTGGCCGCCGGGCGGGTTCGCCGTGCCGCGCCGGATTCCACGCGCGACGGAGCCACCGATCAGACCGAAGCCCAGGATCGCGACGTGCACCCGGCGGCGGCTCTCAGTCGACCCAGCCGTGTCCGCTGGCTGCCGGGACCGTCGCGCGAGCTCCACCCTGGCGCCGCGCTCCCTGCCGGCGAGCATCGACCCGGCGCTCGGCGTCGGCGGGCGGACCCGGCTCGTCGGGCGGGTTGACCCGCCGGATCCGCACGCGTCGATCCGCCTCGCGGCGCTCTTCCTTCAGGCTCGCGCCGCAGCGCGAGCAGCGGCGCTCCTCGGCGAACAGCGCCTCGAGCGGAGCCGTCGTGTAGATCTGCCGCCCGCACGAGCGACAGGCGAGTCTGGGCACGAACGGATCGTACCCCCAGCCGCGCGATTCGTCGCGGGTGATCCTTCCGGCAGGATCGCGCCGATCAGGCGGGCCCGCCGAGCGGAACTTCAAGGTGCGCAAGATAGCGGGCCGGGCCACCGCCGGTCTGGCTCTCGAACAGGACGACGCGATCGGCGATCCAGCGCACGTCGAGCTCGGCCGCGGCGGCCAGGAGGCGGCCGGCCACGGTTGCGCCAGAGGCGACCCCGTCGCTCCGGGCGAGGGTGAGGTGCGGCCGAACCGGCCGGTCGTCGTGGGGCCAGCCGTGCGCGGCGAGGGCGCCGGAGAGGCTGACCGTGAGCGCCTCGAGCGAGGCCAGGCCGCGGCCGACGCCCAGCCACAGCACGCGCGGCCGGGCCGGGCTGGGGAACGCGCCGGCGCCGGCCAGGCCCACCTCGAACGGAGCCCGGCCGGCCGCGGCGTCAACGACCGCGGCGCGCGCGTCGGGCAACCGGGCCGGGTCGGTCGGGCCGAGGAAGCGCAGGGTCAGGTGGAGGCTGTCCATGCGCACCCAGCGGACATCCTGCCGGTCGCGGCGCTCCCCAGGGGCCGGCTCCGGGGCCAGGCGGATGCCCGCGACCAGGGCCGCGACCGCCGCCACGGCATCGACGGGGAGGGGCACCGCGACGAACAGGCGCGGTCCTTCGATCTCGTCGTCGGCCGGCGGGAACCGGCCAGGGCGCGACTCGATCAAGCGGGTCCGGTCGTGCCGGCGATCTCGTCGAGATAGCGCTGCCGGTCGGTCCGCAGGATTGCCTGGGCCTCGTCGCGGTCTCGCCAGCCGAGCACGTCGGTCGCCTTCTCCTCGAGCAACTTGTACGTGTCGAAGAAATGCTCGATCTCGACCAGCCGATGCGGCCGGACCTGGTCGAGCCGCTCGACGTGGGCCTGGTGCGGATCGCCCACGGCGACGCACAGGACCTTGAAGTCGGGGCCGTGCTCGTCGCGCATCTCGAGCCCGCCGATCGGCCGGCCCCACACCCGGCAGCCGGTGAAGGTCGGTTCGTCGATCAGGAGCAGGGCGTCGGTGTGGTCGCCGTCGTCGGAGCGGGTTCCGTCGATGAAGCCGTAGTCGAAGTTGTAGTAGACCGCCGACGACAGGACCCGGTCGAGCCGGAAGACGCCGGCCCGTTCGTCGAACTCGTACTTGTTCCGGCTCCCCCGCGGGATCTCGACGACGATCTCGACGATCGCCGGAAAGGAGCCGGTCGGGCCGGCCTGCTCAGTCGTTGTAGAGCCGCTCCTCGATCAGCTTCTCCTGCACCGTGCGCCCGTTCGGGTCGAAGCAGGAGAACTCGAAGTGCTTCTCGAACTCGAGGTCGACCGTTGTCCTGGCCGCCGCGGTTCTTCTCCACCGAGACGATCACCCAGTCGCGGAAGCGCTGCGCCTGGTACGGGTTGAACTCGATGTTGACCTTGGCGACGATCTGGTACTTCTCGTTGAGGATCAGGATGATGTCGGCCTCGTAGTTGATCGCCGACGAGCCGCGCAGGTGGTAGTTGCGCAGCCGCGACGGCCTTGAGGCCCTCCTTGTCCGCGGCGACGATCGCGATCATCGGCACGTCCTCGGACAGGGCGATGTCCTTGAGCCCGTTGACCACGAAGGTGACCTTCTCGGTCTCGGTCGGCGGCTCGGGGATGACCGGCACCTTCTGCATGTAGTCGACGACCACCATCAGCCGGCGGTCGCCGGACAGCTCGCGGTGCTGGCGGACGAGCTCGCGGATGCCGTCGACCGTGCTGGCCGTCTGCGTGCCGCGCAGCAGGAACAGGTTCTGGCCGTAGCGGGCGATCCGGTCGAGCGACGGCCGGAGGCGCGGGTTGGCGGCCAGCTGGGCGTGCGCCGCCGCCCTCGGCCATCCAGGTGCCCAGGATCTCCTTGCGGACGTCCTGGATCTTGATGGCGCCCGGTCTTGTGGGGCAGGTGGGCGAGCGCCGACTCCGCGGCGATCAGCCGGTTGAGCAGGTACTGCTCGTCGTGCTCGAAGCAGATGTACAGGACGTTGGCCTGGCCGCCCGAGGCCACGTTGCGCGCCATCTGGAGGGCCATCGTGGTCTTGCCGGTGCCCTGGGCGCCGCCGATCAGCAGCAGCTCGCCGGCGCCGGAGGCCCGATGCCGATCGTCTTGTCGAGCGGCGTGAAGCCGAGCGGGATCGGCTGGTACTCGCCGACCTTGCCGGTGGTCGACCTTGTCGTTGAGGTCGACCAGGACCTCGATCGCCGAGCGCGGCGCCATGCTCCCGTTGGGGCTCGTCGAGGCGCCACGCCGACCTTCGGCCGGTGGCCGGCTCGGCTGCTTCGGTCGTCACGCGTCATGGATCCTCCCGCGTGATCGCAGTGGCGGCATCCTAGCACCCGCGCAGCGTCGCGACCCACCCAGCCAGATCGTCCCGCATGTCTGCACTAGCCGGTGCGGGTCTCAGCGCGGCAGGCGGCGCGAGCTCGTCCCAGAGCCGCGCCGATGATCCGGATCGCCGTCTCGAAGTTGCGCAGCGACGAGCGACTCGTTGGGGGCGTGGGCGTTGCAGTCGGGCTGGGTGAAGCCGAGCAGCACGACCGGCAGCCCGAGGATCGTTGTCGAAGCTGGCACGTGACCGGGATCGAGCCGCCCTCGCGGATGTACACGGGGTGCCACGCCGTGGACGGCCTCGAGGGCGCGGGCGGCGGCCTGCGTCGCCGGGTGGTCGGTCGGGGTCAGGCTCGGCTCGCCGCCGTGGATGTACGGTCGCGCTGACCGTCACGCCCGGCGGCGCGACCTCGGCGACGTAGCGCCCGGAGCGCCTCGAAGATCGTCGCCGGGTCCTGGTCCGCCACGAGCCGCGCGGAGACCTTGGCGTGGGCGTGGGCCGGGATGATCGTCTTGGCGCCCTCGCCCTGGAAGCCGCCCCAGATCCCGTTGACGTCGAGCGTCGGGCGGGCCGTCGCGGCGCTCGAGCGTCGTCCAGCCCGCCTCGCCGACGAGCGCCGGCAGGCCGAGATCTCGGCCCGGTAGGCCTCCTCGTCGAACGGCAGCGCGGCGCATCGCCGCGCGGTCGGCCGCCGGTCAGGGCCACGACGTCGTCGTAGAAGCCCGGGATCGCGGATCCGGCCGTCGGGGCCCTTGAGCGCCGCGATGATCCGGGCGAGCGCGTTGGCCGGGTTCTCGACGGAGCCGCCGTACCTGCCCGAATGGAGGTCGACCGGCGAGAGCGTCGCACGTCGATCTGGGCGTACATGATGCCCGCGCAGGCCGACCGTGATCGCCGGGACGTTGCCCTCGAAGAAGCCGGTGTCGCTGATGACCGCGACGTCGGCCGCCAGGCGGTCGCGGTTCGCCTCGATCCAGGCGTACAGGCTGTCGGAGCCGAACTCCTCCTCGCCCTCGAAGACGAACGTGAGGTTGACCGGCAGCGCCGCCCCGGGTCGCCAGGAGCGCCTCGAGTCGCCGAGAGGTGCATGAGCGAGCTGGCCCTTGTCGTCGGCCGACGCCGCGCCCGACGAACCGGCCGTCCCGCACGAACGGCTCGAACGGGGCCGTCTCCCACAGCTCGACCGGATCGACCGGCTGGACGTCGTAGTGGCAGTAGACGAGCACCGTCGGCGCGCCGGGGCCTCGTGGAGCCAGTCGCCGTAGACGATCGGATGGCCGCCGGTCTCGGACGACCTCCACGTTCGTCGATGCCCACGCCGCGCAGCTGGCCGGCCACCCACTCGGCCGCCGTGCGGCATGTCCCCGGCGTGCTCGGGCTGGGCCGAGATGCTCGGGATCCGCGCGAACTCGAGGAGCGACTCGATCCGTCGGTCGGCGGTCGTCTCGAGGGAGGCTTCGAGGTCGCTGTCGATCGGCGTTCGGGCGCCTCGGTCTCGATGGTTGGGGCGGGCGTGGGCAGCCCCGGCCAAGTGTAGCGGTGAGGCGGTCGCCTCGGCCGGCGGTACGTCGCCGCCGGAATTGGAACGGCCGAACCGCCAGGGCTCGCCCGTTCGCCTCAGCCGCTCGGGGGGTCAGATCGGATGCGGCGCGGGCTCGGCCAGCTGGTCCGGTGTCGCCGGGGGCGACGATCGAACCGCGGGATTCCGCACGTCGGACTTGGGCGGCAGGTCGTCGAAGAGCGTCTCGAAGCTCGCCGAGTCGACGGTCTCCTCGGCGATCAGCTTCTCGGCCAGCCGGTCGAGCCGGTCGCGGTGCGTGGTCAGGACCTCGGTGGCCCGCTCGTAGGCGCGGTCGATGATCGCCCGGACCTCCTCGTCGATCATCTTGGCGACCTCGTCCGAGTAGTTGCGCTGCTCGCCGATGTCGCGGCCGAGGAAGACCATCTCGTCGCGCTTGCCGAACGAGAGCGGACCGAGCGGTCGCTCATGCCGAACTCGGTCACCATGCGGCGGGCGAGGTCGGTCGCCTTCTCGATGTCGTTGCTCGCGCCGGTGGTCGTGTCGCCGAAGACGAGCCGCTCCGCGACGTTGCCGCCGAGCAGGCCCGCGATCTTGTCCTCGAACTCGGTCTTGCGACTGCAGGTAGCGGTCCTCGGTCGGCAGCGCCATCGTGTAGCCGAGGGCCATGCCGCGGCTGATGACCGTGACCTTGGCGACCGGGTCGCACTTGGGCAGGATCCGCTGCACGACAGCGTGGCCGCCCTCGTGGTAGGCGATGATCCGCTTCTCCTCGTCCGAGATGACCCGGCTCTTGCGCTCCGGGCCGGCGACGATGCGCTCGAGGGCCTCCGGAGAACTCGTTCATCCCGATGACCTTCTTGTTGCGGCGGGCCGCCAGGATCGCCGCCTCGTTGACGAGGTTGGCGAGGTCCGCGCCGGAGAAGCCGGGCGACTGGCGGGCGATCTCCTCCACGTCGAGCGCTCTTGTCGAGCGGCTTGCCCTTGGTGTGGACCTTGAGGATCGCGGTGCGGCCCTTCATGTCGGGCCGGTCGAGGATGACCTGGCGGTCGAAGCGGCCGGGCCGCAGGAGCGCCGGGTCGAGGACGTCCGGGCGGTTGGTGGCGGCGACCACGATCACGTTGGTGTTCGTGTCGAAGCCGTCCATCTCGACCAGGATCTGGTTGAGGGTCTGCTCGCGCTCGTCGTGCGAGCCGCCGAGGCCGGCGCCGCGCTGGCGGCCGACCGCGTCGATCTCGTCCACGAACACGATGCACGGGCGGTTGCGCTTGGCCTGGTCGAACAGGTCGCGGACGCGGCTGGCGCCGACGCCCACGAACATCTCGACGAACTCCGAGCCGGAGATGCTGAAGAACGGCACGCCGGCCTCGCCGGCGACGGCCCGGGCCATCAGCGTCTTGCCGGTGCCGGGAGGGCCCGACCAGGAGCACGCCGCGCGGGATGCGGGCGCCGAGCGAGTTGAACTTCTCGGGGTACTTCAGGAACTCGACGACCTCCTGGAGCTCCATCTTGGCCTCGTCGACGCCGGCCACGTCGGCGAACGTCACGACGGTCTTGTTGCCCAGGAACATCCGGGCCCGGCTCTTGCCGAAGCGACATGGCCTGGTTGTTGGTGCCCTGGGCCTGGCGCATCATGAAGAAGATGAAGCCGCCGATCACGAGCAGCGGCAGGCAGGCCGGTCAGCAGCAGGCCGATCCACGACGTGTCGGGCGCGTCCTTGGCCGTGAACACCCCCTGCGGGAGGGTCACGTTGCCGGCCTTCGCCGCCGCCTGCATGTCCTGATACACATTGGTCAGGATCGGCGGCACGGTGACGGTGTACGTCGCAGCCGTCGGGTCGGTGGGGGTCACGGTCAGGGTCGACTGCTCCTGGGTGACGCTGGCGACCTTGCCGCCCTGAACGTACGCCAGGAACTGCGAGTAGGCGGTCGAGTTGGGCTGGCTGGACTGGCCGAGCAACTGGTAGAGGAGCACGAGGGTCCCGACCACGAGGACCAGCATCACGATCCCGTTGCGGGCGAATTTGGCGTTCAAGAAAGAGAGCCTCCGAGTCGGTCGGCGGGCGACGGTGCGCCAGCCTCGAAACCGAGTATACCCTCGGCCCCGATCCTGGCCCGTTAACCAGTCGCTCCTGGTCATTACACCGGTAGTACGGGGTGGAACCCCTGCCGGATGAGCTCCGTGCGCGGGTCAGGCGCTGGCGACCGCCGGCAGCGCAGAGGCTACCTCGCGGGCGATCGCGGCCGCCTGCGAACCGGTCAGCTCGACGAAGGTCGCCCCGGACCGGGTCAGCTCGACGATCTCGGCGGGCATTCGCGGGTCGGCGAACGAGCCGACCCGCCCGATCGTCTCGCCCAGCCGGCGCTGGTCGGCGGCCTGGTGCGATGCCCAGGGCAGGACCCACACCCCCTCCTCGTCGAGGGTCCACAGGATATGGAGCGGACCTTCGGACGTCTCGATGGCCGCCAGCCGGAACAGCTTCCGGATCGTCTCGGACATGGAGGCCGTCCTGGATCCTGAATCAGGGATTGGTAGCGGAGGCAAGAGTCGAACTTGCGACCAAGGGCTTATGAGTCCCCTGCTCTACCACTGAGCTACTCCGCCGCGTGCATCGTCCCCAGTCTGTGCTCAATTGGAGCCCATGCCCGGGTTTCGAGCCGGATGGTGGCATACCTCCATCGCTCGTACGGCGCATCAGCGTCGAGGCGGTCAAACCCGACGATCAGCGAGGTTCACGATGGTCCAGTCCCCACCCAGGCGGCCCATTCTACCGTCAGGTCCAACGTGCCGCCGTTCAACCGGCATCTCCGGGCGACGAACAAGGCCCCGTCGACGATCGCGACCTACGGCAAGGCGGTCGACCAGCTCGCCGACTTCCTCGAGGCATCCGGGATGCCGGTCGACGTGGCCAATATCCACCGGGAGCATGTCGAGGCGTTCCTCGTGGCGATGCAGGATCGGGGCGCCAGGCCCGCGACCGTCTCGCAGCGCTTCCGCTCGTTGCAGCAGTCCTTCCGTTGGCTCGAGGAAGAAGGCGAGGTCCCGAACGGCTCGCCCTGCGGGCGTTGATCGCCGAGCTAGAGGAGCAAATGCGCCACCCGGTCCCGCCCGTGCTCCGCAACGAGCAGGAGCGGGCACTCGAGTACGCCCACGACACCTTGCGGCTGATCGACGAGCCGGAGCACGAGTTTGCCGACGCATGGCGCGACGAGCTCGTTAGCCGCGGCCCGTCCGGACGGTGTCGAGGATCTTGGCTCGCCTCGCGGCATATTCCTCGTCGGAAATCAGTCCCGCGGCCTTTGCCTGGTCAAGCTGCGATAGCCGTCCTACGAGAGGCCGGTGTTCGGCGCGGCCAACGGGAGTTGCTGGGTGGGTTGGGTCGGGCCCCGGTATTCGTAGGTCACCCTAGCGGGTGGCGCGGCGAGTCAACCAGGTGGCGCGGCGACGATCGTCGCCCTGGATGACCGGCGCTCAGAAGCGGCGGACAGTGTGCTCACGACTCGAGCAGCCGCCTCGCGGCCACCGTGGCTCCGTCCGTGCGGACCTGGACGGCCACCGCGGTCGCGCGTGCCCGCGTCTCGGGGGCCAGGGCCGTTCCGAGCGCGCCCGCGAGGGATTCCGAGGTCGGAACGGGACCGTCGTGTGCCGCGCCGATACCGAGCTCGGCCACCCGGCGCGCCCAGTGCGGCTGGTCGACGACCTGGGGCACCACGACCTGCGGCGCGCCCGCCAGGGCGGCCGTCGTCGTCGTGCCCGCGCCGCCGTGATGCACGACGGCGGCGACGCGGGGGAACAGCGCCTGGTGGTTCACGTCGCCGACGACGAGGCAGTCGGCCCGGTCGTCGGTCAGCGAAAGATCGGCCCAGCCTCGGCCGAGGATGAGGCGGCGGCCGTGGGCGCGGCTCGCCTCGATCGCCACCCGGCCGAGGTCCGCCGAGGCGCGCATCGCCATGCTTCCGAAGCCCACGTACACGGGTGGCTCGCCCGCGTCGAGGAACGCCTCCAGCTCGTTCGGGAGTGGGCGGTCGTCGGGCAGGATCCAGGCCCCGGTCTGGACGATGTCGAGATCGGTCAGCTCCTTCCACGGGGCGAGGAGCGGGTCGGCCGCCAGCCAGGGCCTGGTCCGTGAGGACGTGGTCGCGGACGTTGTCGACCGGGGGCAGGCCGATCGCCGCGCGGCCCCGGTTGAGCGGCTCCGCGTACAGCGCGTTGACGCGCTCCGCGTCCTGTGCCCAGAGCACCCGGTTGTCGGTCTCGCCCACGGGCGACTGCCTGCCGGGCCGCGCCGACGGCGGGAAGTGCCGCGACGGCAGCCCGAAGATGTGGAAGGTCGCGAGCACGTAGCGGATGCCGAGCTTCTCGGCGACATCCCGTGCTCCCGCCGGCATCAGGCCGGTCGCGACGATTGCGTCACACCCCTCGGCCGCTGCGGGAAGTGTCTCGAACCGCGCGGCGACGAGCTCCGCCGCGAGCCGGAACGCGGCGTCCGGCGACGGCGCCTTCAGCCCGGCCGTCACGGATCGCGTCGATGGGCCGAGCGGGATGAGCGTCGCGCCTACGCGGGCGAAGAGCTCCGCGAACTCCTCGTCCGGCGGCGCGCACACCCGGACCTCTGCCCCGAGCTCGCGCAGCCGGAGGGCGAGGGCCGCGAGGGGCTGGAGGTCGCCCCGCGAGCCCCACGCCGTCAGCAAGACACGCATGTCGTGATCTCCCAGGTCGGTGGATAGCCGCACAAGGCCGCGACCTCTACTGCAGCCTCGCCGTCGTGCGCGGCCCCGACCTGGCGACCCTCGAGGCCGAGGTCGCGACGACGGTCGTGTCGATCGGGATCGCGTGGTCCCGTGCTGGGCACCACGCGGGTCTGCTGGATCGCATCCCACACGATGACCAACTCGTGTGGGGGTGGCCACGAGTGGCTGTTCTCTTGACGCAACCACTGGCCGCGGCTAGTGTCTTGCAATCGGTTGCGCAGGCGCCGGGGCGATCGAGAAATGGACGAGTGCCGAATGGGTGGACCTGCGCTGCCTTTCCACCCGAACGTTGGGTTCGTGTGTGCCCACGACGCACGGCCCGACCCAGCTTCCTGGGCGTGACTCCCGTCCCACGGGCCAACGAGGGTATCTTCGCCTCCCTCCGCCTGGCCTCGTTCCGCTGGCTGTGGGCCTCGGGGTTGCTGAGCGGCTTCGCGATGTACTCGAGTGTGCTCGTGCTCAGCTGGCTGGCCCTGGGCACGCAGGGCTCAACCCTGGCAGTTGGCGTGCTGCTCGCGGCCCGCGTACTGCCCCAACTTCTCTTCGGTATTCCGGCCGGCGCCGTGGCGGACCAATTCTCGCGGTCGCACCTCGTGCTGGCCGCCAATGTCGGCTCGGGCGCGGTCATCGGGCTCCTCTGCCTCGCCTCGGTCGGTGGCGCCATCGGCCTGCCCATTCTCGCCGCGGGAGCCTTTCTGGTCAGTGTCTGTGACGCCGTCCGGGTGACTGCCGCATCGGCGATGGCGTTTGACCTCGTCGGGCGCCGATCGGCGACGAATGCGATCGCCTTGAGCAACCTCGCGGCCCAGGTCTCCGGGATCTTCGCCGGGATCGTCGGCGGGTATGGCCTTGCTGCCCTGGGTCCGACGTCGACCTTGCTCCTTGCGGCGGTTGCTTACCTGGCAGGCGCCCTGCTCGTCCCGCGGGGCGTCCTTCCTCCCGCTGCCAAAGTCAGCGGAGCACCCGTGGCCGTGGGACGGGCCGCCGCCGCGATCATCCGGAACCGTCAGGTCGCCATGATCGCGATCGTCGTCGCGGGGGCCGAGCTGTTCGCGTTTTCGAGCATGACCCTCCTGCCGAGCTTCGCCCGTGATGTGTTCGGGATCGGCGCCGCCGGCCTGGGCTGGCTGTTGAGTGCACGGGCGGTCGGCGGCACGCTCGGACTCCTGGCGATTGCGACGACCTCGTCGCGCTGGCGAACGGTCGGCTCGTTCGCCTTGCTCGCCGGAGCGTTCGGTGTCGCCCTCATCGCCTTCGCCATCACGCCGATGCTCGGCGTCGCACTGATCCTGGCTGGCGCGATCGGTGCCGCTGGTGCCGCGGTCGATGCGGTCGGGCAGGCACAACTGCAGCACGCTGTTTCCGAGGAGCAGCGGGGATCGGCGATGGGCGTCTGGATGTTCTGCGTCGGACTGGGCCTGGCCGGGCATATCGAGACTGGACTCCTGGGCGGACTCCTGGGCGCTCCGTTCGCCCAAGGCCTCAACGGGTCCGCTCTCGTTCTTCTCGCGGTCCTCGTCGGCGCGGCACTGCCCGCGATCTCGTCACGTCAGCTGGGATCCGTGAACCACGGGCCCGACTCGACCGGGTGACAGACCACGGCCTCGATGCAGACACTTCCCGAGCACCAAGGTCGATCGACCCGCCGGCGCACGATGAGAACGTCGTGGTCGAGGCACGCCACTGCGCGGCTGATCGAGCACTTGACGCGGATCGGGTGGACGCGCAGCGTCGATGTCCAAGAACCCTACCCAGGAGGATCAAACGTGCCGCACTCGATCCGATCGGGCGTTGTCCGCCCGCTCAGTCCGACCACCGCGGGTCACGAGCCTCCGACAGAGCCCTGCGCCAGCTGCGGCGAAGAAACCGCCGTTGGCAGCGTCTTCTTCTCCGACCGACACGCTGTCGAGCTAGCGGACGGGCGTCCGGCGAAGACCTTCTCGGTGGTGAGTGTGTTATCCACGGGGCCCCTTCCGGCGTGTCTGTAGGTCTTCTCGCTTATCACCTGAAGAATGGCCGGACCGTCAAGGACCTGAAGACACGTGTGTCGGTCGGGTGAGCGAGGTCGCTTTTCACGGGGACCGTGACCATCTGGTCATCGTGCTGGCTGGGTTCGGTCCTCAGCCAAGTCCGTGATCGCAACTGTGCGGGGCGAGTCCAACCTGCTGGTCAACTCGGCATTCCCTCTGACTCCTGGCCGGCGGTGCTCGCAGGCCAGTGATCGGGGGACCAGTCCCCGTCCGGGTCCGTGGTTTGCCCCACTTCGATCAGGTGGCCGTCAGGATCCCGGAGATAGCAACGGATCTCGTATTGGTGCCGTTTCGGTGGCGTCAGGAATCGAGCACCCCTGGCGCTCCACTCGTGGTACACGGCCTCGATGTCTCTGACCCGGATATTGAGGAAGCTGCTGACCCGGTCGGGATCGCGGGGTGTCTCCAGGGTGACCGAAGGCTTGTCGTCGGTCGGGCCTCCGCCGACATTGATGATGACCCACGTGTTGGACAGTGCGACGTAGGTCAGCCCTCCGGGGCCGGAGAAGGCCACCCTGCCGCCGAGGACTTCGGTATAGAAGCGCCGCGAGCGCTCGACATCGTCCGAGACGATGAAGTGGGCCAGCACAATCCCCTCAGGGGGCGGTGGGAGATCGGCCATCTGACACCTCCAACGGTCGGGCCTCACAGGGTCTGCAACCGGTTGGTACCGTCTGCCCCGAACCTGAACAGGAGCAGTCTTGGACGGGCGGGAGCGACTTGGCAATGGGGGATCGCCAAGCGCCGCAGCCTCGTGGTGGCCTACGTGTCATCCGCCTCGACTCGGACTTTCGACAATCGCTCGGGGATCTCGCTCTGAGCCGTTGGCCCGCCGGGCCGTGTCCGCGATGATCCCGGGTCAGTTCCTTCTCACGATCCGTTCATAGCGCACCGTCTCAGGTGACGCTCTCGAGTGCGCCATCGCCTCGGGAGGAGAGGGAGATGTGCAGGTGAAAGACACAAGATCAGCAATCAGGAGCGCCAAGATCGAGTCGGACGAGCGAAAGGACGAAGCGACATGACCGATCCGAAGACAACGACCAAGCGTCGCAGCTCGACGCGGGCGTCCGCCAATGTCTTGAGCGACGAAGAGCGCGCCGCGATGCAGGAGACCATCCGGGAGCGAAAGAAGGCGGCGAAACGCAGCCCGGAGGAGCAGCGCGTCGAGGGCGAGGCCGACGTGCAGGCCAAGATCGCCGAGATGTCCGACGACGATCGGGCGATGGCAGCCCGCATCCATGAGATCGTCCTCGAGACCGCCCCGGAGCTCGTGCCCCGGACGTTCTACGGGATGCCAGCCTATTCCCGGGACGGCAAGGTGATCTGCTTCTTCCAGGCGAAGTCGAAGTTCAAGATGCGCTACGCCACGCTTGGCTTCCAGCACGATGCCCGGCTCGACGAACCACAGATGTGGCCCACCGCCTTCGCCCTCACGCGCCTCACGGCGGCGGACGAGAAGCGGATCGCCGAGCTGGTCAAGAAGGCCGTGGGCTGAGCCGGTCGACACGACCAGCAAGGGAGCCGCACGCTCCGGTCATGGCCCGTAGACCCGCTCGTTGGACCGAGAGCCGCACGCTCCGGTCATGGCCCGTAGACCTTGGTTCGCACGATCGAATAGGCGTCGCGCCCAGCGAGGTTCACGATGGTCCAGTCCCCACCCAGGCGGCCCATTCTAGCGTCACGTCGAGGCTGCCGCCGTGCGACGCGGTGCGCCTGGCTGCCCTCCCTGGGATCAGTTTCCCTCCCGGATCAGGCGCCACGTTGCACGAAGCCCAGGACGCTGCCCGTAGAGGAGGACGCCGGCCGCGTATACCCGCGCCGCGAACCAGAGCGAGCCTGCGATCGCCAGGACCAGGATCCCGATCGAGACCAGGATCTCGATCACGGACACGTTGCCGGCAGTGATGCGACTCAGCATCATGAAGGGGCTGACGAACGGGACCTGCGATAGCGCGATCAGCCAACCAGAGCGTACGTCGAGGACCCCCGTGGCGGCGTAGACCGCGACCAGGTATCCGGCGGTCGAGACCATGGTCATCGGCATGACGGCCTGGTTCACGTCCTCCTGCCGACTGACCAGGGATCCTGCTGCGGCGTACAGGACCGCGTAGAGCAGGAACCCCAGGACACCGTAGATCCCGAAGAGGATCAGCATCGGGATCGTGAGCCCCTGCGGCAGGCCGCCCCCACTGCCGTTGCCGAGGACGGCCGACGCGACGGCTCCCTGGAGCAGGAGCGCCGCAATACCCGTCGCGAGAAGCGCCAGGTATTGGGTGAAGGCGACCGATCCGACACCGAGCACCTTGCCGGTGAGCAACTGAAAGGGAGTCACGGCGTTGAGCACGACTTCCATGACCCGTGAGGCTTTCTCCTCCACGACGCTCATGGCCACCCAGGTGCCGTACAGGATGATCATCATGAAGATCAGCACCGTCATCCCGAATCCGAGCAGCGAGCCGGCGATCAACGCCTTCGTGTCGCCCGGCTGATCCGTCCGGGCCGGGTCGGGCCAGGCGAGCGCGTAGCCTGGCGGTGCGAAGAGGCCGACCTGCTTGCCTGGGTCGACACCCATCCGGGCCAGCCGGTCGCTCACGGTGACCGACGCTACGGCCTGCTGGACAAGCTGGACCGTGCGACTCGTTGCGCTGTCATTGGTGTACAGGGTGAAGGCGAGTTCGCCGGTCGGGCTACGCCTGACCGCCAGCACGGCCGCCGTGGTGCCGCTCGTGACTTCCTTTCGAGCCGCATCCAGGTCTGCGGCGGTCGTCACCTGAAAGTGTTGGATCGTCGCGGTCGAAGGCTGATCAGTGGCCGGGGTGGCGTTCAGGAGAAGACCCATGGTCGACACCAGGTCGGCCGGGACGTGCGGTGCGTCGACGTAGATGGCGACCTTCTGGGTAGCCGTTCGGTCGAGGTAGCTGACGATCACCGGGACGAAGGAAACGAGGCCGACGCCCAGCATCAGGATGAGCGTGCCGAGGATGAAGCTGCGCGTCCTGACGCGGACGACGAACTCACGTCCGGCGATGGCGACGACGTTGTGAAGCAGGCTCATGGGCGCAGCGTCGAGACTTCCGCGAGGGTTCGCTCCTCGGCATCGAGTGCTCCAACGCGCTCGATGAAGACGTCTTCGAGCGATGGGTCGGCCACCTCGAACCTGAGGACATCGCCGCCATGAGCGATCGCTGCCTCCAGCACCGTCTGCGGATCGGCGCCGGCGTCCACTGTGGCCTCGATGTAGTCACGGCCTGGGCGAGTGACCGTGACGTGGGGCAGGGCCTGCAGCCACGCAAGGTCCCCGTCGCGCGAGGTCGCGACTCGCACGACCTGGTGTCCGGTCGAACGGCGGACGTCGCGGGTCAGGCCGGTATCGATGATCCGACCATGGTCGATGATCGCGACGCGATCGCACAGCTCCTCCGCCGTCTCGAGCTGGTGGGTGCTGAAGACGAGCGTCTTTCCCCGGTCACGCATCTCGAGGAAGGCGGCTTTGAGCAGGGCAACGTTGACCGGATCGAGGCCCGCGAACGGCTCATCCATGACGAGCACGTCCGGGTCATGGATGACGGTGGCGATGTACTGGACCTTTTGCTGGTTCCCCTTCGAGAGGCTCTCGGCCCTGCGATCCGCATACTCGGCGATACGAAACCGGGTCAGCCAGCCGATCGCGTCGCGACGCGCCTTGGCGCGGGAGACGCCGTACAACGACGCGAAATAGACCAACTGGTCGATGACCGGCATGCGCAGGTAGAGGCCGCGATCCTCGGGCATGTAACCCCATGACCGACGCGGCCAGTCCCGGACGGGCCGGTTGTTCCAGGTGACGGTTCCGGCGTCCGCCTTCAGGAGTCCGAGGACAATCCGCATCGTGGTGGTCTTGCCCGCGCCGTTCGCGCCGAGGAAGCCGAATACCTCGCCCTCGGGAACCGTGAACGTCACCCCGTCCAGGGCCTGGACTGCACCGAATCGCTTCGCAAGACCCTCGATGACGAGTGGCATACCGCGAGTCTGGCTGCCGTCCGCCGGACGTTGCAGTGCCTTTCGGCCTCGTCCGGTGGTGTCGTTCGGCCCGCCTGACTCGTCCTGCCGTCAGGCCGCGCGGCGAGCAGCGACCGCAGCTCGTCGGGAGGTGGGCGATGGCTGCCGCCGGCCGGATTCGTCAATCCCGAAGCGGGTACGTCCCGAACTCGAGCGCGGCGTCGACCATCGCCAGGACATTCTCGGGCGGCACCTCATTCATGATCGTATGGACCGCCGACAGCAGGTAGCCGCCGCCGGGCCCGAGCGTCCCGATCGCCCGGCGGACCTCCGCCCGGACCTCGTCGGGCGTCCCGTTCGGCAGGACGTGCTGGGTGTCGATTGCCCCGCAGAACGCGAGGCGGCGACCGTAGCGGCGCTTCACCTCGGCCAGGTTGCCCAGCTTGCCCGAGCCGGACTGGACAGGGTTCAGGATGTCGACGCCGATCTCGACGAGGTCGTCCAGCAGGTCGAAGACATCGCCGTCGGTGTGGAAGAAGACCTTCGCGCTCGTTCGTTCCCGGATGAACGCGATGTAGTCCGCGTGGATCGGCTTGAGGATCCGGCGGTACATGTCGGGCGACATCAGGAGGCTCTGCTCGGTGCCGAGGTCGTCGCCGATCTTGATCATGTCGACGTTGTCACCGAGCTCTGCCAGGAAGTGGCCCATCAGGGTCTTGCAGCGCTCGGCGATCGTCCGCAGGAGGGTCTCGGCGAAGTCCGGCTCGAGTGCCAGGTTGAGCAGGAACTGCTCAAGGCCCTGCATCGCGAAGGCGCGCTCGAAGGGGAAGAGGAGCCAGGGCGTCGCCAGGATGGCGTACCGGCCGTCGGCGGCGAGGCGCGCGGCCGCGTCGCGGACCTGGGCAACCCGCGAAGGATCGTCCATGTCCGGCCAGGGATAGCGCTCGATCTCGTCGATCGCGGTTGCGTCGGCGAGTGGATGGACGCCGGGATACCACGTCCCCTCCTCCACCTCGACCTGGCCGCTGCCCCAGTCGTCGATGAACGGGCTGTGTGGGGGACGGGCCCGGTTGCGGGCGAGGGTCGCGGTCGGGAAGCTGTCGAACACGCCGCGAACGTCCGAGTGGAGTCGCTCGAGCACGCGTTCGTCGGGCAGGATCGTGCCGAGCTCCGGCCAGTCGTAGATGTAGCGGTCGTCGCCGGCGATGCCGAGCAGCCGCTTCAGACCGTGGTACGGTCCGGCCTTCAGCCCGGTCGCGTTGCTCGCCCCGATCACGATCGGGACCCGATCGGGCTGCTCGTGATTGATCGCGGCCAGGACCCGCTCGCGGCTTGACATCGTCATCGTCACGCCTGCCTTCCTTGCGATCCTGCCGATCCGCCCGGATCGTCGCTCAGACCGAGCAGCCGGCGGGCGACGACGACCGCCGCTCCGGCGTCCTCGGCGTAGGCGTCGGCGCCGATCACGGTCGCGAACTCGGCGTTGATCGGCGCCCCGCCGACGATGATCCGGGCCCCGCCCAGGTCGCTCCGGCGGAGCGCCTCGACGATCGAGCGCATCGAGGGCATCGTTGTCGTCAGCAGTGCCGACAGGCCGACGAGGTCGGGCCGATGGGTTTCGACCGCTGCGACGAACTGGTCCGCGGTCACGTTCACCCCGAGGTCGATCACCTCGATGTTCGCCCCCCGCCACATCATCGCCACGAGGTTCTTGCCGATGTCGTGGAGGTCGCCCCGGACCGTCCCGATCACCGCCCGGGCCGCCGGCCGGATGCCGGCCTGGCCGAGGATCGGTTCGAGCAGGGCCATCGAATCACGCATCGCCCGGGCCGAGACGAGCATCTCGGGCACGAAGATCAGGCCCACCTGGAACCGGTCCCCGACGAGATCCATCGCGTCGGTCATCGCGTCCAGGATCGCCTGCGGGTCGATCCCGGCGGCGATCGCCTCGGCGGTCAGCGCGACCGCGAGGTCCCGGTTGCCATGCTCGATCGCCGCGGTCAGCTCCGCCAGGTCAGCCAACGGATCGGGGTCCCGGTACGACGACGATGAGCGACCCCACGGATCACCTCCGCATGCGTTCCGGCCGGCGGGAGAGCCGGCCATCGGGCGCAGTGTGACCGACGCCGACGCCGACGGGCAGGGACAATCGGCCCGGCCCGCCGGGTCCTCTGGCCCGGCGGCGACCCGCCAGTACCGGCCCGCTGCCGCCGGTTGGGGGCTTGCCGCCGCGCGCCGGGCCGCCGATAGTCAGGTCTCAGGACGCTGCCGGGGATCTTCGGCGGCGCAGCACGGGAGATCCTGCATGCGCGCCAGTGCGGTCTTCACCGCCCCCGGGTCCGTCCGGATGCGGGTCGTCCTGGCGCTCGTCCCGTGCCTGCTCGGGCTGTTCATCGCCGCCGAGTACCTGACCTTCATGAGCTCGACGACGACCTCGGCTCCGCCATTCACCGACGCGCTCTGGTACCAGGCGGCGGCCGAGCGCCTGAACGCCGGCCATGCCCTGTACCACCTCGTGCCGGGCGACCGGCCCGTCTTCCTCGTGCCCGGGATCACGACCGCGCCGTTCCTCTCGCCGCCGCCGATCGCGGTCGCCTGGCGCCCGATCGTGTGGCTGCCGGGAGGTTTCGCGGCCTGGATGGCCGCCTGCTGGCTGGCCGTTCTGGGCACGACGTTCTACCTCGTCTACCGGACGGGAATCGGCGGCGCCCTCGTCGCAGCCCTGCTCGCTCCCGCGATCGGCGAGCAGCTCGCCGCGGGAAACGTCGCCGCGTTCTTCCCGCTCCTGATGGTCCTCGCCTGGAAGCTCCGCGACCGCGAGTTCGCGGGGATCGCCGTCGCCCTGATGGCGGCCTTCAAGCTGTCGCCGGCCAGCCTCGGCGGCTGGCTCGTCGGGACCGGGCGGTGGCGGGCGGTGATCGCAGGCGCGATCACCCTGGTCGTCGTCCTGGTCGTCAGCGTCCTCGGCGCGGGCCTGACCTCGTTCCGCGACTACCTCGACGTGGCCGCGACGGCCGGGCCATCGACGAGCAGCCTGTCGGGCCTGAGCGGGATCCCCTGGCTGTCGGAGGCCGGGCTGGTCGTCGGGACGCTCATCGCCATCGCCCTGGGGCGCTGGCCACGCCTCGCGTTCGTCGTGGCCGTGGTCGTCTCCGTTGCCACCACGCCGTCACTCTACCTGTCGGGCCTGGTCGCCCTCCTTGCGACGCTCGCCCCGTTCAGCGACGGGGCGCGGGCCGGCGAACCGGCCGGCGTGCCGGCAGACGAGCTGGCCGGCCGGGTGGCATCGGCCGGCGCCTGACCGGGACGGCTAGTGGCCCGACCCGAATAGGAGGTCGAGCCAGGCGTCGATCGGAGCGGTCCGGTTGGGCGTCGCGCCGAGCGCAGCGGAGGCACTGCCGGGAGCATCGGGCGGCAACGCAGGCGCGTCCGCGGCCAGGCTGAACGGGTGCTCCTGGCGGCCGCCCAGACCGTGGGCCCGTGCCTCGATCTCGATGTACGCCTGCTGCTGGATCAGGGTGCGTTCCTCGGTCAGCGTCTCGATCTGGGCGCTGAGCGCCTGGTTGGCGGCGGTCAGCTGCTCCGCCCGGCTCGTCGCATCGGCCGCCTCGCCCACCTGGCGTGACAGGGCGAGGACGATCCAGGCGCACAGGAGGGCCGCCATGGCGATCGCGATCCGGCGACGGGTGATCCCGGCGACGGACAGCCCGGCGAGGTCCCGGCCGCGAGCAAGGAATCCGTCGCCCTGCCCGAAATCAAGGGAGAGCCCTCCGGGCGGTTCGTCCAGGGGCTCGCGCGGTTCGTCAGGCCGGCCGGTCATTGCCGCGCAGCGTAGCTACCCGCAGCTGACATGTCAAACGGGTCCGCCCCTCTTCGCCGTGACAGACGACCTGTCGCAAAACCCCGCGATCGTGCCTGCTAGACTGCGGCTGTTTCGCACATCTGTTCGCTATGGAGATTCCGATGCGGACCTACGCTCCAGCCACCGTGGACCGGGTCCTCGACGACCTGCTGGCCGAACCCTCGCTGGCGCGCGGCGTGCTCCACCACGAGCGGATCCCGGGCCGGGCCGCCCGGACGGCGCCCCTGCCGGCCTGGCTCGACCCCCGGATCGCCGGCGGGCTCGAGCAGCGCGGGATCACCAGCCTGTACAGCCACCAGGCCGAGGCGATCGAGGCGGTGCACGCCGGCCGGGACGTCGTGGTCGTGACCCCGACCGCGTCGGGCAAGTCCCTCTGCTACACCCTGCCGGTCCTCCAGGCGCTGGCCGACGACCGGTCTGCCCGGGCGCTCTTCCTGTTCCCGACGAAAGCCCTCGGCCAGGACCAGGTCGCCGAGTTCAGCACCCTGGCCAGCCTGTCCGGACTCGACGTGTCCGCCGCCACCTACGACGGCGACACCCCGGCCCCGATCCGCTCGGCGATCAGGACCGCCGGCCAGGTCGTGGTCACGAACCCGGACATGCTCCACGCGGCGATCCTTCCCCACCACACGAAGTGGTTCCAGCTGTTCGAGCAGCTCCAGCTGATCGTCATCGACGAGCTCCACACGTACCGGGGCGTCTTCGGCAGCCACGTCGCCAACGTCATCCGCCGGCTCCTCCGGCTGTGTGCCCACTACGGCTCGAAGCCGCTGATCGTGTGCTGCTCGGCCACGATCGGCAATCCGCTCGAGCTGGCCACGACCCTGACCGGACGCCGCCCCGAGCTGATCGACCGGAACGGTGCGCCGGCCGGCGAGCGCCACGTCCTGCTGGTCGATCCCCCACTGCTCGACGCGGCGACCGGCGCCCGCGGCTCGGCCCTCACCCTGGCCAACCGCTGGGCCCTTCCGTTCCTCCGGGCCGGCCGCCAGACGATCGTCTTCGGCCGATCCCGGACCGCCGTCGAGCTGCTCCTGACCGGGCTGCGTGAGTCGCTCCGGGAGCATGCCGGGCCGCGTTCCCGGGTGCGCGGCTACCGGGGCGGCTACCTGCCCACCGAACGCCGCTCGATCGAGCAGGGCCTGCGCAGCGGCGAGGTCCTCGGGGTCGTGGCCACGAACGCCCTCGAGCTGGGCGTCGACATCGGCCGCCTCGACGCGGCGGTGATCGCGGGATATCCGGGCTCGGTCGCGGCGACCTGGCAGCAGATCGGGCGGGCGGGCCGGCGAAGCGGAGTGAGCGTCGCGGTCGTGATCGCCAGCGGCGGACCGGTCGACCAGTACGTGATCCACCACCCTGCCTACCTGCTCGGCGGTTCGCCGGAGGAGGCCCGGATCGACCCGGACAACCTGCACATCCTGCTCGCCCACCTGAAGGCGGCCACGTTCGAGCTGCCGTTCGAGCCGGGCGACGTCTTTGGGCCCGGCCCGGCCGACGACCTGCTCGCGTTCCTGGCCGAAGACCACCATGTCCGGCAGGCCGGTGACGGCCGCTGGTACTGGTCGAGCGAGAACTTCCCGGCATCGTCGATCTCGCTTCGGACGGCCGCCAGCGAGAACGTCGTGATCATCGACACCACGCCGGACCGGCCCCGGGTGATCGGCGAGATCGACCTGTTCGGTGCCCAGACCACCGTCCATGAGGACGCGATCTACCTGCACGAATCGGCCCAGTTCCACGTCGACAGGCTCGACTGGGATGAGCGCAAGGCGTACGTCCGGCGGGTCGACGTCGACCACTACACCCAGGCCGACTCGGCGGTCACCCTCAAGCCGCTCGACGTCTTCGGGACGGCACCGCTGCCGGGCGGAAGGCGTGAGCACGGCGAGGTGATGGTCGCCAGCCTGGCCACGATCTACAAGAAGCTGAAGTTCGTCACGAACGAGAACCTCGGCTGGGGCCGGATCCATCTGCCCGAGATCGAGCTGCAGACGACGGCCGCCTGGCTCACCCTCGACCCGGCGGCCGCGCCGGGCGGGCCGGTCGGGAGCTGGCGACGCGATGAACTCGACGTCGGGCTGGTCGGCGCCGGTCGGGCGATCCAGACCGTCGCAAGCTTCCTGCTGATGGTCGATGCGCGCGACCTTGGCCTCGTCAGCCAGGTCCGCTCGCCCCACCTCGAAGCGCCCACGATCTACCTGTACGAGACGGTGCCCGGAGGCGTCGGCCTGGCTGAGCGCCTGTTCGCCCGGACCGACGAGCTGATCGCGGGTGCAATCGACCTGATCGCGGGGTGCACCTGCGACAGCGGTTGCCCGAGCTGCACCGGTCCCCGCCTCGAGCCCGGGATCGATGCCCGAGCCCTCGCCCTGCGCGTCCTCCGGACGCTGGGTCTCCCGGCGGCGGTGGCGGCCGGCTGAGCCGATGAGCGACGCAGCGATCATCGAACGCCGGCTCGACCGGCTCCGTCTGGCCCGAGAGGCCGGCCGGGGACGGCTGTCCGACCTTCGCGCGCCCGCGACGCTGGAGCCCGCCTGGGCCGGCCTGGCCCGGTCGGCCGAGGCACGGGCCGAGCGCCTGGCCCGGGCGCTCGACGGATCGTGGGTCGAGGGCCCGGGCGGGGGCCACATCCGGATCGAGCCGCCGGTGGTCGGGCTGCCGATCAACCGGGAGCGCAGCGCCGGCCTGCCCGACCACCCAGGACCGGACGTCCCGCTCGTCTGCCTCGACACCGAGACGACCGGCCTGGCGACCGGCGCGGGCACCCTGTCCTTCCTGATCGGCCTGGGCTGGTGGGAGGGCGACCGATTCCGCCAGGCCCAGCTGCTCCTCCCCGACGAGGCCGGTGAAGCCGGAATGCTCGATGCCCTGGCCGGGCTCCTGCCGCCCGACGCCTGGCTCGTCACCTACAACGGGCGCGGCTTCGACTGGCCGCTGCTCGTCACCCGGTTCCGGATGAACCGGCGGGTGCCGCCGGCCCTGGCCGGCCATCTCGACCTGTTGCCGTTCGTCCGGCGGGTCTTCCGGCATCGGATGACCGATGCTCGACTGAAGACGGTCGAAGTCGAGCTGCTCGGGATGCGCCGCGGCCATGACATCGAGGGCTGGGAGATCCCCGGTCGCTACCTCGAGATGCTCCGGGGCGGGCCGATCGAGCCGATCGCCGAGATCGTCCGGCACAACCAGGAGGACGTCCGCTCGCTCGCCCGGCTGATGGCCCACGCGGAGCAGCGCCTCGGTGCTTCGGCTGATCGGCGCTCGGCGCCGGCCGGCGACCTGGTCGGCCTCGCCCGCGCCTATCGACGGACCGGCCACGACCGCGATGCTCTTGACTGCCTGGACGCGGCCCTCGAAGGTCCGGCCCGCCTGCCGCCTGCGGGCGATCCGGATCGGCCCGCCTGCCGGCCGCTGCTGCAGCGCTCGTGGACGGCGATCCTGACGACCCGGGCAGACGCCACGGAGCCGGCCGACCCGTCGCATCCGGGGACGCCCAGGCTCGACATCATCGTCGAGCGGGCCCGACTCCTCCGACGGCTCGGCCGCCATCGCGAGGCGCTCGAGGCGTGGCGGGACGTCGCCCGTTCCGGCGGCCCCGACGCGGCGTTCGCCTGGATCGAGGTGGCCAAATGCCTCGAGCATCGCGAACGCGATCCGAGCGGCGCCCTGGGGGCCTGCGCCGCGGCAGATCGCCTCGCCCAGCGATCGCGCTTCCTCGGGCGGCCGCTCCGGTCGGTCGAGGCGGACCTCGGCCGCCGGCGCGTCAGGCTCAACCGGCGGATCCGGAAGCGCGAAATCCCCCCGACTGACCTCGCCGCCACATCGGCGCGTGGCACACTCTGAGGATGGAACCTGTCGACGCCGGCCGTCCGGCTCGGGGACTGGCTGGCCGCCCGATTGGAGTAACCCTGGAGCCGATGCCGGCAGCGACCTGGCGAGCCTGGAAGCGCCTCGGGTGAGGGCGGTCGCCTGATGGCGGTCCGACGGCTGGGACCGGCGGAGTGGGCTGCCTTCCGGGCGATCCGCCTGCGTGCGCTCCAGGACGCGCCGGACGCCTTCGGCGCGTCCTACGCCGATGAGCTCGCCCTGAGCGATGCGGACTGGCGGGCCCGGGCCGATCGGGCGGACCGGGCGGTCTTCGTCGCCGACGGACCGGGTGGGCTCGTCGGACTCGCGATCGGCGGGCCCGCGCCGAATATCGCGGATACGGCGGCCCTCTATTCGATGTGGGTCGATCCGGCGGCCCGGCGCCAGGGCCTGGCCAGCGCCCTGATCGCGGCCGTCAGGGCCTGGGCGGCCGCCGCCGGCTATCCCAGGCTCGGGCTCGGCGTCACGACCAGCAACGCCCCTGCGATCGCCCTGTACGAGCGCCTCGGGTTCGTCGACTCGGGCGAGCGCCATCCGCTCCGGGACGGCGAGGACCTCATGATCCAGATCATGGTCGCTCCGATCGGCTCACCTGACCCTACTGCGGCCCGGGCTCCCGGGCGAGCCGGGCCGACAGCGTGACTCGATCCGGAACCGCCCCGAGGCCGAAACCCTCGACCACGAGAGCTGCCGCTGCTGCCGCCCAGTGGAGGTCGCCAGGGTCGACCCGGCCGGAACCGTCGGCCGGGTCGTGCTCAGGAACCGAGCTTGTCCGGAGCAGCGCGGCCAGGAAGACGTCGCCGGCGCCGGTCGAATCGACTTCGACGGCCTCGATCGCCTCGTAGCGATCCTCGTGCACGCCGCCCCGGCCGTCGTGCACGACCACGGCGCCACCCGCCCGGCCCTCGGTCAGGATGAGCCGCGCGCCCGGACGAAGGATCTGGACGACCTCCCCGACGCTCGTGCCGGGGGGGAGATCGTGCCGGCTGACGCCGACGAGGTCGGCCCGCTCGACGAGTGCGGTCCGCGCCGGCGGCCGGCGACGGACCCGTTCGCCGGCCACGAGCACCCGGAGCAACCCCTGCCAGCCGAGGGCGACGGTGGCCGAAGCCGGCATCGCCTCGGCCCACTCGGGCCCCGTCTCGGCGGCAACCGGGACGATCAGCCAGCTCGGGCTGGCCAGCCAGGCCGTGGGCAGGGTCTCGACCGGAACCGGGTAACCCGGATCGATGCAGGTTTGAATCCGTCCGCCGGGACGCTCGACGTTCTCGAACACGGGTCCGTGCTCGAGCGGCACGATCCGGACGTCAACGCCGGCGTCGCGCAGCAGCTCGAGCTCGGCCGCGCGGGCCGCCAGGGGATCCGCTCCGATCAGGGCCGCCGCTCGCCCGCCGAGGCGAGCCGTGGTGAGCGCCGCGTAGCTGACCCCGCCGCCGAGCCGCCAGCCGCGCGGATCGTCGGGGGCAAGGTCACGGCTCGCGCTGCCGACGTGAACAACATCGAAATCGCTCCGCGCGGGGTATCGTGACGCCATGTACTTCTACGAACTCCACGAGGGCGAGGGCGACATCTTCTCGGACCTCATCCTCGTCCATGAAGAGCGCTTCGAGCCCGATGAATTCTTCGAGCTCGTCCAGGCGGCCGCCCGGCGCGTCCGAGATTCGTTCGAGGAGGATACCCTCATCGCCGCCGTCGCCCGCGTCCTCGAGGAGGAGCAGGGCTTTACACCGGTCGGCGACGACCGGCTGACCGCGTCGGTTTTTGTGAGCACGAACGCCGACGAGACGGTATTGACACCGCTCGAGGCGGTCGACGCCGGGCCGGACTGGGGCGACGAGGACATCGACGAGAACGACATCGACGAGGACGACCTGCCCGACTACCGGGCGGTGATCGCCGAGCTCCGCCCGAACCGGGACGCCAACCTGAACTGAGAGCGCGCGGGCAGTGGCGCGTTCGCCGGACGAAGAGCCGGGCGGCAGTTCGGGCGAACTAACCCCGGCCGCCGAGATCCTACTTGCTGAACAGGATCTCGAGCACGTCGCCGTCGCGGACTTGGTACGTCTTGCCCTCCGAGCGCAGCTTGCCGTGCTTGCGGGCCTCGGCCATCGAGCCGAGCGCGAGGAGGTCCTCGTAGGCGACCGTCTCGGCCCGGATGAAGCCCCGGGCAAGATCCGTGTGGATCGCTCCAGCCGCGTCGACCGCGGTCGCGCCGGCCGGGATCGGCCAGGCCCGGACCTCGTCCGGACCCGCGGTGAGGAAGCTGACCAGGCCGAGCAGCCGATACGACAGGGCGATCACCCGGTCGAGGCTGGAGCCGTGGATGCCGAGCTCGTCCATGAATGCGGTGGCCTCGTCGGGCTCGAGCTCGCCCAGCTCCATCTCGATCCGGGCCGAGAGGGCGTCGACGATCGCACGACGGTGCTGGTAGCGCGAGGAGATCCCGGCGACGATCTCGGCCTCGCGGGCGATGTCGGTCTCGCCCACGTTGAGCAGCACGAGGACCGGCTTCTGGGTGAGGAAGCGAAAGCCCCGGAGCGCCTTCTCCTCGTCGGTGCTCAGCTCGACGTCGCGGATCGGGGCGCCCTTCACCAGGCCGGCGTGGAGCCGGGTCAGGATCGACCTCCTCGCGCTCGTTCGCCTCGCGCTCGGCCGGCGTGCCGTGCCGGCCGGTCGCCTTCAGCCGCTCGAGCCGGCGCTCGGTCGACCGTCAGGTCGGCCAGGATGAACTCGAGATCGAGCCGTTCGAGGTCACGCCAGGGGTCGACCGAGCCCGTCGGGATGGGGCACCGACGGATCCTCGAAGGCGCGCACGACATGGAGCAGCGCATCGGCGTCGCGCAGGCGGGCGAGATGCTCGGCCGGCAGCTCCTCGGTCCCGACCCGGCCCTCGGACGAGGCCGGCGGGGCGGGCAGGTCGACGTAGGTGACGTCGGCGTGGACGATCTTCTTCGGCTTGAAGATCGCGGCCAGCCGATCGAGCCGCTCGTCGGGCACCTTGACCACCCCGACGTTGAGCTGCATCCCGCCGAAGCCGCCGGTCTCGGCGTGGCCGCGGGTCAGGGTATTGAAGACGGTGGTCTTGCCCGCTCCGGCGAGGCCGACGATCGCGATCTGCATGCAGCCCGATTGTCGCCGATGCCGCCGCCCGGCGTTCGATCAGCCCGACTGGTCAGTAGCCGGCGGTCGGGTCGACCACGTTGAGCAGCGGCTCGCCGGCCGCGTAGCGGCGCAGGTTGTCGCAGAACAGCTCGACCGAGCGGTCCAGGACGCGCCCGCTCGACCACGAGGTGTGGGGCGTGACGATCACGTTGTCGAGGTCGTAGAACGGCGACGTCGGCGGCAGCGGCTCGTCCCGGAACGTGTCGAGGACCGCGCCGCCGATCTGGCCGTCGCGCAGCGCCCGCAGGAGTGCACGCTCGTCGATCAGCCGGCCGCGGGCGACGTTGATCAGCCAGGCACCGGGCTTCATCGCCTCGAGCGCGGCGGCATCGATCATGTCCTCGGTCGTCGGGGGTCAGCGGGGCGGCCAGGACGACGAAGTCCGACTCGGCCAGCAGCTCGGGCAGGCCGTCCGGGCCGAGGACGCGGTCCAGCTCGAGCGCCGGGGCCGAGGGCTGGCCCTCGGCGGGCTCCTCACCGGGGGCGAACGCGCTGCCGGCATCGGACCGGCGACGGGTGGCGATCACGCGGCAGCCGAACGAGCTCGCGAGCGCTGCGACCGCCCGGCCGATCGAGCCGAGGCCGACGACGCCAACGGTCACGTCGGACAGCTCGCGCACCCTCGAGCGGCTGCCAGGTCCGCTCGCGCTGGAGCTCGAGCAGCTGGGGCAGGCGGCGGCTGATCGCCAGGATCATCAGCAGGCAGTATTCGGCGATCGGCTGCGAGAAGACTCCGCGGGCATTCGTGATCACCAGATCGCGCCCGCGGCTGCCGGGCGTCAGGACGCGCTCGACGCCCGCGGTCGCCGAGTGGACCCAGCGCAGCCGTGGCGTCCGCGCCAGGAGCCGGTCGAAGGCGTCGGCGGCGATGAAGCCGCGCAGGAGGACCTCGACGTCGTCGAGCGGGCCGTCGGCCAGGCCCTCGACCGAGATCGTCACGAGGCGCGAACCGGGAGCGGCAGCCCGGATCCGCTCGAGGTCGCGCGCCCGGTAGCGGGCCGACAGGATCGGGCTGAGGGCGATCGCCGCGGGCACGCCGTGCGGCCCGCGGCCGGGCCCGGCGACCCGGCGAATCCTCGGTCAAGCGTCCGGCCTCGTCGCCGAGCCACCCGGGCGAGCCAGCGTTCGGGCGCCTCGATCTCGCCGTCGCGTCGGCAGCGCTCTCCGGGCCGTCCCAGAGCCGGTCGCAGGGCGGCCGAGCCCCCCTGCCGGGCGATCGCGGCGACGAACGCGCTCGCCCTTCCGGTACTGCTCCATCTTCAGGTCCATGCCCGATCAGGCGCAGCATCGCCCGCTCGAACGCCGGTCTTCGCTGGTCGCGCCGGGCGTGGAAGCGCTGGCTGAGATCTGCTCGACGCCGGGCACGAGGTCCCGGCCCACCTCGTCCATCACGTAGTCGCTGAAGCCCTCGAGCAGGCTCATCACCGCCTGCGTCTCGCGGAACAGCCGGCGCTGCTCGCGGCTCCATCAGCCGCTCCATCCAGTGCTCGTCGTCCGCCGGCCCTCGCCCCGGAGCGACCGGCCGAGGCGCTTCAGGCCGTCGCGGCCGAGCGCCGCGGCGTCGTTCGAGAACGGCGCTGAGCTGACGCTCGAGACGCTCGGCGAGATACGGTCGGAGCCAGGGATGCGCCTCGAACTCGAAGGCGTGGGTCGTCTCGTGGAGGGCGATCCAGGTCCGGAACGGGTCGAGCGGCACGTCCAGCAGCTTCGCGCCGTCTGGCGGATGTTCTCCTCGACGAACAGGAGCTTGCCCGGCGTCGTCTCGGCCGCCAGGAGCGCGAGGTCGTACTGGCCCAGGACGCGCTGGCCCATGAACCCCAGCAGGTAGCCGAGCTGGCGGGTGGTGACCCAGCGGTTGGCGATCGTCATCGTGGCCTGGGACGAGCCCGCCGCCGGGCGGCAGCACCTGGTCGAGGAGCTTGCCCTCGAGCCGGCCGATCAGGTCGGCGAAGCTCGCCGTGTTCGCCCGGACCCAGCCGGCGCGGTCGACGACCGCCGACCCGGTCGACGACGCCCGGCAGCTCGGTGCCCAGGTGCCGCCGACAGGCGCGGGCACGACCCGGCCATCGCCGCTGCGTAGGCGGCCTCGGCGACCGGCGGAGCTCGGCAGCGCTCGAGGCTGCCGGGCGCCTTGCGCAGCCGGCCGACGGCGATCGCCTCGACCCGGGTCCAGTCGACGAGGCCGGCGGCGGGCCGAGCGCTCGGCCCGCCGGCCGAGCACGGTCACGGCGGCGCCGAGGGCCGATCCGACGAGGAAGCCGGCCTGCCACAGCCGGTCGTCGGGCCGCCCGCGGGCAGTCCGGCGTCATCCGACCGGCACCCCCGCAGCTCGATCGCCTCGACGTCCGGGAAGCCGGCTCGCCGAACATCCGCGACGCGATCGGCCGGAAAGCGGCGACGTCGCCGGTCGTCAGCTGGACGTGGACCGCGGGCTGCAGTTCGCCTCGGCCGGTCGGAGTGGCCGGCCCGTCCGGGATCCGCGGCCGTGCCGCGGGTCGTGCCGGGCGCCTCGAGGCCGTTGACCGAGAGCAGCTCCGCGAGCGTGGCCGCCGTCGCCGTCGCCGAGTCGACGATGGCGACTCGGTCGCCGATGGCGGCCCGGATCGCGGCCTCGAGCAGCGGGTAGTGGGTGCAGCCCAGCAGCAGCGTGTCGATCTTGGCCGACGGCGGGCCGCGGGAAGACGAACTCGCCAGCCCCGTCGCGCTCGCCGAGCAGCGGCGCCAGCTCCTCGCGCGACGACCGCCTCGACGCTCGGGGCCGGGAGGATCCCGGCCTCGACCATCGGCACGAAGCGCGGCGTCGCGTGCTCGTAGACCTCGACCGCCGGGTTCTCGTCCTTGATCGCGTTGAAGTAGGCGTGCGAGCGGACGGTGGCCGGCGTCGCGATCACGCCGACGCGCCGGTTGCGGGTCGCCAGGGCGGCCGCCGCGGCGCCCGGCCGGACCACGCCCAGGACCGGCAGGTCGTAGCGGCGCGCGCAGGTCGCGCAGGGCGACGGCGGTCGACGTGTTGCAGGCGACACGAGCGCCTTCACGTCGCGCTTCGGCGAGCGCGTCGAGCGCCTGCCGGCGAGAAGCGCGAGGACCTCGTCGTCCGGTCGCGGCGCCGTACGGCGCGCGGGCGTTGTCGCCGAGGTAGATCGTGGACTCGTGCGGCAGCCGGCGCAGGATCTCGCGCAGGACCGTCAGGCCGCCGACGCCCGGAGTCGAAGACGCCGATGGGTCGCGGGTCGGACACGCGGCCCCTAGCGCCGCGCCGCCGACCGCGGACCGTGTCGCCGGCCGAGGAGCTCGCTGATCGACCCGGACGATGTCCTGGCTGATCTGCGGCGCCGGGTCGGCGAGGACGAACGGGATGCCCTCGTTGTTGGCCCGGACGACCAGCGCGCCGCCCGACACGACGTAGTGCTCGGGCACGCGCCCGAGCGCCTTGGCCAGCATCGTCGGGATCGATGCCGCCCGTGGAGTCGGCGCGGTTGACGAGGTAGCGGACCTTGGTCGGCGGGTAGCCGATCGAGCCGGAACGTGTCGGCCATCGACCATCGTGTTGTGGATCGTGGTCGAGTCGTAGGTGACGATCTCGAGGATCGTGTCCGACGCGTCGAGGAAGCCGAGGTTGATGTCGTTGACGACGGCCGGCGTGTCCACGATGACGACCTCGTAGACGCGGCGCAGCAGCGAGAGCGTCTTCTCGAGGTCGCGGACGGTGACCATCTCGGCCATGCTCGACGCGCGGCGGGGCGAGCAGGATGTCGATCCCCGACGGGTCGCGCCACAGGACGTCCGCGAGGTCGGACTCCTGGATCCGGTCGGTCGGCAGGTCGAGCAGCGACGGCGCGTCCGTCGGCACCTTGAGCAGCGCCCGCATGTCGCCGAACTGGAGGCTGCCGTCGATCAGGACGGTCCGCATGCCGGCCTGGCCGATCGGCCACCGCGAGGTTGAACGCGAGCGTCGTCTTGCCCACGCCGCCCTTCGGCGCGAACACGTGATCATCCGGGCGCGCGACCGTGGCCGTCGGCTCGGTCGCCTGGACGCGTGGTGCGACTGCTGGACCCGCGGTTCACCAGCTCGTAGCCCGTGAACGGCATCGGCAGGACCGCGTGGATGCCCGTGCTCCGGGTCTGGCTGCGACCGGGTGCTGGGGCACGGTCAGGACGATCACCGGGACGGCCGACCCCGCTGCGTGGAGCTGCTGGTCGACCAGGTGCATGCCCTTGACCCGGCCCTGGAGCAGCGCGTCGACGAGGACGCACGTCGGGCCGCAGCTCGGCGATCTGGGCGGCCGAGCACCTTCGTGCCGTCGGTCACGACGTCGAGCAGCTTGATCGCGGTCTGCGAGTTGAGCAGCCCGCGGATGTACTGGGCGACCTGGGGGACGTCCTCGACGACGAGCAGGCGGATCTGGTCCTGGCCATCGGCCCGACGATACCACGCGGGACGGGCCCGCCGAGGCCCGGCCCGAACGGGCCATGCCGGGGGCCGCCATCGAGGCTATGGCCGGCGGGCGACGAGGACCGCCCGCTCGGCGCCCGGCCCGAGCGGCTCGAGGTCGTAGTCGCCGGCGAGCGTCTCGACCTCGAGGCCGGCCGCCTCCGCGAAGGCCGACCAGCTCGTCCGGCGCCGACCAGGCGGAGGACGGTCACGCCGGACCCAGCGGACGGCCGGCTCGCCCGGGCCGTCCCTCGTCGAAGATCGTCGTCGAGGACGACGACGCCGGTCGCGGCGTCGTAGACGGCGGCAGCCGTCTTCGTCACGGTCCGGCCGGTCGCCGGATCGTCGCGAACCCACTCGAGGACGAGGCGGCCGTCGTAGCGGGCCAGGTCGTCGGCGTCCGGCAGCCAGACGTCGACGACCGCCAGACCGCCCGGGGCGAGGTGGCGCGGCGAGGCGTCGCGACGCCGCCGCCTGGTCGGCGCGCGTGCCATCAGGAAGATCGAGTTGAGCGGGATGATCGCGAGCCGGAACTGCGCCCGCGTCGGTCGAGGCGGACGGTCCGCGCGTCGCCCTCGACGAGGCGGAGCGCGGCGGCTGATCGCCGGCCTGTCGCCGCCGGCTGCCGGGCCCGGGCGAGCATCGCCGGATCGAGGTCGACGCCGGTGACGTCGTAGCCGGCCGCGGCCAGCGGCACGGCGATCCGGCCGGAGCCGACGGCCAGCTCGAGGATCGGGCCGCCGGTCCGTCGCGGCGAGCGCGAGGTACAGGTCGAGGTCGCCCGGGTCCTCGGCCAGGTCGAGGTCGTAGAGGCGGGCCAGGGCGGCGGCCGTGGCCGCGTCCGGCCGCGACCTCGGCCGGGGCCGGGGTCGGCGGCGTGTCGGGGGTCGACTCGCCCGGCGGGCTCACGCCGTCGGAGGCTCCCAGCGGACCGTCCTGCCCGAGCGCTTCCTCGCCGCCAGCGCGCTGATCGCCTCGAGCGCGACCCGGTTGGCGGCCATCGCCGTCACCTCGGCGTGGTCGTACGGCGGCGACACCTCGACGATGTCCATGCCCGCGATCTCGACCGCCCCGACGATCCGGCGGATCGGCCCGCAGGACCTCGCGCGGTCAGCATGCCGCCGGGCTCGGGCGTGCCGGTGCCCGGGGCGATGCCCGGGTCGATCACGTCGATGTCGACGGCTGATGTAGATCGCAGTCCGGGCCGTCGAGCGCCTCGGCGATCGCGTCGTCGATCACGGCCTCGGCGCCGCGCTCCTCGATCTCGCGCATGAGGTGCCAGCGCAGCCCGTGCTCCTTCATCCACTCGAAGATCTCGACCGGCGGCCAGTAGCCGCGCAGGCCGACCTGGACGAAGTTGCGGCCCTTGACCGCGCCCGACTCGATCAGGCGGCGCATCGGCGTCCCGTGGCCGGCCAGGACGCCCCAGTCGTCGTTGGCGGTGTCGGCGTGGGCGTCGAAGTGGACGATGCCGATGCGGCCCGGCCGGCGGACCTCGGCGACGGCGGTGGCCGACGGCCAGGTGATCGAGTGGTCGCCGCCGAGCACGATCGGGATCGCGCCCGTCGCGGCCACCTCGAGGACCTTGCGGTAGATCATCGCGTGGGCGCGCTCGATCCAGGCCGGGACGATGTTGGCGTCGCCGGCGTCGACGACGTCGAGGATCTCGAACGGCTCGACGCCCAGCTGGAGCGAGTGGATCGAGCCCGACGTGTACTGGGCCTCGCGGATCGCGCGGGGACCGAAGCGGGCGCCGGGCCGGTGGCTGACCGCATCGTCGAACGGGGCGCCGACGATCGCGACGTCCGCACGCCGGCCGCGCAGGTCGACCGCGTCGGTGATCCAGGGCAGCTTCATGAACGTCGGCGGGCCGACGTACGTCGGCAGGTCGAAGTCGCGATAGACCTCGTACTCGCGGTCCCAGCCGTTGGCCGCGCCGAAGGCTCCCCCGGGAACGGGCCGACGGGCGGGCGAGCCCGGATCGTCCGGGGTCGGATCAGGGCGCTGGGCCATCGGAGGACCTCCGGGAGACGCGGCGGGGGCCGCCGGGCAGGCTCCCGGCCGGTCAGCAGGTCACGTCTTCTGGGGACGCCGCCGGTTCGCATCTGGCGTCCAGCGGGGCGCGCCGCGGCCATCCTAGCACCCGCCCGAACGCCTCCGGCAGCGTCGGATCAGGGCTCCGCCCGGAACTCGCGCCAAGCCGCCTCGACCAGGGCCGGGTCGGCGAACAGCTCGTAGGCCGTCTGGGCGACGACCGTCGCCATCAGCAGGGTGACCTCGTCGGCGTAGGGCTTCGCCGCGGCGTCGCGGAACTCGATCGAATGGCCGGGCACGCCCGCGGCGCAGATCGCCACCGTGGGATGGATCGTCGGCAGGACCTGGCTGACGTTGCCCATGTCCGAGCTGCCGAGGTTGTCGGGCCGGGCGCCGCCGATGACGCCGTACGCGGCGAGGTTCGCCCCGAACCGCTCGGCCAGGGTGAGGTTGTTGCGCATCGTCGAGGCCCGGCCGCTGAACACGACCTCGACGGTGCAGCCGGCCGCCAGCGCCGCGGCCCGGCACAGCTCGTCGAAGCGGGTCCGCATCCGCTCGTACTCGGCCTCGTCCGGCGAGCGGACCATGAACCAGGCCATGGTCCGGTCTGGGATGACGTTTGCCGCCGTGCCGCCGTCGAGGATCACGCCGTGGACCCGCGCCTCGGGCCGGAGCTGCTGGCGCCACAGCCCGACCGAGGTGAACAGCAGGATCATCGCGTCGAGGGCGTTGCGGCCCATCCATGGATCCGAAGCGGCATGGGCCTGAAAGCCGTGGAACGTGACCTCGACGTCCTCGCTGGCGAGCAGCCCGCAGGTCAGGTGGGTCCGGTCCGACGGGTGGTACAGGAGGGCCGCGTCGAGTCCCGCGAACAGGCCGTCGATGATCATCTGCTCCTTGCCCGAGCCGCGCTCCTCGGCCGGCGTACCGAGGAAGACGATCTCGCCGGGCAGCTCCGGGGCGACCGTCGCCAGGGCGATCGCCGCGCCGACGCCGGACGCAGCCATCGTGTTGTGCCCGCAACCGTGACCGAGGCCGGGCAGCGCGTCGTACTCGGCCAGGATCCCGATCCGCGGCCGCTCGCCGCCGGGCTGGCCGGCTCGTCCGCCGCGCATCCGGCCGCGGATCGCGGTGGCGAGCGTGCCGGCCGGATGCTCGACCGCGAAGCCGTGGTTGCGGATCGATTCGGCGATCCAGCCGGCGGCCTGCACCTCTTCGAAGGCGGGCTCGGGGTTGGCGTGGATCCGGTGGCTGAGGGCGAGGATCTCGTCACGGTTGGCCTCGACCGCCGCGGCGAGCCGGGCCTTGGCCGGCCCGTACGGTCCGGCCGGCTCGGTCCCGGCAAGGGGCAGGATCGACGGAGGGGCAGAGCGCTTCATGGGCACCTTCCCTGGTCGCGCAGCCCGCCGGGCTCGTGGCTCATCGATCGACCGACAGGGTCGCCTCGGCCACCCCGACGATCACCAGGACGAACAGGGCGATCGGCAGGCTGAACGCGTTCTCGAGGCGGAGCAGCACGAACAGGGCGATCACGAAGGCGATCCAGCCACCCCGCCGGAAGGCCCGCAGCCAGTCGCCCCGGTAGGCGATCCGGGCGTGCCGGCTGAAGACGGCCAGCCACATCACCGGCACCGCGGTCAGCCCGAACGCCAGGCCGATCAGGGCCGCCCCGAGAACAGCCGCCTGGCCGCTCGTTCGCGGATCCTGGGTGGTGACGACGATGAAGACCCCGACCCAGGCGAGGCCAGCGGCGAGCAGCGTCGTCAGGTTGGTCAGCCGATCGCGGGACTCCATGCTCCACGGAGTCTAGCGGCCGCCTGCCCGGCTCAGCCGAGGACTGCTTCGAGCTGATCGAGCGAATCCAGCTCGAGGTCCGGCATGACCGACTCATCTCGTTCCGAGGCGGGCAGTGGCGAGCCCGCCTGGCGGTCGCGCAGGTAGGCGGACCACCAGCCCGCCCGGATCGCGCCGACCACGTCCGCGGCCCAGTCATCACCGACGTGGAGGATTTCCGACCCGGGACGGTCGAGAGCCGCCTCGGCGGCCCGGAAGATCCGGGGGTCCGGCTTGATCGTTCCGACGCGCTGCGAGACGACGACCGCGGCGAGGAACGGGCGCCAACCCGCGGCCGCCACGTAGGCGTCGATCGTGGCCGCCAGGGGCCAGTTCGAGAGGATCCCCAGGCGATAGCGTCCGGCCAGACGCTCGAGCAGCGGCCCGACACCTGGGAACGACGGCACGCCCCCGACGAATGCCCGGCTGTACGCGTCCACAGCAGAGGCGATCTCGTCCGGGCTCGATCGCGTCGCGGCGGCCAGGTCATCCCAGCGTTGGCTGGATGCTGGCGCGGGCATGCCCCGCAGCCGGGCGAGGACCCGGACGACCCGGCGGTCGAGGTCGACCTCGCGCATGCGCGGCACTTCCTCGGCGAACTGGCGGTCGCGCTCCTCGGCCCAGACCTGCCGGAAGAGGGCGGGGTCGAACGGCCCCGACCGCTCGTCGATTGCCCGGGTCATCGACGCGACGACCGTCTCCAGATCGGTCCGGTTGACCGGCACGAGCGTGTTGCCGAAGTCGAACGTGATCGCCGAGATGTTGCCGGTCAGCGATCGGGGCATCGTCCTAGCGGGCCACGCTCGCCGGGCAGACCTGGCGGAACGGGCAGTAGGTACAGGTCGACGGATCTGGCCGCGGCCGGAAGTCACGGGCCCGGATCCCGCTGGCGGCCGTCTCGATCTGGGCCTGCGCCCGGGCGAGGCGGCGCTCGTCGACCTTCGCCCGGCCGACCAGGCCCGACTCGAGGAAGCTGAGCTGGACCACATCGGGCAGGCGGCCGGTCATCGCCTGCCAACCCATCGCGTAGATCGTCAGCTGGAGCGACTCGCGGGCACGCCGATTCGCCTTGTCCGGGTCGCGCAGGTCGCTCGACTTGTAGTCCGTGATCGTCACTTTCTCCGGCGGCATGAGGGCCAGGGTCGGTTCGACGACATCCGGCGCGAAGCTCGCCTCGACGGCCGTTTGCCCGCTGGCTGCGCCGGCCGCAGAGGCCGTGGCGGGCTCGACGTCGACCCGGTCCCAGCGGCCGCGGATCCGGTCGCCGTTCAGGGTAAACGCGAAGTCGCGCTCCACGTAGGCCGGGATCACCGCTCCTGGTTCGAGCTGCGCCGAGCGGAACCGGCGCAGCGTGGCGCGACCGGCGTCGAGCCTGGCCGCTTCGTGCTCCCGGTTGAGGAAGCCCTCGTTCGTCCAGGCCCCCTCGAACGAGGCGAACAGCTCCGGCTCGGACATCACCTCGCCGCGGGCGTGGCGGCGGTGGAACTCCTGGACGGCGTGATGGAGGGCGGCCCCGTAGATGATCGAATGGTGGGGAGCAATCGGTACCCGCAGGATGTGGCCGTACTTGTACCTCAGGGGACAGGCGAGGTAGTCGTCGACCTGATAGAAGCTGAGCGAGAGCGGCCCGTCCGACGGCGGCCGGACCGCCTCGGCCGGGGCGTCGATCGCGGCAAACGAGGCCAGCCGCCCGAGCGGGGCGACGGCCGGGCCCGCGATCGACGTTGCGACGGCGGCGAGCGGCAGGTCGAGCGCCTCGAGCACGAATGGCGAGACGCGCCGAGCCCGCCGGCCGCCGTAGTCGGCCGCGTGGCTGAGGATCAGCTCGTCCCGGGCGCGGGTCATCCCGACGTAGAACAGCCGGCGCTCCTCCTGCAGATGGTGATCTCCGACCGGCAGGGTCTCCCGGACCAGCTCGTCCGGGATGCGCAGACCCTCCGGTCGCTCGGCGACGGGGAAGCGGCCCTCGACCAGGCCGGCCAGGAAGACTGTCGGGAACTCGAGCCCCTTCGCCTTGTGGACGGTCAGGACGGCCACGGCATCCGCCTCGGTGTCGAGCTCGACCGTCGCCGGATCGTCGCCGGCCTCGATCAGGGTCTGGAGGTGGCCGGCAACGAAGACCGCTCGATCGTCGGCGAGGAGCGCCGACTGGCCGCGCACGATCTCGAAGAACCGGGCGATGTTCTGGAGCGCCTCCTCGTTGCCGGCCCCGTCGGTCGAAGCCAGTCGGGCGAGGATGCCGGAGCCCTTGAGGAACGCGTACAGCACCTCCCCCGCCGGGCGCCGGTGGGCCAGCTCGCTGTACGCCCGCAGGTCGCCGACGAGCCGGCTGGCTGTGGCCCGCGCCTCAGCCGAGATCCGCACGATCCCGGGCTGCTGCTCGAGCTCCTCGAGGACCTCCCAGAGCGACCGGCTGCGCCGCCGGGCGATCGTCATGATCGCCGTGAGGTCGGGCCCGTGGAGGCCGTAGACCTCGCTCGCGGCAAGTCCGTAGACGTCGATGCTCGACGACAGGTCGGCGATCGCCCGCAGGAACGCCAGGAGCAGCCGGATCTCCGGCCGCGAGTACAGGCCCGAGGTGCCGCTGAAGCGCCAGGGCAGCCCGGCGATGTTCAGGCTGCGCATGATCGCTTCGGCCCCGGCGTTCGTCCGGACGAGCACAGCGTGATCGCGCGGCCGGGATCCGGCGGCGACCCGGGCGGCGATTTCGGCAGCGATCCAGTCGGCCTCCTCGGCGCCGGTCGCGAACGACTCGTGGCGGATCGGAACCAGCCTGCCCGGCGACCGGCGGCGCTCGGCGCGAAGGCGCTTCGAGATCCCGGCCTGAACCTCGAGCCGGTCCGGGTCGTTGAACCGGATCAGCCGGTGGCTGGCCTCGAGGATGCCCGCGACGGAGCGGTAGTTCCGGCGAAGGACCACGAGCTTGGCCCGCCGGTAGCGCCGACGGAACTGGAGGATGTTGCTGATCGCGGCGCCCCGGAAGCGGTAGATCGACTGGTCGTCGTCGCCCACGACCGTCACGTTGCGGTGGCCGTCGGCGAGCAGCGACACGAGCTCGGCCTGGGCCGGATTCGTGTCCTGGAACTCGTCGACGAGGATGTACCTGTAGCGGCGCTGGAGCGCGAGCCGGGCGGCCGGCGAATCGCGCAGCAGGCGGAGGGCAAGGCTGACCTGGTCCCCGAAGTCGATCAGGCCGGCCCCCCCGAGGAGGGCCTGGTAGCGCGCGTAGGCGCGGGCGAGCTCGAGCTGGCGGGCGGCCTCGTCGACGGCGGCTGCGGCCGACGCGGTTTCGTCGGCTGCGGGTGATCCATGCGCGGCCGCAGCGGCGAGGCGCTCGGCCTCACCGACGAGTCGGTCGGCACAGGCGAGATAGGCGGCCGGGCTCACGTCCTCGTCCTTGCACCGGCTGAAGTGGCCGGCGAGGGCCGACAGGAAGTGGGTCGGGTCGCCGAGCGGCCGGTACGCGTCGAGCTCGAACTCGAAGAGGTGCTCGCGCAGGAAGATCACGGCCTCCGGCCGGGAGATGACGCGCACGTCGGGCGGCAGTCCGAGCTCGAGGGCGTATTCCCGGATCAGCCGGTCGCCGAAGGCGTGGAACGTGGCGATCGTCGTGTCGGTGTAGCCGTACGGCACGAGCTGGTCGACCCGGACTTGCATCTCGGCCGCGGCCTTGTCGGTGAAGGTCAGGGCGAGGATCTCGGAAGGCCGGGCCGCGCGCGACGCGATCAACCAGGCGATCCGGCGGGTGATCACCTCGGTCTTGCCGGTCCCCGCCCCGGCCACGACGAGGAGGGGCCCGGTGCCGTGGAGGACCGCCCGACGCTGCTCCGGGTTGAGGCCATCCAGGAGCGCGTCGAGGCCGCCGCGGCCGCCCTCGACCGGGGCGGGGTGCACTGGGCTCGGAGCCGGCCCGGGTGGGCCCCACATCGGCACCTGCTCGAGCGGGCGGTTCCGGCGCGCGGGTCGCCGGGCGGCGGCGATCCCGATGGCAGTCATGGCTTGAGGGGGCATGACGCGATGATCGGCGAGCGTCGTGACAGCTTGGACGTCACCGCGCGGAGCGACCACCGGCCGGTCCCGCCGCGGCCCGGCCGCGGATGGCGACTCGGCCGCCGGTGGCGTCGCGGGCCAGCCCGAGCGCCTCGGACTCCTCGTCCGAGAGGGCGGCCTCCGGCCGGCCGGCCGCGATCGCCTTTGCATAGACCCGGGTGGTGCCCCGTGAGTGGAGGCTCGAGATCACGATCCCGTCCTCCTCCGCGTCGAGCAGTGCCAGGGCGAAGCTCTGGTTGCCGCCGGTGTCCTCGAACGGGTTGAACCGGACAAGCCCGATCCGCTGGAATGCCCGGCGGCCGTCCACCTCGAGGCGATCCGTGCGGCGGGCGAGCTCGACGAGATCGGCCTGGGCCGAGACGACCCGCCCGAGGTGGGTCTCGAGAACGCCCTGGAGGCTCTCGCCGTCCTCGCCCCGGGTGACCCGGTCGAGCCGGCCCTGAAGGGTCCCCACGCGCCGCCACAGGACGCTGAGCGCGATCAGGCAGGCCACCAGCCCGCCGACCAGGACGAGCGTCAGGGTCGAGGAATTGGGCACGCGACCGAGTCTAGCAGGGCCCGGGTGCTATCCTCTGCCGTCGGCGGACCGCCGCCCGATCGAGATGGAGGACCATGGTGCCGATGGCCAAGCGCGCCCGCGGGACGACCCGACCCGGCCAGCGCCGGCCGATCCAGCGCGCGCCGCGACCGGTGCCCGGCCGGCCCCCGGTCGCAGCCCCGCCGGAGGGCCTGTCCGCCTCGGAGGAGGCTCGCGCCGCCGAGCTGGAGGCCGGCCTCGTGGCCGCCCAGCGCTCCGAGCAGGCGAGCGCCGAACGCCGGGCGGAGCGCGAGCGGACGATCACGAGCGAGGACGCGGTCCTCGCCCGCCGGCGGCCCGCCGGCTCCGGCCGGCTCGCTGTGGTCGGGGCCGAGGAATACCGCTACGTCGCCCGCGACGTCCGCCGAATCGCCGTCGTCGGGGGCTCGATGTTCGCGATCCTGGCCATCCTGTTCGTCGTCCTCCAGCTCGCCGGCATCGCCCACTGATCCGCCCACCCGGCCGGAGGTAGGCCCGCGCATCCCCCGAAGGGACTATCGACAGGCCCGATTCCTCGACCTACGGTCCTGCTTCGGGATCACGTACGCGAGAAGCATCTCTTGTCGAGCACCAACTCCGAGCGGCAGTATCGTCGTTCGCGGCTATTGATCGGCGTTCTCGGCGCCAGCCTGCTCCTCGTCGTCGCGACGGCGGCCGCCCTCGTTTTCGTGGTCAGCGGCAATGTCAAGGACGCCGCGATGGCCGCCTCGGTCGAATCCGATCAGTCGCTCGTGAGCGGCCTGACCGCCTTCACGTCGGCCGACTTCGTGCCGGGTGGCGCGTCGCCGGCGCGGTTCAGCCTGATCCAGGGTGAGCTGACAACCCTGCTCGGACGAGCGCGAAACATCGTCCAGATCAAGATCTTTGCCCCGAACCAGCAGGTCCTGTACAGCAACGACAGCTCGCTGCTGGGCAAGACGGTCGGCCCGGACGATGAGCTCGAGCAGGCCTTTGACACCGGAGCGGTCGAGCCCACGATCCTGTCGGCCGACGAAGGCGATGCGGCCACGACTCACATGCCGCCGGACACCCAGCTCGTCGAGGAGTACATCCCGATCCACCTCCCGGGGGCAGGCGCCATCCCGGCGGTCTTCGAGGTCTATCGCCTGGCGGCACCGATCCTCGATGACGTGGCCAGCACGACCCGCGAGGTGGTCGGCGTCGTCCTGGCGGCGGCCCTCGTCTTGGGCCTGATGCTGTACCTCATCTTCCAGGCGACCCAGCGCCGGCTGACCCGCCAGACCCGGGCCCTGGTCGACGCCGGCCGCCGCGACGCGCTCACCGGCCTGCTCAATCACGGCACCGCCGTCGCCCGGTTGGCCGACCTGCTCGAGCAACGTCGCGGGGCCTCCGGTGACGTTGGCATCGCCCTGATCGACATCGATAACTTCCGGCTCGTGAACGACACCCATGGCCATCAGGCAGGCGATCGAGCGCTGCTCGAGGTTGCCCGGCTCCTGCGGATCGAGTTCGCCGAGACGTCGGTCCTCGGGCGCTACGGCCCGGACGAGTTCCTGGTCATTGCGCCGCCCGAGCACAGCAGCCGTCTTGTCTCGGCGATCGACCGGCTGCGCGATCGGATCAACGAGCTGAGCCTCCAGTTCGGAGCCTCGGAGCGGCTGCCGGTCACGGTCAGTGCCGGGATCTGCTACGCACCCCGGGACAGCGACGCGGCGACCGAGCTTCTGGCGATCGCCGCGGTCGTCCTGGGCGAAGCCAAGGCGAGCGGCGGCAACGGCGTCCGGGTGGCCGACGCGACACCGAACGATCTCGGGCCGGCCGAGCGATCGAGCTTCGACGTCCTGGCCGGCCTGGTCCTCGCCGTCGACACGAAGGATCGCTACACGAAGCGCCACTCCGAGGATGTCGCCCGTTACGGGCTGTTCCTGGCCGACCGGCTCGACCTCGACATCGAGCTGCGCCGGACGATCGAGATCGCCGGGCTCCTCCACGATGTCGGCAAGATCGGCATTCCCGACGGGATCCTGCGCAAGCCGGGTCCCCTGACCGACGACGAGTACGCGATCGTCAAGCAGCACGTCGCCCTGGGGGACTCGATCGTCCGGATCGTGCCCAACGTCGGCCTCGTCCGGGCCGGCGTCCGCCACCATCACGAACGCTGGGACGGCCACGGCTACCTCGACAGGCTGACCGGCGAGGAGATCCCGCTGATCGCCCGGATCCTGGCCGTCGGCGACGCCTTCAGTGCGATGACGACCTCCCGGCCGTACCGGATGGCGATGTCGATTCAGGAGGCCCTCCATCGCCTCGAGGACGCAGCGGGCACCCAGCTCGATCCTCGGCTCGTGACCTTGTTCGTCGAGGGGATCCAGACGGCCGAGAATGCGCCGCTGCCCGGCGACGGACGGCCGCTTCGCCGGATCTGGACCCCGGGGATGGGCCTGGAGAGCAGCGTCGCGTAGTCCGTGGGGCGCTTCGCCGGATCTGGACCCCGGGGATGGGCCTGGACAGCAGCGTCGCGTGGTTCGTGGCGGGCCGAGTCCCTGGTGAGGGCCGGGCCGCATCGCCGCCTTCCCGGCTTCGACGGTTCGCCTGCGTCAAACGGTTGCCGGAGCGACCCTTATCCGGACCCGCGACAGCTCGGATGGTCATGAGCGGCTTGGGCAGGGCCGTCCGCGTCGCGAATTGAGCACGGATCCGGCTGCCGAACGACCGCCACGGCCCGGCCCGACCCCTGCCTCTCGCCGCGAAGCTCCGTAACGGTCGCCGCAGCGATCCTTTGACCCAATCACCGGGTCGCCCGGGCCAGGGCCAAGCACGGGTGGCCAGACCGGTCGTGCGGCCGGGGCCAATCAAGGATGGCCAGGGCAGGCCGTGGGGTGGCTGGCCAAGGCCAATCAGCGGCGACCGGGGCCGGCTGGGTCTCTGCCCCGTCCACGCCCGGGACGACCGGTTGGCGTGGCGGTGACGCACGCCGGCCCGTCCACGCACGGGACGACCGGTTGGCGTGGCGTTGACGCACGCCGGGCGCCCAGCCCGACCATGGCCCGGTCGTAGACTGACCGGGTGCCGACCCGCCGACCCGCATCCGACCAGCAGACCGGCCTGTTCCAGCCCCCGCCCGGCGTCCAGCCACTGGCTGCCCGGATGCGGCCGCGGACACTCGCCGAGTACGTCGGACAGGAGCACCTGGTCGGTCCCGACGGTCCGCTGCGCCGCTCGGTGGAACGCGGCTACCTCGGCTCGATCCTCCTGTGGGGCCCGCCCGGCACCGGCAAGACCAGCCTCGCCCGGCTGCTGGCCGATGCGGTCCGGGCCGAGTTCACAAGCCTGTCGGCGGTGATGAGCGGCGTCGCCGACATCCGCTCGACCGTGGCAGCGGCCCGCGAACGCCTGACCCTGAACGGCACCCGGACGGTCCTGTTCATCGACGAGATCCATCGCTTCAACAAGTCCCAGCAGGACGGCCTGTTGCCGCACGTCGAGGACGGCACGGTGATCCTGATCGGAGCGACGACCGAGAATCCGTACTTCGAGCTGAACAGCGCGCTCCTTTCCCGGCTGCGGATCTGGCGCCTCGAACCGCTCTCCGACGACGACGTCCGGACCGTCGTCCAGCGCGCGCTCGACGACGCCGAGCGGGGCCTGGCCGGATCGCTCGGGCCGAGCGGCGGGGTCGGGCTGCCCGCCGATGCCTTCGATCATCTCGTCGGGCTGGCCGGCGGCGACGCCCGCCAGGCCCTGAACGTCCTTGAGGGTGCGACCGCGCTGGCCGAATCGGCCGCCGTGCGCGACGAACAGGGCCGGGTCGCCCCCCGCCTCGTCGACATCGAGACGGCCGCCCAGCAGCGCGTCCTCGCCTACGACCGGGCCGGCGACGGCCACTACGACACGGCCTCGGCATTCATCAAGAGCCTGCGCGGCAACGATCCCGACGGGGCGCTGTACTGGCTCGCGACGATGATCGCGGCCGGCGAGGACCCCCGGTTCATCGTCCGGCGCCTGATCATCAGCGCCTCCGAGGACGTCGGCAATGCCGATCCCCGGGCCCTCCAGGTGGCCGTCGCCGCAGCCCAGGCCCTCGACCATGTCGGCCTGCCCGAAGCCCAGTACGCACTCGCCCAGGCCACGACGTACCTCGCGACGGCGCCCAAGTCCAACCGCTCGGGGGCTGCCTACTGGGCGGCCGTGGCCGACCTCGACGAGCATGGTGCCCTGCCCGTGCCGCTCCACCTGCGGAGCGCCGGCCACCCGGCGATGAAGCACTACGGGCACGGAGTCGGCTACCGCTACCCACCGGACTTCGAAGGCTCGGACATCAGCCAGCTGTACCTGCCTGAGGCGCTCGCCGAGCGGCGCTACTACCGGCCGGCCGAGCAGGGCTACGAAGCCACGATCGGCGCCCGGATGGTGGCCCGGGCCGATGCCCGGCAGGCGGCCCGCGAGACCGGACGCCCCCGGCGGGCGGCGAGTCCCCCGCCGGCGGTCGATTCGATGAAGGTCGCCGGCTCGATCATGCGCACCCGCGAGTCGAACCGGCGTCGCCTCGCCGAGACCGAGAAACGCGACGCGGGCAACCCGGCCCAGGCCGGCGGGCCGCAGAGCGAGCCACCCGGCCCGGAGGGCGAGCCGCGCGGCCGACCAGAAGGCTGATCGGGCCTCTGAGCGGGCCACCCGGCGGGCGGTGCATCGCTCGGGCGAATCCATGGCACGATTCGGCGGCCCGCCGCGGCCGCCTCGCCCCGGTCCGCATCGCCCCACAGGAGCCGACCCGTGAACCGCTTCGAGCCGAACCTCCGGATCCCCGGACCAACCGCCCTGCCACCAAGCGTCAGGGAAGCCGGCGGGCGCCAGATGATCAACCACCGGGGTCCCGAGTTCTCGACGATGCTCGGCCGGATCCTGGCCCGGATGAAGCCGTTCTTCGGCACGACCAGTGACGTCGCGATCCTGTCGTGCGCCGGCACGGGTGGCCTCGAGGCCGCGATCGTGAACACCCTGTCGCCGGGCGACCGCGTCCTGGGCGTGTCGATCGGCGCGTTCGGCGACCGGCTCGCCCACATCGCCAGCACGTTCGGGGCCGACGTGACCAAGCTGTCGATCGACTGGGGCCGGGCCGCCGATCCGGCCGAGCTGCGCGCCCAGCTCGAGGCGAATCCGGGCTATCGGGCCGTCCTGCTCACCCACAACGAGACGTCGACTGGGGTGATGAACCCGGTCGGCGTCTTGGCCGCCGCGGTGCGCGAAGTCCAGCCCCAGGCGCTCGTCATCGTCGACAGCGTGTCGGGCCTCGGGGCGGTCCCCTTCGAGATGGACGCCTGGGGCATCGACGTGGTCGTGACCGGCTCCCAGAAGGCCTGGATGGCCGCCCCGGGCCTGGCCATGGTCGCCGCCTCGGAGCGGGCCTGGACGGCGATGGAGACGTCGACGATGCCGCGCTACTACCTCGACCTGCGCAAGCACCGCGAGGCGCATGCCCTCGGCCAGACGCCCTGGACGCCGGCGATCGCCGTCGTCTACCAGGTCGACGCCGGACTGGAGCTGATGGCCGCCGAGGGCGCCGAGGCGATCTTCGCCCGCCACGAGACGTGTGCGGCGGCCAGCCGGGCGGGACTCGAGGCCCTCGGCTTCGAGCTGTTCGCCGATCCGGCCCACTTTTCGCGCACGGTCACCGCCGCCCGGGTGCCGGCGGGCTTCGACTGGAAGGCGATCGACGGCGCGCTGAAGGCCGAGGGCGTCGTCCTGGCCGGGGGCCAGGGCCAACTCGCCGGCCAGATCTTCCGGCTCGGCCACCTCGGCTCGGTGACCCTGGGCGAGATCCTCGACGCAATCGGCGTCCTCGAGGAGGTCTCGATCCGCTTCGAACGCGACGTCCGACCGGGGGCCGGGATCGCGGCGGCCCAGGCGGCAGCGCTCGCGCGGATGGGCGTCGGGCGGGCCGGTCCGACGGGCACCCCGGCCGCAACCGGCGCGCTCGGATGAGGATCCTGGTCGCCGAGAAGATCGCCGCAGAGGGCCTTGAGCTGCTCCGCCGGGGCCATCAGGTCGACGAACGGATCGGCCTGACCCCGGCCGCGTACCGCGCCCTGCTGCCCGACTACGACGCCCTCGTCGTGCGCAGCCAGGTCCAGGTCGACGCGGCGATGATCGAGGCCGGGCCGCGGCTGGTCGTGATCGGAAGGGCCGGAGTCGGCGTCGACAACGTCGATCTCGAGGCCGCGACGCGAGCCGGGATCACCGTCGTCAACGCCCCGACCGGCAACACGATCGCGGCGGCCGAGCACACCCTTGCCCTCCTGTACAGCCTCGCTCGCCGGGTCCCGGCGGCCGATGCGTCGGTCCGCCGGGGCGAGTGGAAGCGGAGCGAGTTCACCGGCGTGGAGCTGCGCGGCCGGACCCTCGGGATCGTCGGCCTGGGCAAGATCGGCCAGGCGATCGCCAAGCGCGCCCGGGCGATGGAGATGACGGTCATCGCAGTCGACCCGTTCGTGTCGGCCGAGGCGGCCGCGCTCCACGGTGTCGAGCTGGTCGAGCTCCCGGTCCTCCTCACGCGAGCCGACGCGATCACCGTCCATGTTCCGGCCACCCGCCAGACGCGCGGCCTGATCGGCACCGCCGAGATCGCCCGGATGAAGCCAGGCTCGTTCCTGCTCAACGTCGCCCGGGGCGGGATCCTCGACGAGGCGGCCGTCGCTGCCGCCCTCCGCACGGGCCACCTGGGCGGTGCCGGGATCGACGTCTTCGAGCACGAGCCGCCGATCGGGTCCCCTCTTCTCGACGCTCCGAACACGGTCCTGACGCCGCACCTCGGGGCATCGACGGCCGAGGCCCAGGTCCTCGTCGCCGAAGAGGTCGCCGACCAGCTGATCGACGTGCTCGCGGGTCGTCCGGCCCGCTACGCGGTGAACGCGCCCCTGCTCACCCCGGAGACGGCCCGCGCCGTCGGCCCGTTCCTGCCGCTCGCCGAGATCCTCGGCCAGTTCGTCGGCCAGTTCAGCCGGACCGGGGTCCGGCGGCTCACCCTCGAGGTCGGGGGCGAGCTCGCCCGAGAGCTGGCCGGCCAGGATGCCGCGCCGCTGACTGCCGCTGCCCTGCGCGGCCTGCTCGAGACGTCGACCACCGAGCGGGTCAACCTGGTCAACGCGACGGCCCTCGCTCGTGCCCGGGGGATCGCGATCGTCGAGCGCAAGTCACCCGACGCGGAGGCCTACAGCTCGTTGCTCAGCCTGACCGCCGAGGGCGACGGGACGACGACCACGGTCGCCGGCACGGTCGGCAACGGCGAGCTCCGCCTGACCCGCCTGGGCGAGCACCGGACCGACATGGTCCCCAGCCCGGTCATGCTGGTCACCCGCCACCACGACCGGCCCGGCACGATCGGCCGGATCGGCTCGATCCTGGGCAAGGCGGACGTGAACATCAGCGCGATGCACCTCGCCCGCTCGGAGCCGCGAGCCGATGCATTGATGATCCTGGCCCTCGACGACGACGTTCCCGCAGCCGTGGCCGAGGCGATCCGGGCGGAGGATGCCGTCCTCGACCTGTGGCTGATCCGGCTCGGGACGGACCATTGAGCGAGCGACTGGTCCCGGCCGGGCTGCACGCCACCCTCGTCCTCGTCCGGCACGGGGAATTGGTCGCGATCGCGGAAGGTCGCTTCCAGGGCCGGCTCGAAACGCCACTCAGCCCGCTCGGCGAGCGGCAGGCCGCCCTCGTCGGAGATCGGCTCGCCCATCCCGAGCGGCCGCCACAGGTTGCGATCCCCGCCGTGGCACCGATCGAGATCATCCATTCCCCGCTCGGCCGGACGACCGCCACGGCGAACGTCGCGGCCGACGCCCTGCGTGCGGTGTACGGGGCATCCTGCCCGGCCCCGCGGCCCGAGGCGGGCCTGGTCGAGATCGGCCAGGGCGCCTGGGACGGGATGGACCGGCTCGATGTCGAGGCGCACTACGGTCGCGAGCTCGAGGCCTGGCGCCGTGCCCCGCACCTCCACCACGCTCCGGGCGGCGAGTCGCTGGCCGTCGCCGACGGTCGGGTCCGGGCGGCCCTGCCGGGGATCCTCGGCCGGCTCGCCGCGGGGACTCCGGAGCTCAGGCCGGTGCGGACCGCTGCCTCCGGCTACCCCCCGCCGATCACCAGCCCGGCCTGGTCGCTGGTCGTCGGTCACGACGGGATCTTCAAGATCGTCCTGCTCGCCCTGCTCGACCTGCCCCTCGAGCGGTTCTGGACGTTCGCCTTCGGGCTGACCGGGATCACGATCCTGGCGATCCACGACGGCCAGGCGGTCGTGCGGGCCCACAACCTGCTCGATCACCTCGGCCCGCTCCAGCTCGACCGGCCTGAGCCGGACGTCGCCATCGAGCGCGAGGCGACGGGCGCCCTGTGATCCGCCCGGTCTAGCTCCGGTTCTTCCGGTTCCGTTCCCGGGCCCGCCGCTCGGAGCGCCGGAAGAGCAGCCCGAGGAGGGCGAGCCGGAGGTGGCGCTGGGCCTGGCGCAGCGCATCGATCCGGGCCGGTCCGAGGGCCCGCCGGCCATAGGCAACCTCGACCTTGGCGAGGGCGACGGTATGGAGGTCGGACCGGGCCGAGGGCAGGACCTCGCCGAGCGAGCCGGCGTACTCATAGACCGTCTGGTTGGGTCGTGGACCGAACCCGAACCGGCGAGCCAGCCCGACGACCCCACCGTAGACCCGGTCGGGCTCCTGGGGCTGGCGCGGGCCGCGCTGCCAGGCGATGAACACGAGGACGCCCATGATCGCGGCGAGGAGCAGGCCGATCAGGATGTAGCCCCCAGTGCCCGGACCGGACCCGCTGATCGTCCCGGCGGCGCCCGAGTCGTTGCCCGTGTCCGGCCGGATCGTCCGGCGCCTGTCGGTTGCGTCCGCGCCGCTGGAGCCGGCCGGGGTCGGGCTGGCGGTTGGCAGCGGGGTCACGACCGGACCGGCCGGGATCGGGTTGTCCTCGCCCACCCCGCCGCCGGTCGGATCGAAGGTGACCCAGCCGTAGCTCGGGAAGTAGACCTCGACCCACGCGTGGGACGCACTCTTGAGGATCTTCTCGACGCCGTTGGCATCCGGCGTGCTCGGCAGGAAGCCTTCGGCCATCCGAGCGGGGATGCCCTGGAGCCGTAGGAGCACGACCATCGTGCTCGCGTAGTACTCGCAATAGCCGACCTTCGTCCGGGCGAAGCACTCGACCGCGCCCTCGTTGCCGCAGCTGACCGTCGTCCGGTAGGTGAAGCCGCCCTCATCCTTGAGGAACGACTCGATCGCCCGGCTCATGTCGTACGGGTTCTTCGCCTCGGGATGGGCGGCCTTGATCGCCGCCAGCAGCCTGAGCGTCTCGGGGCCCTGGGCAACGGTCGGATCGAGCTGCAGGTAGTAGCCCCGGACCGCCGCCGGATAGGCGGTGCCGGCCACCCGCAGCTTGTTCGCGGTCAACCCATGGGCGGGATCGAGGTTGTAGTCGAGCGGCACCTCGGAGGTCACCTGGTACTCGGTCGCATTCGTCGTCACCCGGCCGACGAACCGGTTCGGATCGCTGCCGAGCAGCGCGACGGTCGAGTCGGCCGAGACCTTGAGCAGCGCGTTCGGGGCGAACACCTCGGACGGACCGCCGCTGAGTTCGGTGATGCCGAACGTGAGGGCTCGCTGGTCGGCCGCGCTGGCCGGGTCGTCGAGGGTACCGGCCAGGACCGAGCCGCCGGCCGCGACGTCCTCCGACTGGGGGTCGGTGATGCTCCAGTTATGGCCGTCGAAGAAGTCGTAGGCGACCGCCCGCCAGTGGTAGTTGCCGGCATCGGGAACCTTGATCTCGAGGACCGGGGTGGTATCCGTCACCCACTGTCCGGTGATCCGGGTGGACGGCAGGAAGTCGACCGGGGCGATCCGGGTCCCGGCCCCGCCGCCGCGGAAGACGGCTTCGAGGCCCTGGGTCATCTCGACCAGCCGCTGGTCGAGGCCGCGCCACAGGCTGGCCAGCGGCGCCGAGGCCGCGCTCGAGGTGAGGACCAGGGCGCCGAACACGGCCACCACGATGAACGTCGTGCCGCCGCGCAGGTAGAAGCCCGAGAGCGATGCGCCGTCACCCAGCCGGTGGCGCAGCCAGTTCGACTTCTCGTCGAGGGCGTGCAGCCGGATGAGCAGGAACAGGGCGGCCAGGCTGAACCAGATCAGGATCCCGAGCTGTTCGTCCCTGGTCAGGCTCATGTTCAGGACGAGGGCCACGCCCGACATGACCACGGCGTTCAGGGGCCGGTGATGGCCGAAGACGGCGTAGCTCGCGAACTGGCCGTTGGCCCAGCACAGGATCGCCAGGAGCAGGATGAAGTGGCCGTACTGCTCGGTGAAGGCGAGGCCCCGGAAGGCCAGGTCGAGGTAGGCCTCGACGCTCGAGCTGGCCGTCGCGACGAAGGCCGGCCCGGGCGTGAAGTCGCCGCCCAGCAGGACGCCACCGACCATGATCGGCAGCAGGAGCGCGGCAAAGACCGCACCGAGCAGGTGGGCCAGCCAGCGCGGCCAGCCGACCTTCGCCGAGATGAAGCCCCAGGCCACGCCGGCCCCGGCGGCGATCGGCAGGAAGCTCGTCAGCTCGGCCCGGCCGACCACCCAGCGGGCGTCGGCGATCGACCAGGCCAGGCAGGCGGCCAGGACGAACACAAGTACGACGCTGATCCAGCCCTCGGCCGGCTGGCGGGGAATCGGGCGCGACCGCCAGCTCACCGGCCGGCCCTCGCGAGCTGGACGCCGAGGGGCCGATCTGGCGTGATCTCATACGTCTTGAGCTCGTACTCGGCCAGGGCGTAGCCGAGCGCCCGGGCCGCGGCTTCGTCGGCCGGGTCGGGCGCGCTCGGCCCGCCGGCCCGAACCGCGACCACGACGGTCGCGATGCCGCGACCGCGCAGGCTGGCGAGGGGCCGCACCCAGGCCCGCTCGAACGACGGCGTGATCACGACGGCGGTCATCCCCCGGCGCAACCTGGGCAGGCTCGACAGGAGGCCCTCGACGAGGGGATTCACGCCGTCACCCTCGACGGCGGCCAGGAGCTGCATCACCTTGAGGTACTGGCGGCCACCTCGGTCCGCCGGCAGCACGGCCATCCGGTGGCCATAGGCCGTCAGGCCGACCGCCCGGTTCTCGCCGAGCGACTTGGCCGCGATCGAGGCTGCCGCCCGGACGGCGAGCTCGACCGTCGATGTCGCGCCCGAGCCGCCCTGGACCCGGCCCTGGAGGTCCAGGAAGATCCAGACGTCGGCGGTCTGCTCGAGGTCGAACTCCTTCACCTGGATCTCGCCCTGGCGCGCGGTCGACTTCCAGTGGATCCGGTTGAAGCCATCGCCCGGCAGGTACGGCCGGACGCTCGTCGCCAGCGGGCTCGTCTGGAGGGTCCGCTCGGGCGCGGCGTGGCTGCCCTCGATGCTGGCCGAGGGCAGGCGCCACAGCGGGAGGGGGTCGATCCGCGGGTAGACGACGAGGCTGACCGGCTGGCCCACGACGGCCGACGCCTCGAACAGGCCGAACGGGTCGCCGGTCCGGACCTGGAGCGGCTCGACCCGGAAGTGGCCCCGCCGGGTGAGCGGCACCCGGGCGATCCACGACCGTTCGGCCCGCGAGCCGATCCCGATCGCCCGGCCCGGGATCGCCACGGGCAGGCTGGTCGGATTGTGGACCTCGAGCCAGGGCTTCGGCATTCGGCCGGCATTGCGCAGCGTGTAGGTCACCTTGAGCTGCTCGCCGACGTGCCCGCTCACCTGTCCCACGGCGTAGCCGGCCTCGAGGTCGGCCAGGCCGAGCCGGGTCAGGACGTAGCTCCCGCCGATCACCAGGATCCCGAGGTAGAGCAGGTAGAACAGGAACGGCAGGCCCGACGAGAATGCGGCCACGACGAGGACGATCGCGAGGGCGACGATCGGCAGCCGGCGGACCACGGCTTGACCGGCCTCAGCGAGCCACGCGCTCGGCCGAGCCACCGTCGGGCGTGCCGGCGGGGATCTCCCGTGGACCGTGGAGGGTCGGCGACGCTGCCCCGACCGGCAGGGTCTCGAGCAGCTCGCGCACGATCTGAGCCGGCAGGACGTCGTGGATCGTGGCGCTCGTCTTGACGATCAGGCGATGGGCCAGGGCCGGCTCGGCCAAGGCCTTTACGTCGTCGGGAATGACATAGTCGCGACCGAGCAGGCCGGCGTACGCCTGACTGGCCCGGTACAGCGCGATCGAGCCGCGGGGCGACGCGCCGAGATAGACGTCGGCGTGGCTGCGGGTGCCGTTCACCAGCCGGACGATGTACTCGCTGACCGAGCTGTCGACGTAGATCTCGCGAACGGCGGCCTGCATCTCGCGCAACTCCTCGTTCGTGCAGACCTCGGCAAGCTCCTCGAGTGGGTGGGTTCGCTTCTGCTCGTCGAGGATCACGATCTCCTCGATCGGCTGGGGGTAGCCCAGGCGCAGCCGGAGCATGAACCGGTCGAGCTGGGCCTCAGGGAGAGCGAACGTGCCCTCGTACTCGATCGGGTTCTGGGTGGCGATCACCAGGAACGGATCGGGCATCGGGTAGGTCGTTCCGTCGATCGTGGCCTGGCGCTCCTCCATGCACTCGAGCAGGCTCGACTGGGTCTTCGGGGTCGCCCGGTTGATCTCGTCAGCCAGGACCACCTGGGCCATGATCGGCCCGGGCCGGAACTCGAACTCCTGGGTCTTCTGGTTGTAGATGGACAGGCCGGTCACGTCCGAGGGCAGCAGGTCTGGCGTGAACTGGATCCGCCGGAACGTGCAGCCGAGGCTCCGGGCGAGGGCCTTGGCCAGGACCGTCTTGCCGGTGCCTGGCACGTCCTCGATCAACAGGTGGCCCCGGCACATCAGTGCGACCATGGCCAGGCGGACCTCGTGGTGCTTGCCCACGATCACCCGCTCGACGTTGGCGACGACCTTCTCGCCGGTTTCCTGAATCTTCGTCATCGGCTCCCTCGGTGACGGCACCGGTCGGGCATCGAACGGTGCGGCTGGACTGGGCTTGGGCGGCGGGACCGGACAGGACCGGCAGCCGTGACAGTGTCGGGTGATCCTACGCCAGGGACGTCCGACCGGTTCAGGATGTCACGCGCCGGCTCCCCGCCAGCACGACGGCGGCGGACCGGGCAGGATAGCCCCGATGAACGGAGCCCCGCTGAAGCCGGACCTCGATGCCGAGCGGCGGCGGCTGGCCGAGCGCGACGCCGGAACCGCCCACTGGGAGCGCTGGGGCCCGTACCTCTCGAGCCGCCAGTGGGGCACGGTCCGCGAGGACTACTCGGCGGACGGCCAGCCGTGGACCTACCTGACCCACGACCAGGCTCGCTCGCGGGCCTACCGCTGGGGCGAGGATGGGCTCCTCGGGATCAGCGACGACAACGGCCGCCTGTGCTTCGCCCTGGCCCTCTGGAACGAGCACGACCCGATCCTCAAGGAGCGGCCGTTCGGGCTGACCGGCCCGCAGGGAAACCACGGCGAGGACGTCAAGGAGCTCTATTGGTTCCTCGACGGCACGCCCAGCCACAGCTACCTGAAGGCGGCCTACGCCTATCCCCAGGCGGCCTTCCCGTACGAGGACCTGGTCGCCGAGAACGCCCGCCGGACCCGAGCGGACGACGAGTACGAGCTTGTCGACACCGGCGTCTTCGCCGACCACCGCTGGTTCGACGTGGGGGTCGAGTACGCCAAGGTCGCGCCCGACGACATCCTGGTCCGGATCCGGGTGACGAACGCCGGTCCCGATGCCGCCGCGATCCGGCTCCTGCCGACGCTCTGGTTCCGGAACACCTGGGCGTGGGGCCGGGGCGGCCACCGGCCCCGGCTGTCGGCCGACCCTGTCTCGCCGGCTGGCGGTGAGCCGCCCGGCCCGTCGAGGGTCGTCGGCGAGGACGACCGGCTGGGCCGGATCCGCCTGGACATCGACCGTCCGGGCGAGCTGCTGTTCACCGACAACGAGTCGAACGCCGAGCGGCTGTGGGGCGTCGCCAACCCTGAGCCGTTCGTCAAGGACGCGTTTCACCGGGCCGTCGTCGATGGCGACCCGGCGGCGGTGAATCCCGCCCGGGCCGGCTCGAAGGCGGCCAGCCACCACCGCCTCATCATCGACCCGGGCGCGACCGAAACCCTTCGACTGCGCCTCCGGCTGGGATCCGCCGACCCGATCGACGGCGGCGCAGACGATCCCTTCGCCGGGTTCGAGGCGACCTTCGAGGCCCGGATCGCCGAGGCCGACGCGTTCTACGCCGGCTTCGGCAGCGACGCCCTGACCGACGATGAGCGGCTCGTCCAGCGCCAGGCGTTCGCGGGCCTGATCTGGTGCAAGCAGTTCTACCACTACGACGTCGACGAATGGCTCGACGGCGATCCGGCCACACCGCCTCCGCCGGCCTCGCGCCGGGTCGGGCGCAACGCGGACTGGCGCGAGCTCAACACGCGAGACATCATCTCGATGCCCGACAACTGGGAGTACCCGTGGTTCGCGGCCTGGGACCTGTCGTTCCACGCCGTCACCCTGGCCCTGATCGACCCGGCCTTCGCCAAGGCCCAGCTGCTCCTGCTCACCCGCGAGTGGTACATGCACCCAAACGGCCAGCTGCCGGCCTACGAATGGCGGTTCGGCGACGTCAACCCGCCGGTACACGCCTGGGCCGCCTGGCGGGTCTACCAGATCGACCGGCGGATGACGGGCAGGGGCGACCTGGGCTTCCTCGAGCGGACCTTCCACAAGCTCCTGCTGAACTTCACCTGGTGGGTGAACCGCAAGGACCTCGACGGCGCGAACGTGTTCCAGGGCGGCTTCCTCGGCCTGGACAACATCGGCCTGTTCGACCGCGACGCACCGCTGCCCGGAGGCGCCCATCTCGGCCAGGCCGACGGGACGGCCTGGATGGGGATGTTCTGCCTGAACATGCTGGCGATCGCGCTCGAGCTGGCCCATCACGACATCGTGTACGAGGACATCGCAACCAAGTTCTTCGAGCATTTCCTGTACATCGCCGGCGCCCTCAACAACCTCGGCGGAGCCGGCGTCTCCCTATGGGACGATGAGGATGGCTTCTACTACGACGTGCTCCACTTCGACTCAGGCGAGGTCATGCCGCTCCGGGTCCGATCGCTGGTCGGGCTGATCCCGCTCCTCGCCGTCCACGTCCTAGAACCCGACGTGGTGCGCGATCTGCCCGGCTTCCGGCACCGGATGGACTGGTTCCTCGCCAACCGGCCGGAGCTCGCCCGGAACGTAGCCAGCTGGACCGAGCCGGGCGTCGGCGAACGACGCCTCCTGTCGCTCGTCCACGGCGAGCGTCTCAAGGCGATGGTCGGCCGGATCGCCGATCCCGAGGAGTTCCTGAGCCCGCACGGCATCCGCTCGCTCAGCCGCGAGCACCTGGCTCACCCGGTCAGCCTGACCCTGCCCGGCGGGGTGGCGGCGACGATCGACTACGAGCCGGCCGAATCCGAACGGGGCTCTTCGGAGGCAACTCGAACTGGCGGGGACCCGTCTGGTTCCCGATCAACTACCTCCTGATCGAGGCCTTCCTCACCTTCCACCACTACCACGGGGAAGCCCTCCGGGTCGAGCTGCCGTCCGGCTCCGGCGAGTTCCGCGAGCTCGACGACCTCGCCTGGGACCTCTCGGACCGGCTGACTGCGCTCTTCCTGCGCAACGTCGACGGGGAGCGGCCGGTCCTCGGGCCGGCCGCCCGGCTCCAGCCCGATCCCGCCTGGATCGACCGAATCCCGTTCTACGAGTACTTCGACGGGGACAACGGCCGGGGCGCCGGGGCGAGCCACCAGACCGGCTGGACCGCGCTCGTCGCGAAGCTCCTCGAACAGACTGCCCGGCGGCGCCGGCGGGACATTGACGCGGACGATCCCGGCGCCTGAACGGGGCCGGCCCGACGGCACGAGGCCCGAATGGCTGCCGCGCGACCATAGCCACAGGCTGCGCGAGATCCGTGGGGTCTGGGCCATCCGACCCAGCATCGCGCCGCGGGATCAGCGTCCGATGCCTCGCGGTGATCGAACCGTTAACAACTCCTCCTCTCCCCCGACGGCGCTGGAGCTCGTGCACCTGTGGCCCGGGGCGGCGGCGTTCGCGTGGGCCGGCGCGGTTCGTCCGACATGTCGGCAGGGACGGCGCGGTTCGTCCGGCGCCGGTCAGGAGCCGGCGCGGTTCGTCGAAATGTCGCCAGGGGACGCCGTATTGCCCGGTTGGCCGCCGCGACGCCGGAGATGCGGCTGGCTCGCCCGGGCAGTCGTTCTCGGAGGGACCGGAGCAACGGCTGAGATCCGGTCGGGCCGCCGCCAGGTTCGCGTTATGGCGCCTGTCGGCGACAGAACGACGAACTCCGGGCTGGGCAGGACTGGACGGGGTCCGAACCCCGGGCTGGGCGGGCGGCACCAGAACCCCGGGTCGGCTGGGCTGGGCGGCACCACGAACCCCGGGCTCGGCCGGGCTCGACGCTCGGCCGGGCTGGGCGGAGCACCGGTCCGGCTTCGCGACCCGAGATCAACCCCGGATCAGGGTCAGCGCACCGACCCACAGGGTCATTCCGCAGCCGATCCCGGCCATCACGGCGAGGAACAGCTCGCCACCGATGAATGCCGCCACGGCCATCCCGCCGAAGAGGGCGCCCAGGACGATCGCGATGACCGCCAGCCCGAGGCGCTCGAGGATCGGCCGCTTGCCGGGCGAGCCGGGGGGACTCCCATCGGGCAGCTCGCCCGCACCGGTGTCAAGCGGCTCGCCCTGGCTCGAACCGAGATGTGGGCCCGTCATCGGCTGAGAGTCTTGAGCCACAGGCCCATCAGCGAGCCGGCGATTGGGGCCGCCCGGGCCGAGCCGTGGCCGCCCTGCTCGACGACGACGGCGATGGCCACCTGGGGGTTGTTGGCCGGGGCGTAGCCGATGAACCACGAGTTCGGCTCGGCGCTGCCACCGATCTGGGCGGTCCCGGTCTTGCCGGACGTCGGGATGCCGGGGATGGCCGCGCCGGCGGTGAAGATCCGGCCCCAGTCGCTCTCGACGGCGAGCTCCATCGCGCCACCGATCGTCGCCGCGACCGAGGGCGCCATCACCGTCCGCCAGACCGCCGGCGGCACAGCCTGGCTGCCGTTCGGGCCCGAGATCCGGGTGACCAGCTCGGGCTTCATCAGGACGCCCCCGTTCGCCACGCTCGCCGCGACGAGAGCCATCTGAAGGGGCGTGACGAGGGTCTCGGCCTGGCCGTAGGCGGCATTGGCCAGCTCGACGTCGTCCTTGAAGCCGCCCCCCAGGCCTCCGCCGCCGTTCGTCACCTGGCTGGCCGCAGTCGGCAGCTCGAACGGGATCGGCGCCCCGAAACCGGCTCGGGCCGCCCAGTCGGCCAGGGCCGCACCGCCGGTTCGGAGGCCGGTGAGCGCGAAGTAGATGTTGCACGAGACCTCGATCGCCTGGTCGTAGTTGAGGGCAGCCGACCCGGTGAAGTCGTGATGGCCGTCGTGGATCCGGAAGCCGGAAACGAGCAGTCCGGTCCGCTCGGCGGCCGGCTGCTGGGCGTAGGTCGTCGACGCGCTGATCGCGCCGGAGCTGAGGGCCGCGATCGAGGTGACGATCTTGAACACCGAGCCGGGGACGTACAGGCCCATCGTCGCCCGGTTGAGGAACGGCTGGCCGGGATCAGCCGAGGTCCGCTTGAAGGCGGCCTGGGCGGTGGCCGGATTGGCAATCGCGCTCGCATCGAAGACCGGGGTGGAGGCCATGGCCAGGATCTGGCCAGTCCGCGGATCGAGCATGACCACGGCGCCCCGGTACGACCCAAGCGCCTTGACCGCAGCATCCTGGAGCTTGAGCGACAGGCTCAGGGCCAGGTCGTCGCCCCGGGTCCCGCGGGGGCCGAGCTTGTACAGCAGGTCGTCGAGCGAGTTGTCGGTGCCGAGGCCGGTGAGCTCGGCGTTGTCGGCCCGCTCGAGGCCGGCCGTGCCATAGACCGGCGAGGCATAGCCGATCAGTGGCGCGATCGAGCGATCGGCATACACCCGGTAGGGCTCGCCGTTGGCATCGTTCTTGCTCGTCGCCAGGACCGCCCCGGTCCGATCCAGGATCCGGCCTCGGGCAACGTCCCGGGCAGCCGCGATCACCAGCGGGTTGTCGGGGGCCCGGCTCAGCTCCGATGCCCGGACCACCTGCCAGTAGCCGGCGCCGATCCCGATCAGGCCGAACAGCAGGGTGAGGATCAGGCCGACCCGGGCGATCCCCCGCCCGAGGGGCGCCCGCGGCAGGTGGTTCATCGGGCGCCCCGGCCGGCGCGTCGCAGGAAGGTGAACCGCCGGCCGGAGCGGCGCGGCGGTGGCGGGGGCTCGACACCGCGGTCGGACAGGGCAAGGAGGAGGCCGACCACCAGCCCGTTGGCCAGCAGCGACGAGCCCCCGTAGCTGATGAACGGCAGGGTCACCCCGGTCAGCGGGATGAGCTTCAGGTTCCCCGCGGCGATGATGAACGCCTGGACACCGACGACCAGGGTGAGCCCGGCCGCCAGGAGCGAGCGGAACTCGTCGGCCGCGGTCGCGGCGATCCGCAAGCCGCGTTCGATCACGATCAGGTACAGGCCGAGGATCGCCACGACACCGATCAGGCCGAGCTCCTCGCCCAGGGCGGCCAGAGGGAAGTCGGTGTGAATCGCGGGGATTGGGAGGCGCCCGCCGACAAGGGGCAGGCCCGCCCCGAGACCCGTGCCCATGATTCCGCCCCGGGCGAACGCGTAGAGCGACTGGACGACCTGGTAGCCTTTGCCGCTCGCGTCGACGAACGGGTCGATCCAGATGTCGACCCGATCGCGGACCGTGCCGAACAGCTGGTACGAGATGAAACTGCCGGCCACGAACAGGGCGATCCCGATCACGATGTAGCTCGCCCGGGCCGTCGCGATGTAGACGAGGGCAAGGAAGACGGCGAAGAAGAGCAAGGCGGCGCCCAGGTCGCGCTGGACGACCACGATCGCGAGGGCGACCGCCCACATGGCCAGCATCGGCAGGAGGTAGGGCAGCGGCGGCAGTCGCACCGGGCCGACCCGCGTGCTCGCCTCCACCAGCAGCGGCCGGAACTCGGACAGGTAGCCGGCCAGGAAGATGACCAGGATCACCTTGATCAGCTCGGTCGGCTGCCCGCTGAACGGGCCGACCTGGATCGTCAGGAGCGCGCCGTTGACCTCGTTGCCGAGCAGGAAGGTCAGCAGCAGCAGGCCGATCCCGGCCGCCGCCCAGGTGTACTTGTAGCGGCGCAGCCAGGCATCGGAGCGGACGGCGATCGCAAGGACGATGATCACGGCCAGGGCCAGCAGCAGCCAGCCGAGCTGGATCGAGGCCAGTCCGAAGTTGCGCCCGGCCAGGGACTGGTCGACGAGCGACTGGGGCAGGCGCTCCATCAGGAGCAGGCTGATCCCGCCGAGCAAGCCGATCGTCGGCAGCAGGACCTGGTCCGAGCGCCGCCCGGCGACGACGAGGACCAGGTGTCCCGCCAGCAGCGCGGCGAGGTAGATGGCCAGCTGGAGGGAATCGGCGGGCAGCCAGCTGAGCGGCTGGCCCGCCAGCTGGCGCTCGGTCAGCCCGAGCGAGACGCTGCCGGTCAGCAGGACGACGGCAACGAGCACGAGGAGGCCCGATTCGCGCCGCCGGGCACGAGGCCGGATGCGGCTGAGCCCCGGCCGGACGAAGCTCGCCGGCGCGGCGCTCACCGGCGGGCCCGCTCGAAGCGGAAGCGCACCCGGCCGACCTGCAGCTCGTCGCCGTAGGCGATCGCGCTGAGGCCGTCGATCCGGACCCCGTTCAGGAACGTCCCGTTCGTGCTGCCCAGGTCCTCGACGTACCACGCCCGGCCCCGGAAGGCGAGGCTGGCGTGCTCGGTCGAGGCGAACTCATCGTCGACCACGATCGAGTTGTTGACGTCCCGCCCGATGGTCGCCACCGCGTCCAGGCCGAAGACGGTGCCCCGGGGCGGCTCGGCGACCTCGGAGCCGATCACGACGAGCCGGGCGAGCGCACCACCCGGATCCCGGGCGGCCGAACGCAGGTCCCGCAGCAACAGCCGGCTGACCCCGAACATGAACGCGTAGAGCCCACCGAGGAAGGCGATCCGGACGATCCAGATCGCGACGACGTATGGGTCCATCAACCCGCCGGAACGGCTTCGATCACGAAGACGGTTACCCCGATCTCGATCCGGTCGCCTGCCCCGAGGGCGACCTCGCTCACGGCGACCCCGTTGACCCGCGAGCCATTCGCGCTGTCCAGGTCGGTCAGGACGAGCATCCCACGCCTCGCCTGCAGGCGGGCGTGGTGGCGCGAGACCCGACGATCGTCGAGGACCACGTCGTTGTCCAGCGCACGCCCAATCGTCAGGGCCGGCCCGTCCAGGGCGATTCGCCGCCCGCTTCCGTCAGGCCGCTGCTCGAGCATCGTGGCGGCCGGCGCCGCAGCCGGCGGCACCTCGAACGCCCGGGTGTTGCCGAGGTCGACGGCGGCGGGCGGCCTGGCACCCTCGACGCTCGGTCGCTCGCCGCCAGCGAGGGCCTGGCTCGTGCCCGAACGGTCGGCCGCGACCCGGATCTCGCCTGGGGCGACCGATCGATCGGTGATCAGCTCGACCGTCGGCGGCTGGTCGAGGGTGTAGCCGTGGCTCCGGGCGAACGCCAGGGCTTCGTCGGCGAGGTCGGCGGCGAGCTGACCGGCGCCGGCACCGAGGGCCCGGATATCGGAGGCTGCCAGGTGGACCCGATACCGGTCCGGAACGCGTGTCCGGGGCCCGACGACGCGACGCTCGTTCTCCATCGCCCGTTCAATCCGGCGTTGAATCTGGATCGGTTGAAGCTGCGAATGGAACAGGCGGGCGGTGGGACGCTCGAGCAACCGCTCGAGGAATCGCTCGACCGCGGCGATCGGCTGCATGGTCGGCCGGAGTTTAGCAGGCTGCCCGCCGGACCGGCCCCGGACCCCCTGCCGGGCAGCATGCGAGCCCTGGTTTACCGTACGATCGGGAGCCAACGGGGGTACCTGCAGCCCAGGGTAGAGGCCAGCCTCTGCGATATACTCTCGCCCCGCTCTGGGAGTGACTTCCCGAGAGCGTCCCGCGCTGGAAAGTCGCATGGCCGAGATCATCACCGAGTCGTTCTGTGAACGGTGTGGCACGCGTTACACCTTCGAGGCGGCCATCCCGAAGAAGCGCCGGATCGGCAAGCTCAAGGTCCTCTCGAAGGGCCTCAAGAACTACGTCCTGAGCGAGGACGCCTCCCTCGACGAGGCCCTGGCCGAGGCGCGTTCGGAGGAGCAGCGCGAGCTGACCGGGGGCCAGCTCGAAGCCTTCCACCAGACCTTCCAGTTCTGCATGTCGTGTCGCCAGTACACATGTGCCAACTGCTGGAACGAGGCGGAAGGCCGCTGCCTGAGCTGCGCGCCCCTGGCGTTCGCAGGCAGCCAGCTCCGCTCGCCGCTGGACGACATGCTGGCGGGCGGTGGGATGTCGCCCTTGCTCGGCCAGCCTTCGGAGACCGGGCTCGCTGCGAGCAACGGCAACGGCCATGCCGAGCTCGGGGCCACCGAAGCCGCGCCGTTGAACGGCACCGCCTGGCCCACGATCGACCTGTTCCGGGCGCCGGAGCCAGAGGCGGTGGCCGAGCCGGTCGAGGCGGTGGCCGAGCCGGTCGAGGCGGTGGCCGAGCCGGTCGAGGCGGTGGCCGAGCCGGTCGAGGCGGTGGCCGAGCCGGTCGAGGCGGTGGCCGAGCCGGTCGAGGCGGTGGCCGAGCCGGTCGAGGCGGTGGCCGAGCCGGTCGAGGCGGTGGCCGAGCCGGTCGAGGCGGTGGCCGAGCCGGTCGAGGCGGTGGCCGAGCCGGTCGAGGCGGTGGCCGAGCCGGTCGAGGCGGTGGCCGAGCCGGTCGAGGCGGTGGCCGAGCCGGTCGAGGCGGTGGCCGAGCCGGTCGAGGCGGTGGCCGAGCCCGAAGACTTCGCCCTGTCGTCGGCCGCTGAGTTCTGGATGCGACCCTTCACCGGCGTAACGTCCGCACCCGAGTCGACCAACGGACACAACCAAGACCTGGACGCGCCCGGCGCGAGTGTCGAGGAGCCGGCCGCGCCGCCCGAGGCCGTCGAACGGCACGGGGTGGTCGCGGCCGAGGCCGCGCCGCCCGAGGCCGTCGAACCTGCCGAGGCCGCGCCGTCAGTCGTCGAGCCCGTCCACGACCGGCGAGCCGAAGAGCTGGCCGCTCACACGAGCCGGTTGCTCGGCAGGTTGCGCGCACAGCCGCCCGGCGCCAGGACGCCTGCTCGCGTCGACGCCCCGGCTCCCGAGCCAGCTCAGGCACCGGCCCCCGCGGCTCCCGCCGTCGACATCGTCGAGGTTCCGAGCTGGCCGGTCACCGACGGTCGCCAGCCCGCCGCCGCCGACGGTGCCGCCGCGCCGGCCCTCGAACCGGCCGTCCCAGCCCCCCCAGCCCCGGCGATCGCCCCAACGCCACCGGTCGCGCCTTCACCTGCCTGGACCAGCCGCCCGGCTGGCCCCACGGAGGCACCCCAGTGGCCGGCGCCGCTCCGGCCCGTGGTGGACGTCAGCGTTCCGCCCTTCTGGGCCTCGGGCGACCTGAACCGGGCGACGCGCGATGCCGGGCTCTGGACGGCATCGGCGCAGGAGGTCATCGGGGCAACGGACCAGCCGGCTCCCCAGGCCGGCGTCCAGTCGTGCGTCCGGTGCGGGCTGTCGCTGTCCGCGACCGCTCGCTTCTGCCGCCGCTGCGGCTCGTCGCAGGTCTGATCAGGGATCCTGGCGCGGCCCCGGCTCGGGCCAGCCTTCCTCGCGGAAACGGACCCAGACGAGCCCGATCAGGAGCACCTGCGACACGATCGACAGCCAGGCCAGGGTGGCGAAGACGACGGCGATCGTGCCGTACACCATCGCGATCCCGATCAACCTCGGTGCGATGAAGGCGAACAGCTGCGTGAACAGGGCGACTCCGACGCCGACCGCCAGGGCCGGCACGCGGATCGAGCGCCATCGCGGGCGCCGGGCCGGCATGAACCGGTAGACCGACGCCACGCCCAGCGCACTGACGACGGCCGTGGCCAGCGGGTTGAGCAGGCCGAGCCGGCCCAGGTCGGTGGTGGAGTTCGGGTCGCCGAGGCCGGCCAGCACGAGTGACGCAACCGAGGCGAGACCGAGGACGATCACCACGGCCGCGATCAGGAGCACGACCGAGGCAACGCCCAGGATCGATCGCCGGACGAGCCCCCGCTCCGGGGTATGGCTGAAGACCCGCCCGAAGCTGCCCTCGAGCGCCCGGGCGAATTGGCCGGCACCCCAGATGAGGGTCACCACGCTGACGATCGAGACCTGGACCGCCCCGTTCGCCATCGCGTGGAGGGTCGCACCGAGCAGGTCCCGGAGGGGCGGGACGTACGCCGCGATCGCGTCGACGATCTGGGCCTGCCGGTTGGCGTCCCGGACCACGAAGCCGACCACCGAGACGACGAGCAGGAGCGCCGGCAAGAGCGCGAACAGCGCGTTGTAGGCGAGGCCGTCGGCCAGGATCCCGCCGCCGATCCGGCCGTAGGCGTCGAAGACGGCTCGCGCCCGGCGCGGCAGCCGACGGTTGAGGAAGCGCCCGATCGCCCGCCGCGGGCGGTCCAATCGAGCGGGCCGCTCCGGCGAGGCGCCCGAATCGACGGCAGCGGAGCCGGGGGGTTCGATCCTAGAGTTCCTCGAACAACCCCGGCTGGAGGTCACCTGCCCGGACGTGCCGGGGGGCGGCAATCAGGGCCCGGACCTGGCCCCGCCGCACGTAGCGCCGTCCGCCGAGCTTGATGCTCTGCAGCTTGCCCGTCCGGGCCCAGCCGCCGATCGTGGCCGGACGAAACTGGATGTTGGCGGCGGCCAGGATCTCCGCCGCCTGGGCGAGCGTGATCCAGTCGGACGGAGCGGCCACGCTCAGTCGGCCGTTCCGGCGGCCGACGCCGCTGCTGCTCCGGTCTTCGGGCCGGTCGGTTCGCTCGTCTTGCCGGCGTCCTTCGGGCCATCCGAGCCGGAGCTCGACGAGCCGTTCGCCTCCGCCCCACCAGCCCCGCCTCCGGCACCCCGGCCGCTGCCGGCCGGCGCAGCGCCCGACCCATCGGCGACCGGTGAATCGGTCGCCTTCGCCGGCTTCGGATGCGCGGTGCTGCGATCCTTCTTTGCCCAGCCGGAGCCCTTGAAGTGGATCGTCGGCGCGTTGATCCGCTTCCGCAGCGTTCCTTCGGCACCGCAAGCCGGGCAGGCGACCGGCGTGCCGCCGTGGATTGAATGGACGATCTCGGTGGTCGCCCCGCAGCTCGAGCACTCGTAGTCGTAGGTGGGCATCGGTCGGGCTATCCCCGCAGCAGGCGCATGCCGCACTTCGGGCAGTAGAACGCCCGCTCGTGGGCCGAGGCAAAGCCACAATGAGCGCACACGAGACCGCCTCGCCCGGCCGCCGGCACGGGCCGCTCGAGCGAGGTCAGCCCCATCGAATACTGGTTGGCCAGGATGTTCGTCAGCAGGCCACCGAGGATCCTGGCGCCTGTCCGATCGGTATCGCCGCGTACGCCCCGGCCACCCCAGCCGACGACGGCCCGCAGGACGAGGTCGCCGTTCGACTCATCCCAGTGCGAGGCGACGCCGCCCACGATCGCGCTGTACTCGGGATAGCCCGAGGTGTCCGTCTCGCCATCGAGCAGCCCGCAGGCGAACGTGTCGAAGGCGAGGTCGATCGCGTCGATCGATTCGAGGACGACGAGTGCATGCCGGGTGATCGGGGAGCTGGCATGGTGGGCATTGAGCCACTGCATCGCTTCCGACGGGTGGACGATCGACGGCGTCGCCTGGCTGAACTCGATCGGCAGCGGCTCGACCATCTCGACGTCGCTCTTGGAGATGCCCGCCAGCATGCCCGGGATCTCGTCGATCGTCCGCGGGCCGGCCTTGAACCGAACCCCGGCGCTGCTCTTGCCCGCGTAATACAGCTTGAGCTGGTATTCCTGGGCGGTGATCTCCTCCGGCAACCCGGCGGCCGGCACTGGCACCTCGGTCGGGTCGGTCCGGGAGCTGCTCTTGCGTCTCAGGAATTCAGGTGACACGAACTACTCCCCGCGGTCGGCAGCGTCCACCCTGCGGCGTGGCGTCCGGCCGATGATAACCCGCGTCCCGCGGCGGGACCGGCCGGCCGGCCCACGGCCTGCCGTCACCCGCGCCGAACGACGACCTGGATCGGGTGACCGCCGGTCGTGGGCCGGACGACCAGCCCACCGGCCATGCGGCGAATCTCGAGATCCAGGCGGCTTGGACCGACGAGCAGCCCCTCGATCCGCATCAGCCCGACCGCCGACGGCAGCGTCGGACGCTCGAGGGTCAGCCGGCCGAGGGCGGCGTCCGGCTCGAGCCCGAGCAGGCTGCGGACGAGGTGGAGCGGGGCGGCCGATGCCCAGGCCTGGATCCGGCAGGCCCGCTCGATCGAGCCGGGCGGCCGTCCGGCCAGCCTCGGCTCGCCCGAGATCAGCTCGGGCAGACGCGCATCAGGCAGTGCCGCCGCCGCCTCGAGCAGTCGATCGGCCAGGCCGACGGCAGCCTCGTCGAAGCCGGCCTGCTTCAAGCCGCCGGTGATCAGGGCGGTGTCGTGGGGCCAGACCGACCCCGTGTGGTAGCCGTCGGGCTCGTAGGCCGGCTCGAGGGCCGACAGGGTCCTGATTCCCCAGCCGGAGTCCATGTCCGGGCCGAGGAGCCTCCGGGCGACGTCGGCGGCGTTCGCGCTGTCGAGGATGCCCGCTCCGAGGCACTGGCCGACGTTCGATGCGATCGCGTCGGCAACCCGACCATCGCCCCCCATGGCCATCGCCATCGCCGCCCGGTCAGCTACCCGGAACTCGGCATTGAATCGTGCGCGGAGGTCGCGTGCCCGGCCGGCCAGACGGGCAGCCAGCGCCGCGTCGCCCTGGATCGAGGCCAGTCGGGCGAGCCGGCGCCAGGCGTCGTAGAGGTAGCCCTGGACCTCGGCCAGGGCGATCGGCGGCGGCACGATCGCGCCGGCACGATCGCGGATCGCATCGGGCGAGTCCTTCCAGCCCTCGTTCGCCAGCGCCCCGGGGCGGCCCCGATAACGCAGGAAGCCGCTGGGATCCCGGTCGACCCGGCCGTCGATCCACTCGATGGCCCGCAGCGCGTTGGGCCAGAGGCGCTCGAGCAGGCCGGCATCTCCGGTCCAGTCGAGGGTCTCGCCCAGGAGGACCAGCCATAGCGGCGTCGCGTCGACCGTCCCGAACGACGGGCCGAACGGGACCTCGCCGAGGCGGGCCATCTCGCCGGTGCGGAGCTCGTGCAGGACCTGGCCGGGCCGGGCGCCCCGCCGGGCGTCGCCGGCGGTCGCCTGGTGATCGGCCAGGACGGTCAGCGCATCACGCGCCAGGTCGGGCCGGAAGGCAATCGACTCGAAGCCGGTCAGCAGCGCATCCCGCCCGAACAGGGCCGCAAACCAGGGCAGTCCCGCGGCCACGATCCGCTCCCCCGGCGAGGGCCCGTCCTCGCCCAGCAGGAAGAGATCGTCGAGCGCTCGGTCGAGGACCCGCTGGACCGTTCCGTCGTCGACCCGGATCGAGGCCGCCACGAACGAAGCGGGGGCGGCCGGCCGTGTTCGCGCGAGCGGCGGAATCGGGCCTGACTGCAGCGCGACCGCCATCGACCGGTCGATCACCTCGACCTCCGACGGTTCGATCCGCCAGCCGAGCCGGGCGGCCCCCATCGGGCCGGGGGCCAGGCGCCAGTCGACCCGCACCCTCGCCTCCCGGCCGCGCCGGCTGACCGCCGGGATGATCGGTTCGGTCGGCTGCAGCGACAGCTCAACTGCGAGGCTGCGCAATCGGAGGTCCCGCCCGAGATAGGCGAACCGGATCCGCGAGCCCTCGACCCGGACCGGCAGGAGCTCGCCCCGGCTCCGCCGGCGATAGCCCCGGATCTCGAAGATGTCGGCGCCGTCGAAGCCGATCGTCAGGCGGACGGAGATCGGCCGGCGGGAGCGCTCGCCGGGCGTGACTCTGAGCTCCTCGACCAGGGCGCGACCGATCGTCCGACGGCGGAGCACCCGTGGTCCGGCGCCACCGGCCAGGTCGAACTCGTCGGTGAGCCCGAGCGTCGTACCGGCCGTTGAACCACCGGCAAGACGGACCGGCCGGCCCCCGAGCCGGAGCTCGAGTCGGCACAGGAGGCGGGTGTCGCCGAGGTACAGCCCGAGGCCCCGCCCGTCCGGTGCGACCGCGCCGGCCGCATCTGTCAGCAGGCGCAGCCGGTTGGCCTTGAGCAGGCGGAATCCGGCGTCCGGCGCTGGCGCCTCAGTCGTCAAGGAAGATGACGGCCTCGAGCGACCCCAGGTCGAACATTTCGCCGGGCTCGGGCCCGACGCCCCGGCTCGGATCGGGGCTCGGGTCATGGCTCGACAGCGCTGCTCGCCAGGGACGCCCGGCGGGACTGGGCGGCAGGTGGACCGGCACCGCGAGCGTGCCGAAGTTGAGGACGACCAGGGCGGTCCGGCCGGCAGCCTCTCGGAGATAGGCGAAGACCGAGCGATGCGCCAGGTCGACCTCGCGATACGAGCCCGTCGCCAGAGACGGGATGGACCGGCGCAGCAAGAGGAGGCGCCGGTAGTGGGCCAGGATCGAATCCGGGTCGGGATCCTCGGCAGCGACGTTGCGGGTCGCGGTCTCCGATCCCATCCGGAGCCACGGCCGCCCGGTGCTGAAGCCGCCGTTCGGTCCCCCGTTCCAGGGCATCGGCGTGCGGGCCTGGTCGCGGTTCCACCAGCCGGACAGGAAACGCGACCGGCGGGCGGGCGGATCGTGGATCTCGTCGCGCGGAATAGACACGTTGCGCAGGCCGATCTCCTCGCCGTAGTACAGGAACGGCGTGCCCCGCAGGGTGAGCAGAAGGGTCGCCGCGACCTTCGCCCGGTCGTCGCCATGGAGGCCGTCATCGAAACGGCTGACGGCGCGCGGCTGGTCGTGGTTCGACAGGACGACGGTCGGCCAGCCGTCGGGTCCGAAAGCCGCCTCGCGCTCGGCCACCGCACGGGCGAAGGCGCGGGCGCTCCAGGGCTGCTCGATCAGGCTGAAGTCGAAGACGAGATGGCGATCCGCGGCATATGCCGCCGCCTGGCGGACCGATCCCTCGAACAGCTCGCCGACGGTCATCCGGCCGGGCTCCTCGTCGACGATCCGGCGGATGTCGACGAGGAGGTCGAGGAGTTCAGGCTGGTTCTTGTCGTACAGGTGGACCTGTCGGCTGTATGCCCGCCGCCCGCCCAGGCGGCGAGGGTTGGACGCCAGGCTGGCGTCCTTGAAGAAAGCGTTGAAGACATCGAACCGGAACCCGTCGACGCCGCGCCCGAGCCAGGTCCGGAGCACGTCCAGGAGGGCCTCCCGGACGGCCGGGTTCCGCCAATTCAGGTCGGGCTGCTCGGGCAGGAACGTATGGAGGTAGAACTGCCGGCGGCTCTCGTCCCAGGTCCAGGCCGGGCCGCCAAAGAACGACACCCAGTTGTTCGGCCGGCGGGGCCGTCCGCCCGGCGAGAAGCCAGCCGGATCGCGCCAGATGTACCAGTCGCTGCGGGGTCCGCTTCGGCCGGCCCGCGACTCGACGAACCACGGATGGAGGTGGCTGGTGTGGTTGAAGACCATGTCGAGGATCAGCCGGATCCCCCGCCGGTGGGCCTCGGTCACGAGCCGCTCGAAGGTCGCCATCGTGCCGAAGGTCGGGTCGATCGTGACGTAGTCGGAGATGTCGTAGCCCGCGTCGAAACCCGGCGAGGGATAGATCGGCGAGAGCCAGATCGCGTCGACGCCGAGCGACGAAGGCGTCCCGTCGTTGAGGTAGTCGAGGTGGTCGATGACTCCGGCCAGGTCGCCGATTCCGTCGCCGTCGGTGTCGCTGAAACTGCGCGGATAGATCTGGTAGATGACCCCGGAGCGCCACCAGACGTCGGCCGGGTCGACCGCCTGGGCTGACGTCGTGCTCGGCGGATCCATCGTCGTTTGGCCTCGGTCGCCCATCAGCTGGAGATGATCCCGGATTCTGCTTGACGTGGCACGGCGGGTGCGGATAATGCGCGTTACTAACGCGAGTTAGTCTCTGCCACACGGGCGGCCCGGTCAAGCCCGATTACGACCGGCTCACCGCGGCGAGGAGGTGCTGGTGCGCGAGCGACCGCGGCGACCGACGAGCGCTGACGTGGCCGCGCGAGCCGGCGTCTCGCGGACGACGGTGTCGTTCGTGATCAACGGCAGGTCGGACGTCCAGATCCCGCCGGATACCTGGCGGCGGGTCGAAGAGGCTGCCCGGGAGCTCGACTACCATCCCCACGGCCCGGCCCGCCAGCTGGCCGCCGGAACGAGCCTGACGATCGGCCTGGTCATGCGCCAGTCGGCCGAGCAGCTGGCCGCCGACATGAACCTGGCCAACACCCTGTGGGGCTTGGCCGCCGCGGCCCGGGCCGACGGCTACCGGGTCCTGGTCGAGCCGCTCGCGCCAGAGGACGGGACGTACGCCAGCCTGCTCCGATCACGGCGTGCCGACGGCCTCGTCGTGTCCGGTCCGCGAGATGACGACGACGAGCTGGCCGCCCTCGTCCGGGATGGCTTTCCGATCGTGATCCAGGGGTCCCGGCCGGACCTGGACGCGCCGAGCGTCGACGTCGACAACCGCGCCGGCGCACGGGGCGCCGTCGAGCACCTGCTCGCCCTCGGCCATCGCCGGATCGGTTGCATTACCAACGCTCCCCTGCACTACACCGCGGCGGCCGAACGGCTGGCCGGCTACGTCGACGCCCTGGCCGCGACCGGGATCGGCCACGAGCCCCAGCTGGTGGTCGAGGGCGCCTTCGATGCGGCCAGCGGTCATGCGGCCATGGCCCGCCTGCTCGGCCAGGCCCGGCCGACCGCCTTCTTCGTCGCCAGCGACGTGGTCGCGATCGGGGCCCTGCGCGGGCTGCGCGACGCCGGCCTGCGGGTTCCGGCCGACGTATCCGTCGTCGGCTTCGACGACATCCCGATCGCCGCCCACGTGGACCCACCCCTGACCACCGTCCACCTGCCAGCCGGGGCCCTGGGCGAGACGGCCGGTCGATTGCTCCTGGATCGGATCGCCGGCCGGCCCGTGCCGGTCCGGACGTTGCTGGCGACCCAGCTGATCGTGCGTGATTTCGAGCGCGGCTCCCCGCACCCGCGGAGGGCCATGAGCCAAGTCAGTGAGGAGGAGCAGATTGGACGTTCAACGTTCGGAGCCCCCATGGCAGGGGCGATCCACGAGGAGAGGAGACATCGAGTGAGCGATCGAACAACATTCGGAATCAGGCGAGCGGGGGCCCTGCTGGCCACCGTCGGCCTGCTCGTGGCTGCCTGCGGCAGCTCGGGTACCCCGGCACCCGCGACCTCCACAGCCCCCGGGTCCGCTGCGGCTCCGAGCGGCTCGGCCGCGGCCGCCAGTGCATCGACCACGCCGAGCGTGCCGCCGGCGTCCTTCGACCCGTCGGCGCTGGCCGCGGCGAAGGCCTATGCAACCACCCTCGGGACCAACATCGGCGGCTCGGTCAGCGTGCTGGCCGTGTGGGGCGGCACCGAGCAGGCCCAGTTCCTGGGCATGCTCCAGCCGTTCGAGGATGCCACCGGGATCAAGGTGAACTACACCGGTACGCGTGACGAGCCGGCGGTCCTGACCGCGGGCATCGCCTCGGGCCAGCTGCCCGACGTCGCCGGCCTGCCCGGTCCCGCGCAGATGATCCAGTACGAGCAGGCGGGCAAGCTCCAGGACCTGTCCACGCTTCTCGATGTGCCCACCTACACCTCCCAGACGCCGGATGCCCTGGTGAAGCTCGGGACGACCGCCGACGGCAAGCTGTCTGGCGTCTTCCTCGATGTCTCGGCCAAGGGCCAGATCTGGTACGACCCGGCCGTGACCGGCGACCTGACCACGAGCCCGCCGAAGACGTGGGATGACCTGACTGCCCTGATCACCACCGACAAGGCCAAGGCCCAGGCGCCGTGGTGCTTCAGTGTCGAGTCCGGCGCCGCCTCGGGCTGGCCGGCGACCGACGTCCTCGAATTGTTCGTCCTCAAGAGTGCCGGCCCCGATGTCTACAACAGCTGGTGGGCGGGCAAGACGAAGTGGAGCGATCCGGCGATCAAGACCGCCTTCCAGGACCTGGGCACGATGGTCACCGGCAGCTACGGCGGCGCCAACCGGATCCTGACCACCAACTTCGCGAACGCCGGTGATCCGCTGTTCGCGACACCCCCGGGCTGCCTGTTCCTGCACCAGGCCAGCTTCATCACCGGCCTCGGTGCGTTCGCCACCAAGACGCGCCTGACCGACTACAACTTCTTCCCGTTCCCCGCGATCAACGCCCAGTACGCGGGCGCGGTCGAGGGTGCCGGCGACCTGTTCGGCGCCTTCAGCAACACGCCCCAGACGGCGGCGTTGATGAAGTACCTGGTCAGCTCGCAGGCGCAGTCCCTGTTTGTCGCCGGCGGTGAGTTCCTGTCGGCCAACAAGGGCGTCACCAACTATCCCAACCAGATGAACCAGAGCCTCGGAGCGATCCTGTCCGGCGCGACGTCGTTCGTGTTCGATGCGTCCGACCAGATGCCGGCGGCGATGCAGACCGAGTTCTACAAGCAGCTCCTGGTGTTCATCCAGGATCCGACCAAGCTGGACTCGGTCCTGGCCGACCTCGATTCGGTTCAATCCTCCGCGTACAGCCAGTAGGCTCACCCGACCTTTGACGCGATTGGGCGGCTCCGCGCCGCCCAATCGCGCAACCTCGAGCTGGAGGCAGGTGCATGGACCCTCGGTTGACCACGGCGCTCATCGTCGTGGTCGGTGTCCCCGCAGTCCTGGTCGGCTACATCGTGGCCACCGAGCAGGTCCTGCGCGTCTTCCCGCAGCGCGCCCAGCCCCGGATTCGCCCCTGGCTGTGGCTCCTGCCGGCGCTCGCCTTCCTGTTCGTCTTCCTCATCTACCCGACGATCGGGACGTTCATCCGCAGCCTCCAGAACGAGGCCGGCAGCAAGTTCATCGGCCTCGACAACTACAGCTGGTTCTTCGGTAACAACGGGACCCTGGCCGCGCTCCGGAACAGCCTGATCTGGGTGGTCCTGCTGACCGCCCTGACGGTCGGCCTCGGCCTGCTCATCGCCGTCCTCGTCGACCGGGTCCGATACGAGTCGCTGGCGAAATCCGTGATCTTCGTGCCGCTGGCGATCAGCGCCACGGCTGCCAGCGTGATCTGGCTGTTCATGTTCGCCTACCAGGTTCCCGGAACACCGCAGACGGGCACTCTCAATGCCGCGGTCGGGTCAATCGGCATCGCACCCCAGCCCTGGCTGACGCTCAGCGGCTTCAGCTTCAACACGGTCCTGCTGATCCTGGTCACGACCTGGATCTGGACCGGCTTCTGCATGGTGATCATCTCGGCCGCCCTCAAAGGGATCAACGCCGAGCTGCTCGAGGCCGCCCGGGTCGACGGGGCGACCGAATGGCAGGTCTTCAAGGGGATCATTCTCCCCCTCCTGCTGCCGACCCTGGCGGTCGTCTCGACCACGGTCATCATCACCGCCCTGAAGGCCTTCGACATCGTGTACGTCATGACCAACGGCGCCTACGACACCCAGGTAATCGCCAACTCGATGTACCAGGAGATGTTCAACTTCGGCAGCTTCGGACGAGGCAGCGCGATCGCCATCGTCCTGATGGTCGCGATCATCCCGGTCATGGCCGTGAACATCCGCCGGTTCCAGGCGCAGGAGGCGATCCGATGACCAGCGCGACGGCCCCGGCTGCGGCATCGACCGGCAGCACCTCGAGCGGACCGGGCCTCTGGCGCCGCCGGTTCGGCCGGCTGCCCCTCCATTTCGTCGTCGTTCTGCTGATGGTGATCTGGCTGATCCCCACGATCGGCCTGTTCGTCAACTCGTTCCGTCCGGCCGCCGACGTCCAGGCGACCGGCTGGTGGACCGCGATCTTCCAGCCGTCCCAGCTGACCCTCCAGAACTACCAATACGTGCTCAGCCAGGCGGGAATCTGGCCGGCGTTCATCAACAGCCTGTTCATCACGATCCCGGCCACGATCATTCCGATCTTCGTGGCCGCGTTCGCCGCGTATGCCTTCAGCTGGATGAGCTTCCCCGGCCGGAACGTCCTGTTCGTGGCGGTCGTCGGCCTGCTCGTCGTGCCGCTCCAGACGACGTTCATCCCGATCCTGCAGCTGTTCGGGACGTTCAAGCTGAACGGCCAGTTCCTGGCGCTCTGGCTGGCCCACACCGGCTACGGCCTGCCGTTCGCGATCTACCTGCTCCGGAACTTCATGGGCAGCCTCCCTCGGGAGGTCTTCGAGTCGGCCTCGATCGACGGCGCCAGCCACGTGACCGCCTTCCTGCGCCTGGCCCTGCCGATGACGGTTCCGGCGATCGCCGCGCTGGCGATCTTCCAGTTCCTGTTCGTGTGGAACGACCTGCTGGTCGCCCTGATCTACCTCGGGGCCGCGAACCCGCAGAACGACCCCTTGACGATCATCATCGCCAACCTGGTCAGCTCGCTCGGCAGCGGCTGGTGGTACCTCGCCGCCGCAGCCTTCCTGTCCATGGCCCTGCCGCTCGTCGTGTTCGTCACCCTCCAGCGCTACTTCGTGCGCGGAATCGTGGGCGGTTCGGTCAAGGGGTGATCCGGCGCGCCTGAGCCGGCACCCTCCTCCGGCTCAGGCGCGCAGCCGCTCGATCAGCCGGGCAACCTGCTCGGCCAGCTCGCCCTCGCGGGCGCGGGCACCGTGGACCACGGTCGGCGGTGCCTTGCTCGAGAACGACGGGTTGGCCAGGCGGGTCCGGGCCGCGTCGAGGAGCGCCCGGGCAGCCGCGAGCTCCCGCTCGAGGCGCTCGCGATCGAGGGTTCCGGTGGCGCCGGCCGGCCCGGCCGCGGTGGCTGCCCGCCCGATCACCGCGTCGAAGCCGGCGCCGATCACGGTGAGCCCGCCCGACCCGGTCGCGCCAGTGAAGGACACCCGGTCCGGATGGATCGTCAGGGGCCGGGCTCGAGCCAGTCGCTCGATCGCCGGTGCGAGGGCCCTGATCGCCCGGCCGGCCCCCGGGTCGGCGACGAGGTCGACCGGCAGCCAGGCTGCGGGCTCGAGGTGCGCCTCGGAGCGGGCGTTCCGGACCGCCCGCACGAGCTCGATCGCGAGATCGACCTCCGCCTCGGCGGCCTCGTCCCGGCGGGCTGCCACATCCGCCGCGGGCCAGCTGGCCACGATCAGCAGCTCGGGGTCGCCGGGCGCATGGGGCAGGGCCGGCCAGATCGCCTCGGTCAGGAAGGGCAGGAACGGATGGAGCAGGCGGAGGTCGACATCGAGCGCCTCGACCAGCGTCCACCAGGTCGCCTCGCGAACCTCGGGCGGCAGCGAACGATCGGCGAGGCGAACCTTGGCCAGCTCCAAGCCCCAGTCGCACAGCTCGCTCCAGACGGCCTCGTAGAGCAGCCGGGTCGCCTCGCCGAAGGCGTACTCGGACATCGCCCGGTCGACGGCTCCGGCGATCGCCGCCATCCGGCTCCGGATCCAGCGTTCGGCCGGGCCGAGCCGGCTGACGTCCGGCGCCTGCCTCGGCGCGGCGGCCGGGATCGACTCGGGCCGGGCGCCGATGATGAACCGGGCGGCATTCCAGAGCTTGTTGCCGAAGTTGCGGGCGGCCTCGAGCCTCTCCTGGGAGAACTTCTGGTCATTGCCCGGCGAGGTGCCGTTGATCAGGGCGAAGCGCAGGGCGTCGGCCCCGATCTGCTCGATCGCCTCGAGCGGGTCGACGACGTTGCCGGCCGTCTTCGACATCTTCCGGCCGACGGTATCGCGGACCATGCCATGGAGGTAGACGGTGTGGAACGGCGGTGCGTCGAGGAAGTGGAGTCCCAGCATCATCATCCGGGCGACCCAGAAGAAGATGATGTCGTAGCCGGTCTCCATGACCGAGCCCGGGTAGTAGCGGCGCAGGTCGGCGGTCCGGTCCGGCCAGCCGAGGGTCGAGAACGGCCACAGTCCGCTCGAGAACCAGGTGTCGAAGATGTCGTCGTCCTGGTGCAGCTCGGCCGGCGCGCGGCCGCACACCGAGCAGGCGGCCGGGCCGGCCGGATCGTCGGTCACGCTGACGTGCCCGTCGGGGCAGTACCAGGCCGGGATCCGGTGGCCCCACCACAGTTGCCGGCTGATGTTCCAATCTCGGATCCCGGTGAGCCAGTGCTCCCAGACCTTCTCGAATCGCTCGGGCAGGATCCGGGTCTGGCCCGACCTGGTGGCCGCCAGGGCGCGCTCGGCAAGTGGAGCCGTCCGGATGAACCACTGGGTCTTGAGTCGGGGCTCGATCACGTCGTTGCTGCGCTGGCATCGGCCGATGAGCATCGCGTGCGGGGCAGCGGCGACCAGGTCGCCCCGCTCGTCGAGCTCGGCCAGGATCCGCCGGCGCGCCTCGGTCAGGTCGAGCCCGGCGAAGCCGTCGCCGTTCTCGTTGATCCGGCCGGCGTCGTCGAAAACGTTGATCATCGCCAGCCCGTGGCGGCGGCCGGTGGCGTAGTCGTCCTGGTCGTGGGCCGGGGTGATCTTTACCGCCCCCGTCCCGAAGTCGGGCCGGACGACGTCGTCGGTGATGACCGGCACGACCCGCTCGACGAACGGGATGAGCACGTTCGCTCCGATGAGTTCGCGATGGCGGGGATCGTCCGGATGGACGGCCACGGCGACGTCGCCCAGGAGGGTCTCCGGGCGGGTCGTGGCGATCTCGATCCAGCGGTCCGGCCGGACCGTGCCGTCAGGATCGACGACGTGGTAGCGGATCGTCCAGAGGCTCCCGGTTTCCTCGGTCGGGACAACCTCCAGGTCGCTCACGGTCGTCCGGCAGCCGGCGCACCAGTTCGCCAGCGCTTCGGTCCGGTAGGCCAGGTCCTCCCGGTAGAGCTGGGCAAAGGCCGTCCGGACGGCCTTCGAACTGACCTCGTCCATCGTGAACCGGAGCCGGTCCCAGTCCAGCGACGACCCGAAGCGGCGGCTCTGGCGGAGGATCGTGTCGCGGGTCGTGTCGACGAACGTCCACATCCGCTCGAGGTAGCGCTCACGGCCGAGCGATGCCCGCGACTCCCCCTCGCGATCGAGGATCCGGTCGAGGACGACCTGGGCGGCGATCGAGGCGTGATCGAGGCCCGGCAGCCAGAGGGCCGGCCGCCCGTTCATCCGGGCGTGGCGGACCATCACGTCCTCGACGAAGGCCGTGAAGGCATGACCCAGGTGGAGCGCCCCGGTCACGTTCGGCGGGGGCTGGACGATCACGAACGGCTCGGCCCCCGGACGGGCGCGGCTGCCGGCCCCGTCGGGCGCGAAGACGTCGGCCGCCAGCCAGCGATCGTAGATCGCGGCCTCACCGCCCGGATCATAGGTCCGGGCCAGGTTGCGGGGCTCCCCGGCTTCGGCCACTCTGTTCGCTCCGATCAGGGCTGACGGCCCCGGATATAAGACGACCCGCTCGTCCAGCGGACGAACGGGTCGTGGTACCACCTGCTGGTTCGACCGCCGACGCGCTCGCTCATCGCGATCGCGCTGCTCGGCGGCCCTCACGGCGCGCTATCGGGCGCCGACCGCACGGCTCGCGAGCGACCTTCGCGCCTTCGGTCCGCCCGGCTTCCACCATCCCGAGCTCGCTGTGGGTCCCGCCTTAGGCGCTACTCTTCCCGGTCACCGCCGTGAGGCGAGAGTGTAGCACGAGCCGCAACCGGGTCAGCCAGGACCGGGTCAGCCACAGCCCTGCCGCCGAACCTTGAGGCCTGGGGCCCCGGGCCTAGGCGCTCTCGCCGCGCTCGGCCAGCCACTCCTCGTAGTTCGTCTCGTCGACGCCCTTGTCGACGCTCGACCTTGGTCAGCAGCAGCGGCAGGCGCCCGTCACGGATCGTCTCCTCGGTGATGATGCACTTGCGGATGTCGGTGCGCTCCGGGATGTCGTACATCACCTCGAGGAGCGCCTCCTCGACGATCGAGCGGAGGGCCCGCGCCCCGGTCTTGCGATCGAGGGCCACCTCGGCCGCTGCCCGCAGCGCGCCGTCGGTGAATACCAGCTCGACCTTGTCGAGCGACAGGAAGCGCTGGAACTGGCGGGTGACCGCGTTCTTCGGCTCGGTCAGGACCCGGACCAGGTCGTCGGCGGTGAGGGCCGACAGGGTGACGATGACCGGCAGCCGTCCGACGAACTCGGGGATCAGCCCGAACTTCAGGAGATCCTCGGGCATCAGCTGGTCGAGGATCCGGCTGCGCTCGACCTTCGATACGCTGCGCCTCGGCGCCGAAGCCGATCGACTTCCGGCCGACCCGCTCCTCGACGATCTTCTCGAGTCCGTCGAAGGCGCCGCCGCAGATGAACAGGACGTTCGTCGTGTCGATCTGGATGAAGTCCTGGTGGGGATGCTTGCGGCCGCCCTGGGGCGGCACGTTGGCGACGGTGCCCTCGAGGATCTTCAGGAGCGCCTGCTGGACGCCCTCGCCCGACACGTCGCGGGTGATCGACGGGTTGTCCGCCTTGCGGGCGATCTTGTCGATCTCGTCGATGTAGATGATCCCGCGCTGGGCCCGGGCGACGTCGAAGTCGGCGGCCTGGATCAGCCGCAGCAGGATGTTCTCGACGTCCTCGCCGACGTAGCCGGCCTCGGTCAGCGACGTCGCGTCGGCGATGCAGAAGGGCACGTCGAGGACCCGGGCGAGGGTCTGGGCCAGCAGCGTCTTGCCGGAGCCGGTCGGGCCGACCAGCAGGACGTTCGACTTCTGGAGCTCGACCTCGTCGACCGTGTGGCCCGCGTTGACCCGCTTGTAGTGGTTGTAGACCGCGACCGAGAGGACCTTCTTGGCGCGCTCCTGGCTGATGACGTACTGGTCGAGGGCCGCCTTGATCTGGCGCGGGTTGGGCAGCTTGGCCGCCTGCGGCCGGGCCTTGGGCGCCTCGAGCATCTCCTCTTCGATGATCTCCTGGCAGAGGTTGATGCACTCGTCGCAGATGTAGACGCCCTGGCCCGCGATCAGCTTGCGGACCTGCTCCTGGCTCTTGCCGCAGAAGCTGCAGCGATACGGAACCTTGGGTCCCTTCGACGTCGTTGTCGTGGTCACGTGGGTTTCCCGGCCCCTCGCCCGAACACGCTCAGTCCTTGACCTTCCGTGGTGCCGGTGCCTCGTCGACCGCCGCGGGCACCTCGCCGCCGGCAGCGCCGGCATCGTGGGCCTGGGCGATCAGCGAATCGCCGGTCGCGGTGTAGACCTCATCGATGATGCCATAGTCGCGGGCCTCGTCGCCGCGACATGAAGAAGTCGCGATCGGTGTCGCGGGTGATCTTGTCGATCGGCTGGCCGGTATGGCGGGCCAGGATCGCGTTGTTGACCACGACGAGCCGCTCCCACTCGCGCATCTGGATCATCGCGTCGGGGGCGTTGCCGCGGAACCCGCCCGAGCCCTGGTGGATCATGATCCGGCTGTTCGGCAGGGCGTAGCGCTTGCCCTTGGCGCCGGCCGCCAGCAGCACCGCGGCCATGCTCGCCGCCATGCCGATGCAGATGGTGCTGACCGGGGCGCGCAGGAACTGCATCGTGTCGTAGATCGCGAGGCCGGACGTCACCACCCCGCCGGGCGAGTTGATGTACAGGCTGATGTCGCGCTCGGGGTCCTCGGACTCGAGGAAGAGCAGCTGGGCGATGACCAGGTTGGCGATGTGATCGTCGATGCTGATCGCCCAGGAAGATGATCCGCTCCTTGAGCAGGCGCGAGTAGATGTCGTAGGCGCGCTCTCCGCGGCTCGACGATTCGATGACCATCGGTACGAGCATTCGAGGTTCTCCTGGTGTCGCTGTCGCAGTGGGCTGATCCGGCCCGTCAGGCCGGTGTGCCGGCCGTCTCGGCCAGGTCGAGGGTTGCCGCCGGGTCGGTCGCCCCGATCGAGGCGTTCGAGCCGGCGGCCTCCGACTCGATCGCCGGACTTCCGTCGTCTTCGAGGTGGGGCAGGGCGGGATGGTCGGGGTGGGCGGCGAGCCAGGTGTCGACCAGGCCCTCGACGGTCCGGGTCCGGCGGAGGGTGCTCCGGATGAAGTTCCGGCCACGCTCGGACTCGAAGTAGGCGATCGTCTTGGGGTCGCCCGCGTAGCGCTGGCGGGCGGCCGTGACCTCGGCATCGACCGCCGGATCGTCGACGCTGACGCCCTCGGCCTCGGCAATCTTCGATAGCACGAGAAGGGTCTTGACCCGCTCCTCGGCCCGCGGCCGGAACTCCCGGTGGAGGTCTGCCTCCGTCTGCTCGGTCGCCTTGAGATAGGCGGCCTCGCCGATTCCCTGGCGGGCGATCGTGGCCCGGAACTCGTCGTGCATCACCTCGACCTCCTGGTCGATGAGGATGGGCGGCACGTCGAGGGTCGCATTGGCGACGGCGTACTGGATGATCCGGTCGCTGAACGCGTGGCGCGCCCGGTCGAGGGCGTTCCGGCCGAGGCGCTCGCCGACCGCGACGCGGAGCTCGGCGAGGTCCTTGAACTCGCCCATCTGGGTCGCGAACTCGTCGTCGAGCGGCGGCAGGACCTTCTCGCGGAGCTCCTTGACATCGACCTCGAAGTGGGCCGTCTGACCGGCCAGGCTCTTCTCGCCGTAGTCGTCCGGGAAGACGAGGTCGAATCCGAGGTGATCGCCGACCCGGGTGCCGACGATGTGCGCCTCGAAGCCCGGAATCAGCCGCTCATCGCCCAGGATGATCGGCATCCGGTCCGACGAGCCGCCCTCGAATGGCTGCCCGTCGCGGGTCCCGACGAAGCCGACGACCGCATAGTCGCCGTTTGCGGCCGGGCGGTCCTCGAGCGGCCGGAGGGTGGCGTTCTGGTCGCGCAGCTCGCTGATCACCTGGTCGACCTTGGCCTCGTCGACCGGCTCGATCTCGGGGGCAAAGTTGAAGTTGCGGTAGTCGCCGAGAGTCACCTCGGGTGGCACCTGGACGGTCGCCTTGAAGATGAGCGGCTGGCCTTCGACCGCCTGCACGACCTCGACGCTGGCCTCGGTCAGGGGCACGATCCCCTGCTCGACGAGGGCCTCGCGGTAGGCCTTCTGGACTGCCAGCTCGACGGCTTCGTCAAGGACGGCCGACGGGCCGAGCACCCGCTCGAGCATGAATCGGGGCGCCTTGCCGGGGCGGAACCCGGCGACCTTCGTGCGGCGGGCAAGCCGCCGGGTCGCCTCGTCCATGGAACGCTCGAGGCGCTCGGCGGGCAGCTCGATCTCGAGGAGGATCGTGGAGTTCGGGGCGGGCGTCGCTGTTACGTTCATCGTCGGGGAGTATAGGCGGCGCCTCCCGAGGCCGCCCGGTGCGGACCACGCGATGGTGGGCGAGCAGAGACTCGAACTCTGACGCCGCTCACGCGGCACCGGCTCCTAAGGCCGGCGCGTCTGCCATTCCGCCACTCGCCCCCGGGCGAGTCTAGCGGCGTTCCGCGGGCTTCGGGGCACGGCCGAGGCCGTTCGTGGCTGGCGGCCGGCCGGGCTGGCCCCCCGGGGGCATCGCCCGCTGAGCAGGGGCACGCTGAGCCACGGCAGGCCCGGGCGCAGCCGCCGGGTGGGTGCGGACGCTGTCGAGGGCGCGCCGGAAGTCGGTTTCGTCAACGTTGGCGAGCTGCCCCGCGAGGCGGCGCGCCAGGTTCCGGCTGGCCGGCACGACGAGGCCGGTCGCGACGGCGCCGGCGATCCCGCCAAGGAGGCTGCTGTCCTTCTCCGGCTTGCGCTTCTCGAGGTAGTTCGCAAACTCGCGTTCGAGCACTCCGCGCACCTTCGCCCCGTCGTCGCCGAGCGCGTCGAGCGCCTTGTCGACCTGCCCGGGCAGGAGCGACGGCGGCAGCGGCTCCTTCTTGCCACGCAGGGCTCGACCGACGCCCCGGGCGACCTTGAGCGGGCCGCCGACCGCCAGGAAACCAGCCCCGGCCGCCAGCCCGGCTGCCTTGGCCGGACTGCGCCTGACCTTGGCCTTGATGTCGACGGCCGCCCGGCCGGCGGCCTCCAGGCGGGCAAGCTCGCCGGAGAACGTGGCGCGGGCCGCTACGACTTCGGCCCGAGCGGCCTCTGCTTCCGTACCCACTCGATCGTCTCCTTCGTCGTCTCGATGGTCAGTCGAGGGTAGAACCGGTTCTTGATCGCTTCGATGTCGAGTCCCCGCCGCCAGGTGTCAATCCCGACCAGGGCCGGCCACAGGGCGAACCCTACCGCCAGCCCGAGCGCAATGGCGACGGCCAGGCTGTAGTCGATCGCCAGGAGCGCCCCGACCGGGATGCCGAGGATCGCCAGCCCGAGGGCTGACCCGACGATCGCGCCGGCGCCACGCCGGGCCGCCAGGCCGACCACGATCCCAAGGATCGCTCCGACCCCGGCCCCGACGAGCAGCCCGACGACGAGCGGCCGCGGGCCTGGATCGACCGCCGGCAGGATCGACGTCCCGATCGTCACGAACGCCTGGTGGGGCAGGTCGAGGGCGAGGAGCACGGCCACCACGATCCCGACCAGGAGGGCCGCCAGGAGCCGACCGAGAATCCGATCGACGGGCACGTACAGGGCGGCGATCACCAGAACGATCGCGCCGCCGATCGCCAGCTCCGAGCCGAGGAGGAGGCCCCAGCCGATCGAGCCGAACAGCCATTCGCCCAGGAACAGGGTCAGGCCGATCGGAAGGAGCAGGCCGGCGAAGAGGAGCAGTCCGGCGGCGATCCCGGCCAGGATCGCGATCCGCTGGCCCTCGGCCATGATCTCGCCGAGCTCCGCCCGGGCCAGGGCCACGTGGGCCTGGGCGACTCGGATCGCGGCCGCGATCGTCGCCGACACCTGCTCGCGGATCCCCTTCGGGGCAGGGCGCCGCGTCCCCGGATCCGGGCCGGGCTCGTTCGACGCGGGCTTGGGATCGTCCAGGATCGGATCTCCGGGGCACTGGCTTGGGCAGCACGATGATAACCCGCGGGCTGCGCTACGCTCCAACGATGGACCGCTCGCCAGGCCGCGCCCGCACGCTTCGGAGCGCGGAGCTGCTGGCCATCGGAGCCGAGCTGACGGTCGGTGACACGCGCGACACCAACAGCGGCGAGGTCGCCCGGAGCCTGACCGAGGCCGGCGTGACGATCGGGCGGATCGTCGTCCTGCCGGATCGCCTTCGGATCGTCGCGGGGGCCTTTCGGGCCGCCCTGCGCCGGGTCGACCTGGTCATCTCGACCGGCGGACTCGGACCGACGCCGGACGACCTGACCCGCGAGGCGATCGCTTCGGTCCTGGCCGAGACCCCGGTCGTCGATCCGGACCTCGAAGCCTGGCTGCGCGAGCTGTGGACCCGCCGGGGGCTGCCGTTTCCGGCAATCAACCGCAAGCAAGCCTGGCTGATCCCGAGCGCCCGGGCCCTGCCCAACCCGAACGGGACCGCGCCTGGCTGGTGGATCGACCGACCCGATGGCCGCGTCGTCGTCCTGATGCCCGGCCCTCCGCGCGAGATGCGCGCGATGTGGAACGAGATCGTCCTGCCCGGATTGCGCGAACGCGGCCTCGGCAACGGCCTGATCAGCCGGACCCTGCGCCTCGCCGGGATCGGTGAATCACAGGTCGCGGACCTCCTCGGCGAGCCGCTCCTCCGTCGCCTGAACCCGGAGATCGCGACGTACGCTCGGGCCGATGCGGTCGACGTCCGGATCTCGGCCGTTGCCCGGCCGGGCCGCTCGGCCCGGCAGCTCCTCGACGAGGCCGAAGCGACGGTCCTCGCCCGTCTGGGCGATCACGTCTGGGCGCGCGGGAGCACGACCTGGTCCGAGGCGATCGGCGCCGAGCTGGACCGCCTCGACTGGCACCTCGCCGTTCGGGAGATCGGCACGAATGGGGCCCTCGGCGCCCTCCTGGGTGGCACGACCCGGCTCAGCCGGGTCGAAATCGCTGGCCGCCGGCAGACGCACCGGAGCGAGCGACATCGAGAAGGCTGCCCGGGCGATCGCCGACGAGGCAGGCTCCGAGGCCGGCCTCGCAGTCAGCGCCCGGGCCCGCGGCCGGGACACGGCGATCGAAATCGGGATCGCCACACCGGGCGGTGTCGAGCGAGAGCGCGGACTCGGCTTCCTCGGCGGCGCCCAGGGACGATCGCGAGCCGGCCTGCTCGCGGCGGCGGCGCTCCTCAGGCGCCTGCGGGCAGCGCCGCCGAGCTGAGCATCCCGCGGACCGACGGGCTGGCTCAGGCCGTCGTTCGGCTTGTCCTTCGGCTTGTCCTACGCGCGCGCCCGGCTGGCCAATCGATCCGGGGCAAGGATGACGATCCCGTCGCGCTCGACCCGGACGATCCCTTCGCCGCCCAGTGCGGCCAGGGCCTGGTTGACGCTCTGGCGAGACGAGTGGGTCATCCCGGCGATGTCACCCTGGGTCAATGGGCCGTCGATCCGGATTGCCCCGCTCGGCGTGTCCGATGTCGGGCTGAGCGGCCGGCCGCGCTCCTTCGCCAGCCCGATCAGGGTGTCGGCTACCCGGCCCGGCACGTCGAGGAAATGGAGCGCTTCGATCCGGGCGGCAAGGCGACGCAGATCCCTCGCCAGGGCGGCCAGGACCACGTCCCGGGCAGAGGCGTGGTCCGCGATCAGGGCCATGAACGTGGCCCGCGGCACGATCACCGTCTCGGTCGGCTCGAGCGCAATGGCCGTCGCAGGCTCGAAGCCACGATCCAGGAGGGCCAGCTGGCCGAAGAATCCCTGCCGGCGGAGGATGGCCAGGATCGCCTCGTCACCGCGCGGCGAGGGCAGGACGAGCTTCACGCTACCGCCCTCGATCACGTACAGCACGTCGCCCGGGTCGCCCTGGTGGCAGATCACTTCTCCGGCTCGGTGCCGGCGGCTGCGCATCGTGGCGGCCATGGCCGCCAGGTCGGCTTCGTCGATCCCCTGGAAGAGCCGCAACGATGCCAGGACCGGTACCGACGGCCGCATGGCCAGCATGGTCAAGCATGTTACAACTCGCGGACCTGTGACCTGCATCGCGCGCGAGGTCCTGGGGCCCTGCGGCATCGCCCGATCAGGAGACCGACAGGACGGGTGCCTCGTTCCGGGCGGCGGCGACGCTCATCCGCGCCGCCACCTGGCGGGCCACGTCGACCAGGGCCCGGGCGGCCGGGCCCGGCTCCCGCTGGGCCACCGCCGGGATGCCAACGTCGGCGCCCTGGCGGACGGAGATATCGAGCGGGATCGAACCGAGATAGTCGATTCCGTGCTCGCGGGCGAAGCGCTCACCGCCGCCCCGGCCGAAGATCTCGGTGACCTCGCCGCAGTGGCCGCACACGAAGGCGCCCATGTTCTCGAGGATCCCGGTCACCGGCACGTTCATCCGGCGGAGCATCGCCAGGGCCTTGGTGACGTCGAGCAGGGACACTTCCTGCGGCGTCGTGACCAGGACCGCGCCCGAGATCGGGACGGCCTGGGCCAGGGTCAGCTGGGCGTCCGACGTCCCCGGCGGCAGGTCGACCACGAGGTAGTCGAGGTCGCCCCACTCCACGTCGCGCAGGAACTGCTGGATGGCTCCGCCGATCAGCGGTCCGCGCCAGACCACCGGCTGGCCCTCGGGCACGAAGAACTGGATCGAGATGACCTTCACGCCGTGCCGCTCGAGGGGCGTGATCTTGTTGTTCGGGCTGGCCTTGGGCTGGCCTTCGACACCCATCATCAGCGGGATGTTCGGCCCGGTGATGTCGGCGTCGAGGAGTCCGACCGAGGCGCCCGCCTGGGCCAGCGCGACCGCGAGGTTGACGCTGACCGTGCTCTTGCCCACGCCACCCTTGCCCGACACGACGGCGATGATGTTCTTGACCCCCGGCAGGAGCTGCTGGGCCTGGGCCGGTGACGCCCGCCGGACCATTGCCCCCCAGCTGATCTCGATCGGCTCGGCGCCGATCGCGGACAGGGCGGCCCGCGTGTTGCCCTCGATCTCGTCCTTGAGGGGGCAGGCCGGCGTGGTCAGCTCGATCGTGAGGGCCACTCGGGTTCCGTCGATCACGACGCCCTTGACCATGTTCAGGGTCTCGATGTCCCGACCCAGCTCGGGCTCCTGGACGGTCCGGAGGGCCGCGTGGATCGCGTCCTCGGTCAGTTCGATCATGGGCTGGGTTCCTCGGGAGCGGGTTGGAGCCGCCGGTTCTGACGGGATTCGCGTCGCAATCGTAGCGCGGCCCCGGCCAATCCGCCGCCGGCCGGCCGGGTTCATGGACGGCAGCGCGCACAACCGGGCCACGGCCCGGCGAGCGCGCCAACAATTCTCGAAGCAGACGGCACGAATCCGTGCGAAGAACGCACGAGGCGCCGTCCTTGACACCCGTTTCAGCGCGGCCCTATCCTGCCGCCATCAACGGTGACCGCGAGAACGAGGCGCGGCTGTCGCTGGGCGCTCCCCGCCACCGGGGCAACCGTCGAACCCCACGTCCAGGAGTTCGTAGAGCCTGTGTCCGAGATCGATGTCCGGCTCGTCGACGTAGTCAAGCGCTTTGGCGACACGAACGCCGTGGACCACATCAGCCTCGACGTCAAGGACGGCGAATTCTTCTCGCTGCTCGGCCCTTCCGGCTGCGGCAAGACGACGACCCTGCGGATGATCGGCGGCTTCGAGCAGCCGACCGAGCGGCCTGATCGAACTGCAGGGCCAGGACGTGACCTGGCTGCCGCCTACAAGCGCAACGTCAACACCGTCTTCCAGAGCTACGCGCTCTTCCCGCACCTGACGATCGAGGAGAACGTCGCCTTCGGCCTGCGCCGCAAGAAGGTCAAGGACGCCGAGGTCAAGGCCCGCGTCCTGGACATGCTCCGAGCTGGTCGAGCTGCCGGGCTTCGAGAAGCGCAAGCCGAACCAGATCTCGGGCGGCCAGGCCCAGCGCGTCGCCCTCGCCCGGGCGCTGATCAACCGGCCCGCCGTGCTCCTCCTCGACGAGCCGCTGGGCGCCCTCGACCTCAAGCTGCGCAAGCAGATGCAGGTGGAGCTGAAGCGGATCCAGCGCGAGGTCGGGATCACCTTCATCTACGTCACCCACGACCAGGAAGAGGCGATGACGATGTCCGATCGGATCGCCGTCATGAACCACGGCCGGTACGAGCAGCTGGGCGATCCCGAGAGCCTCTACGAGCGGCCCCAGACGCGTTTCGTCGCCGGCTTCCTGGGCGTCAGCAACCTGCTCGCCGGGACGGTCGACGGCAGCGCCGACTTCGTTCGCCCTGATCAGGCTGCCCGACGATAGCCGCGTTCGGGTGCCGTCCAGCCTGGTCGACGGCAGCGCCGCGATCGAGGTCGGGATCCGGCCCGAGAAGATCCGGATGCACGGCCTCGATGAGACGATCCCGGCGGCAGCCAACCAGCTCGACGGGACGGTCCGGGACGTCTCCTACGTCGGCGTCAGCACCCAGTACATCGTCGACTCGAAGAGCGGCATCCCAATGACGGTCTACGAGCAGAATGTCGAGCGGACCAGCCACGGCTCGCTCTATCAACAGGGCGACCAGGTTCGCCTGTCCTGGCTTCCCGAGCACACCTTCGTCGTCCGCGGCAGTTCGGCCGCGGACGCATAACCCAGTCCGCGCGAAGGAGACCGATGAGCACCAACGACCCGCATCCCGTCCTGCCGGAGATCACCCGGCGCCGCTTCCTGCAGGGTACCGCCCTGGCCGGCCTGGGCGCCTTCCTGGCCGCCTGCAGCGGCTCGAGCGCGACGACCGCCCCGGGTGGAAGCACCGGACCCGCCGGCAGCAATGCGGCGATCCCGACCCTGCCGCCGGCATCCCAGGCACCATCGGTCGCGCCTACGCCGAAGGTGGTCACCGGTCCGCTCCACTGGGCCCAGTGGCCGGCCTACATCGACCTGACCGGCGCGGCGGCGACCAACCTGCAGTACAGCCCCGGCTCGTCGCCGACGCTCGAGCAGTTCAAGGCGAAGTACAAGGTCGACGTCGACTACGAAGAGAAGATCGAGGACAACAACACGTTCTATGCCACGATCGAGCCCGAGCTGCTGGCCGGGGCGCCGACCGGCTGGGACCTGATCGTGATCACCGACTGGCTGGCGGCCAAGGTGATCACCAAGGGCTGGGCCGAGCAGATCGACCAGTCCAACGTGCCCAACTGCGTCGCCAACCTGCGCGACCCGCTCAAGGGCCAGGCCTGGGATCCCAAGCAACGACTACCACTACCCGTGGCAGTCGGGCATGACCGGGATGGGCTACGACAAGACCTCGCTGGCCTCGGCCAAGATCGCCGCGCCGACCAGCCTTGGCGACCTGTGGAAGATCGACCCCAAGAAGCTCTCCTTCCTGTCCGAGGCGCGCGACACGTTCGGCCTGGGCCTGCTCAAGCTGGGCAAGAGCGCCGATCCGACAGCAGACGACCGCCGATGACCTGCAGGCGGTCCACGACGACATCAAGCCGCTGGTGACCGGCGGCCTGACCTTCACCGGCAACGAGTACCTCCAGAACTTCGCCGCCAAGAAGACCTGGGCGGCGATGGTCTGGTCCGGCGACCTGGCCTCGTCCGGCTCGGCCGACCAGGTCTTCGTGTTCCCGACCGAGGGGACGATGCTCTGGACCGACAACATGCTCATCCCCAAGGGCGCGGTGAACAAGTACACGGCCGAGCTGATGATGAACTTCGTCTATGACCCGGCGATCGCAGGCCAGATCGCGAACTTCGTCTACTACGTCTCGCCGGTCAAGGGCGCCGACGCGGTGGTCACGTCAGCTCAACTCGGCCGCGCCCCTCGATCCAGCCCTGTTCGACCTGCTCTTCCCGCCCGACGACGTCGATCGCCAAGCAGCACAACTTCCAGTTCCTGTCGCGCCGATCTCGAGACAGACCCTGAACAACCTGTACATCGACCTGGCCGGCGGCTGAGCCGGCGAGCCGCGAACCGATCCGCCGATGAGCGCAGCCAGCCTGCCGGCCAGATCGGGCCCCACCGGCCCGAGCGTCCGGCAGCGCATCGGCAGCGGCCACGCCCTATCTCCTGCTCACGCCCGGGCTCCTGTGGCTGCTCGATCTTCTTCATCCTGCCGACGCTCCAGATGTTCCTCACCTCGGTCTCGACCGGCTCGCTCGACAACGGCTTCAAGCTGACCTGGTCGAGCGCCGCCTATGTCACCTCGCTGACCAAGTTCGGGACGCAGTTCCTCAACTCGATCATCTACGGCGGGCTCGCCACCGCTGCTGCACGTTCCTGATCGGGTTCCCGGTCGCCTACACGATCGCCTTCCGGGGCGGCCGCTACAAGAACCTCCTGCTGTTCCTCGTGATCGCCCCGTTCTTCACCAGCTTCCTGATCCGGACGATCAGCTGGAAGGTCCTGCTCGGCGACGAGGGCCCCGTCCTGGCCTTCCTGCAAGCACGTCCTCCACCTGCTGCCGGCCGACGCTTCGGCATCCTCGGCACCCCGATCGCGGTCGATCGCCGGCCTGACCTACAACTTCCTGCCGTTCATGATCCTGCCCGCTGTACGTCGCGCTCGAGAAGATCGACCCGCGGCTGATCGAGGCCGCCAACGACCTGTACGCCAGCCGCTGGGGGGCCTTCCGGCGGGTCACCATCCCGCTCGCGCTGCCGGGCGTCTTCGCCGGCTCGATCCTGACCTTCATCCCGGCCATGGGCGACTACGTCAACGCGATCGCTGCTGGGCAACCCCCAGACCCAGATGATCGGCAACGTGATCCAGAGCCGCTTCCTGCTGCTCGAACGACTACCCGGTGGCGGCCGCCCTGTCGTTCATCCTGATGGCCGCGATCCTGCTGGCCGTCTCGATCTACGCCCGGGCGCTGGGCACCGAGCAGCTGACCGGCTAGGAGCACGATGACCGCCGTCAGCCAGCCGCTCGCCGACGCCCCCGCACGGGCTGCCTCGCGCCGCCCGCCGCGGCGGATCTTCCACACCATCGACCATTGGGCGCTGCCGGCCTTCACCCTGCTCGCGATCGGCTACCTGCTCATCCCGATCGCCGTCATGATCGTGTTCAGCTTCAACGACTACCAGGGCAAGTTCAACTTCGTCTGGCACGGCTTCTCGCTCGACGGCTGGCTCCATCCGTTCGACTGGCCGGGCCTGCCCGACGCGATCAAGACGAGCCTCCTGATCGCGACCCTTTCGACGATCGGCTCGACGATCCTGGGCACGTTCATCGGCCTGGCCCTGACGCGCTACAGCTTCCGCGGGCGCGGCGCGATCAACGGCCTGATCTTCCTGCCGATGGCGACCCCCGAGATCGTGATGGGCTCCAGCCTGCTGACCCTGTTCGTCAACTCCGGCCTGCAGGGCGGCATGCTCAACGGGATCGTGCCCAAGGGCGTCCTGTTCCCGCTCGGCTTCACCACGATCCTGATCGCCCACATCATGTTCAACATCAGCTACGTGGTGGTCACGGTGAAGGCCCGGATCGCCGGGTTCGACCGGCGCCTCGAGGAAGCGGCGATGGACCTCGGCGCCGACGAGCTGACGACATTCTGGAAGGTGACCTTCCCGCTGATCTTCCCGGGCGTCCTGGCCGCCGGCCTGCTGGCCTTCTCGCTGTCGATCGACGACTTCATCATCACCAACTTCGTGTCGGGAACGACCAACACGTTCCCGATCTGGGTCTACAGCATCATCAAGAACGCCCTGCCGGTCCAGATCAACGTGGTCGGCTCGATGGTCTTCCTCGGGGCCGTCGCGATCGTGGGACTATCGAACCTGCGGCAGGCACGGGCAAACCGCTAGCGAAGAACCTCGCCATCCCCCAGCTCCGGCACACCGGCCGGGCGGAACCACGGAGGCCTTCGATGGTCGATACCACGTACCAACCGGGCACGCCCGCGGGCTCCCCGGCGCCAGATCGGGTGGAGCCGTGGCCCGACCACTCGGTGATCCCGCCGGTCTGGAGCCGGATCACGAACCTCGAGGTCGACCGCGGCGAGGGCTCATGGCTGATCACGCCGACCGGGGAGCGCTACCTCGACTACAGCTCGGGGATCGGCGTGACGAACACGGGCCACGCCCACCCGCGGGTGGCGGCCGCGATCGCCGCCCAGGCCGGCCGAAGCTGCTCCACGGTCAGCAGAACATCGTCTACCACGAGCCTGGCCTCCGCCTGCACGAGCGGCTCCGCGCACGTGCTGCCCGGCGGACGACTGGCAGGCGTTCCTGTCGAACAGCGGCGCCGAGGCGATCGAGGCCGCGGTCAAGCTGGCCCGGGTCGCCACCGGCCGGCCGGTCATCATCGCGTTCCGCGACGGCTACCACGGCCGAACCGCCCAGACGATGGCCCTGACGACGGCCAAGGACGTCTACCGCGGGCCACTTCGAGCCCCTGCCGGGCTCCGTCTACCACACCGCCTACCCGTACTGCTACCGGGCGCCGGGCGGGGCCCACGACCCGGCCGCGTGCACCTGCGACTGGGAGGAACAGCTCGACCTGACCTTCCACCAGCTGATCTACCCCGAGCACGTGGCTGCGATCATCATCGAGCCGGTCCTGGGCGAGGGCGGCTACATCGTCCCGCCGCCCGGCTTCCTGCCCCGGCTCCGCGAGATCACCCGCCAGCACGGCATCCTGCTGATCGCCGACGAGGTCCAGACCGGCTACGGACGGACGGGACGCTGCTTCGCGGTCGAGCACTGGGGCGTCGAGCCGGACATCCTGGTGATGGCCAAGGGCATCGCCTCGGGACTGCCCCTGACGCGGGCTGCTCGCCAAGCGCAGCCTGATCGAGAAGATGGCCGCCGGGCACGCACGGCGGCACCTACGGCGGCAACGTCGTCAGCTGCGCGGCCGCGAACGCGACCCTCGACGTGATCGAGGACGAGCACCTCGTCGAGAATGCGCGCTGCCCGCGGTGCCCAGTTCCTGGCCGGCCTCCGCCGGCTGGCCGCGCGCTACCCGTCGATCGGCGACGTCCGAGGCCTCGGCCTGATGCTGGCCCTGGAGTTCGTGAAGCCCGGCCGAGGGCGACGGCCGGGTCCCGGACCCCGACCTGACGAAGCGGGTCCTGGCCGAGGCCCTCGCAGCGCAGGCTGATCGTCCTGTCCGCCGGCACCTACGTCAACGTGGTCCGGATCATCCCGCCGCTGGTCACGACGGCCGACGAGGTCGACCTGGCCCTGTCGATCCTCGACGAGAGCCTCGCCGCCGCGGGAGCGTAGCCGGCCCGGTTGAACTGGCCGATATCGACCGTGGACGGCCGGTTCGTCGGACCCGGCCTGACGACGCACGGGCCGCTCGCGCCTACAGCCCCGAGGTATCGACGACCTCGAAGTCGGTGCCCTTGATCTGGCCGAGGGCGTGGAGCACGTCGTCGTTCCAGCGCGGATCGGAGGCGCCGCTGACGTACCAGGGCGAGCCGTTGTCGGCCAGGATCATGCCGTACGTCTTGAGCGCCTGGAGGATCACTCGGGCCTGAGCGGAGAAGCCCGAGATGTCGACCGGGGCCTTGAGCCGGACCCGGAGGCCCATCGGCGGCTCGACGCTGCACGAACCGCTGCCGGCCTCGTGGCGGGCGGGAGCGACGTAGCCGGCGCAGGTCGTCGGCGCGGTGAACCGCAGCGCGTGGAGAATCGCCCCGGCGGCGATCCTGGTCGTAGCGCGCCAGGCCCGGCAGGATCGGCAGGCCGGCCGCGTCGGCGCTCGTCCAGCCGGCCGGCCGGAGCGCGTTCGAGGCAAGGTTCCAGGTCGCGCCGGAGCCGGCCTGCCAGCGGCCGTTACTGAGCGTCGCGTCGTACAGCTCGTACAACTGGCAGGCGTTCGTGTCGACGACCAGCAGGTGACGGTCGGAGCCGGCCTCGATCTTCGGCTTGCTCGGGATCGGATAGCCGACGTGGTCGGATTCGGAGCTGTACTGGAACGTCACCGTCGAGCGGCCCGTCGCGCTGCCGACGATGTTGTAGGGGATGCCGTAGCCGGCGTACGCGCCGAAGTCGGGGTGGAGGCCCGCACCGCTGCCGATCGCCGCGATCATCGTCGCGGAGTCGCCTGCCACGGGCAGTTTGTCGACCCGCTGATTCCAGGCGTTCGACGCCGGGAAGATCTGGCAGTGGCTGAGGGGCGGGATCGCCGCTGGCTTCGGGGTTGGCCTGGGCGTCGGTCGGGGCGCGACGCGCGGGATCGGCGCTTGCGTCGGGACGGTCGTGGGAGCGCCGCCTGCGGGAGGCTCGGCACCTGGCCCGCTCGACGCAGCAGCGAGGCTGCTCGGTGCCGGCCCGATCGATCGGTCCGGCAGGCTCGACAGGGAGGTCCCCGGCAGCTGCCCGTCGAGGGCGGGATCGGACGGAGCGATCGGGCTCGGACCGAGCGCCGCCGGGGCGCACGCCGCGATCAGGGCGAGGATGACCATCAGGCCGAGGGCCAGGGTCGGCCGCCTCCGGTTCATCCCAGCGAGCGTAGCCGGGCCAGGACGGGATCGAGCCCATCCGATCGTCCCGGGGCGGCCGAGTCATCGGTACGCGCCGCGCCCGGGGTAGGGCCGGCGAGCGGGTCAGCCCGGCTGGGCGAGCCGGGCCAGGATCGTGTCGTGGAGCCGGCCGTTGGTCGCCAGCAGGGTGCCCGAATCGATCACCCGGCGGCCGTCGAAGTCGGTCACCCGGCCGCCGGCCTCTTCGACCAGGACGAGCGGTGCGGCCATGTCCCAGGCCGACAGCTCGACCTCGATGCACGCCTCGGCCGCACCCTCGGCCAGCAGGGCGTAGCCCCAGAAGTCGCCGAAGCCGCGATCGCGCCAGATCTCGCCGAGCAGCCCGGCGAAGCCAGGAGCCCGCCCGGAGGCCACGATGGCGTGGGCCGACCCATACAGGACCTGGGCGTCGGCCAGGCCGGCGACCCCCGAGACATGGATCGGGCGCGGGGCCTCGCTCCCGGCGGCTCCCACCGCCCAGGCTCCCCCGCCCCGCCGGGCGTACCAGCGCTCGCGCAGTGCCGGGGCCGACAGTACCCCGAGCTGGAGCTCGCCGTCGACCTCGAGCGCGAGCAGCGTGCCGAACAGGGGCACGCCCCGGATGAAGTTGTGGGTCCCGTCGATCGGGTCGATGTACCACCGGCAGCGGGCCGCCCGGGCCTCCGAGCCGTACTCCTCGCCGACCAGGCCGTGGTCGGGGTAGGCGGCCTGGATCCGCCCCCGGACGAGGCGTTCGACCGCCTGGTCGGCGATCGTCACGAACGACCGGTCGGGCTTGGTCATCACCTCGAGGTCGCGCCGGAAGTGACCCAGGGCGACCGCGTCGGCCGCGTCGCAGGCGGCCAGGGCGAACGCGAGCCAGGCGTCGAGCTCGGCGTCGGAGGCGCGGGCCCGCCCGGCGCTCCAGGCCGGCCCGGCCGCGACCGCGTTCGCGATCGACCGGGTGGAAACGCGCCTCGGTCATGCCCGGATCCGCGCGCCGGACGGGTCGTACAGCGGTTCGGCGGCGACCTCGAAGCCGACCCACGTGGCCGAAGACCTCGATCTCGCCCCGGGTCCCGATCGCGGCGCTGCCGGGCGGCAGGTAGGCGTAGGCGATCGATCGCTCGACCGCGAAGCCGTAGCCCCCGCTCGTCACCCGGCCGACGATCTCGCCACCGATCCGGACGGGCTCGTTGCCCAGGCAGACCGAACGGCGATCGTCCAGGACCAGGCAGCGCAGCCGCTTGCGCGGGCCGGCGGCCTTCGCCTCGACCAGGGCCGACCGGCCGATGAATTCGCGCGGCCGGCCATCCGGCCCCTCGAGCCGGACGGCGAATCCGAGGCCCGCCTCGTAGGGCGTCTCGTCGGGGGTGATATCGCTCGACCAGGCGCGATACCCCTTCTCCAGGCGGAGCGCATCGATCGCCCGGTAGCCGCCCGCGACCAGGCCGCGGCCCGCGCCGGCCGTCCACAGGACGTCCCACAGGCTCGCCCCGTACTCGCTCGGCGGATAGAGCTCCCAGCCGAGCTCGCCGACGTAGGTGACCCGCAGGGCGAGGACGGGCACGTTGCCGATGGTGATCCGCCGGGCGGTCAGGTAGGGGAACGCGGCGTCGGAGACGTCGTCCCGGGTGACGGTTTCCAGGATCGCCCGAGCGTTCGGGCCCCACAACCCGAAGCAGGCGATCGCCGAGGTCAGGTCGTTGACGAGGACCCGGCCCCGGGCGTCCTGGTCGTCGTCGAGCTGCTTGCGGATCCAGCCAAGGTCATGGTTGCCGAAGGCGGTGCCGGTGACGATCAGGAAGCGATCGGCGGCGACCCTCGTCACCGTGAAGTCGGTCTCGATCCCGCCCCGCCGGTTCGAGCATCTGGGTGTACACGATCGCCGCCGACCTCGCGATCGATGTCGTTGGCGCACAGCCGGCCGCAGGAACGCCGCCGCACCGGGACCGGCGATCTCGATCTTGGCGAAGCTCGATTCGTCGAACAGGCCGGCGGTAGTCCTGGTCGCCAGTGCCTCGGCGCCGATCGCCGGCGACCAGTGCTCGCCGGCCCAGCCGCGAGGCCGCCAGTCCACCCGGCCGGCGGCCTCGTTCGCGGTGAACCAGTTCGGCCGCTCCCAGCCGGATTTCTCGCCGAAGGCCGCCCCGAGCTCGACCAGGCGGCCGTAGGCCGGCGAGAGGCGGAGCGGCCGGGCACTCTGGCGCTCCTCGTTGGGATAGTGGATGTCGTAGTACTGCTGGTAGACCTCCACCGTTCGGGCAAGGGTGTACGCCTGGGAGCGGTACTGCGCCCCGAACCGGCGGATGTCCATCTTCCACAGGTCGAGCTCGGGCTCGCCGTCGACGATCCAGCTGGCCACCTGGCGGCCGACCCCGCCGGCCCCGGCGATGCCGTGGGCGCAGAAGCCGGCTGCGACGAAGAAGCCGCGCACCTCGCTCTCGCCCAGGATGAACTCGTTGTCCGGGGTGAACGCCTCGGGCCCGTTGATCATCCGGTTGATCCCGGCATCGGCGATCGGCGGGACCCGGTGGACCGCGCCGTCCATGATCTCGGCGAAGCGCGGCCAGTCCGGGGCGAGGAGCTTGCCGTTGAAGTCGGCCGGCACGCCGTCGAGCGACCACGGCGCCGGGTGGCGCTCGTAGCCGCCCATGCACAGCCCGCCGACCTCCTCCCGGAAGTAGCACAGGTGGTCGGGGTCGCGCATCGTGGGCAGGCTGGCGGTGACCCCCTCGATCCGCTCGGTGAACAGGTACTCGTGGGCCATCGGGATGATCGGGACGTTGACCCCGGCGAGCCGGCCGATCTCGGGCGAGAAGATCCCGCCGGCATTGACCACGACATCGGTCAGGATCGTCCGCCGTTCGCCACCCTTCTCGACCTGGACGCCCGCCACCCGGCCACCGGCCGAGTCGATCGCGACAACCCGGCAGCCAGTCTCGATCAGCCCCGGCGCGGGCACCGGCGGCCAGCGCGAAGGCCAGCGGACGGATCGAGCCAGCCGTCGGTGAGCAGGAAGACCGCGCCGAGGACGCCATCGAGCGACATGAGCGGGAACCGATCGTCGGCCTCCCGGGCCCGATCAGCTCGAGGGGCAGCCCGAACGTCTTGGCCCAGCCGGCCTGGCGGTGAGCTCCTCGAGCCGGGCCTGTGGAGCGCGAGGCGGAGCGAGCCGACCTCGTGCCAGGACGGATACCCGTTCGTCGACCCGCCATCGCTTCGACGCTGTTCATGATCTACGTCGGTCACGCCTGGCGGACTGGTCGCCGCCGATGAAGGTGAACCGTAGCTGATCGCCGGCATGTCGCCCGCTGCACGGTGGTGCTGGTCGCGCATGCGGGGGGGGGGGGGGGGGAGAGAGAGAGAGAGAGAGAGAGAGAGAGAGAGAGAGAGAGAGAGAGAGAGAGAGAGAGAGAGGGAGGGGGGGGGGGGGGGTTTTTTTTTTTTTTTTTAAGCTGAGGAAGAAAATTTTTTTTTTTTTTTTTTTTTTTTTTTTTTTTTTTTTTTTTTTTTTTTTTTTTTTTTTTTGGGGAGGACAGAGGAAGGGAGGCTGCTGTGTGTGTGTGTGTGTGTGTGTGTGTGTGTGTGTGTGTGTGTGTGTGTGTGTGTGTGTGTGTGTGTGTGTGTGTGTGTGTGTGTGTGTGTGTGTGGGGGGGGGGGGGGGG
>CAWEAL010000005.1:0-41846 GCA_963807035.1 uncultured Chloroflexia bacterium | reverse complement strand
TAATCCGGCCATGGTCGAGCAGCTCGTCGAGATGGACGTCGAGAGCGTTCGCGTCCACATGCCGTCCAGTCAGCACGTGGTCATCCTCAAGGAGCGTGACCGGGACCGCTACCTTCCGATCTGGATCGGACCCTGGGAGGCGAACGCGATCGCCATGAAGCTCCAGGGTCTCGCGCCCGAGCGTCCGATGACCCACGACCTGGTCACGAACATGCTGGCCAGCCTCGGCGTGTCGATCCGGCGGGTCGTCATCTCGTCGCTCGCCGAGGAGACGTTCCACGCCCGGCTGTTCCTCGTCGCCGACGGGCGCGAGGTCGAGGTGGACTCCCGGCCTTCCGACGCGCTCGCGCTGGCGGTGCGGTCCGGGGTTCCGATCTACGCCGTCGGCGCCGTGCTCGAGCAGGCCGGAGTCCGGCCCGACGTGCCCGACGACGAGGGCATCGAATTGCTCGACCCCGACGAGCGGGCCACGCCGGGCGATCCGCGCCTGAGCGTCTTCCGGGACTTCATCAACTCGCTCGACATCGAGTCGGGGGGCGAGCATCGCGAGGGCCCCACCCGGGGGCAGTGAGCCGAACCGGAGCGCCGTGCCGCGGGTCGGAGTCCGGCCGGAGTTCCTGCCGTGGTTCGGCGGCCGGCTGCGATCAGGTGTTGTCGAGGATCGACTGGCCGCGTCGCAGGGCGATCCTCGGCGTGGCCCACAGCCGCAGGCGGAGGCGCCAGAAGTCGCGGACGGCGCGCAGGATGACCTGTGGCTTCGCGCCCGTCGGCGACCCGGCCGTCCGCGGGTAGTGCGGCACGCCGACCTCGACCAGGCTCCGGCCGGCGGCCTGCAGCTTGATGAGCAGCTCCGCCGAGAAGAAGGCGCCGCCCGACTCGACCCGGATGCCCTCGAGCGCCGTCCGGCGGAAGAGCTTGCAGGCACAGTCGACGTCGGTGGCCGGGAGTCCGAAGAAGATCCGGTTGGCGAGGCGATAGGAGCGGGCGTAGACGGTCCGGATCCTTGGATCGGCGCGGCGGATGCGGAAGCCGACCACGACATCGGGATGGTCGGCTTCCACCACCCGGGCGGTCAGTCGGCCGACGTCCGCGACGCGGAACTGGCGATCGCCGTCGGTGAAGGCGACCAGCTCGTACCGAGCCGCCCGGAACCCCGAGCGGAGCGCCGCGCCGTAGCCAAGGTTCGTGGGATGGTGGACGGCCCGGACCACGTCCGGGTGCGCCGCGGCGAGACCGTCGGCAATCTGGGGAGTGCGATCGCGCGAGCCGTCGTCGACGATGATGATCTCGAACCGCTCGGCGAGCGCCGGCAGGGTCTCGAGCGCCTCCGCGACGAGGGCCTCGGCGTTGGCCTCCTCGTTGTGCGCGGGGAAGAACCACGACAGCTCGGCGACGCGCGCGGGCGGGGCTGCTGGCTGGTCAACGGCAGCCGACGGATCGGCGGCCCCGGGCACGACACCCAGCGACGCGGTCACGGTCGGACCCCGGCGAGGACGCCGTCGACACGAAAGACGGACTGGTTGCCCGGCGTCGGCTGCTGCACGAGGCGATACCTCGACGACAGCGAGTAGAGGATGCTGGGGTCGACCTGGATGACCAGGATCGGCCGCCTGCCGAGGTTGGCGTCGATCACGTCGCTGATCTCCCCGAGGTTCTGGTCGAGCCGAGTCCGGTCGTCGATGATCGAGATGTCCGGTCGTCGACCCTGGATGAGCTGTGCGTACCATAGCGGGGTCGAGTAGCTCCACCAACTGACGATCACGGTGTCGGGCGGGGCAACCTTCGGATCAAGCACGGCGTCGAGCCAGGCCGCGGCGTCGCGGTCGTGGCTCTGGTTCACCAGGGCATAGGTGCCGGGCAGCGTCGGAAGCGTCGGCAGGAGCAGGGCGCCGGCCAGCAGGAAGCTCAGCACGGGCTGCCACGCCGCGGCTCGCCGCGTGCTCCCGGCGCGACCCGGAGCGCCGACTCGGGCCGGCCGGCGGCGCCGCCGGGGCCTGATCGGCCAGCCGGGCGCCGCGACGCCGCGACCGAGCCATCCGAGGCCGCGCAGGGCCGTGTCGGCCAGGATCGCCGATCCACGTCAGCACGATGAGCTCCGGCCCCAGGTAGTAGCGACCGATGTCGGCGTTCACGTAGGAGACCGAGAACCAGCAGGTGATGACGACGGCCGGTGCCGTCAGGAGGGCGTAGCGCGGCCGCCGCACGGCGGTCGCGAGCAGGGCGAACGGGATGAGCCCGGCGAGCGGCCCGAGCTGGGTGGCGGCGATCCGTGCCACCTCCCCCAGCTTGCCGCCCAGGTCGGCGAACGGGGCGACCAGGCTGCCCGTGAACTGGGCGGCCAGGACGACGTACCAGAAGCCGTTCCACGTGTCCGGGTGGCCGTACACCAGGGGCGCCCGGAAGATTCCGGCCCGCAGCGGCAGCTCGAGGAAGACGAGGACGGCCGCGACGAGGAGGGTGCCGAGGCAGGCCAGCAGGAACCGCGGCCGCAGGACGATCCGGGGCTCGACGGCCAGGACGAACAGGGCGATGCCCGGCGCCAGCAGCAGGACGAGGCTGTGCGTGCCCAGGGCGAGGCCGTAGACGCCTGCCGCAGCAACCAGGCGTCGATCTGCCGAGGCGTGGAGGGTGCGTCCGACGGAGCGCTGCACCGCGCCGAGCGCCTCCTCGTCCGGATCATCGATCCAGTCGATGACGGCGTCCGCCTGGCGCCGCAGCCGTTCCCAGTCGACGAGCAGGACCAGCAGCAGCGCAACGAAGACGAGGTACAGCGCGTGGGGGTCGGCGCGCGTGCCGATGGCCCAGGCGATCGGGCGTGGTCGCCAGGAGAATCCCGGCCGCGAGGCCCAGCCACGCCTGTCTCGTCAGCCGGGCGACGAGCCCGGCCGTGAGCGCGGCGGCCACCCCGAGGCAGATCGCCGAGAGGAGGTTCATCCGGAACGCCGGGTCGCCCAGCGGCTGGAGGACGACGAGGCGAACCAGCCCAGGATCACGTAGGTCGGATAGCCGGTCGGGTGGGCCGTGCCGAGCAGCGGGCCGACGGTCTGGAACTCGGCCGTGTCCCAGAACGACACGCCCGGCAGAGCGCCGCCGCGGCCAGCCCGAAGGCGACCACGCCGGCGACGACCGGCGCCAGAGACCGAGCCGCGTCCGAGAGCTCCTCACCATCCGAGCGTCCGCCCCCAGGCCACGCCCCACAGGTTCACCAGGACCGAGAGCAACGATGAGCACGTAGCCGACCTTCCGCGTGCGGCCCCCGGAAGAAAGAGCGAGGCCGACGAGCAGGATGCCGAACGGGGCGTAGTCGTTGCTGAAGCGGTAGCCGAACTGGACCCAGCCCTGGCTGAAGTGCATGAGGTCGACGACCGGCGATCGCGGCCACGGCAGTCGCCGCCCAGACACGAGCCGGTCGATGCCAGGCGCAGGACGGGCCGCGGCGATGAGCCAGCCCGGGCTGGTCAGGAAGAGGCTCATGCCCACGTCCGTCGGGACCGCGATGGGGCAGGCGGCATCGAACAGCGCGCGAACGTCACCCGGCGAGCAGCGGCGGCATGATCGTCGGGCAGCCCGGCCGAGCATGCAGCGGCAGGTTCTGGAGGAGGTAGCGGGGGTCCTCGATCGACCAGGTCGGGTGGTAGTTGAGCGCGGGGTAGCCGTTGGCTTCGTACTGGTAGAGGTAGTCGTAGCCGGGGTTGAACAGATGGCCGGTCGAGACCTGGTTGTAGAGCAGGAGGACGCGCCGATCGGGATCGCCGTGCCGACGCACGGCCGACAGGCCCCGTCGGAGCCAGCTCCCGCCACCGCCGACGAAGACGAAGAACGGCGCCCCGAAGATCACCGTCAGGCGCGACGTGCAGGCCAGTCCGAACAGGAGCCCGGCCACGACCTGGCGGCGATCGATGCGCACGGCGGCCCGTCCAGCCCGCCGCCCCGCCGACGCCGCCGGCCAACGCCCGTGCGCCCGGCGAGCGCGTCAGCGGCGGTCATCGTCGTCGCCGAGGGCCGCTCGTGGATCGGCGTCGAGGGCGATCCCGATCGCGAGCAGGGTCAGGCCGACGGCCACCACGTGGGCGAAGAACCAGGTCGAGCCGAGCTCGGCGGCGTACCACAGGACCGTTCCCGAGGCCGAGGAAGATCGTGGTCGCGATCCGGACCGGCCGGTCGAGGCGCAGGCGGCCGAGCATCCAGAAGGCGAGGGCCACGTCGATCGGCCCCGAGAACGTGGCGATACGAGCTGGGCGTTCGTGGTCAGGCCGCAGATGGCGACAAACGGCAGCAGCACGACGCGCCGGCAGCGGCGGGAACGGGAGGAGCGCTCGGCCGGGCGATGCTCCCATTCGGGTCGAGGATCGGCAGGACGTCCTGGAAGTAGTCGTTGCCCGGCGATGTCGGGGTGGCGGTCACCGGATAGCGGATGCCGGCCTGGCCCTCCAGCCAGGCCGAGGCCTGCCACACGAAGTGGTTGTAGAAGTTCGCCCGGTCGGGATTGCTGACGATGTAGATCGCCAGCATCGCCACGAAGATCAGCACGCCCGCCCACATCGTCGTGTCGTCCGGGCCGCGCTCGGTTCGGGCCGCGGGCCCGGGGCCGGCCGGGGAGGTCACGGGGCCTTGTGCTATCCTCCGCTCCACCTCAGCGCTCGTGCAGGAGGCCGACCACGTTGGCAGGCCCCGCGATGGGTGCGTCCGACCGGGGCCCGAGTGTGACGTGGCGGTCATTCGGGACCGCGCGCGGACTGCTCATCCATCCTCGCCCTCGGGCTCGCCCTCCGCCTCATCATCGCATACGTCCTCCTCCCGGGCTCGGGCTTCGGCTCCGACCGGGCGTCCTTCATCGGCTGGGCGGACGACCTCGCGGCACACGGCCCGAACGGCTTCTACGACCGCGTCTCGTTCATCGACTACACCCCCGGCTACCTCTACGTCCTGTGGTTGCTCGGCGTGGTCGGCAGGCTGGCTCGGCGGCCTCGGCGATCTGATCAAGCTGCCGGCGATCCTGGCCGACGTCGCCGTCGCCTATCTCGTCCACTCGATCGTCCTCGAGCTCGGCGGGTCGCGCCGGGCGGCGCTGCTCGGGGCGCTCCTGTTCGTGGTCAACCCGGTCACCTGGTTCGACAGTGCCGTGTGGGGCCAGGTCGACTCGTTCGGCCTGATCTTCCTGCTCCTCGGGCTGCGCGAGCTGTGGCGGGACCACCCGGAGCGGGCGGCGACCCTGGCCACGATCGCGGCGGTGATCAAGCCGCAGCTCGGGATCCTCGATCCCGATCCTTGTGGCGGTCCTGCTCAAGCGCTACCTGGTCGAATGGCTCCGGCCCGCGTCCGCGCCGGCTTCGTCGACCGAGCCGCCCGGCGGGGCCGGACGGCCCGGGCGGCTCACTCGTGGCCCGATCCGGCTGGTCACGAGCGGCCTGCTCGCCCTGGCGACAGCCGCCCTCATGTCCGCGCCGTTCGGGCTGTCGATCGTCGACCTGCTCGTCCAGGTGGGCAAGACCGCCGGGGGCTATCCATACGTCACGGTCAACGCCTACAACCCGTGGGCGCTCGTCGAGCAGGCGGGCAACGGCCTGGCCGCCGCGGGCACCTGGCTGCCCGACATCGCGAACCCGACGACGGACGCGGCACCGGTCACGATCCTGGGCATCCCCGCCCTGTACGTCGGGACGGCAGGGCTCCTCGCGCTGATCGGGCTCGTCTGCGTGATCGTCGCCCGACGCGACGACCGGCGCACGATCCTGGTCGGCCTGACGGTCCTGGCGATCGCCTTCTTCGTCGTGCCGACCCGGGTCCACGAACGCTATCTCTTCCCGTTCTTCGCCCTGGGCGTGATCCTCGCCGCGACCTCGTTCCGCTGGCGGCTCGCCTATCTGGCCCTTGCCCTGGCCAACTTCGCCAACCTGTACGCCGTCCTGACCACGCCCTTCTACAACAACCCCGGGGTCAGCGACTGGCTGGGGATCGCCGGCGCGCTCCGCTCGTCGACGGGCATCACGATCATCGCCCTGACCCACCTGGGGGTCGGCCTGTGGGCGCTGACCGAGCTGCGCCGGGCGGCCCAGGTCCGGCTCGACGCCGAGACCGAGGCGGACCGGCAGGACCAGGCCGTGTACGCGCCCGGACCGGATGAAGGCCCGGGTACGAACCCGGGACCTGGCCGGGCGCCGGACCCGGACCTGGCCCCCCTCGCCAGCTCCGCCTACGCGGCCAGCCAGGCTCCGATCGACGCGCCGGGCTCCGCGCCGCCGGCCGTGATCGCCGGAGGTGCGATCATGCCCGCGATGGCCGACCCGTGGACGTCGAAGGCCGCCGCCCCGGAGCCGTCCGATGGCCCCTGGCCGCAGGAGCCGGCCGTCGCCGACGATGGCAACCGGGGATTCCTGCGCAACCTGTTCGATCGCCGGCCGCGCCTGGCCGATCGCTCGCGCAGCCTGTGGGGCGAGCGTGGCGGCCGGATCGACAAGCTCGACCTGCTGATCATGGCCGTCCTCCTCGTCGGCCTGCTCACCCTCCGCCTGTTCCGCCTGTCCGATCCGTACGAGTTCCACTTCGACGAGGTCTATCACGCCCGGACGGCGATGGAGTTCCTGCAGGGCTGGAACTACGGCATCCCCCACGACATCTACGAGTTCACCCATCCCCACCTGGCCAAGTACGCGATGGCCGAAGGGATCACGTACTTCGGCGACAACAAGGTGACCGCCACCGCCCAGCTCGGCGGCGCGGTCAGCGACGTCCTGGTCGAGCCGCGCTGGGATGACGACAGCCTGCCCAACGGCCGGGCCGGCGACCGGTTCTACGTGGCCGGCGGCAACGCGGTCCGGGTCTATGACCTGGCGACCCGCGACCTGATCGCCACGTACGACCTGCCCGGAGCGCAGGCGCTGGCCCTCGACAGCACGAACCACCGGGTCTACGTCGGGACCTCGAGCGGGACGATCGCGACGATCGACACGAGCGTGGAGCTCGATTCGCTCCGCTCGTCCAGCCCGCCGGCCGCCCCCGACGGCACGGTCCCGCCCCCCCTGGCCAGCCTCGGCGTGGCGATCAGCGAGCTGTGGGTCAGCGACGACGGGACGGCGATGGTCGCCGCCACGACCGGCTCGGACGTCGTCGCGGTCGACCCGGCCAGCGGCGCCGTCGGCGGCAAGGTCCACGTCGACGGGCTGGCCGACCTGGCCTCCGGCGGCAGCACCGACGGCCTGGTCGTCACCCCTTCGGCGGTCACCGATCCGGCCGGAGAGGCCGCCACGATCGCGGGCATCACCGGGCTCGACCAGGCCTCCCTGGAGACCCGCCTGCGGGCGATCGCCGGCCAGACCGGCGACGCCCAAACGCCTGTCCTGGGCTCGATCGCGAGCACGGTCAAGGACACGATCGGAGCGGCGGTCAGCGACGGCCGGCTGGCCGGCTTCGCCGTCCAGCCTCTGCCCGAGGTCGCCGCGGCCGGCAGCGCCGGGCTGACCTTCATCGCGGGCACGACCGGCGAGAGGGCCCAGCTCGTCCAGCTCGACGCGGCCGCGACCGGGGTCGCCGATGTCGTCGGGATCGACACGCCGACGATCTACGCGGCGATGGCCAACCACCAGGTGGCCGTGATCTCGATCGACGACAGCTCGTCGGCGACGATCACCACGCCGGCCCTGTCGACCACGTTCGCGATGCCCGGCCAGGTCAGCAAGGTCGTGTTCGACGCCACCACCAAGATGGTCCAGGTGCTCGGCCGGACGCCTGACGGGTCGTCCGAGACCGTCTACTCGGTCGAGCCCCACTCGAACGCCACGTACGCCGATGCCCAGCTTCCGATCACGAGCGTGAGCTGGGCGCTGGACGCGACCCACGACTACCCGAGCAGCGACCGCGAGACCCTCCTGGTCGCCGCGGCCGACGGCACGATCGCCTCGGTCGACGTCGGCGGCGATCCGTTCGCGTGGCGCTTTCCGGGGGTGATCGCGGGCGCCCTGACGGCGCTCCTGATGTACCTGCTCGCCCGGATCCTGTTCAAGCGGCGCGCGATCGCGATCCTGGCCGGACTGCTCGTCGCAGTCGACGGGATGTTCTTCGTGCAGTCACGGATCGGCATGAATGACGTCTACGTCGGGCTGTTCATCGTCGCCGCCTACACCCTGTTCGCCGCCGTATGGACGGGCTGGTGGCGCTGGCGCTGGGCGTGGGTCGTCGCCCTGCCCGTCGTTGGCGTCCTGCTCGGGCTGGCCCTCGCCAGCAAGTGGGTCGGGCTGTATGCCATCGCCGGCGTGGGGATCCTCATCCTGGGCCGCTCGGCGCTCGGCCGGATCGTGCTGATCCTGAGCCTGATCGGGGGCACGGTCGTCCTCGGCAACGTGGCCCTCACTGCGATCCCGGCCAACGCCACGACGAGCGGCCCGAACTACATCTTCGTGATCGTCATGGTCGGGATGACCCTGGCGGCCGTGCTCCACGCCGTCCTGCGACCGGTAGCCTGGACCGACGACGAGACGCGCCTGGCGATCGCCGGTCCGGCGGTCATCGGCATCCTCGTCTTCCTCGGCGCGATTGCCGCCGGGATCGCGACCACGGCCTACACGCTCGGCTCGATCAGCGTCGAGCCGATCGAGGTCGCCGCTGCCCTGGTCGTCGGCTCGGGCGTCGTCTACCTCGCCTTCCGGGTCGCCGGCGCGTTCGGGATGGGTCCGCTCGCCGGCGCGCCCGCTGCGGCCGACCCGCTCAGCCGGGCGGCGCCGCCGGCCGCGCCTCCGCCGGGTTGGCTGCGCCTCGGCTGGGGCTTCGGCATCCCGATCGTGTGGATGATCGGGTCGCTGCTCGTGCTGCCCCTGGTCGTCTACGTCGTGAGCTACATCCCGTGGGCGGTGTCGACCGCGGGCGGTCCGCAGCTGTTCCCCGGCTGGCCGCCCGGCCATACCGGCCAGACCCTGGTCGACTTGACCAAGTCGATGTACGACTACCACAACAACCTGCGGGCCACCCACCCCGCATCCTCGCCGTTCTGGGCCTGGCCGCTCGACCTCAAGCCGGTCTGGTTCTACCAGGGCAGCTTCGCCGGGAACACCTCGGCGGCGATCTACGACAACGGCAACCTGATCACCTGGTGGCTCGAGATCCCGGCCATCGCGTTCGTCGCCTGGCAGGCGTTCAGGCGGGGCAGCCTGGCCCTGGGCCTGATCACGATCGGGTTCGTCCTGCAGTGGGTGACCTGGATACGGATCGACCGGGCCACGTTCCAGTACCACTACTACTCGAGCCTGCCGTTCCTCGTCATCGCCCTGGCCTACTTCCTGGCCGAGCTGTGGCACGGGGCCTCGCGCCGGACCTGGCTGCTGGCCCGCGTGTCGGCGGCCCTGGTCGTCCTCGGGCCGGGCCTGCTGTGGGTCTTCAAGGGGCCGCTGTGCGCCTACGTCCGGGTGAACGCGGCGAATCCGGGCTCGGGGGCATGCGTCGACTCGACGCCTGGTGACCTGCTGATCACGCTCCAGGCGGCCGGCCTTGGGCTGGTGATGGTCGTCGCCGGCGTCCTGCTGATCGTCCAGCTCGTCCGGCTGCGGGGTGGAGCCGGGGATCGCCAGCTGGCCCGGATCGTGCTCACCGCGGCGGGCGCCGTGGTGGCGGTGGCGGCCGTACGGATCCTCCTGCCGCCGACGCCCCTGATCGACCAGGCCGGATTCTCGACCGCCCCGATCGCGATCGTGATCCTGGCGATCCTCGTGCCGATCGCCTACGTCGTGCTGACCGCCCGCGACGCGCGCCGGTTCGTCGCCGGGATCCTCGCCGCTGCCACCGTCTTCTTCATCGTCCTCTACCCGAACATCGCGGCCCTGCCGCTGCCCTCGACGATCTTCAACGCCTACCAGGGGATCCTGCCGACCTGGCTCTACCCGTTCCAGTTCCCCGACAACACCGATGCCCCGGCGTCCGCCCAGCCGCTGCTGTCATGGGTGCCGATCCTGACCCTGGTCATGCTCACGGTTCTGTGCATCGTGGTCGGCTACAGCGCGTGGTCGGCCAGGATCCCGCGCCTCGGCCCGGCCGAACCGGACGCCTCTGAACCGGGTGCTGCCGACGGTGAGAGCGATCGTGGGGAGGCCGTCGCGAGCGAGGACGGCCATTCGGGGGAGCAACCTCCCGGCGCGAGGTGAGGCTCGGCGCGGCCGAAGTCAGGCGCCGGCGTCGATGCCCGGCGGCGTCGGGCCGGTCTGGGCGCCGGGGATGCCGGCGCGGAAGTCGGGCGGCAGGCTGCCCGTCGCGGCCAGCCGGCGGATCACGAAGCCGTAGTAGGCCTCGACCTTGGCGGTGACCCGCTCCCAGCTGAACTCGGCCGCCCGGGCCGGCCCGGCGAGGCGCATCGACTCGCGCAGGGCCGGGTCGCCGAGGAGCCGGCCGATCGCGGCCGCGAGGTCCTTCGGCTCATGGGGCTCGACCAGCAGGGCGTTCTCGCCGCGCCGGACGACGCCCTTGTAGCCGTGGATGTCGGAGCACACGATCGGGGCGCCGGCGGCCATCGCCTCGAGCAGCACGATCCCGAACGATTCCCGGCCGGTGGCCGGCGACACGAACACGTCGGCCGTCTTGTACAGCTGGACCTTCTCTGGATCGCTCACCCGGCCGAGGAACTCGACGTCGAGCAGGCGTCGGGTCAGGACGTAGCGCCGGGCCTCGCGCTCCTGGGGTCCCGAGCCGACGATCAGCAGCCGGCAGGCGACGCCCTCGCGGCGCAGGATCCGGTACGCCTTGAGGAGCTCGAGCAGGCCTTTGCGCGGCTCGTGGCGCCCGACGAACAGCAGGTTGGGCGGGCCGTCCTGCCAGCGGGCGAGTGGCACGGCCCGCTCGAAGCGGGCCAGGTCGACACCGTTCGGAATCACCTTGTAGTCGCCCGGGAAGTAGCGGTCGATGAAGTGCCGGGCGGCGGCGCTGACCGCGATCCGGCCGTGCAGGCGCGAGGCATGGCCCTGCATGAACCGCCGGCCGAACTCGTACGACGGCGAGAAGCCGGCGTAGGCATGGAACGTCGCGATGTTCACGCTGCGCGACTGATGGAGAAGGATCAGCGACAGGAACGGCACGAACGGCTCATGGAAGTGGAGCAGGTCGAACTGCTCGTCCTCGAGCATCCGGCCGACCTGGCTGACGTAGCGAGGCGACACCGTGATCGTCCCGACCGAGCCGTTGGTCGGCATGCTGAAGCCCTTGCCCAGGCGGATCACGTCGCCCTCCGAGGCGCGCTGCAGGCCGTGGCTGCTGCTGATGATCCGGACGTCGTGGCCGCGCTGCCGGAGGTTCTCGTAGAGGTAGCGGACGTGCTCGTTGACCCCGCCCGGCACGGGATAGACGTACGGTGTCACGAGCCCGATCTTCACCGCTGACCGCCGTCCCGGGCGGGCGGCCCGGGGTCATCATTCGGGTCGAAGCGGGGCGGCCGGAGGCGTCCGCCGGGGTAGCCGTGATCGCGACCGGTGCCGTCGTTGCGGACCCGGCCGCGAGTCTCGTCACGGAGGTCGCGACCGTACTTGCGGAGCTGCCGGCCGAACGTGCCGAGCTGGCGGGCCGTCGGGTGGAACGTCCCCTGCCAGCCGCTCTGGCGGGTCAGGATCGCCTCCAGCAGGTCGTCGGCCGTGTCCCCCTCGAACGTCGTGCAGCCGCGCCCGATCGCCTCGGCCGCATGGGCGTCGCTGCTGCCGACGGCGGCCAGGCCGTTGCTCGCGGCGAACCGGACGACCCGCCGGTGGACCGGTCGACCGAACGTGGTCGGGTTGAACACCTCGAGCGCGTCGGGCCGGCAGCGCGGGTCCGGATCGGCCAGCAGGCGGGTCAGGATCACGCCCTGGGCACACAGCGGGTAGGGGAACAGGGGATGGGCCGGGATCGCCAGGCCGCCCTGCTCGTGGACCTGGGCGATCGAGACGCGCAGCGACTGCCACGGCCGGATCGGCTCGCTCAGCCACAGCCCGAGCAGATGGCCGCCCCGGGTCGAGATCTCCTCGCCCACGATCACCTCGAGCGGGATGCCACGCCGCTGGGCGAGCGCCCGGCCGGCCTGGGCCGCGTCGATCCGGTCGTGGTCGGTGATCGCAATCACCTGGAGCTCGGCGGCTACGGCCGCGGCCAGGATCTCGTCGATCCCGGCGGTTCCGTCGGAGGCGAGGCTGTGGACGTGGAGATCGGCTCGCCCGGTCATCGGGCCGCCCCGCTGCCCGAGGCGCCCGCGAGGTCTGACCAGATCGGGAAGAAGATCGCCCACCACTGCTCGGGCGCCTGTGCGATCAGATGCTCGAAGACCCGCACCTCGGAGGTCAGGAAGGCGGTGACCTGCTCGCGGCGGGTGCCGGTCGAGGCCGCCTCGATCCGTTCGAGCCGGCCGCGGAAGGTTCCCGGGCCGGTCCGCCAGGCGGCGGCGGCGAAGGCCGGCACGCCGGACTGGACGGCGAGCAGTCCGGGCCCGACCGGGATCGGCGCCGGAACGCCGAAGAAGGGCAGCTCCAGGCCGCCGCCGGTGATATCTCGATCGGCGATCAGGCCGGCGATCTCGCCGCGCTCGAGGGCTGCGCCGAGCTCCCGGCGAGCCTCCCGGATGCCCACGATCCGGACCCCGATCACGCCCCGGGTCCGGACGAACCAGGCCTGCACGGCCGGCTCGGCGACGCTCTCCATCGGCGCGGTCACCGGCCGGCCCGATCGTTCGACCAGGTAGAAGCCGGGCAGCTCGAGCGAGCCGAAATGGAGGCCGATGAAGATCATCGGGCCATCGGTCGCGAAGGCCGCGTCGACCGCCTCGGGATTCTCGATCGTCGTCCGCTCCCGGACGTAGGCCCCGCCCATGATCGGCGCGCGCATCGTCTCGAGGTAGTTCCGGGCGTAGTGCCGGAACGCCGATCGGACGAGCCGGTCCAGGCGGCGCGGATCGGTGGCCGCCGGCCAGGCCAGCGGGCTGCCGGCCCGTTCGGCGGCCATCCAGGTCACGACCCGGCCCAGGTTCGCCCGGGCGAGCCGGCGCTTGTCTGCGGCCAGCCGGTACCACACCTCGCCGGCGAGCTCGGCCAGCCACACCGCGACGCGCTCGGGCAACCGGCAGGCCGTCCACGATGCGACGCCGAGGAGCGTCGCCGCCAGGCGGCCGCGGCGCGACCCACGCCGCTCGTCCTCGCTGCTCATCGCAGGCTGGCTGCCATGCGCTCGGCACGGGCGGCCAACGCCTCCGCCTCGGCCTCGGTCGCCGGCCAGATCGGCTTGAAGCTGTACCACTGGTCGGGGGCGGCCCCGATCGTCCGCTCGAGGGAGTCGGCGATCGCCTGGGTCGCCCGCTGGAGGTCGGCCGGGCTGCTCGTGGCGACCGTGATCGGCTCGGTCAGCTCGACCAGGAAGTGGTCGTCGGGCTGGCGCCGGATCACGATCGGCAGGATCGTCGCCCCGGTCCTGGCGGCCAGCGTCGCCGGGCCGGCCGGCAGCGTCGTCCAGGCCCCGAACAGGCGAACCGGGATGCCGTCGTCGCGGTAGCCCCAGTCCACGAGCAGGGCGAGGATCTCGTGGCGGCGCAGGACCCCGTAGACCTCGCGCAGGTTGCGCCACGGGATGACGTGGACGCCCAGCGATTCGCGCTGCCGGCGGAGGATCTCGAAGAGCTCGGGAAAGGACGAGTCGTCGGCGACGACGGAGATCGGCCAGCCTCGCTCGGCGACACCGGCAGCGACGACCTCGTTGTTGCCGACATGGCAGACCGCGAGGACGACCCCGTTCGAGGTGCGCCAGTGCGCCTCGAGCTCGTCGAGGCCGGTGCCGTCGACGAGCCCGGCCGCGGCGGCCTGGCTGAGTCGGGGCAGGCGCATCAGCTCGACGAGGTAGCGGGCGTAGTTGGCGTAGGCGCGCAGGGCCATCCGGCGGACGGCCGGGCTGCCCGGCGGCTCGCCCAGGACGTGTCCGAAATTCGTGTTCGACCAGAGGCGCTTGGTCGGCCAGAGCAGGTACGAGGCCCGGGTGAACCAGCCGATCACCGTCCAGGCCGGACGGGCGGGCAGCCGGCCGAGGACCCACGAGCCGGCCCGATAGCCGAGGACAGCTCGTCCGCTCGACGACGCGTGCCCCCTCGGTCGCCCGGCGATGGGGTGCCTCGAGGCGATGGCGTGCCTCGAGCCGGCCGGTCGAGGCGGGCCGGTCGCGGACCTCGCCGGGGCGGGATTCACCCAGGCGGTCGGCCGCCGGCGTCTCGCCGGCCTCCGACCGCCCGTCGTCGGTCACCGCCCTGCCTAGCGGGCAGAGGCGGCGACCTTCGCCTGCGTGCCCGCCATCCGGCGGTAGGTCTTCTTGACCGGCACCTCGGTGCCCACCAGGGTCTCGTTGTCCTCGCCGCGGATGAACGCCTCGACCCGGTTGAAGGCGATGTCGTCGTGGATCTGGATCGGCGGGCTCTTCATGAAGTAGCTCGACGGCGCCACCAGCGTGCCCTTCAGGCCGCGGTCGAGGCCGAGCTTCAGGCAGCGGATCGCGTCGGTGATCACGCCGGCGCTGTTGGGGCTGTCCCAGACCTCGAGCTTCAGCTCCGCGTTGAGCGGCACGTCGCCGTAGGTCGTGCCCTCCATCCGGATGTAGCACCACTTGCGGTCGAGCAGCCACGGCACGTGGTCGCTCGGGCCGACGTGGATGTCGTCGGGGTCGAGCTCGTAGTCGAGCATCGAGGTGACCGCGTTCGTCTTGCTGATCTTCTTGCGACTCGAGGCGCTCGCGCTCGAGCATGTTCAGGAAGTCGGTGTTGCCGCCGAAGTTCAGCTGGTAGGTCCGGTCGAGGCGGACGCCGCGGTCCATGAACAGGCGGGTCAGCACCCGGTGGGTGATCGTCGCCCCGACCTGGCTCTTGATGTCGTCGCCGATGACCGGCAGGCCTTCCTCGGCGAAGCGGCGCTGCCAGTACGGCTCACGGCCGATGAAGACCGGGATCGCGTTGACGAAGCCGACGCCGGCCTTGAGGGCCTGCTCGACGTACCACTTGGTCGCCTCCTCCGAGCCGACCGGGCAGGTACGAGACGACCACGTCGACCTGGCGCTCGCTTGCAGGATGCCCGACGACGTCGGCCGTCGGGCCGGGGGCCTTCTCGATGATCTGGCTGAGGTACTTGCCGAGGCCGTCGTGGGTCATCCCGCGCTCGACCTTGACCCCGATGTGGGGGACCTGCTGGAAGACGTAGGTGTTGTTCGGCTTCGTGTAGATCGCCTCGGACAGGTCCTTGCCGACCTTGTTCTTGTCGATGTCGAAGGCCGCCACGAACTCGATGTCGCGGACGTGGTAGCCACCCAGGTCGACGTGCATCAGGCCCGGCACGAAGTCGTCCTTCTTGGCGTTCTCGTAGTAGTAGCGGCCCTGGACCAGGCTGCTGGCGCAGTTGCCCACGCCGACGATCGCGACCCGGATCTTGCCGTCGTTGGCCGGCCGGCGCCGGCGCGCGTCTTGGTCGTTGCGCTCGTCGCAGTCGCCGAGCTCACGGCCGACTTGCCGTTCGTCCCGGTCTTCCCGTTGCTGTCGTTCTTCGGCACGTGTGCTCTCTCCTACTTGCCGTCGCTGGCGGCGGCCTGCTGCATGACATGGATGATGCGCTGGATGACGGTGATCGTGGCGAGGATCCCGATCAGGCCCAGGGCCACGGCCAGTGCTTTCGGCCCGTCCGCGGTCTCGAGGCCGCCGAGCAGGCCGGTTCCGAGCAGGCCCAGGCTGAGGACCACGAGACGGACCTCGCGCGGTGCGAGGCCCACGGCGGCGATCCCCGGGCCGGTCGCGAAGCCCAGTCCCTCGGCCCTGGCCCGGGCGTAGCTGACGAGGAAGGCGGCCGCCATCGCGAACGCGGCCAGGCCCACCCCTGGATTGAAGCCGGCCGACAGGCAGCCGGCGATGATCCCGACATAGACGATCGCCTCACCCCAGCGGTCGAAGACAGAGTCGAGGAACGCCCCGACCTTCGACGCCCGGCCGGTGGCCCGGGCGAGGGCACCGTCGAACATGTCGAAGGCGCCACCGACGAACACGACGACCGCCGCGGCGAGCCACAGTTCGAGGCCGGCCAGGGCGGCTCCGGCGACGGTGATCGCAAAGCCGACCAGGGTCAGGCCGTTCGGCGTCAGGCCGATCCGGCCGAACAGCAGGGCGACCGGCTCGCCGAGATGGCGAACCCGGTCGCGGAGCCCGGCGGACAGGTTCGTGCTCACCGGCTGATCGATGGCAGGCCGAGCAGCCCGCGTTCGCGCGAGGCAGCCTCGATGAACGCCTCGGGCCGGAGGCTGCAGATCGTCTCGCGGCCGATCCGGCGGGTGGTGACGATGCCGGACGCCCGAAGCTTGCCGAGGTGCCAGCTCACGAGCGGCTGGCTCAGGCCGACGTGGTCGATCAGCTCGGTGACGGAGGCCGAGCCTCCAGCCAGGCGCTGGACGATCCGGAGCCGGTTGACGTCGGCCAGCGCCTTGTGGAAGAGGCGGATCTGGCGCAGCTCGTCCGGCTGGTCGACGACCGATGCGATGGTCGAACGGATCCGGGCGGGTGACGGGCTCAGGGCGGGCTCTCCAGGGTTCGGGCTTCAACGGCCATTTATATAAACTGTTGTTGATCCTAGGCCGCCGGGCGGTCCGGTGTCAAGGCGATTCGCCGTTTCGCGGCAGGCGCCCGGCGAATCGGGCGAACCTTCCGGGCCAGCCGTTCGTCTGTATGGTGGATGGGAGCAATCAGCGATGACGCGATGACGGCGGGCAGGAAGCCCGCGCAGCCGGTCGGCGGCCTCGACTCGGCCGAAGCGCGCTTTCGCTCGCTCGCCTCAGGCGAGCTCGACCGGGCCTACCGGCTGGCCGGGCTGCTCCTGGGCGAAGCCCACGACGCCGAGGACGCGACGCAGGAGGCCCTGCTGCGGGCGTGGAGCGCGCTCGGCTCGCTCCACGACCCGGCCGGCTTCCAGGGCTGGTTCGACCGGATCCTGGTCAACGTCTGCCGCGATCGGATGCGCAGGCGCAACCGGATCCGCTTCATCGACCTCGACGGATCGGCCGAGCGGAGCTCGACCGGTGATCCGTTCGGTGCATTCATCGAGCGCGACCTGATCCTCCGGGCGATGACCGGGATGCGCGCCGAATGCCGCCAGGTCGTCGTCCTGTTCTACTGGGACGACCTGTCCCTGGCCGAGATCGCAACCCGGCTCGACCTGCCCCTGGGCACGGTCAAGTCCCGCCTGCACGAGGGTCGCGAGCATCTCCGAAAGTCTGCCGGGCGCGTGGCCGACGGGAATCGAGGCTGACCGATGGACGACTTCGACCGAGAGATCCGCATGGCGTTCCACGGCCGGCCGTTGCCCGGCGCCCCGGATTCGCTGATCGAGACGCTCGCCAGCCTGCCGGCGCGGCCCGGCCGGACGGCCCGCTGGCCGCTCCGTCCTGCCCTCGCGATTGGCGCGGCGTTCATCGGTGTGGCGGTCGCGATCGTGGTCCTGAGTGGCAAGCTCGCGACCGTGCCGCCGGCCGGGACGCCCGGGTCGTCGTTGCCGGCGGTCGTCGGTCCGTCAACCGCGCCGTCCGCCTCGGCGAGCGCCGGCCCTTCGGTCGCGCCGTCCGTGGCACCGACGGCATCGGCCGCGCCCACGCCCGTGGCTTCGGCGTCCGCCCCGAGCGAGCCCGCGCCGGCGGTCAACGTCGGACCGGCCGGCTTGATCGACGCCGAGCACGGCTGGGCGGTCGGCGACCAGCGGCTGCTGCTGACCGAGGATGGCGGCTCGACCTGGCGGGACGCGACCCCGCCGGCCGCGACCGAAGGGAGCTCCCCGGCCAACCTCCTCCAGGTCGATTTCCTCGACGCGATCCACGGCTGGGTCGCGTTCGCGGAGCCGTTCAAGGTCGCCACAGATCCGGGCTTCGGCCGGGTCGACGTGTGGCGTACGAGCGACAGCGGCCGGACGTGGGCGAAGACGGAGCTCCCGCCGGCGAAGGTCAACAACCAGGGCGACACACCGGGGCCGCTCGCCTTCGACTTCCTCGACGCCGACCATGGCTTCGCTCTCATCTCGGGGAGTTACGCCCACACGCTCGGCGACGGCGACCTGTACTCGACGGCCGACGGTGGTCGCACCTGGTCCGCCGATCGCCCGACCGGGTCCGGCTCGAGCGGCGTGGAGGGTTCGGCGATCGCGTTCTCCACGACGATTGACGGAGTCGTCGTCGGGAGCCCGGTGGGGACGGGCGTGTCGGTGACCCTCGACGGCGGCAAGACCTGGCGGAGCGCCGCCCTGGCGGCCCCCGCCGGAATGTCCGGCGCCCTGCGGTTCTTCGGCCAGCCGGTCTTCTTCGACGCACGATCCGGCCTGGTCCCGGTCCAGTTCGAAGGCGACAGCGGCAACGTCACGCGGGTCTACCGGACAACCGATGGCGGGGTCACCTGGTCGTTCCTGGCCCGGGTCCCGCTCGATGGCGCGCCGTCCGTCTCCATCCTCGACCCCCAGCACTGGATCGCCGCGAACGGAGCGGCAGTGGTCTCAACCTCGAGCGGCGGCGTGCCCTGGACGACGGTGGCCAGCCAGCCGGCGCTGACGAGCATGCAGACCGCTCAGTTCGTTGCCGCCGGGACGGGCTGGGCAGTGTGGACCGACTTCCTCGGCACCTCCCACCTGCTCGCGACCTCGGACGGGGGCGCCACATGGCGGGCGCTCATGCCCTGACCGCGGCGCCGGGGCTCCCAGCAGCCGTGGCTCCCCTGGCGCTGCCGCGGGGGCCCCGACCCGGCCCGGACCCTGCAGCGACGCCCGCTACACTCCGGCGGTGAACGGTCGCGACCGGATGATCCTGCTCGGCGTGCTGGGCGTGGGTGTCTTCCTGACCGGCCTCGAGCTGATGATCACCGCGGTCGCGTTGCCGACGATCGTGACCGGGCTCGCCGACTGGACCCAGCTGCGGACCGCGTCGTGGGTCGTCAACGGCTACCTCCTCGTCTACGTCGGGACGATGCCCCTGGCGGGCCGGCTGGCCGACCTGTGGGGCGTTCGCCGGTTGTTGCTGGTCGGGCTCGTCGCCTTCACCCTCGGGTCGGCGTTCTCGGGCGCGAGCCAGGACCTCGGCCAGCTGATCGGGGCGCGCCTGTTCCAGGCGCTCGGAGGGGGGATCATCGTGCCGGTCGCGACGGCCGCCGCCGCCCACCTGTATGGCAACGCGGCGCGACCGCGGGCCCTCGGCGTCGTTGGCGCCCTGACCTTCCTGGGCATGGCCGCCGGTCCGTTCGCCGGCGCGGCGATCCTGGGCTCGCTCCATCCAGGAACGGTCCTGGCAAGCCAGGGCGTGACCGGCGGCCCCCTTGTCGCGCTCTTCGCGCCGGCCTGGCGCTGGGTCTTCTACCTGAACGTGCCGATCGGGATGGCGACGCTCGCACTCGCCTGGGCGGCCAGTGGCGACTGGGACACGCCCCGCCGGGCGACCCGGGTCGACCTGCCCGGCGGGATCGCCTTCACCTTCGGGCTCGGCGGGCTCCTCCTCGGCGTCACCCTGCTGGGCACCGGCCTCGAGGTCGTGCCGATCGGCCTGATCGCGGCCGGCCTGGCCGGGCTCGGGCTGGCGATCGTCCGTGGCCTGCGCGGGCCGGACCCGTTCATCGACGTCCGCCTCTTCCGCGACCGGATCTTCGCCTCGGCCGCGATCGTGTCGCTGCTCACCGGCTATGCCTTCGCCACGGCGATCATCGGCGGCGCCGTCTTCGTCGACCGCGTCCTGTACGGTGGGCCGGCCGACCAGGAGGCGGCCCTCGGTTCGCTGGCGGCGGCCACCGCCGTCGGTGCGCTCGTTTCGGGCTTCGCCGTCCGGGTCCTGTCGCTGCGGGTCGTCACGCTCGCCGGGCTCGTCCTGGCCGTCGCGGCGCTCGTCGCGATGTCGACCTGGGGCCCGACGACCGCCCTTGGCGTCGTCGCCCTGGCGATGGCCGCCTTCGGCCTCGGATTCGGGCTGACGGTCACCCCGCGCTCGACGGCCGCGGTCGAGCGGGCCGGGACGGCCGCCTTCGGGATCGCCTCGGCCACCGTGACCGTGGCCCGGATGATCGGGATGGCGATCGGCCTGGCCGTCCTGACGGCCTATGGCTCGACGGTGATCGACCGGCTTCACGATGAGATCTACAACACGCCCGGCGGCTACCTCCAGTACATCCCGGTGGCGCTCAGGGTCCGCGACCTGCACGACCCGCAGGTGGTGGGCGCGCTCGAGACGTGGGCAGCGGGTGAAGCGGCCCGGATCATGGTCGGGCTGTTCCTCGTCGCGGCCGCCCTGGTCGTCGCGGCGATCCCGGCCGGGCTCGCCCTCGGATCTCCGGCTACTGGCAGAAGACCGGATGCGGCGTCGGGTGGGCCGCCGCCGGATCGGCCGGACCCGAGCTGAGCGGCCTGGCGATCACCTGGACCTTCTGGATCGTGCCCCGCGGCCCCTCCGAGGTCTGCAGCCAGAGCGTCTCGTCGGTCGTGGCGAAGGCTGAGTCAAGACTCGTGACGTGGCGCCGGACGGCTGCGATCTCGTACAGGAACTCCATGTTGTCGCTGGTATAGACCTGGACCAGCATCCCGATCATCGCCTTGCCGTTGTTGACCTGCGACGCGGTCAGGATCGGGAGGAACATCCCCGTCCGGGCGTGGGCGTAGATGTACGTCGCGCCCGGCTGGCCGGGCTGGTGGAGCTGCTGGATGTACATCGCCACGTTGCACGGCGGGAACGTGTCGGCACTGCCCGGCTGGATGATCACCGGCAGGTCGATGTTCAGGGCCGGCACGACGACCCTGGTCGCGACCCGGGCCCCGGCCGCGGCCGAGGCACTCGGGTTCGGGCTGGCCAGCGGCTCGAGCGTCTCCAGGCCCGATGGGCCGGCGCTGGCCGCCGGGTTCGGCGCGAGGGTCGCCCCCGGAGGGGCCGCCGCGACGGGTTCGGTGTACGTCAGCAGGCCGGCCGCCACGAGGATCACCCCGATCGCGGTGAGCATCGCGGACGCGATCCGGCGTCGGAGCGGCGGGTAGGTCTCCATCGACGGCCGATCCTAGCGCGGAACGGCCGGGCCTGCCCCGGGCTCTCTGGTACTGGTACGCTCCGCCGATGTCGAACCGGCTGATCCTGATCGTCGCCCTCGTGGGCGGCCTGCTGACGGGCGCCATCCTGCTGACGGCCGTCGTGGCCCTCGCCCCGGTTCCGCTTCACGTCGCGGCGACGCCGCCCCTGCCGACGTTCAGCCCGTCGCCGTCGCCGTCGCCGTCGCCTCCCCTTCCCGCTGCCGTCGGCGAGCCCGTCGCCGGCCCCGAGCGCCGGCCTGAGCTCGCCGCCGGGTTCGTCCGGCGCACCGACCGCGTCGCCCCAGCCGACCCGGACCGGGTCTCCGACCGCGACGCCGACGGTCCGGCCGTCTGCCAGCCCGTCGACCAGCCCCGCTCCGACCTCGACCTCCACGCCCACGGCATCGCCGGGCGCGTGAGCCCGGGTCGCGACCTGGCCGATCGGGTCGCCGCGCATCCCGGCCGGATCCTGGTCATCACCGATTTCGACGGCACGATCGCCGAGATCCGCTCCGACCCGATGGCCGCCCGGATCGAGCCCGGGGCGATGCGCGCCCTCCGCCGCCTGGCCCGGGTTGCCGAAGCTCGGCCGGAACGCCTCGCGCTCGCCGTGCTGACCGGGCGGGCGGTCGCCGATGTCCTCGCCCGGGTCCGGGTCGGCGGCCTGCTCTATCTCGGTAATCATGGCCTCGAGGTCGGTCGGCTGAGGCGGGGCGGCCGGGTCGAGCAGGTCGTGGCCGAGGGCTCGGCGGGCGATCCGGACGGGCCGGCTGCGCGCCTCGGGATCTCGGTCGCGGCCGCGCTCGGGCGGCCGGACTGGCTGTTCGTCGAGGTCAAGGGTGGGTCGGTCGCGTTCCACTACCGCCAGGCACCTGTCGCCGAGGAGGCCTTCCGGCTCGTGGACGAGGCGGTCGGCGAGGCACTGGCGGGGCGCACCGAGCTGGAGCGCTTCGACGGGCGACTGATCATCGAGCTGCGGCCGGCCGGCGCCGGCGGCAAGGGCGCCGCGGTCGCTCGACTCGTGGCCGAGCTCGAGCCCGCCTCGGTCCTCGCCCTCGGCGACGACCGCAGCGACGCCGAGGCGTTTCGGGTGCTCGCGTCGGAACGCGCAGCGGGCCGGCTGGCGGCCCTGAACGTCGGCGTCCACGACCGGCGCGCGACGCCGCCCGAGCTGCTCGAGGCCGCCGACGTGATGCTCGCTTCCCCGCGCGACGCAGGGCGACTGCTGGCGGAGCTTGCCCGGATCGTGGAGCCTGCCCGGGCGCGCTGGACTCCGGGTGACGCCGACCCTAGAGCGTGACCGCCCGCGCCGCGTTCGCGACGATCGGCAGGAGCAGGCCGGGCACGAGCCCCAGGACGATCGTCAGCACCGCGGTGATCGCCAGGCCGGTCCGCATCAGGCCGCCGAGGACCACCGGCGCCGGCTCGCCCTTCGGCTCGCGCATGAACATGTACACGACGACCCGAAGGTAGTAGAACGCGGCCGCCGCGGCGTTCAGGACCGCGATCACCGCGAGGATCCCGGCCGGGCCGCCGGCCTGGACCGCGGCCAGGATGATGTAGGCCTTGGCGAAGAAGCCGACCGTCGGCGGGATTCCGGTCAGGGACAACAGGAACAGGGTCATCAGGGCGGCCAGCAGCGGCGCGCGCCGGCCCAGGCCGGCGAACGACTCGAGCTGGCTCGAGATGCCCGTCCGGCGCTGGATCGCGGCCACGACCGCGAACGCGCCGAGGTTCATCGCGGCGTAGGCCGCACCATAGAAGAGCAGGCCCTCGAGCCCCGCGATCTGTGAGTTGGGACTCGACCAGGCGGCCAGCCCGATCAGCATGTAGCCGGTGTGGGCGATCGATGAATACGCCAGCATCCGCTTGACGCTGTCCTGGGTCAGCGCAACGAGGTTGCCCAGGGTCATCGTGGCCCCCGCCAGGAGCACGATCACGATGTTCCAGTCGGCGCTGAGCGGCCCGAGGGCGCCCACGAACAGGCGCAGGATCAGGGCGAAGGCGCCCACCTTGGGCACGACCGACAGGTAGCCGGTGACCGGCGTCGGCGAGCCCTGGTAGGCGTCCGGCGTCCAGTAGTGGAACGGCACCGCGGCGATCTTGAAGGCGACCCCCGTGGTCAGGAAGGCGAGGCCCATTGCCAGGCCCGGCGTCAGCGGGGCGGAGCCGCCGAGGATCGCCCTGAGCGCGGTCGCCACGCCGTCGACCCGGGTCGTCCCGGTCATCCCCCAGATGAAGGCCAGCCCGAACAGGAAGATCGCCGAGCTGAACGAGCCGAGCAGGAAGTACTTGATCGCGCCCTCGGTCGACAGCGCGTCGCGCTTGGCGAAGCCGGCCAGGAGGTAGCCCGGCAGGACCATCAGCTCGAGCCCGAGGAACAGGACGAGCAGGTCGGCCGAGGCCGAGATCAGCATCACCCCGCTCAGGGCGAAGAGCAGCACCGCCGCGAACTCGGGCAGGGGCAGATCCCGGGCGGCCAGGTAGTCCGGGGCGAACAGCAGGGTCAGGGCGATGACCGCCACGAACAGCACGTCGAGGTAGGTCGTCAGGTCGTCGACCCGGTACGCCCCGTCGAAGGCCGTCCCGGGGCTGCGGCCGACCGCGATCGCCAGCCCGGCCACCACGGCCAGGCCAAGGAACGCCACGACCAGGGCCGGCACCCGCCGGCCGGGCAGCACGATGTCGGTCACGATCAGCAGGCCGGCCACGATGATCGCGGCGGCCAGCGGGGCGATGGTCGAGATGTCGGCCCAGGTCATGCCAGCGGTCGTCCCACTACTGCCAGAAGAAGAGGTGGATCGCCGGGACGGCGTTCATCTCGGACACGACCGCCGAGACCGTGCCCTGGACGAGGTGGAGGAGGAGGCCGGGGAAGAGCCCGAAGACGACGATCATCGCACCGAGGGGCACGACCGTCAGCGCCTCGACCGGGCTGATGTCGGTCAGGTGGTTGCCCAGGCCGCGCAGGAAGTCGCTCAGGTCGCCGGTGAAGATCCGCTGGAACATGAACAGCAGGTAGCCGGCCGCCCAGATCATGCACGACGCCGCGATCGCGGCGACCCACGGGTTGTAGGCGAACGATCCGAGCAGGACGAGGAACTCGCCGACGAACCCGGACAGCCCGGGCAGGCCGGCGCTGGCGAAGACGAAGAAGCCGAAGGCGGCCGAGTAGACCGGCACCCGGCCGGCCAGCCCGCCGAACCTGGCGATCGTCCGGTCGTGGGTCCGCTCGTACATCACGCCGACCATCAGGAAGAGCGCCCCGGTGATCAGGCCGTGGTTGATCATCTGCAGGATCGCTCCCTGGAGGCCCTGCTCCTGGAAGATGAAGATGCCCAGGGTGACGAAGCCCATGTGGGTCACCGACGAGTAGGCGATCAGCTTCTTCCAGTCGGGCTGGACGAGGGCCACGATCGCGCCGTAGACGATCGCGATCAGGCTGAGCACGATGATGATCGGCGCGAAGGTCCGCGCGGCTGCCGGGAAGAGGGGCAGGGCGAACCGGATGAAGCCGTAGGCGCCCAGCTTGAGCAGGATCGCGGCCAGCATCACCGAGCCCGCCGTGGGCGCCTCGACGTGGGCGTCGGGCAGCCAGGTGTGGAACGGGAACATCGGGACCTTGATCGCGAAGGCCAGGAAGAAGGCCAGGAAGGCGAACAGCTGGAGGTTGCTGGCAAAACCGCTCGTGGCCGCGAAGTCGCGCAGGGTCACGAAGTCGAAGGCCCCTACCCAGGAGCCGGTCGTGCCCTGGAAGGTGAAGGCCGTGGCCAGGATCGCCACGAGCATCAGGAGCGAGCCGACCAGCGTGTACAGGACGAACTTGATCGTGGCGTAGATCCGGTTCGCGCCGCCCCAGATCCCGATGATCAGGTACATCGGGACGAGGACGACCTCCCAGAAGATGTAGAACAGGAAGAGGTCGAGGGCCACGAACACCCCGATCAGGCCGACCTCCAGGATCAGGAACGAGATCATGTACTCCTTGATCCGCTCCTTGACCGGCCGGAACGAGGCCAGGATGCTGATCCAGCTGAGCGTCGTCGTGAGCACGACCAGGATCGTCGACAGGCCGTCGACGCCGACCTTGTACTGGATCCCGAAGGCGGGGATCCAGTCGTGGATCTCCTGGAACTGGAAGCCCGGGTTGACCGGGTCGAAGCCGATCAGCAGGAGCAGCGACAACCCGAACGAGAGCAGGGCAAAGGCCAGGGCGGTGATCCGGATCGCCCCGGCCCGCTCGCGCGGCAGGCAGGCGACCACGATCGAGCCAACCAGCGGCACGAACGTGATCAGGCTGATCAGCGGGACGTCGGACACGTTCATCGGCCGGCCACGATCGCCAGGTAGGCCGCCGCCATCACGATCAACCCGATCGCGATCCCCAGGGCGTAGTTCTGGACCCGCCCGGTCTGGACCCGGCGGAGGGCGCCGCCGGCCGAGCCGACGACCCGGCCCGTGCCGTTGACCGCGCCGTCGACGATGTTCCGGTCGAACCACCACATGCCGTCGGCGACCCGGCCCCCGATCCGGATGAACAGCAGGTCGTACAGCTCGTCGAACCACCACTTGTTGAGCGAGGCCCGATAGAGGAACCGGGTCAGGCCGTTCGTGCCGACGATCGAGGCGACGGTGGCCGGCCGGCTCTTCCAGCGGAGCGGCCCGAGATCGACCCCGAAGAAGCGCCAGGCGACGACGATCCCGATCGCGGCGATCGAGACGCTGGCCAGGATCAGGACACCGTCGATCCCGAACAGGGCGAACGGCTGCTCCGCCCGGCCGGCAAGGCTGACGGCCGGCGCGAAGACCGGCTGGAGCCAGCCCTGCAGCCGGCTGGCCCCGAAGGGCAGGCCAAGGAACAGCCCGACCAGGACGGTCGGGATCGCCAGGAGGATGAGCGGGACCGTCATCCAGCGGCCCGACTCGTGGATCTCGGGCTCGACCGCCGGGTCCACCCGGCTGTCGCCCCAGAACGTCAGGCCGATCAGCCGGAACATGTAGAAGGCGGTCATCCCGGCGACCAGGAAGCCGATCGCCCAGACCCACAGGAAGCCGTTCTTGAACGCCTCGCCCAGGATCTCGTCCTTGCTGAAGAAGCCGGCCAGGGGCGGGATTCCGGCGATCGCGATCGAGCCGATCAGCATCGTCCAGTAGGTGATCGGGATCTTCTTCGCCAGGCCGCCCATCTTGCGCATGTCCTGCTCGTCGTGGACGGCGTGGATCACCGAGCCCGAGTCGAGGAAGAGCAGGCCCTTGAAGAAGCCGTGGGCCATCAGGTGGAAGATCGCCGCCGTCCACGCCCCGACGCCCAGGGCGGCGAACATGTAGCCCAGCTGGGACAGGGTGGAGTAGGCCAGCACCCGCTTGATGTCGGTCTGGGTGAAGGCGATCGAGGCCGCCAGGATCGCAGTGAACGTCCCGATCGCGGCGACGGCCACCATCACGCCCGGCGCCTGGGCGAAGATCAGGCTGGCCCGGGCGACGAGGTAGACGCCTGCGTTCACCATCGTCGCCGCATGGATCAGGGCCGAGACCGGGGTCGGGCCCTCCATCGCGTCGGGCAGCCAGACGTGGAGCGGGAACTGGGCGCTCTTGCCCACCGCGCCGCACAGGACGAGCAGGGCGATCCAGCTTTTCGTGGTCGGATCGAGCCCGCCGATGCCGGCCAGGACGTCCTGCACGTTGAGGGTGTGCAGGTTCACCCAGATGAGCATGATCCCGAGGATGAAGCCCACGTCGCCGACCCGGTTGACGATGAACGCCTTCTTGGCCGCCAGGGAGGCGCTTCGGCGCGGGAACCAGAAGCCGATCAGCAGGTAGCTGCTCAGCCCGACCAGCTCCCAGGCAACGAAGACGACCAGGAAGTTGTCGGCCAGGACCAGCAGGAGCATCGAGAACATGAACAGGTTGAGGTAGGCGAAGAACCGCCACGAACCACCGTCGTGACTCATGTAGCCGACCGAATAGACGTGGACGAGCAGGCCGATCGTGGTGACCACGATCAGCAGGCAGGCCGTCAGCGGATCGACGAAGAAGCCGACCGTCACGCTGAACTGGCCGGCCGGGATCCACTCCCAGAATGAGATCCCGTAGCCGTGCGGCCCGACCGGGCCGTGCAGCCCGAACGGCGCCGCGCCTCCGATCGCCCCGCCCGCCACGATCATCGCGGCCAGCCAGGCCAGCCCGACGACGGCCAGCGGCACGGCCGCGGCGGCCAGCTTGCCGTAGCGGGCCTGCAGCCGCCGGCCGAACAGGGCGGTGAAGACGAAGCCGGCGATCGGCAGGATCGCGATCAGCGGGATCAGCGTGTCGTAGGGCATCGTCGGCGCCTAATCGCGCATCGTGTCGTACTCGTCGACGAGCGGGGTCTTCCGGTTGCGGTAGATCGCGATCACGAGCGACAGGCCGACGGTCGCCTCGGCGGCGGCCACGGCCAGCACGATCAGGGCGATGACCGAGCCCTGGACCTTCAGCGCCGGGATGAACGCGCCGAAGGCGACGATCGTGAGGTTGACCGCGTTCAGCATCAGCTCGATCGACATCAGCATGCTGATCGCGTTCCGCCGGGCCAGGAAGCCGAACGTGCCGATCGCGAACAGGATGCCGGCCAGGATGAGGTAGGCATCGAGCGAATGGCTCATGCCGGTCGATCCTCCTCGCGCTTGGCCAGGAAGATCCCGCCGATGACGGCGGCCAGGAGGAGGACGCTCACGACCTCGAACGGCAGCACGTACTGGTCGAACAGGACCTGGGCGAGGACCGCCGTGCCGGTCCGGATCGGCGCCGCCACCTCGTTCCAGTTCGTGGCGCCGACGGTCAGGGCGATCAGGATCGCCAGGATCGCCGCGGCGATCGCGGCCGGCACGGCCTGGGTCTGGAAGACGAGCCGGGCCGGGGCGGCTTTCGTCTGGGTCAGCATGATCGCGAACAGGACGAGGACGCTGATCGCCCCGATGTAGACCAGGACCTGGGCGGCGGCCACGAGCGGCGCCCCGATCAACACGTACAGGCCGGCCAGGGCGGCAAAGCAGACCATCATCGCCAGGCCGCACCGGATGATGTCGCGGAGGGTCACGACCAGCAGGCCGGAGCCGACCATCATCACGCTCAGGATGATGAACAGCAGGTCATCCCAGCGCAGGTTGATGAACGGCAGCGCATCCGGTATCGCCACGCGACTCGTCTCTCCCTCTAGCCGGGCGATCGGACCGGCAACTCTGCCGAACCGTTCGACCCGGGATCAGCTACTTCGTGTGGGCGTGGCCCGGTCCAGCGCCGGCGCCACCGCCGGAGTGACCGTTGCCGTGGCCGTTGGCACTGGCCGGACCGCTGCCCAGCTCGGCCATGATCGACGGAGGCAGGACCGGCAGGAGCCGGCCCGGATCGACGACCCGACCGTCGGCCCGGGCTCGATCGAGCCAGTCGCGCTCCCGCCGGACGTAGGTCATCTCGGTCTCGCGATTGATCGCGGCGAGGGCGATCAGGTCGATCGTCGGCTCCTCGCGGCTGACGTGGGCCAGCTCGAAGTCCGCGCCGTCCCGGAGGGCGTCGTACGGGCAGGCGTCGACGCAGATCCCGCACAGGATGCAGCGGCTCTCGTCGACCTCGTACTTCTGGAGGATCCGCGGCTTGGGCATCAGGGCGCCGGTCGGGCAGGTCTCCGCGCAGCGGCCGCAGGAGACGCACGGGGTGTCGTTGAGGCTCATGTCGAGCGGTGTCGTGACCAGCGTGTCGAAGCCGATCCGCATGAAGTCGTAGCAGGCCGCTCCGACCACCTCCGAGCAGACCTGGGCGCACCGCCCGCAGTCGATGCAGCGCGACGGCTCGCGCAGGATGAAGGCGTGGCTGTCATCCCGGATGTAGTCGTGATTGATCCCGGTGAAGCGGTTCTCGGCGACGCTCCGGTAGCCGGCGCCCTGGTGGAACGCCGGCTCGAGGGTCGGCAGGGTGGTCCCGTACTCGATCCCGAGCCGGCGCAGGTCGCAGAAGCCGATCGCCTCGCAGGTGCACTGCAGGCAGCGAGTGCTTTCGGCCACCGCCTCGGCCCGGGTGTACGGGATCTCGTACTCGACGTAGCTCCGGTTGCGCAGCTCGGCGTCCATCGCCTTCAGCCGGTAGCGGGGCTCCTTGACCTCGCTGGTGAAGGGCACGATCGAGAGGAATTCAGGCTGTGGCTCGGCAAGGGTCTGGCGCGTCTTGAGGGCCGACAGGTCGAGGCCCTTGACGAACGCGTCGACGGCATAGGCGCTGCGCCGGCCCTCGGCGACCGCGGCCACCACGGTGGCCGCGCCGATCCGGACGTCGCCAGAGCCGAAGACACCCGGCCGGCCGGTCTCGAAGGTCACCGCGTCGGCCTTCAGGCGGCGCTGCTTCGTGGCCTCGAGGCCGTCCGAGCCCGGTCCGAACCAGGTCAGGTCCGGCCCCTGGCCGATCGCCAGCAGGACCCGGTCGCAGTCGATGGTGAACTCGGTGCCGGGTGCCGGCTCCGGCCGCCGCCGGCCGGACGCGTCGGGCTCGCCCAGCTTGTTGCGGATGAATTCGACCCCGCTGAGCTTGCCCGTGGCGTCGACCAGGATCCGCGTCGGGGCGGCCTGGAAGATCGCCGTGGCACCCTCCTCGATCGCCTCGTGGACTTCGTCCGCGGCGGGCATGTCCTTCATGTCGCGGCGATAGACGAGGGTCACCTCGGCGGCTCCTTGGCGGACCGACGTCCGGGTGCAGTCCATCGAGGTGAAGCCGCCGCCGATCACCACGATCCGCTTGCCGGCGTGCCCGGGATAGGCCAGCCCGAGGGTTGCGGTCTTGAGGTACTCGAGGCCATCGAGCACGCCCTCGGCGTCCTCGTTGGGGATGCCCAGCTTGTTCGTGTCGTAGCAGCCGATCGTGATCAGGACCGCGTCGAAGCCCTGGCCCTGGAGGTCGTCAAGGGTGAAGTCGCGGCCGAGGGCCTGGTTGCACACGATCCGGCCGCCCAGCCGGGTGACACTCTCGTACTCGGCCTCGAGGACCTCGACCTTGGGCAGTCGGTACTGCGGGATGCCGTAGCGGAGCATCCCGCCGGGGGCCGCGTCACGCTCGAAGACGGTCACCTCGTGGCCGGCGATCAGGAGGTAGTAGGCGGCCGCCATGCCCGCCGGGCCGGAGCCGATCACGGCCACCCGCCGGCCGGTCTTCGGCTGGACCTCGAACGGGACCGGCGGATCGACGCCCTCGTTGAGCATCGCCTTGATCACCTGGTCGCCGGCGTAGCGGTGGCTGTCCCGGATCGCGATCGCCTCGTCGACCTCGTCGCGCCGGCAATGTTCCTCGCACGGCGCCGGGCAGACCCGGCCGAGGACCGACGGGAACGGAATCGTCCGCTTGAACACTCGGCTCGACTCGCGCCAGTTGCCCTCGGCGTTCTGCTTGAGGAAGCCGGGGATGTCGATATGGCTCGGGCACTTGTTCTGACAGGGCGGCAGGCAGTACGCGTTGTGGTCGCTGAAGATCAGCTCGAGGTTGGTCGCCCGCAGACGGCGGACCGCCTCGGTCTGGGTGACGACCTTCATCCCTTCTTCGGCCGCCCGCGAGCAGGAGATCGGCGGATGCTCCTCGCCCTCGACCTCCACGACGCACATCCGGCAGGCACCGAAACCGGGCAGCTTGGGCTCGTAGCACAGGGTCGGGATCTCGATCCCGTTGTCGCGGCAGACCTCCAGGATCGTCTGGCCTGCGCGGCCCTCGACAAGATGGCCGTCGACCTCGATCCGGATCGCGGGCGTTGCCTGCGGACGCTGCGGTGCCTGGGTCGTGAGCAGGCGCTCGGCCAGCGAGTCGGCGGCGGCCGGGGCGGGGCGGGCGATCAGGTCGGTCATCGGCCTCGGGTCCTCAGTGCGCCGGGTCGCCGTGGGTCACGACGACCTCGTGCTGGCCGGCGGCCGGCTGCGCGGCAGGCTGGAGCCTGGCGTCCAGGTCCGCCCTGAAGTATCGCATCACGCTCGTCATCGGAAGCGTCGCCAGCCGCTCGTGGTCGCACAGGCCGCTCGCGACGATGTCGGCCGACAGGTCGACCAGCAGGTCGGGATCCGTCGGGCGAGGCGTGCCGGCATTGATCCGGGTCGCGATCTCCTCGATCCGGCGGGTCCCGATCCGGCACGGGATCGTCTTGCCGCAGGCCTCGCCGGCGCAGAACCGGGTGAGCAGCTCGGCCAGCTCGAGGACGTCGGCGTCCGCCGCGGTGGCCACGATCGAGCCCGACCCGACATGGGCGCCGGCGGCGCGCAGGTCGTCGAACGAGTAGGCCGTGTCGAGCAGCTCGGCCGGGAGGATCCCGCCGGACGGGCCGCCGACCAGCATCGCCTTCGGGGCCGGCCCCGAGCGGGTCACCGTCCCGACCAGGGCCAGGATCGCCCGCAGGGGAGTGCCGAGTGGCACCTCGGCGACGCCGGCTCCGCCCGAGCCGCGGACGTGGACGAGGATCGTGCCCGGCGCGTCCGGGCTGCCGATCGCCCGGAAGGCAGCCGGCCCCTCGCGCAGGATCCAGGCCGCCAGGGCGAGCGTCTGGACGTTCTGGACGACGGTCGGCCGGCCGAACAGGCCGTGCTCAGCGGGGTGGGGCGGCCGTTGCTCGGGCTGGCCCCGCCGGCCCTCGAGGGCCTTGAGCAGGACCGTCTCCTCGCCCAGCATGTAGGCCCCCTGGACCGGCCGGATCTCGATCGCGAGCGGCCGGCCGCTGTCGAGGACGTCGGCGCCGATGAACCCGGCCTCCTCGGCCGAACCGAGGGCCGCCTCGAGGCGCCGGATCGCCTCGGTCTCGGTCGCCCGCACGGCGATGATCGCCGTCTCGGCCCCGATCGCCCAGGCGGCGATGGCCACGCCCTCGATCACCGCGTAAGGGCTGTGCTCCAGGAGCACGGCGTCCGTCCGCGCGGCTGGGTCGGCACCGTAGCCGTTGGCGACAACGTAGCGGCGATCTGCCGGGGTATCGGCCGCCAGCTGCCATTTGTCGGCGGTCAGGAAGCCCGCGCCGCCGCGGCCACGCAGCCCGGCCGCCCGGATCTCGGCGACCACTCCCGCCGGGGCGAGGCCGTGGACCGCCTTCTTGAGCCCGTCGAACGCGCCGGCCTTGACCGCCGCGTCGAGGTCGGTCGGGTCGCCCGTACCGGCCCGGCCGAGGAGCGGCCGGGGCCAGGCAGCAGGCGTCTTGAGCAGGTCGGTCATCGGCTCAGTGCGCCCTGCCGCGGGTCGCCTTCGCGGGCGCCGCGCCGATCGCCTGGTCGAGGCCGGCAAGGTAGCCGGCCGCCGAGCTCTGGCGGCCGGTCGGGACGGTCGGGGCGCCGTCGCCGCTCGTCGGCCGCCGGCGGCTCGAACCGGAGGTGGTCGAAGAAGGTCGCGGTGCCGTAGACCATCGCGTACCAGGCACCCGTCCCGAAGCTGATCCGCTTCAGGGCCGCCACCGGAAGGTAGCCGTACGCCGCCTGGGTCGCTTCGAGGATCCCGAGCATCTGTTTGGGGTCGTGGTCCGCCTCGTGGAGGATCGCGTCGACCGGACCGAGGTCGATCGGGCTCCGAAGTGTTCGTAGGCGACGTCGGGCACGGTCCGGCCGGCCCGCCGGAGGGCCAATTCCTCGCGCCGCTCGCCGTACGTCTCCGACGCGCCCCAATGGACGGCATAGCGGTCCTTCGTGTCGACGCCGCCCATGTCGATGCATTCGATCGGGCAGGCCTGGGCGCACTGGAAGCAGGTCTCGCACTTGAGCGTGCCGTGCTCGTCGTACAGGAGCTGCAGCCGGCCCCGGAACTTGGGCGAGACGTCGGCCGGGACCTCGGGCCACAGGCGGGTCACCTTGGGCTCGAAGAAGCGGCGCAGGGTGAGGGCCATGCCGCGGACGATGCCGAGGCCCGGGATCAGGCTCATGCCGCGGACCTCATCGGTTCAGGACCAGGATCGCGAACGCGGTGACGAACAGGTTGAGCAGGGCGGCCGGCAGCAGCCACTTCCAGGCGAAGCCCATCAGCTGGTCGATCCGGACCCGCGGCAGGGTCCCGCGCATCCACACGAAGGTGAATACGAAGGCGTACGTCTTGGCCATGAACCAGAGCAGTCCGACGACCCAGTCGAAGCTGATGAAGGCGAGTCCCAGGATCGCGGCCACCACGACCAGGTTGAACAGGACAAAGCCGATCACCAGCGCCTGCCAGAACCTGATCCGGCTGTTGAGCAGGTCAGAAGGGCAGGCCCAGGACGACGATCGCCAGGACCGGCCCGAGCGCGACCAGGAACAGGAGGCCGATCCCCAGGCCGCCCGGGTCGAGCCCGAGGGTGACCGGGAACGGCCAGTTGAACGGCGCGTTCCAGCCGCCCAGGAAGAGGGCCACGGTCAGGCGCCGAGACGATGAACACGTTGACGTACTCGGCGAAGAAGAAGAAGCCGAAGCGCATCCCCGAGTACTCGGTCGCGAAGCCGGCCACGATCTCGGAGTCCGCCTCGGTCAGGTCGAACGGGGTCCGGTTGGCCTCGGCGGTAATCGCGATGAAGAAGATGACGAAAGCCAGGGGCTGGCGCCAGATGTACCAGTCGGAACAGGCTGCCGGCCTGGCCCAGGACGATCTGGTTGAGGCTCATCGTGCCGGCCAGCAGGATCACGCCCACGACCGACAGGGTGAGCGGGATCTCGTAGCTGACGATCTGGGCCGCCGAGCGCAGGCCGCCGAGGAGCGAGTACTTGTTGAAGCTGGCCCAGCCGGCCATCAGCAGCCCGACGACCGTCAGGCCGCCCATCGCGAAGAAGTAACAGCAGGCCGATGTTGAAGTCCTGGCCGAACAGGCCCGGGGCGAACGGCAGGACGAGCAGGGACATCACGCTGGCCATGTAGACCACGACCGGGGCGCAGGGTGAAGACCGGCACGTCCGCCCCGGTCGGAGTGAAGTCCTCCTTCATCAGGACCTTCAGCCCGTGGACCACCGACAGCGCCGAGCCGAACGGACCGACCCGATCGGGGCCGATAGCGTAGGTTCATCAGGGCGATCACCTTCATCTCCATGTAGATGATCAGGAACGCGGTCGGGACGGTCATCAGGAGCACGATCGTGGCGGCCACGATGAACCGGACGAGGGGCAGGTTGTCGACCAGGAACTGGACGACCGCCGCGCCGAGCAGGGCGATCAGGATCGCCAGGCCGGCGGTCAGGATCGCCCCGAGCGGGATCACGACGGCCAGGATCTTGCCCGGAAGCGTCAGCCGATCCCAGGTCCGCCCAACCACGGTCATCTACTTGTCCACCCCGCCCATGATCGGGTCGAGGCGAGGCCATGATCGCCATCGTGTCGGCGATCAGGTTGCCCGGCATGAGCAGCCCGACCGACTGGAGGTGGATGAAGCTCGGGTCGTGGATCCGCATCCGGAACGGCTGGTCCGTGCCGTCGCTGATCGCGTACGACGACGTACTGGCCGCGCGGGACCCTCGATGGCCGCGTAGGCCCGCCCCGGCCGGGGTCGGATGCAGCCGGGGCAGCTTGGCCATGACCGGGCCGTCGGGCATCTCGTGGAGGCACTGGTCGATGATCCGGAGGCTCTGCTTGATCTCGTCCATCCGGAGCAGGTAGCGGGCCAGGCAGTCGCCCTCGGTCCGGGTCGGAATGTCGAAGTCGAGCTCGGGGTAGACGCTGTAGGGATGCGCCCGGCGGACGTCGAAGGGCACCCCGGTCGCCCGCAGGTTCGGCCCGGTCATGCACATCTGGAGCGCGGTCGCCGTGTCGATCACGCCCAGGCCGCGGGCCCGCCGGACGAAGATCTCGTTCTCGTTCAGGAGCCCCTGGTTCGAGTTCGATCTGGTTTGTCGCCTTGCTCATCCAGGTGCCCAGCCGGCTCATGAACTCGTGGTTGAGGTCGCCGTTCACGCCGCCGATCCGGAAGTAGTTGAAGAGCATCCGCTGGCCGGTCAGGGCGGCCAGCATCTCGACGATCTCGTCGCGCTCGATGAAGCTCCACAGGATCGGGGTCAGGCCGCCGAGGTCGAGGGCGAACCAGCCCATGAACAGGGCGTGGCTGGCGATCCGGTTCAGCTCGCCCGAGAGGACCCGGATGTACTCGGCCCGGCGCGGGACCTGGACGTCGTGGAGCTTCTCGAAGGCGATCACCGGCGACCACTCGCAGAACAGCGAGCTGATGTACTCGAGCGGGTCCATGTAGCAGATCGCCTGGTGGTAGTCGGCGTTCTCGCACAGCTTCTCGACGCCGCGGTGGAGGTAGCCGAGGACCGGATCGAGGTCGACGACCTTCTCGCCGTCGATCTTGAGGACGACCCGCAGGACGCCGTGGGTCGACGGGTGCTGGGGCCCCATGTTGAGGAACATCTCGCCGTCGCCGAGGCGTGTAGAACTCGGCCTCGCGCTCGGTCCGCGGCGGGTACGGCGGGATCGGCTCGAAGACGCCGAGCTCCTCGTCGAGCATGACCCGCGGGTCGTCCGCCGAGGCGTGGGCGGGATGTCGACGGTCGTCGTCGGCGGTCATCTCAGCCCGCCGAGGCCTGCGCGGATGCGCGCCTCGTCGCGGGCGTCGGTCGGGCGCGTGGGTCTGCTCCATCGGCCGGACGCCGCCGGCCGGGCGAGCGCGACGGCGTCGTCGGGCAGGTAGAAGTCCTTGCGCAGCGGGAAGCTGGTGTAGTCGGGCGGCATGTAGATCCGGCGCAGGTCGCGGTTGCCCTCGAAGACGATGCCGAACATGTCGTACGCCTCGCGCTCCATCCACTCGGCGCCCTTCCACAGGAAGGTGACCGACGGGATCGCGCGGATCGTCGCGGGACAGGCCGTCGGCGATCACGCGCAGCCAGTCGCCGGTCGTGTCGCTCCAGAGGTGGTAGACGACCTGCATCGTCGATGCCGGTGTCCACGCCGGCCAGGTCGGCCAGGATCGCGAAGTGGAAGTCCGGCTCGTCGTGGAGGGCCCGCAGGACCGTCGGCGCACGTCGCCGGCGGCGATCCGGATCTCGGTCTCGTCGTGGCGCTGGCGGACGGGGCCGGTCAGCTGACTGGCGAAGCGGCGCCTCGAGGCGGCGCGTGAGGGCGCGGTCCATCGCTACAGCGTCCGTCCGGGCACGGTCGGGCCGATCGCCCGCTCGGGCCAGTGGCCGCGCCGATCCTTGACGAGCTGCTGGAGCTTCATCATCCCGTAGATGAGGCCCTCCGGGCCGCGGCGGGCAGCCCGGGCACGTAGACGTCGACCGGCATGATCCGGTCGATCCCCTGGACCGTGCGTGTAGCTGCGCTTGTAGCGTCCGCCGGAGCAGGTGCAGTCGCCCATCGCGACGCACCACTTGGGCTCGGGCATCTGCTCCCAGAGGCGGACGAGCGGCCCGGCCATCTTCGTCGTGCAGCGTGCCGGCCACGATGAGCACGTCGGCCTGGCGCGGGCTGCGCGCGGAACGGGAACATGCCCCAGCGGTCGATGTCGTTCCGGCTCGTCGCGGTGGACATCATCTCGATCGCGCAGCAGGCGAGGCCCGACAGGAGCGGCCACAGGCTGTTGGCGCGGATGAGGTCGAGGACGATGTCGGCCTTGGTCGGGATGACCTCGAGCGCGCCGGCCCAGCGGGCGTCGTCGCGCCGGCCGCGCCCGATGCCTCGAGCTCGCGCAGGTGGGTGATCTCGGCTCCTGGCCGCCGTTGTAGGCGACCGGGTCGCTCGGCTGCCAGAGCGTGTTCGGGACGACGATCGGCTCAGCCACGGTCGGCGGGCGTCGGTCAGGACGGCCGGCGGTTGGTCGCCCGGCGGCCTCGGGCTTCACTGCCACGTCAGGACGCCCTTGCGCCAGGCGTAGGCCAGGCCGAGGAGCAGGATCGCCACGAACAGGAGCATGCTCACGAACCCGCCCAGGAGCAGGTCGCGGAAGACGATCGCCCACAGGTAGATGAAGATCGACCTCGATGTCGAAGGCGACGAACAGCAGGGCGTAGATGTAGAACGACAGGCCGAACCGGCCCTGCGTGTCGCCGAAGGTGTCGATGCCGGACTCGTAGGGCAGGCCCTTGTGCATGTCGCCGCGGTTGCGATGGGAGATCAGCCACGCGGCGCCGATGGTCAGGAACACGAACGACACGCCGGCGAAGGCGAACCCGACGACGTACCAGATCCCGGTCAACTGATCCTCATGTGGCAGGTCAGGGGGCTCGGACGCCCCGCCATCGACGACGGTCCCGCCCGGCCATTCTAGCGCGGCGGGCCGCTGGAGGAGGGTTGCGGCCCTTCGTGGATCGGGTCGGTCCGGGCCCCCGCCGGCGCGATCCACGCGCGATCCACGCGCGATCCACGAAGGCTGGACCGCGATCGCGGTCGCTGGACCGCGATCCGGGCGGAGCCGTCCCGCAACCGGCCCGCCGATTTGCGTCAGATGCGCGCCCCGGCAACCGTTACGGGCGCTCGCCGACAGCCGGTCGGGCGAACGCTCGGGCGCGAGGCGTGAACCGAGCACGACACGAGCGGAGACCCGGGCGGACGCGGCCGCTCCCGAGCCTTGACCCGGCCGCGAACGGCCGTAACGGTCGCTCGAGCAATGATCTGACGCAAACTCGAGCGAGCGCGGCGCGCGGCGGGACGGGCCGGCGAAGCGGGACGCGGCGGGACGCGGTGCGGGGCGCGGCGGGCTAGGGGCGCGGCGGCACGCCGGCGGGACGCGGTGCGGGGCGCGGCGGGCTAGGGGCGCGGCGGGACGGACGGGGAGCCGAGGGATCGGCCACGTCGAGCGCGCGTGCAGTTCGCAGCCGATCCCTCGATGGTGGCGCCGTGCCCAGCGCCGGGCACAGACTGCCCGGCTGCCGTTCGGGGCGGCAATAGGGCGAATGCCGTACAGGATCAGCGCTGCGGCGCCCGGGCGGCCAGGCCGCGCAGCGGTCCGGCAAGGCCACGCCCCAGTCCGACCACGCGAAAGCCGCCCAGGGCGGCCGGGTCGAGGAACCGGGCGACCGCCGAACGGAGCGCCAGCCACTCCTCCAGCGTCGTCGCCGGGCTCGAGCGCACCCGGCCACGAGCTCCTCCAGGCCGCAACCGATCAGGAACTCGGCCTGGCTGGCATCGCCCAGCAGGCCGAGTCCATGTGCCTCTGCCGCGGCTTCGAGGGCGGTCAGGTCGACGTGGGCGGTCAGGTCCTGGCGTCCGATCGCGATGAACGGGTCGGCATGGGCCCGCTGGCCGGCATACGCCCGCAGCGATCCGCCCACCCGGGCCGGGTCGTACAGGACCGGCGCGCGATGGCCGTAGTCGAGCACGAGCACGAGCCCGCGGTCGAGGACCATCGACACCTCGGCCAGCCAGGGCTCCAGGCCGAGGCAGATCTCCGCCACCTGGCCGTCGGCCAGGGCCACGCCGTCGGCGGCCAGCCGGGCGGCCAGGGCCGGTGTCGACGGCGGGCCCGGGCGCTCGGCGAGGCGGCCGGCGGCCGCGTCCCACGCGACGAACCGCTCCAACAGGCGTCCCTTGCGCCATTCCACCCGGTGGACCGGCAGGGCATCGAGGAACTCGTTGGCGAGGACGGCCCCGCTGAACCGGCCGGCCCCGGAGTCCGGCCCACCCACCGCCTGCCGGTCGGCGATCGGCGGCAGCCCGACCCGGGCGGCGATCTCGGACCGGCGATGGTCGTTGATCTCGACCGGGTCGTAGACGAGGGCCTCGGCCAGGCCGGATCGATCCGCCCGCAGCCCGGTGACGATCGTGGCCGCCAGCGTGCCCGAGCCTGCGCCGTACTCGCGCAGCACGAAGCGGCCGGGCCGGTCGAGCAGCCGCCACGCCTCATCGAGCTGGCGGCCGACCGCCGCCCCGAACACCGGGTGGGTCTCCGGAGCGGTCAGGAAGTCGCCCGAGCGGACCGGCCGGTCCACCGCCGTCCGGTAGTAGCCGTGGTCGGGGTCGTACAGGGCGATCGCCATGAATCGGGCGAAGGTGAGCGGCCCGCTCGCGTCGATCTCGGTCCGAACCTGCTCGAGCAGGGCGGGCTCGCTGTCCGTCGGCAGGTCGCCGGCCGGGCCCCCGGCCGGTGCGTCGCGTCGAATCCCAGCCTCGAACCGGCCCGTTCCGTTCATCGGTCGCCCGCGTCCGCTCACCCGCCCGCCACCAACCGGATGCCCGGACCGACGAGCGAGTGGCCGCCGAGCAGGATCGGGATCGCTGCCTCCCTGGCCGAGCCGGTCAGCGTGGCGAGCCAGGGGTCGGCCACGGCCGCCGTGTCGAGGAGGTCCGACGCATAGCGATCGCGCGGAACCGGCCAGCCTTCCTCGTCGGCCCCGAGCCGGTGGGCGAGCAGGACCCGGCTGTCCACCAGCGCTGCGTCCCCGAGCTCGGCCAGTCGTGCCCCGAGCGCCGCGGGCCCGTCCCGGTCGAGGAGGGTCCCGAGGACCGAGCGCGGTGGTCGCTGGCCGGGCTCGCCGGCCAGCCGGGCGGACGCCCGCAGGCCGCGCTCCTCGATCAGCGCCCGGACCCGGCAGCGCGCGTGTCGCTCGAGCCAGGCGATTGCCGAGGCCGAGCTCCGGCCGGCGACCACGATCTCGGCCCGCGGATCGGCCAGGACGCGCCGGACCCCCGCCAGCCGATCGAGGACGACGGCGTCCTCCGGATGCCGGCCCGGGTCGATCGCAGCAGCGCGCCGGCCGAGCACGACGAGGTCGAGCGGCGAGTCGAGGTCCACGCCGAGGCGTGCCCGGCGACGCAGGTCGGCGACGTGGACGCCGGCATGCTCGGCCAGCCAGCGCGGCAGGGCGTTGTCGCTCTCGAAGCCGACCGGGAGCGTTCGGAGTGGGCCGACATCGGAGACGGCCAGGATGTCGGCCGAGAACCGGTTGTTGGCCAGGGCGGCCGGGCCGTCACCGCGGGCGCAGGCCACGAATGCGGCGATGTCGGCGATCGTGGCCAGCGGGACCGACCCGGAGCCGAGGACCACCAGGCCACCCTCGGAAACCTCGGCCAGCGTGGCCGCCAGCCGTGCCCCGAACGGGCGCCCGTCGGGCGGCCCGGAGATCCGCCGGATCGACGTGGCCCCGGCGCGTTCGAAGGCGGCCGCGTGGACCGCGGCGAGGCGATCCCGGGCCGCTGCCAGGCGCAGCTCGGAGGGCGCCGCCACCGGCCCTGCCTGCGGGTGGAAGATGAGGACGGTCACCGGGCGCATTGCACGGAGTATGGCGGCAGAGGTGGAGATGGTTGGCCGGCGGGTCCGGGCGTACATCGGGCTGGGGGCCAACGTCGGTGACCCGGCGGCGACCCTCCAGGCCGCCGTCCACGCCCTGGCCGCCCTGCCCGGGGCGCGGCTCGTCGGCATCTCGCGGCTGTACGCCACGGAGCCGGTCGGGGTCACCGACCAGCCCGAGTTCCGCAATGCGGTCGTCGCCCTCGACGTCCCGGCCGGGCCCGATCCTTCGACCGGCGCGATCGCCCTGCTGATCGCCCTCAAGGGCCTCGAGACCGTGTTCGGCCGGCGGGCCGGCCGGCGCTGGGGCCCGCGCGAGCTCGATCTCGACCTGCTCGTCTTCGGGCGGGCCCGCCTCGCCGTCGACCGGCCGCCCGCCGCCCGCTCGATCGAGGCCGGGACGGACCCGGCCCGGGCGGCCCACCTGCTCGAGGTTCCCCACCCGCTGGTCGCCGAGCGCCTGTTCGTGCTGGCGCCGCTGGCCGATCTCGCAGCGGGACTCGTCCCGCCCGGCTGGACCGAGTCCGTGGCGACCGCCCGGCGCCGGCGGGAGGTCGCCGAGGGCCCGGCGGCCGTCCGGCCGATCGCCGCCTGGGACCCGGCCGCGGGCCGGTGGGCCTCGCCGAGCGGGGCGTGACCGGCTAGAGACGGACGCTCGGCGGGCGCGACCGGTCGAACATCTGGACGGTGTCGACGAACCGGACGTGGGCTTCCCGGAACGACATCACGAGCGAATGGGTCCGGGCGCCGCCACCGAAGAACCGGACGCCGTCGAGCAGGTCGCCGCTGGTCACCCCGGTCGCAGCGAACACGAGGTTCTCGCCCGAGGCCAGGTCGGCCGTGAAGAAGACCCGCTCCTCGTCGTCGTCGTTGCCCATCCGCTTTGCCCTGACCCGCTCCTCATCGTTGCGAAATCGGAACCGGGCCTGGATCTCGCCGCCGAGGCAGCGCAGCGCGGCGGCCGTGATCACGCCCTCCGGCGCACCGCCGATGCCCATCACGGCATGCACGCCGGTGCCCGACACGGCGGTGCTGATCGCCGCCGACAGGTCGCCGTCCGAGATCAGCTTGATCCTGGCCCCGGCGGCCCGGACCTCGGCGATCAGGTCGGCATGGCGCTCGCGTTCGAGGATGACGATCGTGATGTCGGCGACCTTCCGGCCGAGCGCCTCGGCGATCAGGTGGCAGTTCTCGGTCGGGCTCTTGCGGATGTCGACCTTGCCGGCGACCACCGGCCCGACGCACAGCTTCTCGAGGTAGGTGTCCGGGGCATGGAGCAGGCCGCCCCGTTCCGCGGCGGCGAGCACGGTGATCGCGTTGGCCTGGCCGTGGGCGACCAGGTTCGTGCCCTCGAGGGGGTCGACGGCGATGTCGATCGCGGTCGCGGCCTCGCGGGCGGCGGCCCCCTTGCGGCCGACCTCCTCGCCGATGTACAGCATCGGGGCCTGGTCGCGCTCGCCCTCGCCGATCACGATCGTGCCGGCCATGTCGATCTCGTCCATCGTCCGGCGCATCGCCTCGGTCGCGGCCCGATCGGCGCCGTCCTTCTCGCCCCGACCCATGAACCGGGCGGCGGCGATCGCAGCGGCTTCGGTGACCCTGACCATCTCGAGAGCGAAAAGCGGCTCCATGGCGGTCCTCCGGTCGATTCGGCCCCTGGTCAGTGACGGAAGTGGCGGCGGCC